>JBCBUL010000069.1:0-2208 GCA_039818165.1 Pseudomonadota bacterium | reverse complement strand
GGGGTTTGTTTGTGTGGAATGGGACATAAGATGCTCTGGATGTCTGCGCGTCACAAAAAGAAAAAAATCATCAGCCACCTCACGTCATAAGTATTGAGGCGGCAAATTGAAAAACACGGGCTGACGAGCGACTTTTGGGTTAATCCGTTTGTTTTAGGCTTTTTCGGTGGGTCAATCGGCATTCTCTCTAAGCTAACACCAGGTTACCTCAAACAATCTGACGCGGGCTTTCTGATGATCGATGTATTTGAAGTACTGACCCATGGTTACGGTGACGCCACTACAAAGCGTTATGTTGATCTTTGTAAAATCGAACCTTTGCTGACGAATCTTAAACTAGGCATCGACAACGCAATCACCTTTTGGGCCGGCACTTTCTCGATGTTTCGAGAAAATTTTGGCGAGTTACCTCGTGGCTACGCTTCAGAAGAACTTCAAGAACTGTTTTTTTCAATCGCCAACCAAACTAACCTTCCACCTCAAGCAGAGCCTTCCTAGCCAATTCCAGAAGCCACAACACGGTGCTGCCATCCGGCATGGATGTAGCAAGCTACATGTCCCCATCTTCATCATAGCCAACGATGACAGCACAACTGGTGCAACGCCTCCCGCGTCACCCCCAAGTCCCCTCAAACGCAATCTCATCAATTGGTTTGCGGGCGCTTGGGACCTCGCGGGCGCGCAGGTCCTCCGGCAGGTCTTCGATCTTGCTGCGCTTGCCGATGGCGATGGCGATTTCCGCCTTGAAGCGGGCCGGCACGCCGAGCGTCCCGTGGATGTCGTCGCGCATGATCCCGGCCATGGCGTGGGTGTGGTAGCCCATCTCTGTTGCCTGCAAAGCTGCATTTGCCCAGGCGGCGCCTGCGTCGAAGGAATGGGTTCCGCTCTTGCGGTTCGGTTTGCCGTCCTTGCCGTCCACTTCCGTATCTGAGAACAGGAACAGCAGCGCCGAGGCATGCTGGGCCCAGTCGCGGTTGAACGGGTTCAAGAGGTTGACGAGCGTGTCCCATCCCTCCGTGCCGCGCCGGGCATAAACAAAGCGCCAGGGCTGGATATTGAACGCGGACGGAGCCCAGCGCGCGGCTTCCAGGATCGTCTTCAGCTCCGCTTCCGGCATCTCGGATCGGTCGAAGGAGCGGGGCGACCAGCGATTGACAATCAGGTCGTGAACGGGGTGGTCGGGATTGCGGGCAGTCATCAGTCTTTCTCCAGAACTCTTCCGGGCTTCCATGGCGTTTCGGGAACAGCGCGGTTCGCCTTTTCTGCCTTTCGGCTGGTCTTGAATGCCAAGGACGACGGCTTGTTTCAAAGTTGCCGAAACGCTTTACCTGCCCGGTCGAACAGGAGATAGTCACTTTTTATCTTGATATCAAGATACTTTGTGCAGAGATATTTTATCCCGTCTGTATCGCAGGCCTGTCGCCTGCCGGACTGGCCGCCGGAGCGGGCGCGGGTGCAACAAGGATGGCGGAAAGAACAAGCACCGCACAGACGAGTTCCAGCGTCCCGAAGGCCTCACCGAAGACAAGCCAGCCGATCAGGAACATGGTCGGCAGTTCGAAGCTTCCTGCCGCTGCGGTCCTCATCGGGCCGATCTTCTGGCATGCGATCGTGTACATGATCTGCGGAATGAGCGCGGTAACAAGGCCCATCAGCACGATCAGCCAGACTTCCGTGAAGGAGGACGGCAGGACCGAGCCACCGCCCTCGAAGAGCGCAAGCGGCAGCAGGCCTGCGATGGCCCCGATCAGCGTGCAAACGGCGCGCTCCAACGGATTGAGGTCACCGCCCATGCCGCTCAGGACAACGATCAGAAACCCGAAGGCAATCGGGGCTGGGATGGCCCAGACAAGGGCTGCCAGCGCCTCAGGCGACAGGGCCGCCGGATCAAGAAGAAGAGCTGCCGCGCCGAGCACCAGGCCGATGGCTGCAAACGTCCGCCAGTTGAGTGTCTGCTTCAGAAGAACCAGTGCGAACAGGGCCGCAAAGGCCGGGTAGGACATGTAGACGACACCGACGGCGGCCAGTGGTGCGTTGCTGATCGCCTCCAGATAGCCGATCACGCTCAGGCCGACGATTGCCCCGGCCCCGGCAAGCAGCAGCGCCTTGCCGCGCTTGTGGCGTTCCCGCGGCAGAAACGGCAGCAGAACCAGCACCGAAATGACATACCTGTAGAGCGCGATCGTTGCCGGACCGGTGCCGAGGCTT
>JBCBUL010000068.1:0-2832 GCA_039818165.1 Pseudomonadota bacterium | reverse complement strand
GTGGACGCTGCATCTAACAACGAGGACGTGTTTGAACAATTGGTTCTGCAGACATCCGATCCTTACGATCTCATCCCGCGCGTGTTTGACTTCGCCCGCAAAGCCTCCATCCTTCTCGACAGTATGGAAACCGTCTCGATGACGGATAGCCTTTATGAGGTGCGCTTCAAGTTCCGCGCTTGCGACCCAAAGGAGCTGCAGACTCTGGCCAAACGCGCCGCGCTCATACAGTCTGGATTGGGTCGGCCCTAAAGAGAGACGTCACTGAGCGCCACAGCTATGCAAGTGTTTCCGTGTGGCCATCAATGGCCAATATTTGGCCCGAGATCTTCCCGCCAGCATCTGATGCGAGGAAGGATACACTATTCGCAATATCCTCGGCCTTAACCCATGTCTTCATAGACACGCCCGAAACATAGAATTGGCGCACTGTGTCTTCGCTTTCGCCGCGCGCCTTCGCTTCGTTAGCAATCACTCTATCCATGCGCGGCCCTTCAACTGCTCCCGGGCAAACCGCATTGACGCGAATGCCGAAAGGGCCCAGCTCCATGGCGAGGGTCTTTGTCATGCCGACAATCGCCCATTTCGCAGCCGCATAGGGAGCGCGCAGGGGGTATCCCATGATCCCTGCCGTCGATGACGTCATCACAATCAGCCCGCTTCCTTGCGCTTTCATAAGCTTCGCCGCCCATCGGCAGGTCAAGAAAGAGCCGTGCACATTGGTCTCGATGCACCTTTGCCAATCGCCATAGCTCAGGTCTTCAATCGGCCCTGCCGGTCCACCTGTCCCAGCATTGGCACAAACGACATCCACGCCGCCCCAAGTCGCCGCCAACTCGTCGAGAAAAGAAGCCATCTCCGCCTCTGCGGTCACATCCACCGTTTGGCAGATCGCCTCTGGGAATTCGCGGGAGAACGCCGCAACAGCGTCAGGATCAGCGTCGCAAATGGCAACACCTGCGCCCTCGCTGAGGAACTTCATAGCAATGGCGCGGCCGATCCCGGCTGCCCCACCTGTGATCAACACATGTTGGCTCATATTGACCATAAGCTCCCCACCACGCGACCTCACCCGTCTATCGCCTGGACCCGAATTGTCACAGTAGAATCGAAGTGTTTCTCCGCTTCAACATTACTTCGCGGTTCGGTTGGACCAAGTCTGAAAGGCCGCCTTTTCGTCAGAACATGCCTGAAGCGAGATCGCGATCATTTGATTCTCATCACTGCGCCCGGTGCGCGTCTCACCTGTCAACGTTAAACACATGTTCGGTGCCGCTTCTGGGGCGATGGTACCTTGGCCGTCAAACACCCAGCTTTGCGCGGACGAACCATCACAGCCAGCCAGTTCAACGGACGCGCCTGTCGCGGTTGACGGGGCCTGAATGCACACATCAAACTCTGGCATAAACAAGATACCGTCTAGAAATTGATCCGGGTCAAAAGCCTGATCGACAAGCACTTCTCCGGATGGGCTGTAGCAAGTGTGAGCCTGAAGCCCATCTTCAGGGTTTGCATCGGCACCTCGTCCCTTAGCAATGTCGATGCAATAGCCATTTTGAATGTTATCGAGCATATCGACTACGTAGATTTCAACGTTCTCAGCAAATGCGGGGCTCGCAAAAGCCAGAACAAAAGTTGCAGCTGGCAATGATTTCGAAATTGGCATGTCTACTCCGATCTTTCGTTTTGGGTGGCTCAAAATTCCAGGCAGGCAAGGTTTATACGGTGGGAAGTGCGCTTTCCGTCGAAGGAAAATGGACAACTGTTCGCAGCGTAGCATCAAGGGGTTGGGGCACTGATCAGCTATTCTCTACGGTCGTAACATGTCCCCGCCCCAAGTCAGAAGCGCTTCCTAACCCTATCCGGTCCAGACGACGCCCCTGTCCCTGAGTTCTGTCACTTCGTCCGGTGCAAAACCTGCGTCGCGCAGAACTTCGGCATTATGTTCACCGAGCACCGGCGCTGGGTGGCGCACTTGGCAAGGCTCCTGGCTGAATTTCATCGGAAAGCCGAGCATCTGTACGGTGCCTCGGTCTCCATGGTCAACAGGCATAACCATCTCGCGATGAATCACTTGCGGATCGGCGAAGACACCAGGCACAGAAAGGATGGGCCCCGCTGGAACGCCTGCCGCATTCATTGTTTCGATCCAATGGTCACTGCTCTTGGATGTGAACACAGGTTCCAGGATCTCGCGCATGAGCGCACGGTTCTTCATGCGCTTTTCGTTGGTATCTATGCGTTCGTCTTCCAACAGATGCTCCATATCCAGAACCGCAAGCAACTTGCGGTACACGCCATCATTGCTCGGCGCGAGCGCGATGGTCCCATCCGCCGTTTCAAACACGCCGTAGGGCGCAACAAGCTGATGTTCGTTGCCGCTGCGCACGGGTTCGACGCCTGCGGCAAGATAGTTCGCTGCTTGAAAGCTGAGAAGGCTGATCATGCTGTCGGTCAGTGCGACGTCAACGGTCTGCACACCGGTGGACTTGGATGTGTCGCGACCCACAAGACGCGAAGAAATCGCCAAGGCGCTATATAATCCTACCACCAAGTCGCTGATCGGCAGGCCTGAGCGCAACGGCGCGCCGCCCGCCTCTCCATTCACACTCATAAATCCGCTGAGCGCCTGCGCAATGAAATCAAAGGCCGGGCGTTGCGCGTAAGGGCCATCAGCGCCAAAACCGCTGATGCTACAGACAATAAGGTTGGGGTTGAGGTCATTCAGCACCTCAAGGCTCAGCCCCATCTTGTCCAGCACGCCGGGGCGGAAGTTTTCGACCAACACGTCGGCGGTGGCTAACAGGCGTTTGAGCACTGCCATCCCGTCTG
>JBCBUL010000067.1:0-3416 GCA_039818165.1 Pseudomonadota bacterium | reverse complement strand
GCGGAATCCCACATTTGACCGTGATGCAGTGCTTCCACTCGTCATAGGTTTCAGGGATTGTTGCCATGTTCGCCATCCAAGCTGCTTACAGAGACCGAAACATAGAGATGAGACGTAGATATTGCAATAAGATTACATTGCGTTTCGGAGGCATTAAACAGGCCGCAGGATGTTACCACGAGTGCGCTCTAAACCTATCCTCAAGACTCGCGAGCCGCGCCTGCAGCTGCTCGCGCTTTGTCTTGTTCCTCCGGGGACATAACGGACCCCAGCTTTTCAAGTTCTGCCACTGCTGACGCATTGCCAAGCGCCAACGCTTTCTGGAACCAGCTATAGGCGGCGACAAAATCGGGCGGAGCTCCATGGCCGCCAGCATTGGCCACGCCAAGATTGTAAGCGCACCGACCATCGCCGAGTGCTGCGCCTTTTTCCCACCACTCCCGGGCAGCGGCAAAGTCTTGCGGACCGCCTTCACCCACCATGGCCATCCGTCCAAGATGGGTGAGGGCATCCCCGTCATCGCCGGCAGCTGCGGCGACAAAGAGCGCGCGGGCTTCTGTCGTGTCCTGGCTGCCACCGAGGCCATGAAGCCACATAAAGCCGAGATTGAATTGCCCGGCGGCAAGGCCAGCTTCGGCAGCAATCGCATAACAGGCACGCGCGAGTGGCAGATCCACCTCAACCCCGCGGCCGTGATGCAGCATCGCGCCATAATTATTGGCCGCTGCCGGATGCCCAAGATCCGCCGCTTTGCGCATCTCTTCTGCCGCCTCCGCAAGCGCATCGCCGCCCTCTGAGCGGGCCATCAACGCATGCGCGCGGGCAAAATGGGTTTCGGCCTGGTCCATCAGCCGCGAGGTAGTGCAAAACAGGATCGCGGCTATGGGCTGATTAGTAGTTTTTATAATGAATTTTGATGCGTATGCCCTATAGGTCTACATGTGTCTTAGCCGAGGGCAGCGCGCCAGTTGGTTTCATTTTCGCGAATGAATGCGCCATCTTCAATGAATTCAGACACGCGCCTATCATTGCTTAGTCACGCTGGCGTTAAGCCACCCATCAAGCTAATGCTTGCCTCATGAAAGCCCTCATCTTCGACCGCTTTGGCACGACTCCAGACGTCCGCACCGTGCCCGATCCAGAGCCCGATCCGCACGGCATCGTCGTCAAGGTCGAAGCGACTGGGCTTTGCCGGAGCGACTGGCATGGCTGGATGGGGCACGATCCGGATATAGAGTTGCCGCATGTGCCCGGACATGAGTTTGCGGGTACTGTCGTGGCGCTCGGACGGGAAGTGACGCGCTTCAAACCGGGCGACCGGATTACCGTGCCCTTTGTCGGCGGGTGCGGGCAGTGCCAGCCTTGTCATGCCGGCGACCAACAGGTTTGCGATAACCAGTTCCAGCCCGGCTTTACCCATTGGGGCTCTTTCGCGGAATATGTGGCCGTCCAGCGGGCGGACCTCAATGTCGTCCACCTGCCTGACAGCATGCGCTTCGACACCGCCGCAAGCCTTGGTTGCCGCTTTGCGACCGCCTTTCGTGCAGTGATCGATCAGGGCCGGGCCAAGGCCGGGGAATGGGTTGCGGTTCATGGCTGCGGTGGGGTGGGCCTATCAGCGGTGATGATCGCCCAGGCGGCGGGCGCCAATGTCATCGCGGTCGATATCAATGCGGGCGCGCTCGACCTCGCGCAGAGTATGGGCGCTGTGCACACGCTCAATGCGCGCGAGGTGGCAGACATTCCAGGCGCGATTATTGAGCTGACACAAGGCGGCGTCCATCTCTCGCTCGACGCGCTCGGTCATTCAGAGACCTGCGCTAATTCCATAGAAAACCTGCGCACACGCGGCCGCCACGTTCAGGTCGGCCTGATGGCAGGCGAGCACAGCCAGCCCACCATTCCGATGGGCCGCGTGATCGCCAAAGAGCTCGAACTCCTCGGCAGCCACGGCCTCCAGGCCCACCGCTATGACGCCATGTTCGCCATGGTCCAATCCGGCCGTGTCGACCCCGCGCGCATCCTCGGGCGTGAGATCAGTCTCAGCGAAGCCTCAGAGGCGCTGATGGCGATGGACCGGCATGAAGGAACAGGTGCGACGGTGATTACGCGGTTTTAGGGCCGCATGGGGCACATCGCACAGATGTTTGATGTGCCCCATGGGGCGAGGCGTTTAGTAAATGCTCACCCGATAGAAAACAGGTCGGGCGACGTAGCGCATCTCTCCATTGAAGAAGTCGCCGGCACACTTGCCCGATCCCCGGATACGACCTTCGCCGGCCTTTTCCGCCGTGAAACGAAATCCTCTGCGACATGCTCTTCCATTTACCTGCCATTGCTCCCACTTTGCAGTGATGATTGTGCAGTTGTCCTCGACGCTTCGGCTTGTGATCCTGAAATCGAAGATCCTGGTGCGTCCTGGTTCGGGACTACCTTCAAGCTCGGTGTAGTCAATTTTGTATTCGGAAAAGTCGAAAAAGTCCCGGCAATCCGCGTTGGCTGCAGCTGTGGCGAAAAGAAATGCACTTACGCCGACTCCCAGTGTCTTGATGATCTGCATATTGTTCTCTCCTCAATAGAATTAGAATTGAAAGTTCGATAATCTAATGAAGGTAGAGATATGGATCCGATACACGCGAGAATGTGATGCTTCTCACGCTCCATCGTTAAGCTTTTGCAATACTCGCTCGCGGCTTCGTGGCGATCTTCAGGCAGTACAGGTCTACTTGTCTTCCCGTCATCCCGGAATTTCGCGAAGCGGAATGTCCGGGATCCACGGGAATAGCTCCGCATAGCAACGGCCATAGGTTCCGGCCTTCCGCTTCGCTCACCCGGAATGACGACACCTTTGTGCCAGCCGCCATAAGCCTTTGCAAAACCACAGGCGTTCCGCCACACTCCCAACCAATGCGCGCCATGTGGCGGTGCGCCCTTGGGGAGGAGCAATCACTTGATACTACGCAAGCTTGCGAGCGCCATACGGCGGCAGGACTGGTTTACCGTCGCCTTGGAGATCGTGATCGTGATGATCGGTATTCTGCTGGGCCTGCAGGTCAATGCATGGAACCAGGCGCGGATCGATCGGGCAGAAGAGGCGGTCTTCCTCAGGGCGCTCTATCAGGACGTTCTCGCGCTTGAAAAGAATTCCCGTGAGCTGATCGATCTCCGCCTCCTCGAACTCGAAGCGATCGCGGCGGGGTCCGATGTGCTCTTCGGAAAGGCAGAATTCCGCGCGCTGACCGAGCTTGAGTGCGATGCCATTTCCACCTCGCATGCGCCCGGTATTGTCGCCACCAGCCTGCCTTCCTGGACAGCCCTGCGCGATGCGGGGCGCACCAGCATTGTACGGAATGCGGAGCTCAGGCGCGCCCTTGCGACCCTGACTCAAAGACGGGAATCTCTCGACCGGATCATGG
>JBCBUL010000066.1:0-3455 GCA_039818165.1 Pseudomonadota bacterium | reverse complement strand
CCGCAGCGGGCAAACCAGTAGAGACCACCCTTATAGCACCGCCAGCTACGCCTAGTGCAGCCGACTCGATTATGCCCCCATATATATCCCAGTTGTTTATGTAGGATTCATGGAACGCAGTAAGCGGTGTTTTGCCCCCACCTTCCTGATGTCTGCCTGATCTGCGATTCCGTTGCCGAGAGTAGTTTTGCAATGGAGGCGGATTTGGGAGGCCATATAGATCACCATATGGAGGAGCTTTGCCGGATGGAGGTCATGGTTGGCCCGTCTGGCAAGCGACGTTGGTCGGATGCTTACAAAGGACAGGTTGTTGCGGAGACCCTGGTGCCGGGGGTGACGGTGAATGAGGTTGCGCGGCGGCATGATCTGCGCCCGAACCATTTGTCGTCATGGCGGCGTTTGGCGAAGGACGGCAAGTTGCCGGTGCCTGATCTGGCCGGTGCTGAATTTGCGCCGGTGGTGTTTGAGGGTCCTGTCCCCGAACCACAGGATGCCGCGATGGCACCGATTGAGATCGTATCTGGTGACATTGTCATCCGCCTGGACACGACAACATCCGCCGCACGGGTTGCTGAGATTGCGCGGGCGCTTCGCACGCCATGATCTTCCCGTCGAACCGGGTTCGGATTGTGATTGCGACCAGGCCTGTGGACTTCCGCAAAGGGCATGACGGGTTGGCAGCACTGGTGAAGAACGAGCTGCGCAAGGAGCCGTTCACGGGCACGGTGTTTGTGTTCCGGGCCAAGCGAGCGGATCGTCTGAAGTTATTGTATTGGGATGGCACCGGTTTGGTGATGACTTACAAGCGGCTGGAGGAAACGACCTTCACCTGGCCTGCGATCCGGGATGGTCTGATGTCGCTCAATCATGCCCAGTTTGAAGCGCTGTTTGCCGGTCTCGACTGGCGCAAGGTAAAGGCATTGGCGGCGCGTCCACCGACTGCGGCAGAGTGAATCAGGCGGCGGATTGGGCAGGCATCTGATGCGCGAAATTGGTAGGTCAGCGCCATGATTGCGACGGCTGATCTTCCTGATGACATTGATGCTTTGAAGGCCATCATTCGTGCCCAGCAGGAACATCATGCTGTTCAGGCGGGTGTGATCGACCGCAAGGAAACCCGCATTCTCCAGCTGGAAAAGTTGGTCGCCGACTTCAAGCGTGCGTTGTTCGGTGCGCGGTCTGAAAAGGTCTGTCCTGAGCAATACGAGCTGGCGCTGGAGGATATCGAGGCCGCGCAGGAAGCTGTTCATGCCGAGGATGAGACGGATGACCAGCAGGTCAGTGGCAAATCCCGCCCGCGCAAGATTAATCGGGGATCGCTCCCGAAACACCTGCCACGCTTTGAAGAGATCATCGCGCCGGAAAGCACCACCTGCGACTGCGGTCACGAGCGGCATGTCATCGGCGAGGATGTCAGCGAACGGCTGGATATTGTCCCCGCCCAGTTCCGCGTGATTGTAACCCGCCGTCCAAAGTATGCCTGCCGTTCTTGCGAAAGCGGCATTGTGCAGGCCCCGGCGCCTGCGCATCTGATCCCCGGCGGCATGCCGACCGAGGCGACATTGGCGCATGTGATCGTGTCGAAATACGCCGATCATCTTCCGTTGTATCGGCAGGCGCAGATTTACGGACGCCAGGGCATCGATCTTGATCGCTCCACCTTGGCCGCATGGGTTGGTCGGGCTGCTTTTGAACTCCGGCCCGTCTATGACGCGCTGATGGCGAACCTGAAAAGGTCGACCAAGCTCTTCATGGATGAGACCACTGCACCGGTGCTCGGCCCCGGCAGACGCAAAACGAAGACGGGATACTTCTGGGCTGTGGCCCGTGATGACCGACCGTGGGATGGCAATGCGCCACCTGGTGTGGCCTTCACTTACGCGCCGGGGCGCTCTGGCCACTATGCGGATAAAATCTTGAACGGCTTCAGCGGGGTGCTGCAGGTTGATGGTTATGCAGGCTACAATCGGCTTCTGAAACGGCCTGCTCAGGACGTACAGCTTGCCTATTGCTGGGCGCATGCGCGGCGGAAGCTGCACGAGGTGTCCCAGACCGGAACCACGCCGATTGCCGATGAGGGCCTCAAACAGATCGGCAAGCTGTACCGCATTGAAAACGACATTCGAGGTCTGAGCCCGGACGCGCGCCGGGAGGCGCGGCAAGAACGCTCAAAACCGATTATCGAAGCATTCGAGACCTGGCTCACGGCCAACCGCGCCCGCGTGTCCGCCAAATCCCCAATCGGCGAGGCCCTCAAATACATCGCCAAATACTGGGAAGGGTTGTGCCGGTTCCTCGACGACGGGTGTATCGAATTGGATTCCAATGCCGTGGAACGGACGATCCGCCCGATTGCGCTCAACCGCAAGAATGCGCTCTTCGCCGGTCACGATGCCGGGGCACAGAATTGGGCAATGATTGCATCGCTGATCGAGACCTGCAAACTGAACGCCGTCGATCCCCATGCCTGGTTAGCCACGACGCTCAGAGACATCGCCCAAGGCCACAAACAATCCGATATCGACGCCCTCCTGCCTTGGAATTACAAAGGCCCGACAGGGGGACAGGGCCATGAGCATCATCGAGTTGAAGATCACGCTTGAGTATGTCGAGCCTGCTGTCACGCGCACTTTGCAAGTGCCCGCTGATATCCGCCTCGACCGCCTGCATCTGACCA
The DNA here is from genome assembly GCA_039818165.1 of Pseudomonadota bacterium. Taxonomy (GTDB): domain Bacteria; phylum Pseudomonadota; class Alphaproteobacteria; order Caulobacterales; family Hyphomonadaceae; genus UBA5336. The sequence goes on along the minus strand of JBCBUL010000066.1, from coordinate 778 downwards.
TTCAGGCCGCCATGGGCTGGACCAACTCGCATCTCTACATGTTCGAAGCGGGCGGCGCGACATGGGGGCTTCCTGATCCAGACTTCGGTGGTGATGATCTACCCGCCAACAAGACCACCTTGGCAGAGCTGATCGAGGACACCGGCGCGCGCACGATCAACTACCTCTACGACTTCGGCGACAGTTGGGACCACAAGATCAAGATCGGCAAGATCAGCGACCCCGTCCCCGGCGAACTCTACCCGCGTCTGACAGACATCGCTGGACGCTGCCCGCCCGAAGACGTCGGCGGCGCACCTGGTTACGAAGAGTTCCTTGAAGCCATGGGCGATCCGAAGCACCCGGAACATGCCGATCTCAAAACCTGGTATGGCGGCGCATTCGACCCAAGCGTCCCCGACAGCGACGAACTCCACCTCGAAGTTCTCAAGCTCGCCAAACGCTGGAAGCCGAAAGGAAAACACCTCAACTGATCAATGTGGGGTCAAAGCACCGCTTACATCTTTGCACAAATGATGATAGGTCTGGCTGCCGATCACGGTGAGACAAAGACTGTCATGATTGACGCCACCTATCTCAAGGCGCATCGCACGGCTTCCAGTTTGGGGGTCAAAAAGGGGGGCGTGGACGCCTGATTGGTCGCACCAAAGGCGGCATGAACACAAAGCTGCACGCGATTTGTGATAGCCAAGGACGCCCTCTCAACCTGTTTGTGACCGCCGGTCAGGTCAGCGACTACATCGGGGCACGGGCGTTGTTCAGCAGCCTGCCCGATGTT
>JBCBUL010000065.1:0-3718 GCA_039818165.1 Pseudomonadota bacterium | reverse complement strand
CTACAACTCTGCTTCATTGCGCCCATCTTTCTATGTTGTTGAAGAAAATAGATTTTGTTGATCTGGGTGCGATACCGCGGGGTGTTTGGGGTTTTGTCGAGCCCGTTTCTTGAGTTGTTGTGCCTTCGTTGTTGACAGTTCCGCGCGCTCGAACACCCATGGCCCGTCAGCAAGCGGATGGTCTGCTTTGATATCGCCGGCTTCTGCTGCCAACCGCAATGTTTTTGGCGCTACGCCGATCAGTTTTGCGGCACCAGAGAGATTGAGCCACGGGTCAAGACCATCGGGTTCGGGCTTGTATACCGGGATCTTGCGGTAGGACCGCAATGCTGTGACCCGCTCCCTGGTCCAGCGGTTGCCATTTCCTGTGGAGAACCCGTTCCGGTTCAGAACGCCAGCGATGACATCGTCGCTGGCAATCCGCGCAAGCTGGCGGACGGCCTCGACAACATCCGGCGGTGTTGCATTGCGCTGTCCGCGGCGGCGTTTTGGCAGACGGATTTCGGTATGTGCGCCACCGGCCCAATGAACCATCAAAACAATCTCGGAGGCATCATCATCAAGATCTGCCACCACTTCCCGGATCACCGTGCGAACAATGCGCTTCTTCAACCTTGCATCGGTGGCCGGCGCGACCCAGACGCGTTCGAGATCGGCCCCCAGGGCCGCCAGGTCTTCCACCGCCAGCGTGGTCCCGTTCGGGCTGACCGCGTCATGGTGAACGATCTTGTTCTCGATCTCCTGAACCTGTTGAAGTGTTCGGTTCCACCGGGCCTCCAGTTCGGCGGTCACGAGGCGGTTCTCGGGATCGGATGCATCATATTGCCGGAATGCCCGATCAGTCGCGTATTGAGCCGCTTCGAGATCACGGCAGAGCGCATCGCGAACCTGATCCCGCTGGCGCAGTGCTTGCGTGGCTGCCGCCTCTGCGGCGGCAATGGCACCGGGTCCGACTACCTGCAAAAGCGCATGTTCAATGGCATCGTCGACCCGCAATCCGCCGAAGGCGATGCAGCGCGCTTCGCCGTTGTCCAAAAGGCCGCGCCAGCAGGAGTAACGCGGGATGTCGTGCTTCTTGCCGGTGTAGCGAACAGTCAGTTTACGGCCGCAGCGCCGACAGCGCAGCAGCCCGGCCAGGAGGGCCGAGCCATGCTTGGCAGCGCCATGATGCCGGCTCTGAGGAACATTGTTACTGACCATCTTGCGGATCGCCTCTGCTCGTTCCCAACTCACATAGCCTTCATGTGCGCCCGGCTTAAATGCCAGCCAGTCGTCGCGATCTTTCCTGCGAATGGCGGTTGCACCGAACCCCGCCGCTGCCTGGGTCTTGCCATAGGCATAGGCCCCGCCATAGGCCGGGTTGACGATCATGCGATGGATGGTGGCGTATGTCGGCCGCCGCCAGATCACATCACCCTGTTTGCGCAAGCTGGGCAATTCAAGGCCATGTTCGAGGAACCACATGAGGGCCTGCCGCGCGCTCCCCAGTTCAGCGACCTTGTCGAAAACCAGGGATATGGCCTCTTGCACGCGGCGATCAGGATCCTTCTCAAGCCGGTTCCCGGCTTTTACGAATCCGACAGGGGCGGCGACGACAAGTTCGCCGCGCCGTGCTTTCTCGTGGCGTGCGGCAAGGGACCGTTGCCTGAGCAGGTCGAGCTCGTATTCATTCAGGCTGCCCTTCAGGCCCAGAAGTAGCCGGTCATTGCCATCGCGCGGCGCATAAACCGTTTCCTGATCGATCAGCACAGTGTCGACGACACGGCACATCTCGATGAGATGCTGCCAGTCCCGGCTGTTGCGGGCAAAACGGGACACTTCACGCGCCGCGACGGCGCCGACCTTGCCGAGACAAACATCGGCGATCATCCGGTCAAAGCCTTCCCGCGCGACACCGCCGGCGGCAGAACGACCGAGGTCGTCATCCACTGTCTCAATCCGGCTCCAGCCCAAATCCGAAAGCCGCTCCCGCATGGCATATTGCAGGGCGCTGCTTTCCCGGTTGTGCAGAACCTGGTGGGCCGATGACTGACGGACGTAAAGGATCGCTTTGCGCTCCAAATGCTGCGAGCCAATCTTCTCATGCTTCATGATCATTCCCCCCTTCTGCCGCGTCTGCGTGTTTCGCCATCAGGCGTGCCATCAATCGTGTCAGCGTTTGCCGCGTGTCGTCGGGCAGGCTCTGCCAAGGCGGAGTTTGTGCCGCGGTCGTAGACCGGGTGTCTGGGAACAGCTCGAGTTGCGTCGTCGTTATTTTGCGCGGCATTGGCCAACCTCCGAATCTCCTGTTCAGAGTCCAATGCTGCGCCAACGCGGGAGGGGGGGTCGGATTTACTGAACGACTTACAGTCGATATCGCAAACAAGCCTCGCAAGAGCTTTAAGGGCGTCCAAGCCTACATGAGCCGCATCGATCCGACGGCAGAAGGCGCATTCGGCCCGGTCAAACATCCATATCGGGACTTCCAGAAGCCGGTCCGACCGGCGGCCTGTGAGATTGCACTGAAACACGGCTTCGCCGCATTTTTCGATCAACTCATGGACGTAAACCGACCGGCCAAACCAAGGATGCCATCGATAAAGAACCTCGCGCCGCTCGGTAACGTGGGTGTTCTGGCGTTCAGTTGTACAACACCAAGCGCCCGCATTCGGCGCTCGGATACCTGTCCCCAAAGGAGTTCCTGATGAAAACCACCGCGCCAGCGCTTGAGACTCTTGCGGTCTCCACGCTGCCGCTCAACACTGCAAACCAACCGGAAGATTCCAGATCAAACCGGCCCTAATCGCGGGGGAAGGTCAAAACGACGGCGCATGGCCCAAACCGCCCCCGGAACAAGCAACCAGAGTCAAGTACGGAACTGTAGAGAGACCTCACTTAGCAGGTCTTTGCCAACCCGCAAAAACTATTCATCGAAGTTCCTAGGGAGTAGATACTTCCGCATTGGCTCCCAATGTAGCGCTGCATGCTCCCTACATCTTTGAGAAGGTCGCGAGAAAAAACACTACAACGCAGGCACGAGTGTTCGTAAGCTTCATTGCGCCAGCGCACATACAAAAGTAGGGCGAACAACCATCTCCTGCCCATAAGCCAGATTTTTTGGTCCGCAGGAGCAATCCGTAGGGGCTATGTTGCTGAACCACTCCGGCGACGCGCATAGCCCAGCGCTATCAGAGCACCGGCGAGAAGAGATCCGCCCATCGGCAAGGGAACATGGCTCGGCGGTACGTACTCCTCAATAATTAGGTTGTCAAAAGCACCAGATGCTCCGTTGAAGTCAAATTCCAACTGCTGGACCTGAGTGATGCCCTCGCCGGTTAAGTCCAGTATTGCAAAACCATGGTCAACGGAGACGGAGTGGTTGAAGACGTGTCCCATATCCGTGCGGATTGTTATATCGGCATCGTCGAGGATTGTGAAACCGAGTAGGTTGATCACTTTGCTAAATGTCATCGTAATGACGCCGCCTTTTCCGTTATCATCAGGAATTGCGGATGCGACACCTACGGTTTCCTGAACGATTATGGCGTTGCCCGGCGCCAGCGTTGGACCGCCGGCAAAGTTCTGAAAGTTGGCTTCGAGGTCAGGGTCAGCCGTGTTGGACTGATTGGTATCGAAGATCCTGGCTTCGTTCGCGCCGCCGACGGCGGATATTGTTGCTGTAAAGAGCCCATCGTCCGACGAAACACCCGTGATTAGGTCGCCGTGCGCGAACCCTTCG
>JBCBUL010000064.1:0-4006 GCA_039818165.1 Pseudomonadota bacterium | reverse complement strand
GGCCCGTTCCTTCAGCCGTTTCTGCCGGGCGCGAAGCTCTCCCAGTCTTTCATCTATCGCGCCGGCATAGGCTTCATCGTCTATGGCTGAACGGATTGCCGCTGTGACAAGTTCGTTGAAGTCTGAAAGCCCTTCCAAGGTGTCGGCCAGAGTTTCATCGTCAATGTCAGCGTGGTCTTCCAGCAACTTCGTTTTGAGCCATTGATACCGTGATGACTCCAAGGCGATGGGTTGCATGTGATTGTCTCCTTCGATTGTGGTTGTTGACGACACACGCTCCAATCAGAGGATATATCCACTGGAATTACAGTGGTTTGCGCGGAATTGGGACTGGTGTCTCGCAATGGAGACAGTGACCTGATAAGCCTCAGTGCTAGGCATCATTCCTTGGAGCATCGCGATGGCGATTATTCATCCAGTGATCATGGCGGGTGGGTCCGGGACGCGTTTGTGGCCTGTGTCTCGAGCGTCGCAGCCCAAGCAGTTCCAGGCGATGCTGGGGGATCGTTCGATGTTCCAGGACACGCTTGAGCGTCTTGGCGGGGATGTGGGGCGCCACCGGTTTGCCGCGCCGTCGGTGATTGGTGGGGTCGGGTTTGCCGACCTGATTGCGGATCAGCTGGCCGAGGCGGGCCATGTGCCCCACGCCGTAGTTCTGGAGCCGTTCGGGCGCAATACGGCGGCCGTGGCAGCGATTTCCGCGGCGCTGCCGGGCGATGATGACGCGTTGGTGCTGCTGATGCCGTCCGATGCCTACATGGCCGATGCGCAAGCCTTCCGCGCGGCGGTGGCCACGGCGGCAGACACGGCCGAGACCGGCTACATCACCACATTCGGCATCAAGCCAACCCACCCGGAGACCGGCTTTGGCTATATCGAGGCCGGCGATGGGATTGGCGCGGACACGCGGGCCATCAAGGCGTTCCGGGAGAAGCCAGACCTTGCCACGGCGGAAGGCTATTTCAAGGATCCGGCCTTTGCCTGGAATGCGGGCATCTTCCTGTTCCCGGCCAGGACGATGGCCGATGAGCTGGCGCGCCATGCGCCCGATATCCAGGCTGCGGCCCTGGCGGCCTACCGCGCGGCGGCTCCGCTGGGCGAGGCCCGGGTGCTGGACCCGGAAATCTTCAAAACGGTGCGCGATGAGTCGATTGACTATGCGGTGATGGAGAAGACCGATCGCGGGGCGGTGTGTGGTCCGCTGGCGTGTGGCTGGAGCGATATCGGCTCCTGGGGCGCGATTGCGGAGCTGTCGGAGGCCAGCGAAGTGGGCGATGTGATCGCGGTGGACACTGAGGGCTGCTACATCCGCAGCGATGGGGAGACCCTGGTCACCGCCGTGGGCGTGAGCGACCTCGTCATCGTCGCCCATGACCGCGCCGTCCTCGTCCTCCCTCGCTCAAGAAGCCAGGACGTGAAGACCATCGTCAACACGCTGAAAGACCGAGACAGAAAAGATAGACTCTAGGTGGGATTAGAGCGCGACTCGGCCTTCCCGGCATCCGAGATGAACATAGTGCTGCAGCAAGGCTTCGTCGTCTCCTGGTTCAAAGGCAGAGGCAACATCCGGGTTATTCTGTCTGTAGACTTCAGCATTGAATAGTTCCGGGCTGCCCACACGACCTTCGATGAAACCGCTATTGATATAATGATCACGGGCAGAGGGCGCAGCGCCAGCCTCAATCGCGTTTTTCACGTCCGGATAGGCCTCGAGATAGAAGTCTTCATCAAACGGGTAGGCCTCAGCGATGCTTGAAAAGATCCCCAAAAGATCTTCCCGTGACATGCTGATTTTCTTTTTCGACGATGCAAGGTCTTTGAGGTTTGCCTTGCGGACCATTGCCTGAATCTTCAAACCCTCACCCTCCGATTAGCGACGCAGAATTCTCCTGTTCAGCGAAACTAATCCAGATGAACGAACTTGTTAACCAAATTTTATCGCGCATGGTGCGCCGCAACACGTGCGGGACTTTGGATTCGAAGATAAAACGCGATGCCAGCAAACCCGGATCGCGCGGTGGTGTTTCCGAATCCACAAATTCAAGATTAGGAATCAACCCGAGTGAAACTGTTTGCGGTCTTCATTATGTTTGGCCCACTCTGCGATCACAGTCTCTCGGAAGATTGAACTCGAATCTGGCCAGGGAACTGACTGAGGAAGTTTCGTTATGAGAAGCGCTCAAGCGGACTATTTCGGCATCTCTGAGCCTGAGGACCCATCCAAGGCACTCCAAAATGGTGATGGACCCGCCGAAACGTCCGTCTCTCCCGAGGGCCAAATAGAACTGGTCTTCGACGCGCCGCCCGAAGTTGCCGTCGATGACTCCCACGACCCCATTGATGTGTGTTGCTGCTCGGGGTGTAGCGAAGTCCACTACCCCGGCGATGGGCACAATCACGGTCCCAATGACTTCACATACACTGACGGTCCGGGGACCCAGACCTATGTCGAGGTCCTGGAGTCGCTTGATCCATCCAACGAAGACTCAGGCCTGGTCGGAACCAACGATCCCGGCAATGGAAAGCCCATCTGGTCGGCCTACCAAACGGCGCAGCATATTGCCCGCTCGGGCCTGAACTGGACCAATGATGGCGACATGGTCGTCACTTATCGCTTTGCCGATGCGACGACGGCAGGCGATCCAAACTGGGTCTTCGAGCAGGTCAACCAGGCCCATACGCGCTCAATTCTCGAGTTTTTCGCTGAAGTGACCGGCGTCACATTTGTGGAGGTGACAACCTCGACCAATGGCGTTCAGGATGATGCCGACATCACTTTCCGTTACCGGGATGGATCCAATGGCGGCGGCTACTGGGACGGCTCCAATGTGGTAGTCAGCCGCGTCTCCTGGGAACCTGAAATGCTGCCCGGAACGTATAATTTCCGGCTCATGGTGCATGAGATCGGGCATGCGATGGGACTTTCCCACCCCGGCCCCTACAATGGCAGCGGTTTCAACTACGCTGACCACGCGGACCATTGGAACGACAGCTACCAGTATACCAGCCTGTCCTATTTCAATGAGAGCAACACCGGCGGCAGCTTTGGCAACATGGCGACGCTCGGCTTGCACGATATTCTCGCCATGCAGATCGAATATGGCACGGATTGGACCACACGCGATACCGACACGGTTTACGGCTACAACCAGACGACAGGCCTTAACAGCTACAATCTGACGTATCGAAATGACATTGCGTTCTCCATCTGGGACGGCGACGGCACCGATACGCTCGATTTTTCCGGGTCCAGTCAGGGTACGGAACTTGACCTGCGAGAGGGCAGCTTTTCGTCGGTCAACGGCCAGACCTACAATGTTTCGATCGCCTACAATGCCGTGATCGAGAACGGCGTCGGCAGCGCCCATGATGACATGATCACAGGCAATGGCGTGGCCAATACAATCTGGGGCGGCGCCGGGGATGATGTCATTGCAGGCGGCAGCGCCGACGCGCCAAGCTCAACGCCGGATCCGCGTCACTTCACCGGTTTCGAGCTGAATAATGATCCGCTGGAACGCGACCAGTACTTGTCGATCGCAGACCTCTACACGATGCCGGCTGACGCCATAACACTGGAAATGATGGTGGACGCGGTACGCATGCCGTCAGGCGGGCTGATCTTTGCGTCCTACGCGGTCAGATCCAACAGTAATGAGTTCCTCATCGAAGGGCGGAATGGCGGCAATCTGCGTATCCACATCGATGGCACCTTCTACGACACCTCGATTTCCACGGTCTCGCTGATCGATGGCCAACCCCATCGATTGTCGGTGAGTTGGGACAGCACCACTGGCGCGCTGAACATCTATGTGGACGGCAATCTCGCAGAGTCCGCAACTTTCCAGCAAGGCGCTCAAATTGCGCCGGGTGGCACACTGATCTTTGGTCAGGAGCAGGACGTCCAGGGCGGAAGCTTCAGCTCGACACAGATATTTTCCGGGACTGTTGGCGACATCAGGATTTTCGACGATGTGCGCACCGCTGGCGAAGTGTCTGCCAACGC
>JBCBUL010000063.1:0-4412 GCA_039818165.1 Pseudomonadota bacterium | reverse complement strand
CATAGCGTTCAGAACATTTCCGGTTTTATGGAACCAACACCGTTGCTCACGAGTGCCCCCAAACACCTCGCGCAATGCGGCCCAGAAGCCCAAAGCACCATCGCCGACGGCCAAATGGGGTCTGTTCCGGCTGGGGGCAGAATGACACCTTAAGGTCAGCTCAGTACCGGTTTGATGTCCCTGTCCAGTGATTTCCGGAAGTAGACGACGCGGTCGGTTTCATCGAAGCCCCATCTGCCATGGGCATGATGCGAAGTCGTGTTTTCGATATGGGCGTCTGAGCACAGTTCGTGAAAGCCTTGGCCGATAAGATCGCGCTCGATCATTGCAATCAGTTCTCGCCCGACGCTGCGCTGCTGATGTTCCGGTTCGACCCAGATACCTTCGAGAAACGGAACGGGTTGGGCCGTGCAGCCGTTGGCGTATTCGCGGATGCAAACTTCGGCAAACCCGGCAACTCGGTTGTCATCGAGCAAGGCGATGTACCCGGTGCGTTTGATGCCACCCTCGAGCATCTTCTTGATGTCCCCCAAGTGCTCATCAATGGACAGGCTGTCCCACATGCGATAGCGCATCTCTGCCCACGATACGCTATCAGCTTGATCCATTTTGCGGACAACGACGGTCATTGCGAAGTCTCCATTCGGTTACGTTTGACGATGTCGCCGACGGTATTCTTCGATATGCCGAGGTCGCGGGCGATCCAGCGGTAAGAGCGGCCATCGGCGATATGGGCCATGACCTTCGGAGTAAGCTTGTCGGATTTCGGACGTTGCCCTGGCTGACGGCCCAGTTTCTTGCCGCGCGCCTTGGCGGCGGCGAGACCGGATTTGACCCGTTCTGAGATCAGATCGCGTTCGAACTGGGCGATGCCCGCCAGCATGGTCGCCATCATACGCCCGTGCGGGGTGTTCAGCTCGAAAGTCATACCGGACATGGCCACGACCGAGACGTTCCAGCCCGCCAGACGGTGGAGCGTATCCAGTAAGTCCTGGGTGGAGCGGCCCCACCGGGAAAGTTCGGTGACCAGCACGGCGTCGATCTCTCTGGCCTGGGCTAGATCAAGAATGCGGTTGCGGGCGGCGCGGTTAGCGGAGGCACCGGAGGCCGTTTCTTTGAAGACGCCCACCACATCGTAGCCGCCACGCTCCGCAAAAGCGGTCAGCTCCAGCATCTGCCGTTCGCAGGACTGATCTGCAGTGGAAACCCTGGCATAAATCGCGGCGCGCTGTCCCAGTTGAACCCCCTTAGAAAATCGCCTTGCAGGCCCTTGATTTTGCTGGTGCGGAAACTGTCCCGGACAGGCATGTGACTAACAAGGACAATCCTACATGCCAAGACGATCTATTTTGACCGCGCGTCAGCGCTCCACGCTGTTCGACCTGCCCACCGATGACGCATCAATGCTGCGCCACTACACCCTCGCCAATGATGACCTTGAGCACATCAATGCACGCAGGCGGTCGGAAAACCGGATCGGCTTTGCCTTGCAGCTCTGTGCGTTGCGACATCCTGGACGCCTTCTTTCGTCTGACGAGGTCATCCCGGAAAAAGTGCTGCGCTTCATCGCGGCCCAGCTTGGCCTGACCGGCGACGATGTCTTGCCCTACGCCGCGCGTCGCCAAACCCGCCAGCAGCATCTGCATGCCCTGCGCCAGATTTACGGCTTCAAGATGTTCTCCGGTCAGGGCGCGCGTAGCTTGAAGAGATGGCTTGAGCGTGAAGCTGAGACAGCCCGTTCCAACGAAGACTTGGCGCGCCGGTTTGTTGAGGAATGCCGTCGGACGCAGACGATCCTACCCGGCGTCACAGTGATCGAGCGGCTCTGCGCCGATGCCCTTGTCGCAGCGGAGCGCAGAATAGAAGGTCGGGTTGTCGCCAGGCTCGATGACCAAAAGAAGGAACGGCTAGACGCTCTGCTAGCCGAGATCGTCGATGATAAGGTCAGCCGGTTCGTCTGGCTGCGTCAGTTCGAGGTGGGCAGTAACTCAGCGGGCGCATCCCGGCTTTTGGACAAGCTGGAATTCCTGCAGGCATTGGGACTGTCACCCGATATTCTCGACGGCATTTCACCTCACCGGATCACACGCCTACGCCGCCAGGGTGAACGGTACTTCGCAGATGGATTGCGCGACATCACCAGTGACCGGCGCCTGGCGATCCTGACCGTCTGCGCCATCGAATGGACCGCAGCCATTGCGGATGCCGTGGTTGAGACCCATGACCGCATCGTCGGTAAAACCTGGCGGGACGCCAAGAAGCTGTGCGATGTACGGATCGCAGATGCCAGATCGTCCCTGCAGGAGACGCTGCGCTCCTTCAAAGACCTCGGTGCGGCGCTGTTGGAAGCCAAAGGAGATGGCGCATCTCTCGATGATGCAACAGAAACCGCCTGCGGGTGGACACGTCTCGAATGCATGGTGGCAGCCGCCGCTGAGTTGACCGATACGATGGCCGCCGACGCTCTGGCGCATGTCGTTCATGGATACCATCGGTTCCGGCGGTACGCACCGCGTATGCTACGCGTGCTTGATATCCGGAACGCCCCTATGGCAGCACCGTTGATGAAAGCTGCCAGGATCATTGCTGAAGATCAGGCCGATGCGCCCCGCCAGACCGCTTTCCTGCGCAGGAGCTCGAAATGGCATCGCCACCTCAAGGTGCAGAAGCCCGGTGACAACCGGCTTTGGGAAGTCGCCGTTCTGTTCCAAATCCGCGAAGCTTTCCGGTCCGGTGACATCTGGCTTGCCCATTCCCGGCGCTACGCCGACCTGAAACAGGCCCTCGTGCCGCTAGAGGCTGCCAAGGTGATGCCGCGCCTGACAATGCCATTCGAGCCGGAGGTCTGGCTGGCCGACCGCAAGGCACGGCTGCAGGAGGGGCTTGAGAGGTTGGCCAAAGCCGCGCGAATGGGCGCAATTCCAGGCGGCTCCATTGAAAATGGCGTTCTCAAAATAGACCGACTAACCGGCGTCGTACCCGAAGAGGCCGATGCGATGGTGCTCGATCTCTATGACCGCCTGCCTGTGGTGCGGATTACCGATCTGCTGCAGGAAGTCGATGACGATATCGGATTTACCGAAGCCTTCACCCATCTGCGCACGGGCGTTCCCTGCAGGGATCGTATCGGTCTTTTGAACGTGTTGTTGGCCGAGGGGTTGAACCTTGGCCTCAGCAAGATGGCTGAGGCGACAAGCTCCCATGACTATTTCCAGCTCTCGCGCCTGTCGCGTTGGCATATCGAAAGCGACGCCATCAACCGGGCGCTCGCCATGGTGATCGCCGCGCAGTCGGAATTGCCAATGGCGCAGTTCTGGGGCAGTGGTGTTACCGCATCCAGTGATGGGCAGTTCTTCTCCGCCGCGCGGCAGGGCGAGGCGATGAACCTCATCAACGCGAAGTACGGCTCCGAACCGGGGCTGAAAGCCTACACCCACGTCTCCGACCAGTTCGGACCGTTCGCCACCCAGAACATTCCGGCGACTGTGAACGAGGCCCCCTACATCCTCGACGGGCTGCTGATGAACGAGGTCGGGCGGAAGATCAAAGAGCAGTACGCTGACACGGGCGGTTTTACGGATCACGTCTTCGCCGTTACCGCGCTGCTGGCTTACCGGTTCATTCCCCGCATTCGCGATCTGCCATCCAAGCGTCTCTATCTTTTCGACCCATCAACCGCCCCGAAGGAATTGTGCGGCTTGATAGGTGGCAAGATCAAAGAGAAGCTGATCGTCGAGAATTGGCCTGACATCCTGCGCGCCGTCGCCACCATGGCGGCGGGCGTCATGCCGCCCAGCCAACTTCTGCGAAAGTTCGCATCATATCCACGCCAGCATGAACTGGCCCTGGCGCTCCGAGAAATCGGACGCATCGAGCGCACCCTGTTCATTATCGACTGGCTGCTCGATGGCGATATGCAGCGCCGTGCTAACATCGGCCTGAACAAAGGCGAAGCCCATCACGCGCTGAAAAACGCCCTGCGCATCGGACGCCAGGGTGAAATCCGAGATCGCACCGCCGAAGGCCAGCACTACCGTATGGCAGGTCTGAATCTGCTGGCCGCCATCATCATCTATTGGAACACGAAGCATCTCGGCCACGCAGTCGTCGTCCGAAAACGCGATGGTTTCGACTGCTCACCAGAGCTTCTCTCGCACATCTCACCGCTTGGATGGGCACATATCCTTCTCACGGGCGAATACAGGTGGAAAAATCGATGACATCCGACCTTAAGGTGTCATTCTGCCCCCAGCCGGAACAGACCCCAAAAGGCCACAGCCGCCGTTATGCTCGTGTTCGACAAGCACGCAAAAGGCGAGATCACATCAACCAGCAAATATCTGAACGGCATGACAGAAAAGGCGAGGGTAGGAGATCTTCATCTCGAGCGAAGTGTCTACGGTCGGCTGACT
>JBCBUL010000062.1:0-4504 GCA_039818165.1 Pseudomonadota bacterium | reverse complement strand
TGGTTGGCGAACCATCCGCTTTCCAGGCATCCATGATTTTTTCGGCATGGGCAGCGATGAAGTCCTCGTTGAAGGGATAACAGCAGACCGTTTTCGTCGGCCCCTCATAGTGGGCTTCCCATTCCTCCAGCGATGACGCCGTCGTTGTGGAGGAAAACTGCGGGTAAAGCGGCAGGAGGACAACCTCATCCGGCGCCCAGGCTTTTACGAGTTCTGCCGCCTCGGCTGTGAAGGGATGCCAATAGCGCATGGCGATGAAACACTTGGCTTCAATGCCGGGCATGCGCTTTGAAAGCTCTGCTTCCAGGGCTTCTGCTTGTTTTGTGGTCTCCGGCAGAAGCGGCGAGCCTCCCTCCGGCTGGTTCATCAACGCATAATTCTTTGCCACGGACGGCGCGCGCGTTCGGGAAATAATACGCGACAAGGCCCACCGGATCGGTGAGGGCGCCCGGATAATCGCTGGGTCTGCAAACAGGTTCTGCAAAAAGGGGCGGATATTGTCCCGCGTATCGGGTCCGCCCAGATTGAACAGAACGATTGCAACCTTGCGCGCCATCACTGACCCCGTAACGTCTTCAACACCAATTCGACATGGGGGATCGGCGTATCCGGCAACACCCCGTGCCCGAGATTAAAGATATGGGGTCGATCCCCATAGGCGGCGAGCAATTCGCGTGTGCGTGCGACAAGGCGTTCGCCTCCAGCGCGCAGCAACAATGGATCCAGGTGGCCTTGAACCGGGAAATTCTCGGGAAGGACACGGTTCACTTCAGATGGCACCACTGCGGTATCGAGCCCCACGCCGGTCACCCCGGTTGCGTTGACATAGGAACTGAGCATTCCTGCTGCCCCGCGGGGGAACCCGATAATGGGCACGGTCACTCCGAGCTCGCGGAGACGAGCAACCAATGCGGCGTTTGGTGCAATCACCAACTCCTCAAACACATCATTGGGCAGACCCTCCGCCCAGGATTCGAAAATCATGAGCGCTTCCGCACCGGCCTCAACCTGGGCCGCCATGTACTGCGCCGTGACATCGATAATGGCGTCTAGCGCAGCCTTCATTTCCTCGGGTTTGCTGTAGATCCAGCTGCGGGCAGTCGACTTATCGGTCTTGCCCCGGCCCTCAATTGTGTAGAGCAACACAGTAAAAGGCGCGCCTGCGAACCCAATCAGCGTGGTTTCATCGGGCAAATCTGCTTTCACCCGGCGCACCGTCTCGTAAACCGGTGAAAGTTTCTCGACTGCCTCAGAAACTGGCACGCGAGATAGATCTTTTGCCGTCTCAATCGTTTCAACAACGGGGCCAACGCCCTTCTCAAAGGTCACATCCAGGTTCAAGGCGTCGAGCACCAGCAGGATGTCAGCGAATAGAATGGCGCCATCCATGCCGTACCGGCGGATGGGCTGGAGCGTGGCTTCACTGGCCAGATCCGGAGAGTAGCAGAAATCCAGAAAATTCTTCGCTTTGGCCCGAACCACCAGATACTCTGGCAAGTGACGCCCCGCCTGACGCATCATCCAGACAGGAGGAATGTCCCGTCGGTTGCCGTTTAGAACATCAAGGAGAGGTTTCAGTGGGGGGGTCGCTGCAGGCAAAAAAACCTCCGATTTGGAATCAATTGGATGTGATGATGATTAGATCACCGAAATCCGGTAGAACCGGCGTTTTGGCGCGGGTGCCATGGATTGTCCACCAAAGCCTCACAATCAGTCAGGCGTGTTAAGCTTTTGTTAAGGGTTTGAATCCGGGCGAAAATTGCCGGTTTAAGTCCAGAGACTCCCACAGGGGCGAACGAAACGGGAGCGGAAATGCGGAAAAACCGATCAATTGTGAAGTTATTGTGTCATCCGTTTAGGAATTCGTTTTCCCCACAGGCTCTTCACAGGGCTTGCCGTAGCAGTTGCTGCGCGGCATGAAACATCGATGACCGCGAGAGGCGCCCCCAGCTCCAATTTGAGCATGTATTTCAACGTGCATCTGGTGTCTGACAGCACTGGCGAAACGCTGAATGCCGTGATGCGCGCCGCCGCTGCGCAATTTGAGCGCGTCCAGCCCCTCGAGCATAACTACTACCTCGTTCGCTCAGCCAAGCAATTGGCGCGGGTCCTGTCAGAGATCAAAGCGGCGCCCGGGGTGGTCTGGTATACGATTTCCGACGAACAACTCCGTTTGACGCTTGAGCATGAGTGCCGGGCTGCGGGCCTGCCGACGCTGGCCATTCTGGAACCTGCAGTTCACATGCTGTCGCGCCATTTGGGCATTGTGGCGACCGAGCGCGTGGCGGGCCAGCACTCCCTGACGCAGGAATACTTCGATCGGATCGAAGCGATCGATTTTGCGCTCCGCCATGATGACGGGCAAAACACCCAGGGCCTGACGGAGGCAGATGTGGTGCTTGTCGGCGTCAGCCGCACGTCTAAAACGCCCACCTGCGTGTATTTGGCCAATCGCGGCGTCCGCGCGGGCAACATTCCACTTGTGCCGGGTGTCCCATCGCCCCCAATCCTGACGCAGATGAAAAGGCCCATGATTGTCGGCCTGAAAATCAGCGCAGAACGGTTGGTCCAGATCCGTCGGCAGCGTTTGCTGTCGCTCCATGAGTCGCCGGAAACGTCCTATGCCGATGAAGCGGCGGTCCAGGAGGAGGTGACTCAAGCCAACCGCCTGTACCAGAAGAACAAATGGGTGGTTATCGACGTGTCTCGCA
The DNA here is from genome assembly GCA_039818165.1 of Pseudomonadota bacterium. GTDB lineage: Bacteria > Pseudomonadota > Alphaproteobacteria > Caulobacterales > Hyphomonadaceae > UBA5336. The sequence continues at coordinate 1,793 of JBCBUL010000062.1, read as the reverse complement.
AGTCGGTCGAGGAAACCGCGGCGGCCATCCTGAACAAGCTGAATGAGCGTAGAGGCCATTAAAATGGATGTGACCCTGGCCTCCGGAAGCGCGTCGCGACGGGCATTGCTGACGAATGCCGGTGTGGTGGCGGATGCAGTGAAGCCCGGTGTCGATGAAGACGCCCTGAAGGCCGCATTGCGGGCTGAGGGTGCCAGCGTGCGCGACCAGGCCATGGCACTGGCGGAGATGAAGGCTGTCCGGGTGTCGCAATCGCGACCTGGCCTCGTGATTGGCGGTGACCAGATGCTCGCCCTGGGAGAGGCTGCGTTCGACAAGCCTTCAGATCTGGAGGGCGCGCGCGACCATTTACGCAAACTGTCCGACCAGACGCACACCCTCGAAACCGCACTGGTTGTTTGCGAGGGCGGTACGCCGGTCTGGCGCCACCTGGCCCGCCCCCGACTGACCATGCGGCCCCTGAGCGCGGCATTTATCGAGAATTATGTCGATACTTGCGGCGACGCCTTGCTGTCGACGGTCGGCGCGTATCAATTGGAAAGTTTGGGAAGCCAGCTGTTTACGCAGGTTGAAGGCGATTATTTCTCAATTCTCGGGCTGCCGCTTCTGCCGTTGCTCGATTATCTGCGCACACGCGGAGTGATCGCCAAATGACCAAGCAGTACGGCGTTATCGGCGACCCAATCGCCCATTCTCTCTCGCCGCTCATTCATAGGGGGTGGATGAGAGATCTGGCCCTCGATGCCGACTATCACGGGTTTCATATACCGGATGGGGAAGCGATCGACGGGCTGATCACCCTCGGGCGCCAAGGTGTCCGCGGCATCAACGTCACCATGCCTCACAAGGCCGCCGTTCTGCCCGCCTGTACGGAAATGAGTAAGCTGGTAGCGATGCTCGGGGCCGCCAATACGCTGACACGTACGGCCGATGGCACCTGGCGTGCGGACAATACGGACCGGGACGGGTTCCTTCAGGACTACTCGGAATTCGTGGGAAGCGGGTTCGAAGGCGCCCGGGTTCTGATCCTGGGTGCAGGCGGCGCTGCTAAAGCCGTCGTCCACGCGCTACATCACGCCGGCGCGGATCTGGTGATCGCAAACCGCACCCGGGCGCGCGCTGAAGATATGTGCGTGCAATTTGCGCTTCCCACGAAGCGCGCGATCGGGCTCGACCAGTTGCCCGATGTAATGGGTTTTGCTGAAGGCGTGATAAACTGCATCAGCCTGAAACAAGCGGGCGACGCCCTGAACCTGCCAGATGGCGACGGCCGGCCCTTCTATGATTTGTCCTATGGAGCTGACACAGATGCGGTGCTCTCCATGGCCGGGCAGCGCGGTTGGGTCACGCGCGATGGCATCGGCATGTTGGTGGGTCAGGCGGCGCTATCGTTCGAGATCTGGCATGGCATTCTGCCGAACCGCCAGATTGCGATAGACCGATGCCACAACGCGCTGGAGGCGCTGAAATGATCCGGCTCGGCCTGACGGGCTCCATCGGGATGGGAAAGACCGCCACAGCGGAAATGTTCCGCGATGAGGGCGCGCCAGTGTATGATGCCGATGCCGCTGTGCACGGCATCTACGCGCCCGGCGGAAGCGCTGTAGCGCCGGTGAGTGAAGCGTTTGAGGGGGTCCTCGGCGGTGATGGCGGGATCGACCGCGCTGCCCTGCGCGGCAAGGTTCTCGGCGATGCGGAGGCGATTGCCCGGCTCGAAAGCATCGTTCATCCGCTGGTGGGCCTCATGCAGATGGAGCCCCCGCATTCATATGGGTCTGCAGGAATTCCATCTG
>JBCBUL010000061.1:0-4784 GCA_039818165.1 Pseudomonadota bacterium | reverse complement strand
TGGGATCGAAGTCTCGGACCCATCTACGAGGACAAGTGTGTGATTGGCTTCAGCACCGCGCAAGCGCACCTGGGTTAGCCCGCCAAACGTGCCAGAACGCGACACGGCAAGGCCGGGAACTTGCCGAAGCTGGTCAGCGATGAATGGACTGTTCCGAACTCCCAGCGCGGTCGTGTCAATCACGGCCACAGATGACGTCGCGTCGCTTTTCTCTATGCCTCGTAATCCGATGACGCGCACCGTCTCCTGGAGCAACTCATCTGCATCTTCTGTTTCCTGCGCGATGGCGTATCCGCCAGTACCCAGAATGAGTAAGCTCATCCCAGTGAGCGATTGTCGTTTGAACGACATGGTCATACCTCCTGCCCTTCGCGTCTGGAAAGGCGCAACAATTATAGCAAGTTACTTGCCGGTTAGTGTTGTCGTATGGCGGTCAATCCCGCGTACATCTCGCTGGTCCCGGCGAGGGCACTCCGACACGGCGCGGCAGGTCTCCTGACTCTGCGGCTCAGACGTTTGACCCCGCCTTCCCACGTGACCGGTCACGCAGTGGCAATGGAGGTCAGACTCGCCGCTGACAGTTGCGGGCACAGCGCCGGATTCACACCGGCTTCCCTTTTCACTCGCATTTATGGCGAGCACCGCTCCGTCAAGCGGCTTAGACGTAAATCTGAATCCCGGCAAGATAGTGAAATCACGTAGTTTCGCATTGATAATTTATCACACTCTTTAAAAACATCGCTCTAATCCAGCTTTGGGAATGGCTTGCGCCTTGAACACACCTGCATTTGTCTCGAACAATGCAAGTGTCATCGACTGAAGAGGGAAAGATGAGAATCAAACACCTTGTCGGCATTGCTGGAATGGCGCTGGCGCTCGCAGCCTGCGGAAACAGTAATTCCGGACCAAAGGACAGCGGAGAACGGGTCAGCTTCAATAAGGATCCCTATCCGTCGACCTACAAGCCTGCCCCATCCGGCACGCTGTTTATCACTGGCGGAACAATACTGGATGGCGTCGGCGGCATGCTCGAATCTGGGTCCGTGATTGTAACAGACGGCCGGGTTACCGCGATTGGAGCAGACCTTGAAGCGCCCGAAGGTGCTGAGGTTATTGATGCCGGCGGTCGGTGGGTCACACCTGGGATTATCGACAATCACAGCCATCTCGGTGTCTATGCCAGCCCAGGCGTGAATGCACACAGCGATGGCAATGAGGTCACGGGCCCGGTCACTGCGGAAGTCTGGGCGGAACATGGCATTTGGCCTCAGGATCCGGGTTTTACCCGTGCTCTAGCGGGCGGTGTCACTTCGATGCAGATCTTGCCGGGCTCTGCCAACCTCTTTGGCGGTCGCGGTGTGACAGTGAAAAATGTGGCGTCCCGGACCGTTCAGGGCATGAAGTTTCCAAATGCGCCATACACACTCAAAATGGCGTGCGGCGAGAACCCGAAGCGAGTCTATGGCACGCGCCGCCAGCCCCCGGGATCCCGGATGGGCAATTTCGCCGGCTACCGGACCAGCTGGATCAAGGCCACTGAATACAAGCGCAAATGGGACAAATACGAAAAAGACGGCGGCACGCCGCCAAACCGCGACCTTGAGCTGGACACGCTGGCGGGCGTGCTGAATGGCGACATCCTCGTCCACATGCACTGCTACCGCGCCGACGAAATGGCCCAGGTGCTGGATATGTCGAAGGAGTTTGGCTACAAAGTTACCGCCTTCCACCACGGCGTTGAAGCTTACAAGATTGCCGACCTGCTCGCTGAATCCGGGACCTGTGCTGCCATCTGGGCTGACTGGTGGGGATTTAAAATGGAAGCCTATGATGGTGTCCGCGAAAATCTGCCACTTGTCCACAATGCCGGCGCCTGCGCGATCACGCATTCCGACGATCCGACCGGAATTCAGCGCCTCAATCAGGAAACGGCGAAGGCCTGGGCCTATGGCCGGAAAGTCGGGATAGATATCTCGAAGGCCGATGCCTGGACCTGGGTGTCCTCCAATCCAGCCAAGTCGCTCGGCATCTTTGAGGAAACTGGCTCGCTCGAAGAAGGCAAAGCCGCAGACTTTGTCATCTGGTCGACCGATCCATTCAGCATCTACGCCAAGGCCGATCAGGTATTCATTGATGGCGTCAAAGCATTTGATCGCACCACACCAGAAGCTAATCCGGTGACCGACTTCGAACTCGGCCAACCCGGTGAAGGAGACGTCAAATGATCACCAAGTCTCTCACTGCCCTAGCTGCAGCTCTGACCCTGAGTGCCAGCGCCGCGCTCGCGCAGAGCTTTGCGATTTCTGGCGGCACAGTCTGGACAGGCACCGATGCCGGTACGATCGAAAATGGCGTTGTCATCATCGAAGATGGATTGATTACGGCTGTTGGTCCTGCGGGCACCGCCGTTCCGCCAGGCGCCACAGCGATTGATGCAAGCGGTAAATGGGTTACGCCCGGCATTATCGCAGCCATGTCGCGCGTTGGCATTGTCGAAGTGGGTGCGGAAAGCTCCACAAATGACATCGCCGCCGGAGATGATGGCGCCAAATTCAGTGCGTCTCTAAACGCCGCTGACAGTTTCAACCCGGCAGCCACAGCCATAGCTGTCGCCCGGATTGACGGGATCACAAGAATGGCCGTCGCGCCAGGTGCGGGCAATCGTATCTTTGGCGGCCAGGGCTTCATCGCAACAACGAGCGGCGCTCCGGATTCCGTCGCAATTCCGAAATCCTTTGCGTTCATCACGATGGATGAAGGCGCAGCAAGCCGAACGGGCGGATCGCGCTCGGCGGCATGGGCTGAACTGGAGGCGGCCATTGGCGATGCCTACGGGTTTCCCGGAAAGTTCTTCCACGAAAGAGAGGGCGACACGCTCTCAGCCTATGATGCGAGAGCCTTCAAGGCGGTCACGATGGGCCAGCAACTCCTGCTCATCGAAGCCAATCGCGCCAGTGATCTGAGGCGGATTATCAAACTCTCAGAAGACCACCCGGACCTGCGCATCGCGATCGTCGGAGCCACCGAAGGGTGGCTCGTTGCCGACGAGCTCGCTGCCGCCGACATTCCCGTCATCGTCGATCCATTCGACAATCTGCCCTCTTCCTTCGCCGCGCTCGCCGCAACACAGGAAAATGCAGCCCGTCTGATCGATGCTGGCGTGGACACGGCTTACTATTTCTCAGGCAGCGTTACGCATCGCATCCATCTGACCGTCCAGGTCGCGGGTAATTCCGTGGCAAATGGCGTCTCATTTGACGATGCCATGGCCGCAATCACCAGCGTCCCGGCCGAGATTTACGGTCTTGAAAATGCCGGCTTCCTCGGTGAAGGCGCATTGGCAGACGTGGTGATCTGGGATGGCGACCCGCTTGAGACAACGACCAGCCCGGACGTGGTCATTATCGACGGTGTCCGCCAGGCCATGGAAAGCCGCCAGACGAGGCTGCGCGATCGATACATTGATCTCGAAGGCGAGACGGAGTTCCGGTATCGTCGACCGGAATAGGGGCGCAAACCAGACACGAATTTGAAAACCGCCCGACTGATCGGGCGGTTTTTCTATGATTGCTGCATTCGCGAATGGACATATGATGCCTCAAAAATCAGGGGAGGCTCCACTGCAATGCACACGACCATCATTATCTGCTCCGCCAGCCTGGTCATCCTGACGCTATTGCTGGCCTTCTGGACAAGCCTTCAGCGTGGGTCGACGAAGACAATTGCCTATGGCGCGCCGCTGGACCCGACCTCGTCCATGGCGAAAGCGCAGCGAGCGCATGGTAACTCAGCTGAGTATGCCGCGCTGCTGATTGGATTGTTTCTGATTGTCGGCTTCGCCTATCAGGGGCGGGATCTGGGCTCCCTGGTCACCTGGCTTATCATCTCGGTGACAGCGTCCAGAGGGCTGCACGCCCTTGGATTTCTTATTGGCTCAACGCTTGAGAAACCGCATGTGCTGAAGTTTGTCGGCGCACTGGTGACGTATCTTGGCGGACTAGCGCTTGCGGGACTGGCGCTGTCAAAAGCGATATAGAAAGACTAGGGCGGGAGGAGCGAAGCGATACCCGCCACCCGACACTTCGCTCCTCCCGCCCTACAGGCTTATAGCTGACCGAGCAGGTATTCCGCGCTGGACACTTCGTAGCCGCCGCCCTCTTCGACGTTCAGCTCTGAAACAACACCGTCTTTGACCAACATGGAATAACGCTGGGAGCGATGACCTAGGCCAAAACCGGATCCATCGAGTTCCAGGCCGATTGCCTTGGTGAACTCGCCATTGCCATCGCCGACCATGCGCATTGTCTCGCCGACATTCTGGCTGTCGCCCCAGGCGCCCATGACGAATGCATCATTTACAGAAAGACAGACGATTTCGTCGACGCCTTTAGCCGCAAGGTCGCCCGATTTGTCGCGGAAGCTTGGCAGGTGCGCCGCTGAGCAGGTCGGCGTGAAGGCGCCAGGAACTGCAAAGAGCGCGACGGTTTTGCCACCAAAAAGGTCCGCAACGGTGCGCGGCTCCGGGCCGTTCGCAGTTGCTTCCATGAGTGTGGCTTCTGGGAGTTTGTCGCCGACTTGAATTGCCATTTTTGGCCCTTTCTTCAATTGCGCGGGCAAAATAACAAGATCGGCCCAGCGATCAATCAGAATGTTGTGACTTGGCAAACAGCGCCACTCTGACAATAGTTGTCGGCTGTCAGAGGGTGTGACGATGAAAACCGAGCTGTCGGGGAAATTGCTGATTGCGATGCCAACCCTGGGTGATCCCCGTTTTGATCGCTCGG
>JBCBUL010000060.1:0-4932 GCA_039818165.1 Pseudomonadota bacterium | reverse complement strand
GGAAGGCATGAACATCCGGCACCAATTGGGTTTGACCCGTGGCAGCGGCGGCGCCACAGACGCCTTTGCCAAAGGGAATTCTCAGGCAACCAAGCGTGCCTTGGTAGGGGCCGACGACCAACTCTTCTGGTTTGAGCGGGTCGACCACGTAGAAACCGGTCCAGAAAAAGCGTGGCGCAAAGGCCTGGGAGAGAAGACAGGCCGCAGTGGCGTAGCGGGCGGGCGTGTAGGACTCGCCGGCCACAACACTGTCTATTTCCGCCTTCAGCGCGCCATAAAGTTCCACTTTTTCCATGGGATAGCTCCAGATCATGAGACGCAACATCGCGGGTGGCAGAAGGCCCATGGACGTGCGCAGGGTGGTCTGAAATAGTCATGATTGAGCGCGAGGAGAAGGGGAGACGATCGCGGTGAATTGGGGACGAGCCATAGTTCTGGCGCTGGTGTGGGGCTTGGTTTCCTGCTTCGGTGGATCGGCTGTGGCCCAGCAAGCAGACGCAGAAGATGCCAAGCCGCTTTCGTTTGAAGAGCTACACGAAGCATATCTGAGTGATGGTGATCTTCAGCTTGAGCACCCAGACCCGCTAGCTGTGGATCCACGCCCCCCGCGCACCGAGACCCCTGGCTGGTTGCAGGCTATCGGAAATTTCTTTGGAGGACTATTCCAGGCCATTGGGCCAATTCTTGGCTATATCGGCCTGGCGCTCGTGATCGCCCTGGTGGCTTGGCTTCTATGGTTCATTTTTGGCGAGGCAATCAGTGCCCGGTTCGGTCGGACACGCACGCCCAAGGATGAAATCATCGAAAGCGAGGAGGAAGATGTGCGCCCGGATGCCGCGCTTGCCCGCTCGCTGCTGGAAGAGGCCGATGCCCTGGCCAAGGAGGGACGATTTGCAGAGGCGGTGCATTTGCTCCTGTTCCGGTCGATCGAAGATATTCAACAGCGCAAGGGCAGCTTCCTGCCCCGCTCCCTGACCGCCCGCGAAATCGGCCGGTTGGGTGACTTGCCTGATCGGGCACGCGGGGCGCTCTCGCCCATCATCGGCGTGGTGGAACGCAGCTTTTTTGGCGGTCGTGATGTCGACGCCGATGGCTGGCGCACCGCACGTGCGTCCTATGAGGACTTCGCTTTTGGAGGGCTGACGAATGGCTGAACAGACAAGTCCAGCCGCGGGTGGTGGCAGTCCTTTCTCAGGTGGCGTGGTCGCTGCCATACTGGGCGTTGCGGGCGTTTCCTTTCTCGTCGCCGTTGTGCTGATGGCTTGGTCGCCGGAACTGCAGTCGAAAAATCGGGCCGGGCTCCATCCTTACTCAACCTCGGCGCTCGGCTATCAGGGGCTGGTGCGGTTGTTGGAGCTTCGCGAAGTTCCGGTATCGATTTCCCGCTCACCGCAACGTTTGCGTGACGACTACGATACACTGAAAGTGTTGACGCTGACGCCCTACGGTATGGGCAGCGCGTTAGATGACCTGTCGCGAGACCTTGTCGGTCCTGCACTTGTCGTGTTGCCCAAATGGTCTGGATTTCGCGACGCAGCGAAGCCGGAATGGCAGGAACGTGTATCCCTGCTTGGCGAAGCGGAAGTGCAACGGAGCATCCGGCCATTCGACAGCGACGCGGAAATCTGGCGCTTGCGCACACCGGCCACGGTGCGCGCATCCTTTGGCAAATTCACCCCCGATTTCGGTGACGACATGCAAGTGTTGCGCGCTGACAGTCTAGTCTCAATTGTTTCAGTGCCCGGCGGGGACCTTGTCGCAAAACTGCCCGATCGCGATGTGTATATTCTGTCCGACCCAGACCTCTTGAACACGTCCGGGCTCGCAAAGCCTGGCAATGCGGAGATGGCGCTAACGCTCATATCTTTCCTGCGGGACGAAACGTGGCGCGGTGATGCACCGGTGATCCTGGACGCGACCCTCCATGGTTTCGAACGCTCGGAAAACGTTCTCCAACTCGTGTTTGATATTCCATTCATCGGCGCAACGCTGGTGGCGTTGGCGGCTTTCTTGATGATTGGCTGGAGCGGTGCGGTGCGGTTCGGCACGCCCCAGCGTGAAGAGCGTGCTTTTGCCCTCGGCAAACAGGCCTTGACGGACAACACAGCCGCGCTCGTGGTCATGGGACGACGCGAAGCGCGTATGGCGCCGGGCTACCTGTCCCTTGTTCGCCGGGCCACAGCTAAGGCCGCCGGTGCGCCAAAATCCCTGTCTGAAGCCGAATTGACCGACCTGTTCGACCGTTTGGGCGAAGGCCAGGATAGCGAAGCATCGGACCGTTTCTCGACATTGGAGGCGGGCCTAAATCGGCCAGCAGCCTCGCGGCATGACCTATTGGACAAAGCCCGGCGCCTGTGGCGTTGGCAGAAGGAGATCACCCATGGACATCAGTGATATTGCCAGCATCGCCGACCGCATCCGAGGCGAGGTGAGCAAGGCGATTATTGGCCAGAGCGATACGGTGGACCTGATGCTGGTATCGCTGTTCTCGTCGGGCCACATCCTGCTCGAAGGGCCACCCGGAACGGCAAAGACCCTGTTGGCGCAGAGCTTTTCTGCCGCCATTTCCATGGGGTTCGGCCGTATTCAATTTACACCAGACTTGATGCCGGGCGATGTGCTCGGCACGAACCTGTTCAACTTCCAGACGAACGAATTCAGCCTCACAAAGGGGCCGATTTTCACCGATATCCTCCTCGCCGACGAGATCAACCGGACACCGCCCAAGACCCAGGCCGCGCTTCTGGAAGCCATGCAGGAGCGCAAGGTAACCATCGACGGCGACAGCTATCCCCTCAATGAGCGCTTCATGGTGATTGCCACCCAGAACCCGCTCGAGCAGCAGGGAACCTATCCCCTCCCAGAGGCGCAGCTTGACCGGTTCCTGTTCAAACATGTGCTGGCATACCCGTCTCGCGAGGAAGAGATCGCGATCGTCGGCGGGCATGGACGGCGCACCGGCATGGTGACGGCCACGAAAATGGGCGTTGAACCCGCCGTGACGTCCGAAGAGCTTGGCGCTGCGGCCGATGCGATTTCCCAGGCACGGATCAATGACGATATCGTCGCCTATATCGTGGATATCATTCGCGGCACCCGGGAAACCCCGGCCCTGGAAGCGGGCGCCAGCCCCCGTGCCGCCGCTGCCCTGGCTGCCGCGTCGCGGGCGCGCGCTGCGATTGATGGTCGGGACTTCGTTATTCCCGATGATGTCAAAGCCCTGGCCTTGCCAGCTTTGCGCCACCGGGTGCTGCTTTCCCCGGCTGCTGAAATTGAGGGCCGCACCGCAGACGAGACCCTTTCTGCGATCATTGAACAGACGGCGGCGCCCCGGTGATAGCGCCCACCCTCCGCGCGATCTTCGCCATGTTGGCAGGAGTGCCCGTGATGCTCGCCATCGCGGTGTTCCAGCCTGCGCTGTGGGGGCTCGGTCTTGCCTGGCTCGGCGGCATTGGGCTCTTGATGCTGATCGATGGCGCGATTGGGGCACGCCTTCGCAGCTTCCGGTATCAGATCGACGCGCCTGCAATGGTGTACATTCAGGACAGCGACCCGTTGCCGATCACCATCCAGTTTGAAAAGGGTGCCCTGCCGCGCACAATGGATTTGCGCCTCGATGTGGGCGAGCGGCTTGTGCCCTTGCCTTTGCAGAGGTTGCGCGGTTGGGCGGACCGAACGCATCGTACCGCGTTTGAGCTAACGCCCCTGCGTCGGGGAACGGCAAAACTCGAAACCCTTTGGGCGCGGTGGACCGGACCTCTGGGGTTGATCCAGAAAAGGGTGCGTGAGCCGCTGAACATTGACGTGCCCATCCTGCCAAATGTGCGTTGGGTGAAGGATGAAGCTGTTCGGCTGTACTCCCGCGATGCGGAATTCGGTATCAAGACTCAGATCGATCGCGGCGAAGGATCTGAATTCGACGCTTTGCGCGAATTCACAACGGGCATGGACCGACGCTCGATCGACTGGAAGCATTCTGCACGCCACCGCGTGCTGCTCGCCAAGGAGTTTCGTACCGAGCGGAACCACAACATTGTTTTTGCCTTCGACACGGGCCGGCTGATGAGCGAACGCCTGGGCGGGGTGCCAAAGATCGACCGGGCCATCAATGCCGCGCTCTTGCTCGCTTTTGTATCGTTGCGAGCCGGGGACAAGACCACGTTCTACGGATTTGATGCCCGTCCCGGGCTTTCGTCGGGCCAGTTGGCCGGGACCCGGTCCTATCAGCGCCTTCAGGACCTTGCCGCCAAGCTCGACTATTCCGCCGAAGAAGCGAATTACACGCTGGCCCTGTCTGAGCTTGCGGCCCGGCTGGACCGGCGTAGCCTGATCATTCTGTTCACGGACTTTGTCGATACCATCTCAGCAGAGCTCATGCTCGAGAATGTTCGCAGGCTCACAGACAAGCATCTGGTTGTATTTGCCAGTTTCCAGGACCGGGCGCTGCTGGAACTCACCGAACAGCGCCCAGATGCGCCGCAGGACGTGGCGCGCGCTGTCATTGCCGATACGCTGCTGCAGGAGCGCGAACTGGTGTTCCTGAAGCTGCAGCGCCTCGGAGCCCAGGTAATTGAAGCGCGGCCGGACAGGTTCGGGCCAGACCTTGTTTCACGCTATCTCGATATCAAACGGCGGGAGCTCATATGACGGACCTGCTCAAATCCTACCGGTTCCGCGAAGAACGCGAAGCGGATTGGAAGTCGCTGGAAGCGTTGCTCAAACGTGCAGAAAATGCCGGCGTGCGCGGCCTCAGCGACGAAGACATTACGGCGCTGCCAAGGCTGTATCGCCAGGCCATCAGCTCCCTGTCAGTCGCGCGCTCGATTTCCCTGGACCAGAATGTTGTGACTTATCTGGAGGGGCTCTGTTCGCGCGCCTGACAGGGAGCTGATGGCCTGGCGATACAGCCTTGGCAGCGCCGTAATGTCTTCG
>JBCBUL010000059.1:0-5376 GCA_039818165.1 Pseudomonadota bacterium | reverse complement strand
GCCGCTTCTCGCCGAACCCTACATCATGGATATGGACAGCACCGTTAAGCCAATTTATGGCCGCCAGGAAGGCGCCGTCGTCGGCTACAATCCTACCAAACCAGGGCGGCCGAGCCACGTTCATCACACCTATATGGTGGCTGGATTGCGCCTCGTCATGGGCGTCGAAACGCTGCCTGGCAATGCTTCCACAGGCAGCCATGCCGCGCCTGGATTATGGGCTTTGCTTGACCGCTTGCCGGCCCACTGTCAACCGTCCTTGTTGCGCGGCGATGTCAGTTTTGGCACCGAGAAGATCATGGCCGAGGCTGAGCGGCGCGGGCGCGATTATCTCTTCAAACTGCGCTTAACAAAAAACGTCAAGCGTTTGATCAACAGAACATTTTCCGGTCGCTCTTGGCAGAACGCAGGCCATGGCTGGCAGGGGTGCCGCGAGCGTTTGCGCTTCTTTGCTTGTCCTATCGCTTCGCTACATGAGGACGCCGTGATGGCTGGAGCCGTGAGCGTGACGTGGTGATCCTGCGCCGACGCATCAAAGACGACCTGGCCCAGATCGAAGTAGAGGCAAAGTCGCGTGATCAGTTGCGTCTGAGCTTCACCGAAATCGAAGACGACACGGCGCTCTATGAATACGCAGTTTTGGTCACGTCACTTCAGGAAAAGGACATCTACGCCATCGCCCAACTTTACCGTGATCGGGCGGATTGCGAAAACGTTTTCGACGAGTTGAAGAACCAGTGGGGATGGGGCGGATTTACCACCCAGGATCTGGCGCGCTGTCGACTCACCGCTTTAATGGTGGCGCTGGTCTTTAACTGGTGGAACATCTATTGCCGATTAGCCGACGGCGACAGCCATCTGGAAGCAACCACGTCGCGACCATTGCTGCTCTCAGGCGTTGGCCAGCGTATTGAGCATGGCCGGCAGACAACGCTGAAAGTAACCTCGGCGCACGCCAAAGCGGCGACGGCTGCGAAGATGCTCGGCGAGGTGACCGCCTTTTTACGCCGCCTCGTGAACACTGCGGAGCAGTTGACCGTGCCCGAGCGCTGGTCCCGCATTCTCGCCCATGCCGCCCGCGCCTGGCTCGGCGGTCGCCCCCTCAAACAGCCCCCTTTGCTGGCGCCAACGTGACGAAATTGACGTCCAACTGCTTTTTTTAGGATAAACTCTTGCGCCAATGGGCAGGAGCCAGGAGTTTGTGAACGCCTTCGTTTGCGTGCATGTCCGTGCACAGGCGGGTGTTTGGGTGTGAATTGAAAGCCTTTTTGCACGAAATCCGGCCGCCTCCGGGGCGGCCGGCAAAAGCACATGCTGAGTGCTAAGGGCGGCAAAAGCAGTATACGCTTGGCCTGCCGCCTGCGAGTGGGGCCGGGACCCCACACGTCGATCGCGTGGAATTAGTTACCCGGCCTCAACAATATCGCCTTTGAGGCCGCCTATGAAGGCCGTGATTTCGCCTTGCTCGGCTGCGGGTATTCCCAGCTTATTCATTGATGCAACGGCATGGGTTAAAAAAATATTCCAGTCGTCCTCGGTGATGCCCATGCCGGTATGGGCAGTCTTCATGTCTTTTCCCGTATAGGAAGCCGGACCGCCTGTTTTATCGGTCAGAAACTCGCTTAAAAGCTGATGTTGATTACTTTCATTTCCGAGGTTTGCCCAGAAGCGGCTCAGTTTGGCATCGCCCTTCAAGCGCGCCAGGAGATCGTCGGCAAATGCTACGATTGCATCGTGCCCACCTAAGCGATCATATAGAGTTGACGACATTTTCAGGCTCCTTTTCCTGGTTGGTAATCCTGCAGCTTAAGCTGCTGTTGCGCTGTTTTCGTCGTGCTAGGCCATGCCGGTGCCGGTTCAAAGGCGGTGGTTTTGTATCGATGGCTTCGCTCATTAAACGAAATTCAGCGTAAACACTGACAGAACGGAGATCCTGCTCCGTTCATTCAGATTTGTACTGCAGTTCGAAGAGTTCAGGATCGGCGGTAATCGGCCTGTAGATCTCAACCCTGCTGCCGTCGGTGACGACCTTGTCGAGCTTTGTGATCTGGCCGAAAATGCCAACCTTGTGGGTTTCCAGGTCGATTTCCGGGAATTGCTTCAGGATGCCGGAACGCTCAATGACTTCACGCACCGTGCTGCCATTGGCGACCTCCATTTTAATCCAGACCTGTGCGGTCGGCTTGGCGAAGGCGACTCCAACGTTCATGCTCAAGCCTCCTTTTCACGGCCGACGCTGGCGCCGGATGACACGGTGCTGGCTGTAAAGACCTTTTCGATGCGTTCATGATCGTCATCGGCGGACTGCGGCGTTGTCGCCCTGCCGTCGATGAAGGCCTTGAGCGCGAGAAGAAACCCCAGAACGATGAAGCCGCCAGGCGGCAGCAGGAGGATCAGGAAGCCGCTGTAATCGGAAATGAGCGTCAGTTCCAGGAACGAAAGTCCCTCGCCCAGCAGCAGCGAAGCATTGGCAAACAGCGTTCCTGTGCCGAGTATTTCGCGAACCGCTCCGAGTGCGACCAGTGCGACGGTGAACCCGGCTCCCATCATCAGTCCATCGAAGGTTGCTGTCAGCGGAGGCTTGCGCGAGGCGAAGGATTCCGCGCGTCCGAGGATGGCGCAGTTAGTCACGATCAGCGGGATGAACAGCCCCAGGACCTTGTGCAGATCGTGGAGGTAGGCATTCATCGTCATGTCGACGATAGTCACGATGGTTGCAATGATCAGCACGAAGGCCGGGATGCGGACTTCCGGGGTGATCGCGTTTCTGAGAAGAGAAACCGAAAGGCCGGACAGAACGAGCACGGCGGTCGACGCCAGCCCCATGCCAAGACCGTTGGTTGCCGTTCCGGTGACTGCCAGAAGTGGACACAGCGCCAGTAATTGCCCGAACACGATATTATTATCCCACAAGCCGTTTCGGGTGATTGTTTGGTATTCCCCAGTCATCAGCCGGTCTCCTTCTTGGGCTTTCCGGCAATGCCGAGAAAGCGGTCGCGGTTGCGCAGAAACACTTGAAGACCGCGGCTGATCGCAGCGACGACTGCGCGCGGCGTAACCGTTGCGCCTGAGAATTGGTCGAAGTGGCCGCCATCTTTTTTCACCTTCCACATGGAAGCCGGCGGATTGCCAAGGGACAGGCCGTCAAAACCGAGGATCCAATTGGATTTCTCCTTTTCGATCTTGTCACCAAGACCAGGGGTCTCGGCGTGCGAGAGGACGCGAACACCCAGCAGCCGGCCTGCGGTGTCGATGCCGAGCAGAACCTTGATGCTGCCGGCATAGCCCTGGCTGATCATCTCGAAAGCAACGGCGACAACCTCTTTGTCCATGCGCGCGCGGTGGAATGAGATCTGTCCTTCGCGCGTGTCATGCAATTCACCGACATCGCTGGCCAGATTGTTGTTATGGTGGGCGGCGGGGACCACTTGCGAGAGCGAATAGCGCAGATCCTCTGCAGCGCGTTCTGCGATGGCCTCGCGGGTGCCCAGGTTTGCTGTGGCGAGAAAAAATGCAGACATCATCGCGAATGTGCCGAGCAGCAGCCCCTGCATTTCCGGCCGGCCGTCAAGACGCTGCAGGAGTGCAACCAGCCTTTGCCAGCCTTCGCGTAGCCGTCTGTCGGCCCGCCAGGCGATAATGGGCAGGAGGCGGGCGGCGTAATGAAAGGCTTTTCTCATCCGCTTGCCGGCCGGCTGGGTGTGCGTGCGCAGTCGTGTCAGCGGAGAGACTGAGCAGCCCATTGCCGTGCCAAGCCGTCTGTCGGCGCGTCTGATGAGGATGCGCAGGATGCGGAGGGGGCGATTGAACGCCTTTTTCACCCGCCCGCCGACCGACCGGGCATGTGCGCGCAGTCGTGTCAGCGCAGAGGCCGGGCTGCCCGTTGTCGTGTTCATTTGTCGCCTCCCGCAGCCACCGCCAGCGGCTTGCCCGACCGGTTCCGTCCAAACACGCGGGGTCGTATGAAGTGATCAATCAGCGGCGTGCAGGCATTCATAAATAGAACGGCAAATCCAACCCCTTCCGGAAACGCAGCCCAGGTTCTGATAATGAAGATCAACAGCGCTATTCCCGCTCCATAGATCAGATGAGCGATAGGCGCGGTTGGAGAGGTGACGTAGTCGGTCGCAATAAAGAACGCGCAGAACATCAGCGAGCCGGATACCAGGTGGAAGATGGCATCGGGATAGCGGGAAGGGTCGATGTAGTTAAAAATGCTTGCCAGAACGGCTGTCGTTATAATGATGGACACTGGGATGTGCCAGGTGATCGTTCGCGTAGCGATCAGCAGCACGCCGCCGATCAGGATCAGCAGGGCGCTGGTTTCGCCGATGGCTCCGGGAACCTGTCCCAGGGCCAGATCCTGATAGGAGAACGTCTGGGGCAGGATCTTTTCAAGCGTTAGCCCGCGGCTGAGTTCGGTGCTGACGTGGTCAAGCAGCGATGCTTGGCTGACGGCGTCGAACTGAGTGTTGCCCAGAAACGTGATTGCGAGTCCCTCGAAGAAGTCCGGCGCGCCTGTTGATGCCAATGGGGCAGGCATGATCCAGGCGGTCATGTGCAGAGGAAAGGAGATCAGCAGCATGACGCGTGCGACCATCGCCGGGTTGAAAGGGTTCTGCCCGAGGCCGCCGTAGATGTGCTTGCCGACCACGATGGCGATGCCGCTGCCCAGAACGCCAATCCACCACGGTGCCCAGGGGGGCAGTGTCAAGGCGACAATCCAGCCGGTGAGCAGGGCCGAGCCATCAAGCAGATGCCTGGCAATGGGTTTTTTGGCGATGCCCAGGCATGCTGCCTCGAAAGCAAGCGATGAAACGGTCGTGACAAGGAAGAGGAAAATCGCCGGCCAGCCGAATTGATAAAGACCGAACACGGTCACCGGCAGCAGCGCCAGGACGACGAGCAGCATCACGCGCGTGACGCTCGACATCGAATGGGCGTGGGGGCCGCTGATGAGCGCATGGCTCTTCATTGTTCCGATAAGCGTCTGTCCCTTCATTCTGCTGCCTCCACGGTTGGTGATGTTGCAGTTGTTTTGGACTTGAGCGTATCTTTTGCTGCCGGTTCTGCAGCCGTCGCCACGCGAGCGGAGGCATCGATGGGTGCAGGCGCCTTTTTCGCGGTATCGGCGGCTTTCTCTGGAGTTTCGCGCTTTTGCTTTGCAGCCTTTTCTGCCTTGCGCCGTGCCATAGCTTCGCGTTTGGCGGCCGCAAGGCGTTCTATACGTTCTTCGCGCTGCTCAGCGAGGCGCTTTGTTTCTTCCTGGCGGTGCTTGGTTCTTTGCTGACCGGTGAGCTTGCCCTTGGCGTAGTTGAAGGACTGGATCAGCGGAATGTTTGAGGGACAGGCATAAGAGCACGAACCGCAGGAAAT
>JBCBUL010000058.1:0-6192 GCA_039818165.1 Pseudomonadota bacterium | reverse complement strand
ATCGAAAACGACCCCTTCGGCGCCCGGCTGGACCTCCGCTGGCGCAAGCAAGGCCGAGTCAAATGTGCTGGCGGGGCGGTCGCGCAGGTACATCAAGGCTTCGGAGCGGGCATAGGCCAGGTCCAGGCCCGATGCGAATGCAACGGTACCATCCGGCCCGACCAGGGAAAGCGGCTGGTTCCGCCCGCGGCGCCAGGTTTCCGTGCGCAGGCGCGCCACGCCATGCAGATCATCAGGATCAAGACTGGAGACAAATATCGCATCGGGCTGGGCGACGCCAATGACGCGAAGACTGTCCGTCGCCCGTTCTGGCGCGCCAAAGAGCAGGGTCTTGCCGCCCGCCTGGACAATCAGGCACGGCACGCCCTCTTCAACTTTCGCGCAGCGCTGCACGGCAAAGTCTTCCGGGCCAATGACCACCGGCGTCTCAGGTGCGACGGCAGGCGCGGCGCTGTCACACGCCCACAGGATGAAACTGGCAAGAACCAACAGAATATTGCGCGTGACTGTCATCCTGAGTTTATCCGATCCGCTGGGTCTCTGGCTCAGCTATGACCCTGTTCTCCAGATGCCCCAAACCATCGATCTCAACACGAACCGTGTCGCCCGGCTTGAGGTACTTGGGAGGATCAAACCCCTGCCCCACGCCGGCGGGCGTGCCGGTAAAGATCAGATCCCCAGGCAACAAAGTGAATGCTGCCGAGAGATGCGCGATATGCTGCGCTATTGAGAATGTCATTTCGCTTGCCGTGGCCTTTTGGCGAAGCTCACCGTTCACAAAGCCCCTTATCTCCAGAGCGCCAGGATCGGGCAGATCCTCAAAAGGCACAATGGCCGGGCCAAAAGGCGCGTGGGTATCAAACCCCTTCCCCATAATCATGGTCGGACTGGCCTTTTGCCAATCACGTACCGAATAGTCGCACCCGCAGGTGAGCCCGGCGACGATCTCGAAGGCCCGCGCCTCGGGCACGTGGCGACCCGGCTTGCCAATGACGACCACCAATTCGGCTTCGTAGTCCAGCGCATCGGAGACCTTCGGCAGGTGCACATCGCCATAGGGCCCGTTCGCGGCAGTGACCTGTTTGTTGAACCATTTCTGCACGCCATTGTCCGGCAGCCGCGCGAAACTGGTGCTCTCTGCGGCATGGGCCGCATAGTTCAGCCCGATGCCGAGAATTTTCCCGGGTGACTGGATCGGCTGCAAAACGTCGACATCGGCCAGCGAAAGCGTGTCTTCCCCGCCCTGCGGTTTTACCAAGGTCTGGTTCTGGATGCGTGCATCCAGGGATCCACGCCCGATGACATGGATCTGCGCGCCCGAGTGCCACCCACACATGACCTCGCCGCGGTATTGAAATGTCAGCCAGCCCATTGCCCGTGTTCCCTCCGTCACACTACGACCCCAATCGACCGTGGCCGGACGTTAATCTTATTGAGGATGGCCCGTCTTTTGGCTAGCCCATTCGAGTGGGGATTAAAGGACTTCGATGACCCTAGGTGTCACTTCCACTACGCTAGATGTCGCGACAACATTTGCGCGCGGACGCCAGCTGTGTCTCCCGCCTTACCAGAGAAGCTATTCCTGGGGTGAGCGGGAAGCGATGACCCTGCTCGCCGATTTCAACGAAACGATGGAAACCGGTGGCATCCATTTCATCGGCACGATCGTGATCGTGGCCGAGCCTGGACAACCCGTCGAAATCGTTGACGGCCAGCAAAGGCTGACCACGCTGACCATCCTGCTCAGCGTCCTGAGAGACCTTGAGGAAGACCAGGAACGCAGCGATGCGCTGCATGGCCTGATCGCCGCCACGGAGGCATCTGGAGATGCGATGGCCTGGCGGCTGACACTGAACCACCTGGACGGCGACTATTTCCGCGCGAAAGTCCAACGCCGGGGCGCTGCGGCGATTGTTGAGGATGAACCCCATGAGAGCGCCAGCCAACGCCGCATGAGCGAAGTGGCCGCCGGTTTCCTTCGGGATCTCGAAAAGATGACACCCGATGAGCGGGGTCACCTGGCCGACACCATCGCCACGCGGTGTGTTCTGACCGAGGTAACCGTCGAGAACCGGGATATGGGATACAAAGTGTTCCGCGTGTTGAATGATCGCGGAAAGGCCCCCAACGCCCACGATATCATCAAGACCGACATCCTTGAGCGAGCGAATCTGAGCCTGGAAGCGGCCAACCGCTATTCTGCGAAATGGGCCGAATACGAAGCCATGATTGGCGGCGGCGCCTTTGACGACCTGCTGCGCCAGATCCGCGTGCTGTACGACAAGTCCGCAAAGGGCGACCTGATTGCCGGCCTGCGCAAGAACGTGATTCCCAAGATCACCGCCCAGGTCTTTCTGGATGACGTCCTGCCGCGCCATGTGCGCGCCTATGGCGAGATTACGACGGGACGGATCGACTTTGGCGCCATCAGCGCGCCGATTGGCGCCTACATCAACCGGATGCGCGCGCTCGATCATCTGAGCTGGCGTGCACCAGCCCTGAAATTCCTCGTGGAACATCGCAATGCCACCAATTCTGCGGTGGAGTTTTTCCGGCGGCTGGAACGCCTGTCCTACTGCATGCAGTTGATCGTTCCGAAAAAGGACCAGCGCGACCGGCGCTATCGACGCGTGGTTGACGCCCTGGACAATCCACGCACGGTCTTCTCAGACTCCAGTCCCCTTTCGATATCGCAGGATGAGGCCCGCAAGGTGCGCGAGCGTCTGCTCGGTCGCTTTGCCACCTTCGGCCAGCGCCGGGCCATGGCCCTTCGCCTCAACGCAGCGCTGGAGGGTGGGCAAACCCTGGCCCCGGAAGCTGACGCAACAGTTGAGCACGTTTTGCCGCGCAATCCCGGTGAGGATAGCTATTGGAACACGATCTGGCCGGACAGCCAGAAACGCCGGGAGCTGTGCGACACGCTTGGCAATTTCATCCTTCTGCCTCACTCGGAAAACCAGCGGGCAGACCGTCTGGATTACCGGGCCAAGAAGAAAGTCTATTTCAACGGATCGGGCGGCGCCCACTTTGCGCTGACGCGGGACCTTGAACAGCAAGAGGCCTGGACGGCTGACGTGGTGCGTCAACGGACCGAACGGCTGGCAGACATCTTGATGCGCGACTGGGGGCTTATGTAGCGCCCAGTCGTGAAAATGGAGCTTCCCGATGAGCTTGGCTGAAAACACCGAAAAAGTCTGGGAAGTGCTCAAGCGAGACGGCCCAAAGCTTGGAAAGGAACTGGCAGCTGCCCTGCCAGACATCTCCCACCTCGCCCTCTGGCAAGCGTGTTTCAGCGACGACGATATCCAGATTTCCCACTTTGCCAGCTACTATCTTCGATATGATATCCAGCGGGCGGACCAGGTACGGCTCAGCCCCTCGGTTCTGCGCGATTTCCTGTCCTTCACCTTGTTGTCCCTGTCAGGCCAACGCGGCGCTGTGATCGACCGCCAGGTGACGCTGAGCAATTATCACCGCACCGTCAGCCAGGCGAAAATCCAGATCGCGCGCACAATCATGACCGACGCCATGGCCGACCTGAGCCAGCAAGAGCGCGGCGCGATGTGCGCCTTCATTGCTGGAGACAACGCCTACTTCCTGGGACATGAAGAACCGCGGCGGATTGAGCAAACCGGGCAAACTGTCAGCGGGTCCGACATCGACATCATCATAATCCATGAGGGCTTGTCGGACGAAACGGTCAAGGAAATTGAGCGGAAGATCCTACAGGCCAAAATGTTTTACCTGCGCACCCCGCGCTTCAACCAGGAAGTCGACTTCATCGTGAAGTCGGTCGACAAAATGTTTGCCCAGTTCGCCTACTCCGACATTCACGAGAAGATTGCGAGCAAGATTGCCTATGAGTCGATGTTCATCGCCGGCTCAGTGCGCCTCTACAGTCAGGTTGTCGAGGAATTGGAGACGTCGGGCGTGAAACAACTGATCGAAGACGACTTCCATCGTGCCCGTGAACTTCGACAAAGTGCAATGCGGACCTTGCTCCACGCCGATCCCGATACGCTGGATGCGAACACGGAGTCGCTGTTTTTCTTTTCACGTGAGCGGCTGGAGTTCACCTAGGCCGACTGTTCCCCATAAAGGGGCGAGCTGCTGTATCTTTCGTGGGTAAGTTTGGTATATCACCCCCGCGCCTTGAGGTGTTGCTGGAGAATAGTCCATGGACATTTTGGAGCTTCGTTCTGAGATACAGACGACCGAAGACCTTATCATCTCGGAGATCAGCCAACAGAATTACGAGATTTGGCGCACCAACATGTTGCTGTTGCAGGCCTCGAAGCCGTCGCGCTGCTCTGAAAGCCTCCTGTTTGCGGTCGAAGCGCGGCTCTCACCGCAATTGGATGGCTTCTTTTCCGATCGCGCGGGCGACCCCTTCGATGGCTGTCATGATGTCAATGGCAGCAGTGTCCTCCAGATTGCCCAGGCCGTACGCTTGGCCGAACGATCTAATGAGTGCTTTGAGCTGGAGACGCTCATGGATGCGGTCGAGAGCCCGGAATTGCTAGGGAAAGTGCTCAGGTATTGTGGATTGGCACTCGCGATCACCGAGGAACGCCTGGCATCCCTGAGCGACCAGCCCGCGCGCGTTCGCGCGCTTTTGGAACCTCACAGCCACAACACCAAGGGCACGGCTAAAGCAGATAAATAGTCTTGCTCACTTGGCAATTGCGGTCGTAGCCGATAGGCCGCGCTCGAACCTGATTTTCTGGGAGCCGTCACGTGACTTCACTAACGCACCTTGACCGCATTGAGGCAGAGGCCATCCACATCATGCGGGAGGTGGCCGCCGAAACCGAGCATCCCGTTATGCTGTATTCGGTCGGCAAAGACTCCTCAGTAATGCTGCACCTGGCGCAGAAGGCGTTCTATCCATCCGTTCCTCCATTTCCGCTCATGCACGTGGATACCACTTGGAAATTCAAGGAGATGATTGCCTTCCGCGACCGCCGCGCGAAGGAAGTCGGGATGGACCTCATTGTTAACATTAATGAGGAAGGGGTCCGTGATGGTATCGGGCCATTTTCCCATGGCTCCGCGCTCCATACGGACATCATGAAGACGCAGTCGCTGAAGCAAGCTCTCAGCAAGCACAAGTTTGACGCAGCGTTTGGCGGAGCGCGCCGCGACGAGGAAAAATCCCGCGCCAAGGAACGCGTCTTTTCCTTCCGCACGGCAGAGCATCGCTGGGATCCGAAGAACCAGCGGCCCGAGCTTTGGAACGTTTACAATTCGAAGATGGGACCAGGCGAGAGCATCCGCGTGTTTCCGCTCTCGAATTGGACCGAACTCGATATCTGGCAGTACATCCGGCGTGAGAATATCGAGATTCCATCCCTCTACTTCGCCGCCGAACGCGATGTCGTGGACTGGAATGGCGTAACCATCATGGTCGATGATGACCGTGTACCGGAAGACCTTCGCCAAACTGCCCGCAAGGAATGGGTCCGGTTCCGCACCTTGGGATGCTATCCGTTGACAGGCGCCGTTGCGAGCCGGGCAACCACGCTGGATGAGATCATCCAGGAAACACTCTTGAACACATCCTCCGAGCGCCAGGGCCGCGTGATCGACAGCGACCAATCTGCGTCCATGGAGAAGAAAAAGCAGGAAGGGTACTTCTGATGCGCCTCAACGACGACATGATCGCCAAGGACATCGGCGGTTACCTGGAAAGCCACGAACGCAAGTCCCTCCTGCGCTTCATCACCTGCGGATCAGTTGATGACGGCAAGTCGACCCTGATCGGGCGCCTGCTCTACGATTCCAAGATGATCTACGAAGATCAGCTTGCCTCGCTGGAAGCGGATTCGAAAAAGGTCGGCACCCAGGGCCAGGACATTGATTTTGCCTTGCTTGTGGATGGCCTCGCCGCCGAACGGGAACAAGGCATCACCATCGATGTCGCCTATCGGTTCTTCTCCACGCAAAAACGCAAGTTTATCGTCGCCGACACGCCAGGGCACGAGCAGTATACGCGGAACATGGCCACCGGCGCGTCGACGGCGGATGTGGCCATCCTTCTGGTCGATGCGCGCCAAGGTATCCTGACCCAAACGCGGCGCCATGCCTTCATCACCTATTCGCTTGGCATCCGTCACATGGTGCTCGCCGTAAACAAGATGGACCTGATCCACTACGACAAGGCCGTCTTTGATGAAATCGTTCAGGATTTCT
>JBCBUL010000057.1:0-6969 GCA_039818165.1 Pseudomonadota bacterium | reverse complement strand
TCAGCTTGAGGTTTTCCAGCGTCAAAGGCCTGCCCTCTGAGCTTTATACAGGCGGCGCACTCCATCGCGATGCCTTCAAGGCTTATCTAGACGACCTTGCGACCGCCGGCGCCGAAGCGCGACCCCGCGTGAAAATGATCATCCTGGGCAATGGCGAGGTCGGCAAGACACAGCTGCGCCGCCGGCTTCAGGGCGAAGAGTTCAATCCGGTCTGGGACAGCACCCATGGCATCGAAGCCCACAGCGCGCATATGGATCATCCGGACTATCCCAAGGGCGTTCTGATCAATGCCTGGGACTTTGGTGGTCAGGACATCTACCACGGCGCCCATGCCCTGTTCATGCGGTCCAACGCAGTGGTCGTGCTTTGCTGGCACCCTGATTTCGAGGCCGGTGTTGAGGCGACCAGCGGCGAGCTTGGCATAGAGCGCAAGCCGCTGACTTATTGGCTGGACTTCATTGCACACACTGCCGGGAGGGATGTGCCCCTGATCCTCGTGCGCACCCGAGGACGGGATCGCAAGGCTGGCGAGATGCTACCAGACGGCGCCAGCGAACGCCTTGCTCAGTTCGCCCATGCCCGCGAAGCCGTGATCGATACGGGTGAGCCGCCCCAAAACCTGGACCAGTTCAGGGAACAGCTGCGCGACGCCATCGGCCATCTCGATGCCCAGTTCGGCGCAGTGCACATTGGCCAATCGCGCATGGAACTGGCGATGGGCCTCGCCGCCATGCGCGAAAGCGACCAGCACTATACAGACCCTGCCCACAAACGGTTCCGCACGCTGACGCAAGAGCGCTACGCCCAATACTGCGAGACACGGCTCGCCCCGGTCTCGAGCCCGAAACATGCCCTCGACTTCCTCCACCATGCCGGGGACGTCTTCTACCAAGAAGGCCTGTTCGATGACCGCATCGTGCTGGACCACAATTGGGCCCTCGGCGCGGTCTATGCCGTGTTCAATCGCTCTGAGAAGCTGGTGAACGAGCTGCGTCGCAGGGGCGGGCGCTTCACCCGCGATTTCCTCGCGCTTGCCCTTTGGGATCGCGCCGGCCACAGCGAAGCTGATCAGTCGCTTTTTCTCTCCATGATGGTCCAGTGCGGGATCGCGTTTAGAGCTTCGGGCAAGCGCAGCGATGACGCCGACGCCGAATACATTGCGCCGGCCCTGCTGCCGAAACTCGGAGAGACGCAGACCCAGTTCAAGGACCGCTGGGAGGATGCCTCGCCAAGCGCCCAGACGCTTGCGCGCTACGGTCGTATCCATGCTGGTTTTGTCCATCGTTTGATTGCTAAGTATGGTGAACTTACTGAAGGCCAGGCCATCTATTGGGACACTGGCGTCCTGATCTTCGATGAAGAGACCCAGGCGCGGGGCCGTGTGGATGTGGACGTTGAAGCCGGAACGGTGACGCTGCGCACCCAACCCGGCCTTTCAGGGCGCGGCGACACCGCTCGCCTGATAAAGCGCTTGTCGGAGGTGCGCGAACGCGTCGACCGCCATTTCAACCTATCGCCCGAAATTGAAGGCGCGGTGGAGGTCCTGGAGGATCAGGAACAAAGCCCCGACAGCGCCCGCCTTGTCGCAGGCTTCGAACCTGCGCCTCGCCCCCGGTTTGCTATCTCCTACGCCCATCCAGACCGAGACGCCGGCGAAACCGAGATTTATGAGAAGATTGAGGCCCTCAAGCCGCTCATCGAAGAACGCGGCTGGGAATTCATCTATGACCAGCGTGATCTTCCCGCCGGCACAGACCTGCCCGGGTTCATGAAGACGATTAGCGCCGCGGACCGCGTGCTCACAGTGTTCAGTCCAAAATACTTCCGCTCCCGCTTCTGCACATCAGAACTGATCGGCGCATGGGACTGGAGCCGGGAGGACCCGCGCGTGTTCCAGTCCTCCGTCATCGCCATAGGGCATCCCGAAATCGTCCTGGACGATACGGGCTTCTGGACAAACACGCATCAGCACTGGGCAACGCTAGCAGAAGAACTCATTCAGCAAGTCGCGAGCACTGCGGACGTTGAGGGCACAAGCCCACTCGCGGGTCGCAAGGACCTGTTACTGAAGTTCAGGCGCCAGATCATCCCGGTGTTGGAAAGCCTGTCGTCGATCATCCAGCCCATGTCCTTCGACGCCTTCATCGAGCGTCTCGATTATTACGTCCCCCGACACACCAAATAGAGGCCAGCGCACCACTCAATTCATCCCTTTCAAACTGTGACACATTCGTGGTACACGCTGTGTGTCACAGTCGAAAAAAGCGTTTTAAAAACAAGCCCTCAGAAGCGATCTACTCCCATCCTGCCGGGCCCACCATAAACCTTAAAGAAGATGTCACCCTTGCGATGCTGATGCGGACACAGACTGCAGGCTTGGGCTATTTGCCTGGGATGCCCTGGTCCATGCTTTTGGCCGGTTCGCTGCAGGGATTGCCGACAACTTTTGCCGGCACGCCGGCCACTGTGCATTGTGGGGCAACATCTTTGAGCACGACGGACCCGGCCGCCACCTTGGCTTCGTCGCCAATTGTGATGTTGCCGAGGATCTTGGCGCCCACAGAGACCAGCACGCCGCGGCCAATCTTCGGGTGACGGTCACCGATCTCCTTTCCGGTTCCGCCCAGGGTGACGCCCTGCAGGATCGAGCAGCCATCGCCGACGACCGCCGTCTCACCAATCGTGATACCGCTCGCATGGTCGAGCATGATGGATGTGCCCATTCGCGTGGCGGGATGGATATCTACACCAAACAGCTCGCTGGCACGCGACTGGAAGTAAAATGCCAGGGTTTCACGGCCTTCACCCCAGAGGCGGTGGGCAATGCGATGGGTTTGCAGGGCAAGGTAGCCCTTGAAGAACAAGAAGGGTTGGAGCAGTCCGCGGCAGGCAGGATCCCGGTCGAGCACAGCCCACATGTCTGCCTCAGCTGCATCAACGAGGCCCGGATCGCCGTCATAGGCGCGCTCAAAAATGCGCCGCACTTGCAGCGCGCCCATTTCGGGCCCGGAAAGCTTTTCGGCTAGGTGATAGGACATGGCCTGGCAAAGACTGTCATGGCTGAGGATGGCCGCATTGATGTAGCTGGCCAGCGTGGGTTCTTCCGCCGCCGCTGCGGCTCCTTCGAACTGTAGGCGCGTCCATGCGGGGGGCCTGGCGCCGGTGTCTGGATTCTCGCTCATGGCCATCTCCTCGCCATTTATGCTTCATAACTGGTCAGCCGGGTCCGGACTGACAACCCCGGCAAAGGATTTCTGACATTTAAGAAAGGTTGAAGATTCCTGTTGACTACAAATGTAGTCGAATATACGTCGACATGTGTAGTCAACCACATGAAGGGGGACATCCATGCAAGTGACCGATGCAGAACTGGCTGTCATGCGCACTATCTGGGCACGGCCCGGCCTATCCGCAGCTGATATCCACACCGCACTGGAAGGAGACCAGGATTGGTCTCGACAAACTGTGAAAACGCTTCTTGCGCGCCTGACTGAAAAGGGAGCGCTGAAAGCCGAGGCCGAGGGGCGAAAGTTCCTTTACACAGCGCTGCTTGACCAAGCCGATTATGAGGCCAGCGCAACCCAGCGATTTGTGGACAAGGTCTATCGGGGCCGGGCAGCGCCGCTTGTGGCCCATCTGGCCGACAGCAAAGGCCTCACAGAAGACGATATCGCAGAACTAGAATCCCTCATCGAGAGGCTGAAATCATGATTGTTACGTATCTCTCAGTCGCCTTGCTGATTGGGCTCGTTCTGCTGGCGAGACGCCCGTTTGCAAGGACATTCGGAGCGAAAGCAGCCTATGCCGTCTGGGCGCTGCCGCTGGCACGGCTGGTTATGCCGCCGGTCCCGAGCTGGATGTCACCCATGAGCTGGTTTTCAAGTTCGCCTTCGCCGGTCCCGTCATCGGTCGCGCCTGAGGCCGTTGTGCCCGGCATTGCCCCCGCCCCGAGCCTGAAATCCGACCTGATCGCATTTGTTCCTGAACCGGGTGCTGCGCCAGCGGCCCTTCCGGCGCCATTGGCAGAAATTGCCCCCGTCCCTATCGCGCAGACCGGCATCGAGACGTCCGCTCCCATATGGACGCTGCCGGATATGGGGCAGATCGCCCTGGCACTGGTAGCGCTATCGATTGTCGGTGCGGCCTGCCTGGTCCTGCGCCAACTCCATGCCCAATGGCAGTTTGCCAGGCTAATCAAAGACGACTCCGCGGCGCCGAGTGAAGCGCTCAGGGCAATTGCCACAGACGTGTTTGCCACTGTGGGCCTCAAGCGCCCGGTGCCGGTTCGGTCGAGCTTCCTGTGCGGTGCGCCCTTGGTCACGGGTGTCCTGCGGCCAGTTATCCTTGTGCCGGCATGGTTCGAGCTGGACTACACATCTGAAGAGCAGCGCATTGCGATCACCCACGAGGCAATGCACGTTAAACGCGGCGACCTCTGGGCGCTGCAGGCCGCCCACTTTGTTGCGGCGATCCAGTGGCTCAACCCATTGGCATGGCGCGCGCTGGACGCATTCCGGGCCGACCAGGAAGCCGCCTGCGATGCCGACGTACTGGCCCTAAAGACCACGAGCCCACGTTCCTATGGCGCAACCTTGCTCAAGGCGATCCGCCTCTCGCGTCCCGGCAGCTCGCCCGCTTTTGCGGCCGCACTGCCCCTTAATCACTCAATCAAGGAACGGTTTGCCATGCTGCAGTCTGAAAGTCCGACCCCGCCCAAGAAGCGCCTTGCGCTCGGCTTGTCCCTTACGATTGGGGCGGCGGCCCTTCTGGCCACGGCCACGGCGCAGGAATCCGAGCTCAAGGGCGGCGAGGAGGCGACAGAGCGGTCCGTGACCCGCGTGATTGTTAAATCCCAGCGCAATGGGCGCGAATTGGTGATCCTGACCGATCCCATGGCCGATGTGGAAGCCCAGCTGGACAAGCTCGACGAAATTCGCTGGCCGGAGCCCCCCACACCGCCAACACCTCCGCCCCCGCCAGAGCCACCCGTGATGGACTTGTCTTTCCTTGACGATCTGGCGGAGCTTGAGAAACTCAGCGAGTTGGAAAGCCTCAAATCCCTGGCAGATATCGTCACCCTGGCCGTCGATGGCTCGTCCCTCAGCATCCATGGCGGAGAAGCGGTGATCGTGTCGCGCGACGGGGAGACACTGACCTTCGCGCTTAATGAAGCGGAAATCGAAGCGCTTGCCGATGAAGTTGAAGCCCGCGCCGAGCGTTTTGAAGCGCAAATGGAGCAATGGGCCGAAGCCTTCGAAGCCGAATTCGAGACGTCTTTTGAAGTGGATATGGAAGCCTTCGAAGCGGAAGTGGAAAAAATCAGCCTCCACGTCGAGTCGATCACGGACTCACCAGAGTTCGAGGCCCTTGTGGAACGCGGCGCAAAGTCGATCGAGGATCTTCACGAAGCCTGCGACGACGAAGATATGTCCGAGGTCGATGTGGCGATCGTCACAAGTTCCGCGGGCGACAAGGCAATCTGCATCGATGACGAGGCGGACCGCGCCGCTGTAAAGTCCGCGATCATGGCGGACCCAAACCTGACGGACGCCGAGAAGCAGCGTTTCCTCGAAGGCCACGGCGACCACGTGCATGTTCACATGTCCCAGAGCGATAACAGCTTCACCTTCCACTATACGGATCGCTCGGACGGCGCGCACCAGGAGAAAGATACGGCGGAGGACTGAAACGCCTGATACCCCTGCAGGATCATGTTTTCTGCCGCGCCCGCCCCTTCGCTCCTGGGGGTGGGCGCTTTCTCTTTATTGTGGCCGGGGTGCGCGGGCGCATGTGAGGCCGAGGGGAATACGCCTTCGCCCTTGGCGCGAACCCGGTTCCCGGTGTTGGAGAATCCCCGTGAGCGTATCGCCTGCCGGCGGTACGCTTAACCATGATGGGTCAGGCGAAGACGTTTCCGCACCCGGCCCGGGTCAAAGACCGCTGGGGAATACAATGAAATACTTGGCTTTTTTAGCGTCAACACTCGCAACTATTACAGTTCCGGGCACCGCGCTCGCCGACGGGTTGCCCGTGGCGCCGGGTCTCTGGAAGTCAACATCAACGGTCACCGTCAGCATAAATTCCGTTGAACCGGCCGCGTTGGCAGCCCAACCTGAAACCCAGATAAGCGAGGCATGTATCCCCCAAAGCGCGAAAGTTCTCGATGCCCGCCGGCTCGCTGGCCCGGGGTGTGAACCATCGGATGTAACCCGTTCCGGCGACGATATGAGTTTTGTTCTGGTCTGCCAGCGTGCAGATATAACGCTCTATGGCAGCATGACGGCATCGGCCCTTGCCGAAGGCACTCAAACCCACGCCCAAATGGTGTTGACGGGCCGCAACGCCGACGGCAACGAGATGCAAATCCAGGCCGACATGGTCAGCGAACGCCTCGGCCCGTGCCGCAACGAAGCACCGTTGCCCTAACCGAACCGCGCCCCGCAGGAGCCGTCTAGGAACAAAAATTGTGAGTTGGTGGAGGGGACATCCTCATAACTAATGTTCGCTCGCGCTCGCACAGGTTCATTTTTCGTTGTTTTAACACAAATATTCTTGATCAAAGTTCATCACCATCTTTACTTGTCCGCCTACAGCCCCACAAAAGTGCGGGGACAAATGTGGGGACGGAGATTGTAGATGGGCCAACTCACCGCGCTTCAGGTCAGGGCCGCCAAGGAGCCGGGCCGCTATCAGGGCGGCGACGGCTTGATGCTCGTTGTGAAGCCCTCGGGGTCCCGTTCCTGGGCGCTACGCATTCAAGTCAATGGCAGAAGGCGTGAGTTTGGATTGGGCGCTGCAAAAGACGTTTCCTTAGCAGCAGCTCGGTCCAAGGCGCATGAGATAAGGACCCTTTATCGGTCCGGCGTTGATCCGGTCGCCGCGCGGCGAGCCTCCATGAGGGAAGCAGAAGGCATTCCAGATTTCGAAGTGGCTGCACGCCGGGTTCATGAAGAACGCACGCCGGGCTG
>JBCBUL010000056.1:0-6979 GCA_039818165.1 Pseudomonadota bacterium | reverse complement strand
GAATGAATGGCTTGAGGTGGATTTCTCCCAGGCCCTCGACATCACCCACGTGGAACTGGTCAACCGAAATGGCTGGGAAAGCCGCCTCGATGGCGCTGTGGTCGAGGTGCTCGATGTCAATGGCACGGTGATCCATACGTTCCCGGCCATATCGGGCGTGGGGCGTCAGGAGGTACTCCGACTAGAGCTGCCAAGCACAATGACAGCTGGGTCAATTCGGATCGAGCATACGAGTAACTTCCTGCACCTGGCCGAGGTCAACGTTTACGGCACGCCACCCGCCGGGACGACGCTCCCGGCGCGCGATACGGACCTGACGCTCAATGGGGCGGCAACCGTGAGGAATACGGCGCCGGTTGTGGACCTGACGCCGGACAATGACACCCTGCACGGCGAGGATGGCAATGACACGATTTCGGGCGGCTGGGGCGACGATACGCTGATCGGTGGTCGCGGCAGCGACACGCTCAATGGCGGCAAAGGCAACGATACCCTGCGCGGTGAGGGCGCGATTGGGGAGCCGCCGGCGACGGCGGCGATCGACATGATCCGCCTGAATAAGAATTACGTCGTCAGCGGCAGTACAAGCTATGATGACCACGAATTGCGCGCTGCGGCCAAGGTGAGCCTCCCGGCCAATGCGATCACCGTGGAAATGATGCTGCGGACCGAGAATTTAGATGGCGCCTACGGCACCATCATGGCCTCATCCACAGGCGGTGAATGGGACACAATGGATTTCGCAATCCGGGTGGATGCCTTCAACAGCCGGCTGACAATCCATGTGGCGGGCAACGAATACCGCACCAGCATTATGAAAAGCGCGTTTGACGGCACAGAAGCCAGGCGTTTGTCTGTGAGTTGGGAAAGCAGTTCGGGCGAACTGAATATCTATATCGATGGCAATCTGGTTGAGACGGGGTCCGTGTCCCAGGGTGCAAACCTGACCGCTTCCACAAATCTCTGGTTTGGGTCTGGTTGGTGGCACAAATTCGACATTGCGCTGGGCGATATTCGCGTCTGGGACACGGTGCGTTCGGCTACTGAAGTTTATGACAATGCGTTTGCGCCCGTTTCAGATCCCGCGAACACGCAAGGTTTGACGCACAATTGGCAGGTCAACCCAGCGGACCTGACGAGCCTCACAGATGCCACGGGCACAAGTCCTGTTTTGAATATGCGGGACATTACGGCATCCAACGCGCCGAGTGCAGAAACGGGCGATTTCACCGATCTGTTTGGCTTCGATGACACGCTCAACGGCGACGAAGGAGATGACATTCTCGAGGGTGGGCGCGGCGCGGATGTGATCCATGGCGGCGGCGGCGTGGACACGGCCACTTATGCCGCCTCCAGCGCGGGAGTCACCGTCAATCTTGCCGGCGGACTTGGAAGTGGCGGTGAGGCGACCGGTGACAGGCTCATCCAGGTCGAAAAGCTAATTGGATCAGCCTATACCGACGTGCTGCGTGGTTCTGAACTTGCAAACGTCATCCGCGGTGGAGAGGACAACGACACGATTGATGGTGGCGGCGGCAATGACATCCTATTCGGCGATGCGGGCGGCGATACAATCGACGGCGATACGGGCAATGACAGCATCTTCGGCGGTGGCGGCGTGGACACCATCACCGGCGGCTTCGGCATCGATAATCTCTACGGCGGAGCGGGTGGAGACATTATCGAGGGCGGCAATGATGGCGACTTCATCTTCGGAGAGGACGGAAACGACTTCCTCTTCGGCGATGGCGGCGTAGACCGTCTCGATGGCGGCATCGGCGTCGACAATCTCTATGGCGGCAATGATGGTGATACGCTGCTCGGCGGCACCGAAGGCGACTTCCTGTTCGGCGAGAGCGGTAACGACATTCTGCGCGGCCAGGCTGGTGATGACCGTCTTGATGGTGGCACGGGCGAGGATGACCTGTTCGGCGGCACCGGCAATGACCGTCTGTTCGGCGGTGGGAACGATGACCGTCTCTTCGGCGAAGACAATGATGACATCCTCTATGGCGATGGCGGGGCCGACCGTCTGGACGGCGCGGCCGGTGATGATGATCTCTATGGCGGTAATGCCGCAGACCGGCTGTTCGGCGGCGCAGGCAATGACGACCTCTTCGGTGACCAGGGCGCCGATGTGATCTTCGGCGGCGACAACGTAGACAATATCTACGGTGGCACCGAAAACGACATCCTCTACGGCGAAAACGGCGATGACTTCGTGTTTGGTGAAAGCGGCAATGACTTCCTGTTCGGCGGCGCGGGGATCGATCGCTTAGATGGCGGGTCCGGTGTCGACAGCCTGTATGGCGGCACAGAGGGCGACACCCTGCTCGGCGGCACGGAGGGCGACTTCCTCTTCGGTGAAGCGGGGACAGATGTCCTGCGCGGCCAGGGCGGCAATGACCGGCTGGATGGCGGCGATGATGGCGACGAACTCTATGGCGGCGGTGACAATGATATTCTGTTCGGTCGCTCCGGAAACGACATGCTGTTCGGCGATGATGGCAACGACATCCTGGCGGGCGGAGAAGGCATTGACACGCTGACCGGGGGGACCGGTGTCGACACCTACGTCTTTAGGGCTTCGCGTCCGGGCTCAGATACTGTCACCGATTTCGAGGCGGGCGAGACCGTCGAGCTCAACGGCTTCGGCTATGCCAACGCCGGTGCAGCAGCCGCGGACTTCAGCCAAGTCGGCAGCGACGTGGTGTTCAACAATGGCGGTGTTACGGTCGCGTTCAGCAATGCTACCCTCGCCGATGTGATAGCCGGTATCATGATTGACGCGCCCGCATCCACGGTCATTGCAGCGCCCGATACCGATGCTGGAGCGCCGATGTTGATCCCGCCACTAGCCGAGGACACTTTCGATTTTGCGGGGCTGTCGTCTGGCACGTCGAACGCTACGGCGAGTTTGGAACTGGATTCTGTCGAGATTTTCGAATCCCACAAAACATCGCCCCTTCAGCGAGAAGACGACCTGGGCCCCGTCATGGATCTTGGATTTGACTTCGCGATCTTCGAGGACGACGGCTTCTTGCTCTAGCTCTGTCCCAGCACTTATCGGATCAATTGAGCACGGCGTCAGATCGTCTTTTCAAGCGGTTGTTCAGGCGTAGACGCTTTGTAGGCCGCTCGCTGGCCGTTGATCCTGTGATAGCGATTGTAGCGGACATCGGTGCGCCGTTGCCGGAGCTTCGCCGGGTGCCAGGTCATGGCGCGAAGTAGTGAAAAGCTGCTGACTTTCCGGCTCTTCTGGATGTGTTTTCGCTTGGCCCAAATGTCGCCCAGGCCGCGCCAGCCATCGAGCAGGCCCTTGCCCATGGCTTTTCGTCGTTTCCCTCCGGGACACCGCCAGTAAAAGTAGAGCGACGCCGCGACATGAAGGGGCGTCGTCAAAATGAGCGCCGCCATCGGCATGTTCTTCGCGTAAGTCCAGATCCTGTTGCGGGTTCCGTGATAGATCGTGAATTCGCTATCCTTGCCGCTAGTGGCGCTGCCTGCATGGGTTACAACGGCCGGGCGCCAATAGACGCATCGCTCGCCGAGCAAGCGAAGCCGGAAACCCAGATCCACGTCCTCGCAATAACAGAAGAAGTCTTCGTCAAATCCACCGGCAGCATCGAATACTGACCGTTTGATGACGGCGCCTGCGCCGCACGGGCTGAAGCAATCCCCCGTTTCCGGTAGGTCAGCGATGGGGCGTCCGTACCCGCCGCGCCACGGGATGCCAGCGAAATAGTAATTGTCCCCGGCGCCATCGATGATGTTGGCGTCGTCCTGGCAGATCTGGGTGCTTGAGAACATGGCAACATCCGGGTGCTGCGTCACCGCATTTGCCAGTTCCATGAGCCAGGTCTCATGGGCTTCGCAGTCGGGATTCAGTAAAGCGAGATACGTTCCGCGCGCAGAGTCCAGCGCGCAGTTTACCCCGCCCGTGAATCCCAAATTCTGTGTGTTCCGGATCGTTACAACGCCGGGACGTCCGGAAAGGTCCAGATCGTCCGCCGATCCGTCGGTGGAGGCGTTGTCGACAAGGATGACCTCAAACGACGTCATGGTCTGCTTGCGCAAGGACGCCAACGCTGCCGGGAGGTAATCCTTCCCATTGTAGTTGACCACGATCACGGAAAAGAGGGGACGAGGTTCGGCCGCATCTGGTGTGTGATCGATTTCGGTGTCGCCACGCATACAAACTTCCCTCTCGGTGAGGTGTGCCTAGCACAGCCCTTTCGCGTCACGAAATGTAGTTTCTGTTTAAGTGTGGTGGGAAAGGCACGCCCTGATCATGGCCTGAGGCTGAAGTCCTCTAGATCACGTGTCAGATTGGGATTGTAGTAAGGGTCCTTGTCGATCAGCTGTGGCCAGCGCGCCTGCATCTGTCGCACTTCAGCTTCGAACCGCTTGCGTTTTTCCGGAGTGTTTTCAGCGCCCCGAGTCTTGCTTTCGTGGTGGTAGAGTTCCGCCCATGGTGTCCAGATATTGGTGTAACCCGCATTGAGGACCTTGAAACAGAAATCCACGTCATTGAACGCGACGCGCAGGTCTTTCTCGTCGAGGCCGCCGACTTCCCGATAAACATCGCGCCGGACCAGCAAGCACGCTGCGGTGACGGCGGTAACGTTCTGGGCGACCTTGAGCCGGCTGAAATAGCCGTGGCTCCCGCGTTCATAGTATTTGTGGGAATGGCCCGCCACACCACCGATTCCGGCGATCACTCCAGCGTGCTGAATGGAGTTGTCCGGATAGTAGAGTTTCGCGCCAACACAGCCTATCCGGGATTGCTGGGCCCAGGACACCATTTCTCTGAGCCAGTCACCTGCAATGACTTCCACGTCATTGTTCACAAGCCCGACGATGTCGGCGTCACAGTTCTCGACGGCGAAATTATTGATCGCGGAAAAGTTGAAGGGTGCATCCCAGTCCAGAATCCGCACCGGCCGTGAGCCAGCCTTCAGCACATTGAAGTAGGCGTGCGTCTCAGCTTCCTCGGAACCATTGTCCACGATGACGACTTCGAAATTGTCATACTGCGTCTTCTCGAAGATGGAATCGACTGCCACACGAAGCAATTCGACCTTGTCGCGGGTGGGAATGATCAGGGAGACTTTTGGGGCCGGATCGGTGATCGCGTAGCGCGTGCGATAGAACGGGACCGTCTCAATGGGTTCGACCTGCGCGTCGATCCGGTTGCGTGCAAGGTGATCCGTCAGTGCACGTTGCCCCGCCTCCCAGGCATAGGATTTCTCGCCCTGGGCCATGGCTGTTGAGCCTTCTGTCACTCGCCAGTGATAGAGGATTTTTGGGATGTGATGGATGCCCTGATTTCGGACATGGTCCAGCACGCGTAAAACAAGGTCGTAATCCTGGGCGCCCTCGAAACCCTCGCGCCATCCCCCAAGCAGCTTCACCAGATCAGCGCGGAACGCAGACAAGTGGTTGAAATAGTTCATTGACCGCAAAAGGTCCGGTGAGAAGTCCGGCTTGAAATGCGGATCAAGGCGGACACCAGCGTCATTTATCTTGTCTTCGTCGCTGTAGATGAAGTTTGCGTCGCGATTGCCATTAATCATGATCGCCACTTCCGCCAGAGCGTGGGGACGCAGGAGATCGTCATGGTCGAGCGGAACGATCCAGTCGCCTGTCACAAGCGTAAGCGCCGAATTGCTGGCTTGGGAAATGTGCCCATTGGTTTCGCGGAAACGGACGCGAATGCGCGGGTCCTCAGCCATCAGTTTCTTGAGGAGGCGAGGAATGGATTTCTTGGTGGATGCATCGTCGGCGATACACAGTTCCCAATTGTCGTAGAGTTGGGCCTGTACCGACGCAATCGCCGCTGTCAGGTGTTCAGGGTCGGGATTGTAAACTGGCATCAGCACCGAGATTTTCGGCTTCCAGGATAGGCGCGCCAGCGTGGCCTCATAGGTCGAGGTGTCGCGATCGGGCAGGAAGTCATGGGTCGCCTGCCACTGGCTGTAAGGGTCCTTGATCTTCTCGACGGGGCGGACGTTCACCCCCGCAATACTGTCTGAAACCAACAGCTCTTTCGCGCGGTTCAGCATGGGCCCGAGGCGTGACGGGTCTGAGAGCGCAACCGTGGCAAGCCGAATGCCGCCCTGGGCCAGCACCACTGGATTGGAAATGCGGTTTGCCCGCAAGGATTTCACAACGAAAGCGTTGTTGGTGTCCGTGGGGTCCAGACGCACCAGGTCGGGCTTCTTGGGGAGCTTGATGAGGCCCTTGTACGATTTCCCGCCGGAGTTGGGCACAAGGGAAATCCGCTCGACCTGGTTGAACCCATGACCCATATCGAAAAAGAGTTCCGGCACGCCGCCCGGGTTACCTTCGAGATGAAGGTGGAAGCAATACCATCCCGGCCGAAAGGCCCCGTTCCAATTGAACACAAGTTGCGGGTCATTGCCCAAACCGATCAGAACGCCCTCACCGGTGTCGATGTTGGTGAGGCGATTGATGTCTTGCTCGTCAAACGTGATTTTCATGGACAGATCAATTCTACGCTTCCCAATCTTCCATAACTGTAACTTTGCGTCTCTCCAACCGGGATACTCACCTGAGGCCGGTTTCCCTCGGCTGTGATCCCTCACGTGTCAATCTGAAACCATATTCGGCTTACGCGCGAAACGTCCGGGTCCGGCTTCTCGTCTGAAATGAATTGATTGGTACGCCAATCAAGTCTGGGGTCGGCTCGCCTGTGGAATTCGCCCGTTGGTTGCGTGAACGTGTCAGTGCTGCTGGCACGCAGGTTGAAAGGCTCCCGCGGGTTCGCACGCCGTCACAGTGACAATCGTGCGATTTTAGAGATCACAACGGGACCTTCGGTATGACACCTACATCGCTCTCCGCTGGCAGCGCTGCCATTATTCAGTATCAGGAAGACACGGGCGTCACCTGGTCGATCGTATTGCTCGAAGACATCGAGGCAGGCACGACATTCAGCTTCACGGACAATGGCTGG
>JBCBUL010000055.1:0-6993 GCA_039818165.1 Pseudomonadota bacterium | reverse complement strand
CGCTCTTCTTGAGGCACTGGTCTCTATCGATACCCAGACTGGCAAGCTTGATGACGAGTTGAAGGAATTCGCCAAACGCGACAAAGTTTGCTGGCTTTTGATGAGCGTGCCGGGGATCGGCCCAATCATGGCGCTGGCCTTCCGGGCGGCGATTGAAGAACCTCACCGCTTTGCGCGCACCCGCGATATTGGCTCCTATCTGGGCTTGACGGAAAAGCGTTATCAATCGGCGGAGACAGATATTCGAATGGGGATCTCGAAACAGGGCGATGTGATGGCGCGGCATTATCTCTATGAGGCGGCCAATGTGATGCTGACCACGGTCAAAAAGCGCTTTGCGCTGCGCAGTTGGGGTCTCAAGTTATTGAAACGTGTCGGTCCTAAACGGGCGCGTGTGGCGATGGCCCGGAAGCTCGCCGTTCTGCTCGGGCGCATGTGGAAGGATGGCAAGCACTTCGAGGCAGCAACGCCAGCTCAGGCATGAGGACAGAATGTTTCAAGCAGATATTAGACGTCAGGCGGCAGGACTGAGATTAAGAGGCTTGGCAATGAAAGGGATTGAGTAGGTCTGTAGTGTAGGTTTTAGCGTTTCCGCCCCTCGGCAACGAAGCGGGCGCGGACCGGACGGGTGAGCACGCGACACGTTGGTTGCAGATTAATCCCTGCGTTTAATACATTGTGCCCCCATCAGGTCAGTGCTTGCGTCGCCCCGGAATGCTGACGCCAGTCATGGTGCTGGACGTCGTAAAGAACCATCGATGCGGGCCGTTCAAAAGGATATTGGAAACGAAAAAGGACTTGACGCAGCAGCCTTATGTAAAGAACCAATCCATAGATGAATTGACTCACCTGGATTCACTTTTGCCGCAAATCCCGCGCATCCTTTGCAATGAGTCTGTCCTGGAGGCGGTCGAGCTCCTCGAGAACGATCGCCGCATCCGTTAAAATCTCTCGAACGAGGCTCATGCCGCCTCCGCACGTCACCAGATCGGGAAGGAAACATGTGAGTCCGTCATCGCATCCGGCGCATGCGCAAGATGCTCGGTATGTGCCGCGTCAGATGCGTTACTCATGGTGTTTTCTCTTTCGGCCCCCACTATGTGTATCCTGCAGCATGGCCTGCGGCGACAATAAGTGCCGGATCCGGGACGACACACAGGTTAGAACATGGTCGAGCCAAGCCACTATGGCGACGTGGGTCCATGCAACGCACGGCTTTTCGTCCCTGCCGAAGCCGGGCCAGTCCGGTGCCACGGCCTTGAACCGCTCCGACAGCAGCGCTTGCAGCGGGCCATCTCCCCGCGCGGCGAGATTGAGGGCAGCGCCGGCAGGAGAAGCGTGCGCGGCCCCGTTCCCTCGCATATTGCGCCGTAGGTGAGATCCTGCTCACCCCAGGACCAGGCTAAGGTCTCGGCATGACGTGCCGGCGCAGTTCCCGTTATGGATGCGCCTTTAGTGCAGCGACATCGGCCGCGGTGATCTCGGCGACAGGCTTGTGTACCCGCCACGTGCTGCGCTGCCCGTTCGCACCATGCACCGTCACGACGGTCTCGATCGGCGAGCAGCCGGTCTCATGGCAGGCGAGTTCGGCGACCGAAACGAGATCGGCGTCTGAAAGCTCGAAGCGCTCGGTGACCCAGGCCTTCACCATCGCCGCCTTACCGGGTGGCGCCTTGCTGCGCGAGAATAAGGTCTTCATGTGTCGCCTCCACCAAGTCGTACCCAGAGGACGCGGCCCGACTCTTCTCCGACAAAGAGCCAACCTTGGGGTGTGAGGGCAAGCACGGTCACGGGCGATCCGCTCGACCCTTTGACCACGAAGTCCTTGAGCGGCTCGCCCTCTGACAGGTGGCCGGCAAGAACACTGCCATCGCCGAAGCCGGCGAAAACACCGTTATGCCCGACTAGCCCCGTTACAGCGGTACAAAGCTGCTTGCCGCCATAGGCACAGGTGGCCGGCGGGCGCCCCATTGGTCCGTCTTTGCCGTCGAAGAGCCAGCAGATCGCCTCGCCGGCCCCTGATGTGGAAAGG
Organism: Pseudomonadota bacterium; assembly: GCA_039818165.1. Taxonomy (GTDB): domain Bacteria; phylum Pseudomonadota; class Alphaproteobacteria; order Caulobacterales; family Hyphomonadaceae; genus UBA5336. Next base: position 4,961 of record JBCBUL010000055.1, on the reverse strand, counting down.
TAAGGCGCGTCGCCAACCCAGGCGAAGCTCTTGACCTTCGCCGGGTAGCCTGACATGCGCATGTCTGCCTTGTCGTGCAGCCGCCAGCCGTGCAGAGCGTTTTCCTGCATCGCCGTCACGAGATACTTGCCGTCCGGGCTGAAGACGATGGCGCCGTGCGATCCCTTCCAGAGAAGCTTCGACGATTTCCACCGCCGCTCGCCCCTTTCCCAGACCGTGACCCCGCCATAATGCGCGACGGCCAGTCGCCGCACCTTGGCGTCGAAAGCGAGGCCACCGACGGTACTCGGATGGTCGAAGGATTTCGAGGCAGTGTGGCCGATGCGCCAAACATGTGCTGTTCTGCCCGAAGAACAGGCGATGTAGCCGGGGGCCGCCGCAACGCAATCCACCCATCGCGAGCCGAAGCTCGCAATCTCTTCGATGGCGCCATCGGGCGAGACGCGCAGGAATTTGCCGTCATCGCTCCCCGTGAGAACGCTGCCCGATGCTGGGTCGATCGCAAGGCTCAGAACGGGACCGCCATGCGCTTTGACGATCACGGGCGGCTCCTCGGGACGGAAGAAGCGGATCACACCGTCTCCGAACCCAGCTGCGACGCTCTTGCCGAGGGATAGCGCGGCGGTCACGGGCGCGCCTGTGTCGAGCGTAAGGCCTTGCCTTTCGAGTTGTGTCTCGGCAAAGCCTTGCCGGCGGCGCGGGTTCTGGCGCGCAACCTCGGCCGTCATGCCGCCCGACATGCCGCAAAACTCTCCTCGAGCCCCATCGTTTCGAGATGGCGACCGATGAACACAATGCGGGATTGCCGCCGCGTGCCCTCCGGCCAGGCGCCCATCGGGGCGCCGTCCATCAGCATATGTACACCCTGAAAGACGTAACGGTCGTTCTCGCTCTTGAAATCAAGGATTCCTTTAGAGCGCAGGATGTCCTGTCCGCGGGTCCGAAGTAGGTTCCCGAACCACGCCTGGAACTTGTTGAGGTCGAGGGGCGCATCCGATGAGAGAGAAATACTCCCCACATCGTCGTCGTGCTCGTGATCATGGTCGGAGGTCAGGAAGTTGGGCTCGACCGCTAATACCCGGTCGAGGCTGAAGGCATTGAGACCGATCACCTCGTCGAGGTTGGCCCCGCACCGTTCGGTGCGAATAATCTTGGCATATGGGTTGATCTTGCAAATACGGCCCTCGACGTAACCAAGGCTGTCCGGGTCGACGAGATCAGTCTTGTTGAGCAGGACGACATCGGCAAAAGCGATCTGTTCCTCCGCCTCGTGGTGATTGCCCATCTGGCTATTTAGGTGAAAGGCATCGGCTACAGTCACGATGGCGTCGAGCCGCGTGCGGTCTGCCACGTCCTGGTCGACAAAGAATGTCTGCGCCACCGGGGCCGGGTCGGCGAGGCCGGTGGTCTCGACAATGATCGCGTCGAACTTGTCGGCGCGCTTCATCAGGCCGCCAAGGATGCGGATTAGATCGCCCCGCACGGTACAGCAGATGCACCCGTTATTCATCTCGAACACTTCCTCGTCGGCATCCACGACAAGGTCGTTGTCGATCCCGGTTTCGCCAAACTCGTTGATGATCACGGCGTATTTCTTGCCGTGCTGTTCGGTCAGGATGCGGTTCAGTAGGGTGGTCTTGCCGGCGCCGAGAAAGCCGGTGAGAACGGTGACGGGGATTTGTTGTGTCATGTTGTGTTCCTTCGAAATCAAGAGTTCAGGGCACCGGTCAGCATCGTCAGATTGTGTCGCATCATGTCGAGATAGGTCCCCGCAGGCCCGTCTGGTCCGGACAGCGCATCGGAATAGAGCGTGCCGCCGATGGCAGCACCGGTCTCAAGGACGATCTGCTCCAGCAAACGGCTGTCCGATATGCTTTCTACGAACACAGCGCTAATGGACTGCTCGCGGATCTGGGTGATCAACTCTGCTACGTCGCGCGCCGATGGTTCGGCCTCGGTGGACAGGCCTTGCGGGGCAAGGAAGGTCAGGCCGTACTCCACCGTGAAATAACCGAAGGCATCATGCGAGGTAACGATGGTCCGGCGCTCCGCCGGCAGCGTTCTGATTGCGGCGTGGATTGCGGCGTCCAGCATCTCAATCTCGGCGACGAAAGTGGCGCGATTGAGGTAGAAGGCGGTGGCATTTGCAGGGTCGGCCTGCGCGAGAGCGGTAGTGATGTTGTCGACATAGACAATCGCGTTGGGCAGGCTTTGCCAAGCATGGGGATCGACGATGCCTTGGTCGTGGTAGCCGCCATCCTCTGTCAAGGAAATCGATGTGATTCCTGCGGTCGCAACGATCTGGGCGCCGCGGAAGTCTGACGCCTCCACTAGCCGGTCGATCCACCCCTCGAAGGCAAGTCCATTGACGAACAGGACATCGGCACCGCCGAGAGTGCGGGCGTCGGCCGGGGTGGGTTGGTAGACATGGGCATCGCCATCGGCACCTACCAGCGTGGTCAGCGTGATATGATCGCCGCCGATACGTTGCACCATGTCCCCCAGAATTGAAAAGGTTGCAACGACAGAAATACGCTTGTTCGACTGCGCTAGGGCGGGCGAGGCGAGCGCCAGGGCGACAAGGGCGATCGCGGATGTCAGAAGGATTTTGCGGGGCGTCATGGGAATGTCCTCTCAGGCTTGAAGATGGCGGCGCGGCAAAGCCCGCGCGACGAGACCGCCTGTCGGGCCGAATACTAGCGACACCGCGTAGGCGGCACCCGCCACGAGTATGATCGCCGGACCGGATGGCAGGCTGTAATGGTAGGAGAGCAGCAGGCCGCTGAGGCTGGACAGGATCGCGACACTGATTGCCGTGACAAGCAATCCGCCGATGCCGTTAGCCCAGAACTGTGCGGTGGCGGCGGGAAGGATCATGATGCCAACGGCCATCAGCGTGCCGAGCGCCTGGAAGCTGCCGACGAGACTGATCACGACCAGGGCAAGGAAGGCGAAATGCGTCACCGCGCTGAGCCCACTGACCGAGCGTAGGAACTGCGGGTCGGCACATTCCAGAACCAGCGGGCGGAATAGCAGTGCTAGCGTGAAGACCGACAGGCTGGCAAGGATGCAAAGCAGGATTAGCGACGCATTGTTAAGCGCCAGCACCGTCCCGAACAGCACGTGCATCAGGTCCACGTTGCTGCCCCGCATTGACACGATCAACACGCCGAGTGCAAGCGAGATCAGATAGAAGGCAGCAAGGCTCGCATCCTCGCGCAAGGCCGTAGTTCGCGTCACAAAGCCAGACAGCAGCGCCACTGCCATGCCCGCGACCATGCCCCCGACAGTCATCGCACCAATCGACAGGCCAGCCACGAGGTAGCCGACCGCGGCTCCCGGCAGGATGGCATGGGCCATGGCATCGCCGGTCAAGCTCATCCGCCGCAGCATGAGGAACACGCCCACCGGTGTTGCGCCGATCGAGATCGCAATGCAGCCGAGAAACGCACGGCGCATGAACCCGAATTCGGCAAAGGGCTGGATCATCGCGTCCCAGATCATGCCGCGCCCCGCATGCAGATATGTGCCTCGTGGTCCGGCGCTTCGGCCATTGCGCGCGCGCGTAACTGGTTTTCCGCCGTCAGTACTGTGGCTGTGGGGCCGTGGGCGACAAGCTCGCGTGCCAGCATGAGAGTTTCGGGGAAATATCCGTGCACCGCCTCGAAATCATGCAGCACGGCGAGCACCGTGCGCCCTTCGCTATGCCAGCGCCACACGAGGTTAAGAAGATCCGCCATGGTGCGTGCATCAATTGCAGTGAACGGCTCGTCCAGAAGCACAAGTCGTGCCTCCTGCAACAGTAGCCGTGCGAACAGGGCGCGCTGCATCTGCCCTCCCGACAGCGCGCTAATGAGACGATCTTCAAACCCTTTCAGACCAACAGCAGAGATCGCCACGGCGACGCGATCGCGGTGTTCCGCGCGCAAGCGACCGAAGGGCCCAATTTCACGCCAGAGCCCCATGGCCACTAGATCGCGCACCGAGATTGGAAAGGAGCGGTCGATGTCTGACTGCTGCGGAAGATATGCAATCTCGTCGCGGCTGATCCCACCGAGCGCGATCCGCCCCTCAAGCGGCGCCAGCACGCCAACCACACCCTTGAGCAGCGTTGACTTGCCCGCCCCGTTCGGGCCGACGACGGCCGTTAGGCTACCTTCGAGAATCTCCGCTTCAAGGTGATGGACCACCGGGTGCCGGTCGTAGCCCAGCGTCAGATTACAGAACTTCAACGCCACGGCCATTGCGTCCCCGAACTCGACGTGGCCCAGAAGAAGCCAACCCAAAGCAGCACCACGATCGCTGCTGCGCCGGCCAACCTTGTAACGGCACCGAGCAGAAGCAAGCGAAGAGTGGGTCGCCACGCCATCATGCCGGCACCTGTCCCGCGCCACATGAAGCGCAAAGCCAATAGATCTCGATTACATGCCGCGCAGGCTGAAAGCCGAACTTCTCCGCGACAGTGGAAGGCTCTTCTAGCAGGTTAGGGGAAACGCTTTCCTCCACGGTTCCGCAATCGTCGCAGATCGACAGTGTCGAGACCTGCGCGTGCCGGTCATACTGACAGGCGATGAAGGCGTTCATTGGTTCGAACCGGTGCGCGCGCTCGCGCTCCGTTAGGGCCGTGAGGGCACGGTAGATCGTGGGCAGCGCGAGCTTGGGATGGCTCTTACGCAGTTCGCCATGCACATCGTAGGCAGACAGCAGACCCCCGCGCCGGCGCAGAATCGCCAACACGTACGGCTGTATCTTCTCACTGCACTTGCTCATGATAGCATCCATTCCTTTCTCGCAGAGCCATAACTTATATTATAATGTAACACAATAGAGGTAATTGCAAAACTGTGCAAACAGTCTGAATTTCTGATTTTTAAGGGAATTTTTTGAAGCGTTCGCAGCGAAATCACGTCATGTTTGATTTAGCCAACAAAAACAACGCGAAGGCTGCTTGGGGAATCCAT
>JBCBUL010000054.1:0-7743 GCA_039818165.1 Pseudomonadota bacterium | reverse complement strand
GGGATAGATAAGGCCAAGGGTAACTTGGATATTCTGCGCCGGATCCAGCCCGCCGTGCGTGCCATTGAGGCAGACCTTGCCGAGCCTGGCGACTGGCAGAACGAGTTGAAAGATGCCGACACCGTTGTTCTGAACCAGGCGCAGATTGGTGGCCTGACCTACGAACCGTTTGACCGGAATAATGTGATCGCGACGAAAAACATAGTTGGCGCCTACGATGCCGGCCGCACCCCCTACACGGTTCAGATTTCGTCTTCCGTCGTGAACAGCAAGGCCGATGACTTCTACACGCGCTCGAAAACCGCGCAGGAAGAATTCTTCTTGTCTTCGGGCCTGCCGGGCTGCGTGTTGCGGCCCACGCTCATGTTTGGCTGGTTCGACCGAAAGCACCTCGGCTGGCTGCGCCGCTTCATGGCCCGTGTTCCGGTTTTTCCTGTGCCCGGCAAGGGCGAGTATATCCGCCAGCCGCTCTACGCGGGCGATTTCTGCAATATTGTCATGGCCTGCATTGAGCAGCGCCCGATGGGTGAGGTCTACGACATTTCAGGTCAGGAGAAGATCACCTATGTCGACCTGATCCGCATCATCAAACGCGAAACTGGCGAGAAGACGCCGATCCTGAAGATCCCTTACTGGATGTTCTGGACGATGCTTTCCTCAGCAGCGCTGGTCATGCGTGATCCGCCATTCACCACCAAACAGTTGGAAGCCCTCGTCATTCCGGAAGAATTCCCTGTCATTGATTGGCCGGGCATCTTCAACATTCGCGCAACACCCTTTGCCGAAGCGGTGCGCGAGACCTTTGTGGATTCTGAGTATTCCGACGTCGTCCTGGAGTTTTAAGCGTGGCAGACACCCAAACTGAACAAACAGTCCACGACGCGGTCGTGATTGGCGCGGGCGCCATGGGGCTGGCGGCGGCGCATCACCTAGCGCGCGCCGGGCATCGCCCGCTCGTACTCGAAGCTGCGCCAGATCCGGGCGGCATGGCCGCCCATTCAGATTTTAACGGCATTTCTCTGGAGCGCTTCTACCACTTTGTCTGCAAAACGGATTTCGACACGTTCGACTTGATGGAAGAGCTCGGCATGGCAGACCAGATGGTCTGGAAATCGACCAAGATGGGCTACTATGCCCATGGCAAGGTCCATGATTGGGGCAATCCGGTCGCACTGTTGAAATATCCGCATCTCAACCCGGTCGAGAAGTTTCGTTACGGGCTAATGGCGTGGTCGTGCACCAAGCGAAAAAGCTGGGACGGGGCAGAGCAGATGACTGCGCCGGACTGGCTGCGCGCCTGGCTGGGCGAAAGCTGCTACCAGAAAATGTGGCAACGTCTGCTGTACCAGAAGTTCTTTGAATACACCGATGTCATATCCGCGAGTTGGATCGGCACCCGGGTGCAACGCGTTGGCAATTCGCGAAAGTCGCTGATGGAAGAGCAACTGGGTCATATCGAGGGTGGCAGCCAGACGCTGGTCGATGCTCTTATGGCCTCCATTGCCGCTGAAGGCGGTGAAGTGCGATGCAGCGCGCCGGTTTCAAACGTCCGCGTGCGCGAGGATGGCCTGAAAGAGATCACAGTGCCGGACAGTTCGCCGATTCTCACGCGCGAAGTGGTGTCGACGGCGCCGCTCGCCGTGGCGGGAAAGATCTTCGAAGGTCTCACAGAAGCCGAACAACAGGCCTATGCCAGCGTCGATAATATCGGCTGCGTCTGCCTTGTGTATCATGTGGACCAGCCGGTTACGGGTAAATTTTGGCTCAACATCATGGACGAGGCCCACGCCATTCCGGGGCTGATCGAGTTTTCGGCCCTTCGCGACTTCGGTGGCGAGACCATCGTATACGCGCCCTACTATATGCCCGTCACCAATGAGCGCTGGGCCTGGAGCGATGAAGCGCTGCTCGACGAAGCGTTTGAGGCGATCAAGGCCGTGAATCCCGCTATCACGGCAAGCAATGTGAAGGCCCGCATGGCCAACCGGCTGACCCACAGCCAGCCAATCTGTACACCGAATTTCCTCGATCAATTGATGCCCATTGAGACCAGCCTGCCGGGCGTCCAGATCGCGGACACATGCTATTACTACCCGGAAGACCGCGGCATCTCCGAGAGCGTGGGCCTTGCCAAACGTATGGCTGAAACGGCGATTTCAGGCTTGTCGCGCGCCCGGCAGGCGGTCGCCAGCTAATGGACGAGCGATTGCGGTTTGTGCGCTTTGTGCTCGTGGGTGGCGGTGCTGCGGGCGTGAACATTGCCTCGCGTTGGGCGCTCAGCTTTGTGATGGGCTATCAGCTTGCCATCGTAGTCGCTTACCTTATCGGGATGCTCACAGCTTTCATCCTGATGCGCATCTGGGTGTTTGAAGAAAGTGGAGATGGCGCCGGCAAGGAATTGGTGAAGTTCGCCATCGTCAATGGTGTGGCTCTGGTTCAGGTCTGGGCCGTCAGCATGGGCTTGGTCCTCTATATTCTTCCGGCCATTGGCTGGACTTGGGAGCCGAAGCTGGTCGCCCACACAATCGGTGTGCTGAGCCCGGTCATCACGAGCTATCTGGGCCACAAATATTTTTCCTTCGGCGGATCAAGGTCGGCTTGATGGCGGGGGCAGGCTGGCGTGATGCGGCCCTGGCCATGGTGCAAGTCCGCGCCGTGCGCATCGGCGTGCTGGTGGTTTTGGTGACAGGTATCGGCGCCGCGGTGTGGGTTTTGGCAAATCGCCCCGATCTCTGCGCTTGGCTTGGCGCGGCGGAGACGTTCGCAAGAGACCATGCAGGCCTGGCGTTCCTGGCATTATTCATCTGGTCGGCGTGCGTCTTTCTCACCCTGGCGCCCCTGGGGACCTCCACCCTGTTGATCGCAAGCTATTTTCTGGGGCCGATGGCGGGAGTCGTACAGTTCGGTGCGCTGGTGATGTCCAGTGCCATCTTGTTCGAGGTATCCCGTGAGCGGACCGACCGCGCCCTTGAGGCCCGGCTGGAGCCGTTTCCAAGACTAAACCAATTGGCGGGCCTGGCGCGCCGCAACGGATTGAAGTTCGCGATCGTGACCCGGGTCATGCCTGTCATACCCAGTGCGGGCGCCTGCCTTGGCGCAGCCTATTTCAACATCAGCCGCCGGGACTTCTATCTCGGCACGCTGCTTGCCGGTTGGGTTCGCCCACTTATCTTTGCGCTTATCGGCGCAGGCGCCGCAGCAATACCTGTCTGTGGCGGTTGATTTTCCTGCGCCGTCAGCATCTTAGTCGATTAGCGCCGCCGGTGAGTGCTGAGAGGGAGAGCGCGGGTGTTGGACATTGTCCTGATCGTTTTCCACTACAGCGTCGTTATGCTGGCGCTTTGGGTGGCAGCGTCGCAAATCCGGGGTCGTCTATCCACGACACCGGACGTGGCCTTGGCCTACGCCATTATCGGCCTGGCGCTGGTGGGCCTCCTGATGTTCTGGATCAGCTTCTTAAGTCTTTGGGCAGGCTGGTTATTCAAGGCGGCCGTGCTTGTGGGCCTCTTGGCTGGTCTGGTCCTCAGCCTTCGAGATCGGGATCCCGACGACATAGCCCTTGCTATTCCCATTGCGACCATGGCGTTCGGATTGGTGTTCCTTGTCCTTGCGGTGCTCGGCTCTGATCCTGCCTTGGCGAATCATCCGCTGACCACACGGATCGCCAACGCATGGGGGTTCACCCGGCCGGGCGACAATGTGATTCCGTTCGAGTTTGCTGAAGCCATCCAGGCCGCGCGCATACCTAGCCCGCTTCATGGTGACTGGCTGTCGAGCGACCGGCCACCGCTTCAGTCCGGCATGTTCCTAGTGTTCGAGATTGTGCCGATGCGCTCGAATTCGGTCTATCAAGGCCTGGCGACTGCGTTTCAGTGTCTCTGTTTGCCCGCATGTTGGGCTCTGATACGTTCGCGCGGTGGCAGCTTTACCGCCGCACTTGCTGGAACGATCCTTCTCGCGCTGTCGCCGTTTTTCATTCAGAACAGCGTCTATGTCTGGCCGAAGTTCCTGGCAGCTGCTCTGCTGTGCAGCAGTGCTCAGATTTATCTGCGCCGGGACCGTTTTGGCGGGCATATTCTCCTTCCCCATGCAATGGGAGGCGCTGCCGTTGCACTGGCCATGCTGGCCCATGGCGCCAGCGCTTTTGCCATTCTCGGTTTTGGCCTGGCCGTTTTGATAACAAGGCGTGCGGGTGGTCTGCGTAGCGTCGCTGTGGCTGCAGTAACGGCGGGAGCGCTTTACGCACCCTGGATAGCGTATCAACAGTTTTTTGACCCGCCTGGAAACCGGCTGGCGAAATGGCACCTGGCTGGGGTCATCGATATTGACGACCGCTCCACGGAGGGAACCCTCCTAGATGAGTACGGGCGCCTGACACTCGAAAGTTGGACGGATGCCCGCGTCAAGAATGCAGACCGTATCTTCAAACTGCCGCCATCGGTTTTTGGCACTGCTGAATTCACGAAACAGAATATGCGTGGCGATGCCTTCTTCAATTTTCCCATGGCCCTCGGCGCGCTGACGCTCGCCATGTTGACGGTACCGCTGTTCTTTTTGCTCAAAGGCAGTGGACCACTGATCGGCGTATTCGTGTTTGAGAGGGTGGCTTGGATACTGCTCTTGTTTGAGGGCGGCTCAACGCTCCCCCATCACGGCAGTTATCTCGCGTGGCCACTATTGTCAGCGATAGGAGTTCTCGCGATAGATCGATTTGACGGCATCAAATTGCCCATATTCGTGATCATGTGTCTCATGCAAGCGATTTTAGGAGTGTATCTTTATGCGTAAAGCTCGTTGGCTCGTAGGTGGAATTGTTGTTGCGCTGACTGCGTGTGGACCCGGCGCGGTGAACAATCCGCCGGAACAGGCAGCTGTCGCGGACGCTGCGGCACCACCCGCCCCCACTCAGAACGGGTCTGTCATGCCGATAGAAATCGTTCAGCTCGACGGCTTTGTCGCCAATGGGTTCTTTCCAGAGTCAGCGCCAGAAAACGGCGATATTCAGCAAATCGTTGGAAGCTATGGCGCAAGCGGCGATGCCACGATCGGGTCCGCTGAATTCACCATCGCTCTCGTGGAAGACGCGCAGGAACTGTTGATGCCCGTCGCTTCTGGCCCAACCGTGGACGGGCTGGGTCTGGAAGCGATCTGCGGCGAAACGGCGGCTCTGGTCGAAATCGAAGCCGGGTCGAATTGGGCGCTGACCCCGATTTCGCTGAACCATTGCGCTGACACCAACGAGCTGCGGGTCAGGGTTATTGATACTAGCTCTGAGTGGGGCAGTTGGGTCGCCGTTGCGGCGCCAATTCTACCCGCATCCTAGGTCCGCTGGGTTTGTGCACTCGCCCCCGTTACTTTGCCTCGTAGCGCAGGGCGAGCAGCTGTTCAGCTTGGGGGGTGACGCGCGTGCTGGTCTTTTTGAGCACGGCTACAAATTCTGCGCGGTCTCGCGGTGTATTGTAAACCCGTGTCGGCTGGAGATCCGTCAGTCCGAGCTGAAAAAGCGTCTCGGCGATTGAGCGGAACCGCTCTGGGATAAACTGCCATGCGTGCATATCAACGAATTCGCCGTAGAGGTATGCTGACAATGCCCGGGCGACCCGGTTGGCATTATCGGTCCCATAGCCCGGATCGGCGTGATCACCTTGCCAGTGGCGGGCGACCTGATTGTGCGTTGTCTTCGCCCGGTGAAGGATGACGTCCCGAAGCGTGTGCCTGTCCCTCGGTCGGCCAACGGCGTCCAGAACATCTGCAATCGTCGTTTCCGGAAGGAAGTGATCGAAGCAGTATCGTTTGTCGGGAATAAAGAGGAAGTACACGCCATCTGGCTGCAGAGTTTCGCTGACGCCGCGCAAATGCGCCACCAGGTCAATCTGGTGTTCAATGCAATGGGAACTGAAAACAAGATCAAAGACTTCGTCGACCATTGAGAGGTCGCCCGTTGGGGACACGAAGTGGATTGGCGGTGCGGTGCGGGGCTCATGGCGCTCTACAGCGTCCCACCTCGCTTGAAGGCCCTCGCTGTCCATGAGGTCAAGGTACTTGATATTGGACCCCCGCAGGAAGGGATTGCAAAATGGCCCGATTTCGAGCGCGTGGAGCGTTTCGGGAAAGGCTGTCATCCAGTGTCTGCGAGTGGCGCCCACCGACCCGATGCGACCTTCCGACTGTCCATGATCCACAAAGTGTTTGGTGACCTGTTCGTCGGTCCAGCCGGACATATTTGGGTTGCGCCCGCGGTAGAAACGGACGTCAAGCTCGGGCGGAAAGTCCAGCTCGACTTTTGACGACTGCGCCTCACCGATTTGAGAAGTTTTCATGCGATCCCACCTTCGCGATACCTCTGGAAAATATCAGCCCGCTCCCGGCCTGCAACTCAAAGTCCAGTCATGAGCTACGGCGCCTGGGCTGTGGCAGGCGCAGCCCGGCGGCCTAAAGCTTCGTGCGGTGCATGATTGGGACGGGTAGGGTGCGAATGATGAGCAGGATGTATCGCCAGAACCATGGTGCGTAGACGCGGCTGCGTCCTTTTTCCATGGCCTTGGCGGTAATCCCAGCCACATCCTCCGGCGAGGCCCAGAGTGGGCCGCCCTTGCCTTCGATATGGTCGGTCATCGGCGTGTCGATGAAGCCGGGCTTCACCAGCGTGACTGTAATGTCCTTGTGGGCCGCGGTACGGTGGGCCATCCCCTCTGCGATGCGCTCCAGCGCGCCCTTGGTGGCGCCGTAGAGGTAATTGCTCTGGCGACCCCGATCCCCGGCAACGGAACCCAGAATGGCCAGCTTGCCGGACCCGCGCGCTTCGAACGCCGCCAGGGTGAGTTCACTCCAGAGTGTGGCTGAGACGAGGTTGACCTCCATGAGCTGAGCCAGCGCGACGGGATCGGCCTGTTGGTCCGTTTGGTCGCCGAGTACGCCATAGGCGAGCAACACTTCATCAGGCGGTCCAAATGGTTTTGAGGCGGCCTCCATGAGGCCTGGCACAGCGTCAGAAGCGCCGATATCGCCAGCCACGATTTCCGCAGCCTCCGCCCCGCGCGCTGTCAGATCCGCCGCCACGCGCTCTAGGGCTTCGCGGTTGCGACCGGCCAGGACGAAGTTCACGCCGCCCTCGCTGGCTTTCAGGCGCGCAAAGGCCTGTGCAACGGCCGATGTTGCCCCGAGAATGAGGATGGTTTTCATGCGGACTCCTGGGTCACACGCCGCCAGAAAGAGGACGAGAACGCCGGATCCCGAAGGCGTTCCAGATCGCCCCAGCGTGGATAGGAAGACTGGAAGAATTCAGGAGACATGCGTCCATCCTTGGCCGGATAAAGTCGACCCCCGTGGGATGCTGTGATTTGATCCAGAGTGTCGAGCAGCTTGAGGGTTTTTTTGCCGCGATGGGCGAAATCAAGCGCCAGAGAGACACCCTCCCGGCAAAATGACATCACTCCCGGTGAAGCCTCTGTGCCGTGAACTTTCAACACGGCCAAGAATGAGCCCTGACCGCTCTTGGAAATGGCCTTGAGCATTTCCGCGATTCCCTCGCGGCCAGCCTCAGGTGGGATCAGGCTTTGGTGTTGGTGAAATCCCCGGCGCCCGTAAAGTTTGTTCCATTCCCGGATGGAATCGAGCGGGTAGAAGAATGGATCATAGGCTTGTCGGCCCTTGAAGCGCGCTGCCGGCCTGTGGCGGTAGAGCCAGTTGAACGCGCCGATGACGACACCGTCTTTCCTCCTGAACCGTGTTAGCATCAGCGCG
>JBCBUL010000053.1:0-8180 GCA_039818165.1 Pseudomonadota bacterium | reverse complement strand
TAGATCAGCGCTCTCCGCCGAACACGCCAAGTGGTTGAGCTTCGGTTCTATGGGCTCAACCGGTGTTGCGGCAAACTGCTTTGGCGAATGACAGATTTGCGCGCCGTTTTGCACATGCGTGATCACGTGATGGGCAATCGGCAAAAACCCGGAACCACCGATGAAGGTGTGACGCTGGTAGAGCAGCGGCGCATCTTGGGAACAACGCAGAGTCTTGACCAGCGTGGCACCTAGGATATGCCGTTCAAGCGTGAACTTTGCCTGTGACCGATCTTTCTTTTCACTTAACGTCCAGGAACTATTGGCCGACCAGCCGTGCAATGGCGCGAGGTCGAAGTCTGAGGCGGCGAAGGGTGCACAGAAGAAGTCTCCAGACAGATACTGTTCCACCGGTAAATCGCTCGCACCCGGTGTATCAACCCAGGGAGCAGTGAAGAGTGGTGACAGGGTGCGGCCTGCATGGTGCAGTTGAAGTTCGCGTAAGTGACCGACGCGCAGGTCGAGCACCACTGACACAGAGCCTGATTGAAGACTGTGGAACGCCATTCACGCGCTCCATCCGCCGTCGATCGAGATGGCCTGTCCAGTGATGAACCGGGACGCATCGGAGAGCAGATACAGAACCAGCGGTGTGATTTCTGAAGCTTCGGCCAGCCGCCCCATTGGTTGGCGCTCGGTGAAGGCTTTGAGCGCCGCCTTGTAGTCGACGCTGGCCTTGAGTCGCTCATCGAGCGAGGGCGTGTGTACCGTCCCGGGGCAGATTGCATTGCACCGCAAGCTCTTGGCTACATAGTCTTTTGCTACGGATTTGGTCAGTCCGATAACCGCAGCCTTTGTGGTGCCATAGACACAACGGTCAGGTGCCCCGACCACCGACGACACGACCGATGCCATATTCACAATGGACGCGGTCGTGCTGGCCAGAAGGAGCGGCAAGGCCGCTTGGATGCAACGCGCCGTTCCAAGCACATTTACGTCGAAGGCAAGGCCCCAATCGCCTTCGCTCGCCGTCTCGATCGTGCCCGAGTGGACTACGCCGGCGCAGTTGAACAGCCCATCAAGGCGATCCAGCCCGCCAACCAGATTCTGAACCTCGGCCGCATCCGTGACATCCAGTTGCGCAACCTCCGCGCGGGTATGGTCCGCAATTGCCGAAAGGGGTGCGGCATTCATATCCGTTGCAATGACATTTGCGCCGGCCTCCAGCAGGGCCTCAACCGCATCGCGGCCCATGCCCTGTGCAGCAGCCGTGACCAGAATGGTCTTGCCAGCAAAATTCACGTCACATTCCTTTCTAAAAGGTCGACGTTACGCCGCCATCGACAGGCAGGTTTGTACCGGTGACGTATCCGGCGGCATCTGACAGAAGGAATGCGACCGGACCTGCGATTTCTTCCGGCTGCGCAGGGCGCGCCAGGGGGATTTTCCGATGCTTGAGATAGACTGTCTTGAAGTAGTCGGTTTCATGCTCATGATTTCCGTCCGCCAAAGCCGCCATGCGCGTAGCAACAAAGCCTGGCGAGATGGAATTGACCCTAATACCATCCGGAGCCAGATCGACCGCAAGGCAGCGGGTGAGATTGAGAACCGCGCCCTTGGCCATGGAATAGGGTGCCGCCGCCTCGGATCCGACCATGCCCATGATCGAGGCGACATTGACGATCGCTCCACGGGTTTTGCGCAAGGCGGGGGTTGCGGCATGGCAAAGGGCCAAAGCACCGGACTGGTTGATGGCAGTTACTTTGTCGTAGCGGTCAAAGTCCAGTGCGTCCCACGGCGAGATGTCGGGGGTCGCGGCATTGTTGACCAGCCCATGGAGCGCACCATGCTTGGCCAGAACGGCAGCGATCAAATCCGCGCAGGCCGCACGATCCGAGATGTCGCAGTCGTGCAGACTGGCACGATCCGAGAGATCTTCCAGCGTATTGAGTGCTTTGCCATCGATATCCGCCAGAGCCACGTTTGCGCCGAGGAACAAGAGATGCCGGGCGATGCAAAGCCCTATGCCGCGCGCGGCACCTGTTACAAGATACGTTCTGTCTTTCATCGGAAGTCTCCTATCCTGTAAAGCCGCCGGCCCGCCCACGCGTCAACCAGGCCATCAGCGCGGTGAGCAGGCCCGTGAATACCAACACCAAGGTCACCAGGGCCGAGATCTCGGGTGTGAACCCGTAGCGCATCATGCCGTAGAGACGGATGGGAAGCGTCGCGCCATCGCCCACTAGAAAGAGAGTGATCATGGTCTCATCGAAGGAAATTGCTAAGGTCATGATCGCAGATGTAGCGAGCGGCAGTTTCAGTTGCGGCAGGATCACCTGCAGGAAACTCCGCCACGGCCCGGCCCCGAGATCACGGGCAGCCCATAGGAGCGCCGGATCGAGCGCGGCTAATCGCGCTTGGAGCGTACGAAAGCCGATGGCGAGTACAAAGACCACATGACCCAGAATCACCGCGTTGATCCCGCGCTCAATCTCTACGTCTTTAAGAGCGACAAGAAGCGACATGCCAGTAATGATCGGCGGCAATAGGAAAGGCAGGAAGATGAGACCCGAAATTGCCCCGGCCTCCAACCGGGACGGTCTTGCCAGTGTGATATAGGTGGCGAATAGCAGACTCAGCGACAGCGACAGTGCAACTGCAATACCGCCGACTTTGAGCGAGGCAAGCACGGCGGTGCCAATGCCTTCATTGGCCAGCAACTTTGTATACCAGTCAAACGAGAAGCTTGCCCAGTCGATTTCGCCCCGCCGAACCGTGAAGAAAGAGGTGAGAACCACCATGAGGATCGGCGCGTAAAGCACGAAAATGGTGAGAACAGCAATCGCGTTCAGTGCGGGCCGCGTGAGTTTCATACCGCACCTCCCCGCATCCAGCGCGGGTTGCTGAGCCAACCGGCCAACGCGATGACAGCAAAAGAGATCAGCATCAGGACTAGCGACAGCGCGGCACCCAATGGCCAATTGAAGGCGATCCCGAATTGCGAAAAAATCAGGCGGCCATAGGTCAGCCCGTTCACGCCACCGACCAACTCGGGTGCCAAGAAGTCTCCGACGCTGAGGACGAAGGTGAACATTACACCGACAATCGCCGATGGCAGGGAGAGCGGTAGAACAATTTTCCAGAAAATCCGCGTGCTGCTTGCGCCCAGATCGCGCGCAGCATAGATCGTCGACGTCGGGATGCGCTCAAGACCGACGAAGGTCGTCAGAATACAGAACGGCAATAGCGCGAAGACCAGCGTCATGCGCACCGCAGTCAGGTTAAAGAGAAACGCGGAGAGCGGTTCGTCGATCACTCCGAGCCAGATAAGAATCTGGTTGAGGAAACCGGTGTGACCCAACAACCCGCGCATCGAGTAGATCTTGATGACGTAACTCATCATGAGCGGTATCGCGACGATGAAGATCAACGTGTATTTGAGCAACTTGCCACACCGCCAAATGTAGAGCGCTACCA
The DNA here is from genome assembly GCA_039818165.1 of Pseudomonadota bacterium. Taxonomy (GTDB): domain Bacteria; phylum Pseudomonadota; class Alphaproteobacteria; order Caulobacterales; family Hyphomonadaceae; genus UBA5336. The sequence continues at coordinate 4,724 of JBCBUL010000053.1, read as the reverse complement.
CGTATCCCAGTACAAAGCAGAACCCCGACACTTGAGATGCGATCAGGATCGTCTTGCCCAGCACACTGCGATAAACGGGATCGCCAATAGCCTCCCCGTAGTTCTTGATCGTCAGATCGTAGATGATCTGACCCGCTTCTACCGAGAAAAAACCATAGGCGAGGAATGCAGCGATCGGAGCAAGAACCGCCCCCAGAAGCAGCAGCCAAATAGCGCCGCGCCATGCCAGGAGAGCATTGCTCACGTTGCGCGGCCTTCGGAAATGAGGGTGCAGGCAGAGCGTGGCAAGCTCAGTTCCGCCTGTCCGCCAATCTCGATGGCATCGCCACGTCCGGGCCTGCGCACCGTCAACTCACGGCCCGAGTTGGTGCGAAAGGTCATCACCGTGTTGTCACCGTGGAACTGCCGATCCACAAGGGTTGCGGCAGCGTTTAGGGCATCGCTGGCCGCTCCGATCCCGATCGCTTCAGGTCGTATGGATATGGTAGCGTTGCTTTCGACCTCAAGTGACACCCGCCCGAATTCCGTCTCGCCTCCAGCGGTTACCGGGATTAGATTGTTGGTCCCAATAAACTCGGCCACGTAGGTGGTGCTTGGTGCGTGATAGAGCGTATCCGGCGTGTCCACTTGTTCGATGCGACCCTGGTTGAGAATGCATATCCGGTCGGAGAGCGACATCGCCTCATCCTGATCGTGGGTCACAAAGACAAAGGTCAATCCCAGATCACGGTGTAGCTCCTTCAGAAACCGCCGCATCTGCCCGCGAAGGGAGGCATCGAGCGCAGAGAGCGGCTCATCAAGCAGAATGACTTTCGGTTCGCAAACTAGCACCCGGGCAATGGCGACCCGCTGTTGTTGGCCGCCGCTCAATTGCGCCGGAAATGCGTGGATACGTTCGGACAACCCAACCCGCTCGACCATCTCGGTTACGGTATTCCGGATTGCTCCAGGATCTACGCCCTTGACCCGAAGACCGAACGCCACGTTCTCAAAGACGCTCATATGCGGAAAAAGCGCGTAGCCCTGAAACACCGTGTTGAAAGGGCGCCGCTCCATGGGTGTATTCACGATGTCTTGGCCGTTAAAGAGGAGACGGCCCTTATCGGGCTTTTCGATACCGGCGATGGATTTTAGGAGCGTGGTCTTACCCGATCCGCTGCCTCCGAGCAGGGAGAAGAACTGACCACCCTCGATCGTCAGGTCGATTTGCTCAAGCACCCAGGTGGCCCCATAGCACTTGCCGATTTCATCAAGGACCAAGTCCATTCCGCTACTCCTGCGCAAATGCCTTTACAGCATCCCAGTTAAGGTTGATGCCGTAGCCTGGCGCATCGTCAATGCCGGCGATCACGCCGTCCTTCATGACCACTCCGCCGGTCGTCAGTTCCTTGCGCAGCGTTTCGATGCAGAGCTCCTGCGGCAGATACTCGATGAACTTGCAATGTGGGGTAACGGCCGCGAAATGCGCGGTGGCCGCGGTGGAAACTCCAGTCTTCCAGCAATGTGGAACAATAGTCAGGCCCTTCTCGGCGGCCACATCGGCCACCAGAATTGCCTCGCTCACTCCTCCGACGCGGCCCACATCGGGTTGTACCACAGTAACTCCACCGCGTGCGATCAGGTCGGCGAATTCGTGCCGCGTTGCCAGCCATTCGCCCATGGCAATGGGAATGTCCACTGCCTCCGCCAGCTTGGCGTACTCTTGTAGATCGTCGCACCAGACCGGAGTTTCGACAAAGAAGAGCCCAAATTCTTGCCACTCTTGCATCACAGGCGCGGCGGTTTTGGCATCTGGGAACATGTACTGGACATCGACCATCAGCGTCACATCCGGCCCGACCGTCTTGCGCACCGCTCCGATCAACTCGGTATGGCGTTCATAAGGCTCTTTCATTCCGTCATGGGCATAAGGCCCATTCATCGTGACTTCGGCCTTCATGGCGCGAAATCCGAGCCCCTTGGCACGCTCCGCCGCCGCACAGAGCGCATCGCGGTAGTCGTGAAACCCGAAGCCATTCGGTTGCAGAGAAGCATAGGGCACCACCGGATCGGGACGGCGGCCCCGCCCCAGAAGCTGCCAGACCGGCTTTGCTTCGCGTTTGCCCTTCAGATCCCAAAGTGCCATCTCAAGCGCACCAAGCGCATGAACCACAGCACCCCGCCGCCCGTTCATTGCCGTACCAATATAGGCACGTTCCCAGAAGGCGCGAATGTCTGTGACAGGCTCAGAAAACAGCATGTCCCGCAAGCCAAGACCCATCGTATGAGTGCCCGGTGCGTCGATACAGGCCCGCCCGATCCACGGATTGACATCCGACTCGCCGAACCCCTGAACGCCGTCTTCATCCTCCAGAACCACCAGGAGACTGTCCTGGGCCGAGGATGTGAGGGTTTCATCAAAGTCATCCGCCAAAAGGACATGGATGTCGAGAGATCTGATTTTCATTGCTTTTCCTTGAAAGGACAAGCGCGTCGGAACAGAAAGGAGACGTTCGAACGCACAAGAAGTCTCGAACCTATTGAACGGCCGCCTTGACCTCGTTCCAAAGACGCACACGCGCGTCCATGTCTTCGACAGGCTTCAGCCAGACAAGGTTGTCGGCATATTCCATACCTTGGGCCTCGACCGTTGTCGGCCCGTAGCCGAACTTCTCGTTGAGCACCGCGCCGACCTCCGGTTGAAGTACGTAGTTGACCCAGGCGTGCGCACAGTCGAGGTCCTCTGCCCCTGCTGAGAGCGCCCAGGTATCGAGCCAACCGACGGCACCTTCTTCAGGAATAGAGTACACTGCATTGTACCCGCGTTCGCGCAGCTGCCCGATCTGTGGTTCGCCCATCGAGAACATCATCGTGGCTGCGCCGCTTTCCCAGATCGCCACGCCTTCGTCGAAACCGGCATAGTAGCTCAAGAGGTTGCCTTTGAGTTCGATCAGCTTGTCCCTAACCTGGGCCATCTGCTCTTCCGAGAGCGTAAAAGGGTCTTCAAACCCGAGCAGAAGGGCGGCCATGACAATGTTGTTGTTCGAGTCATCCAGCGCGATAACCCGTTGTGCATGCTCTGGATCCCACATGGCTGCCCAGGAGGTTGGTGCATCTGACATCTCATCTGCGTCAAAGATCAGCCCTTGCGATCCCCACGCGACTGGTATTCCTAAGCGAGAGGCCCCATTCTTCACTGCGTCCACATTCTGAAATTCGTTCAGAAGATTGGCGAGATTTGGGATCTTCGCATCGTCATAAGCCTGGATCAGTCCAGCCTCGGAGTAACGCGGAAAGAGACTGGTATCGATGGAAACAAGATCGAAGTCCGAGCCATCTGACCCGGCCATCTTGGCGAACATCTCATCGACGCCCCCTACATAGCTGACTGCAACCCTACACTCGGTGACCTCCTCGAACGGCACGCGCCAGGCATCGTCGGCATAACCTTCGAAGGTCAAAAGCCGAACCTCGCCCCCCGCTGCTGCGGCGGTCACCAAGAGACACAGCGCTGCCGCGCAGGTTCCGGATCGAATTGTGAGCTGGTTTTTCATTTTGATCTCCTGTTTGGATCAAGTGGATGGTCTGATTTCGGGTCGCACATGGTCCGCGATCGAAGCCTCGAGGCCGTCGAGATCGCCGCGAAACAGCACGTCCCGCAGCGCCAGGTGTTTGGGAGCAACATGCTCGAGGTTAGTGGGCACGCAGAGTTCGAGCCGGAAGACGATCTGCATCTGCAATCGAAGGCCCGACCAGATATTGCCGATGAGGTCATTGCCAGAGAGCTCGATGAGAAAACTATGAAAGTCGATGTCTGCAGCAGCGATGCCACGACGGTCGCGTTGCTCAACGGCCCATTTCATTTCTTCGATTATGGCGTTCAGTGCGATCCGGTTCGGTTTTTCCTGAAGCGCGGGCACGGCGGCACGCATGGCGATGGGTTCAAGGGCGGCCCGCACGTCGCTGAGCTCCTGAATCTGTGCTGCCGTGAAGGCCCGCACATTCATTCCGCCTCGTTCGCGAGCCTCTAGAACACCTTGTGACTCAAGTGTGCGCATCGCTTCCCGTAAGGGAATGCGACTTACGCCAAGCTTTTCGGAAACCTCCACCTCTTTGATGCGCTCGGCCCTCACGAGGCTGCCGCTCGCAATCATGTCGACGATTCGGTCCGTCACTGGGTGAGCCAACTCGGCGAGTTCAGACATTTGATTTCCTACTTGTATACATTATTATTTTTGTATACATTCATTAAAACTCCCGTCAAGTGAGAAATTCGCAATGCCCCAGAAGTACCGATTCGAACGCGTTCCCGGTCCGTGCGATACATTGCCTGAATCCCCTTGCTGGCATGGTTCGACGCATAGGTTGTTCTGGATCGATCACGGATCGCGAGACCTTCGCTCCGTGAGGTTTCCGGAGCGTGAGTTCTTTGCCGTCCCGCTTGAAACAAAGGGCAATTTGCGCTTCGTAAAATCCCTGAACACGACCCATCTGATCGTGGCATCAGAATGCGGCCTTTATCGGTTTGGCATTGAGGAACGCCAGTTGACACCGATTGGTGGCGCGCTCCCCCTTTCTAAGGGAACGTGCCTTAACGATGGAGCAGTGCATCCTTCCGGAACCATTGCTATTGCCGTCAGCGACATCGATGAATCAGATCCTACAGGCGGTTTCTACGTTTTGAGCGGTGACGATTGGACCTGCATTCGACGCAACATCGTCATAGGAAATGGGCCCGCATTCAG
>JBCBUL010000052.1:0-9172 GCA_039818165.1 Pseudomonadota bacterium | reverse complement strand
TGTGTACACGAGACCGTCAAGCGCAGCATTGATCTGGTCTTCGGTGCCAGTGATGGTCAGCGTTCCCGTGCCATCGTTCGAAAGCGTGGCACCGGAACCACTGGTTGCAGTGACTGTGCCGAAGTTGACCGACACGGTCGCCTCCATCACAGCACCGAAATCGTCTGGATCGCTGACGGTGAAGGCATTACCATTGCTGCTGGAGAAGGTCAGGGTGGCGTCTTCATTAACCGATTGGTTTGGGTTTGATGGTGGGGTCACCAAGGGCGGGTCGTTTTGGCCCGAGATCTGAACATTGAATGTATCGGTTGCCGTCAGAGCCCCGCCGATACCGTCAGGCAATCCGGCTCCGCCGTTCGCAAGGTCGTTGATCTCAACTGTGATTGGTACAACCGTATCGGCATTATTGTTGACCGGCGTGAAAGTCAGACCGTCGAGTTCGTCATTAAGCTGGGCCAGCGTACCTTCGAAGATTAGTATATGATCATCGGCGATGTTCTGGTCAGCCAAGCCCCCGCCTCCAGACAGCGTGCCTGTGCCGGCAGGCACGCTGACGGTCAGGCGCTGTAAATCGTTGAACGGCGTGTTATCTGCATCCAGCGCGTCGCCGACGGTCGGCTCATTGCCATTTGCATTGCTGAAGGTGATCGAGGCGCTTCCGTCATCAAGCGTCTGCGTTCCGGGGACGGTCACCGTCGGCGGATCGTTGACCGGGTTGATAGCAATGTCGGTTGGCGTCAAGCTGACAGTATTAACGCCGCCCGAGCCGCTGGCTCCGCCGTCGCTAACTGTGATGGTCAACTGATCGTCATCGGGATTGCTGTTGCCGCCATCGCTGCTGTGAAAGTTGGTGTTGGCGATGTAAGTCAGGTCAGCGAGATGGGTATTGATCTCGTCCAGCGTGCCTGTGAGCGTCAGGGTGGACGGATCACTTGTATTCGCACTCCCGTCGACACTCAGGTGGCCGCTGGCAACATTAAGAGTAACAGTCAATTCACTGCCGAATGCATCGACGTCGTCAATAACGTAGCCCGACAGGTCGAGCACGGCGTCTTCGTTTGCTGTCTTGTTGCCGGGCACGGCGGTTGCTGTCGGGGCGTCGTTGTCGTCAGAGGCACGGAAGGTAATGCTGACGGTGTCGGTGTTGTTCGTGGCGTTGACCGGCGTACCGCCATCATTCAGTTCTCCGCCGTTAGCAACATCGCCACCGTTGGTGCCGACGATCAAGCTGCCGTCCGGATTCCGCAAACGGTCGTCGACCGTCACATCAAGGGTGAGAGTATCGTTAAAGTCCTGGTTCGGAATTTCTACTTCCAGGTTGGTAAGCGCCGCCTGCACGTCGCTGAATGTTCCCTGGAAGGTGAGATTGCCGTCGTTGTCATCGGCATCGGTCAGGGTCAGACCATTCATGCTGCCGAGCGTGATGCCGCCGCTCGACGAGAGGTCGACAGCATTGCCTCCGCTATCTCTCAGTGTCACGGTGATCTGGAGGAAATCCTCCTCACCGGCGACGGTATCGACATCGACGAGGTCCGGATCGGTAAGTGTCAAGGCGTTGCCGAAATTATGAGTGAAAGCACCGAAGAGATCGATGGTGTCAGCACCAGTGTTGGTAATCGTGGGAGGATCATTGCGGATCGGATCCATTACAATCTCAAAGGTCGAGATGCCACTGGCAGCTCCCTCCGCATCGCTGAAAACATGGTCCGCGATCGAGTCACTGACAATGAATTGGAACTGGTCGGCAAAATTCTCGGAGCCGTCGTGGGTGTACGCCAATCGGTTGTTGTCGATATCATCTTGCGTGAAGGTTGAATTGATACCCAGAATGTTACCGTTTAATCTTAGGTCGCCATGCGCCACATTTGACGTGATCCGGTACTGCAATATCTGGGGGTCGGTGGTGTCGGGGTCGACCGTCCTGAGCTGAGTGGAGGTTATGATCTCGGTGGCGCCCTCGGCCGTGATTAGCCTTTCGTTTGCGGTTGTTTGAGAAACCTGGTTTGCATCGATGATTGTCGAATCCGGCGCATCCGGGCCCACCGGCGAAATCGGCGCGTCGTTCTGCGGTCCCAATGTCACGTTGACGGTGCTGCTGGCGCTGATGTTCTCAGGGTTGGCCGAACCTACGCCGCCTGTGCCGTTTTCGAGGCGCAGTTCGAATGGATCTGCGGTGTCGGCGAGCTCTGGGAGATCGTCCCGGACCCTAACATTAAAGCTGTCGGCATGGTTTTCCGAACCGTCGTGGACATAACGAAGGCCGCTGATTGCACTCTGCACGCTGGCGGTGAGCAGGCTGGAGTGCAAAAGATCGTCAGTGGTAACCGCGACCCAGTCCGTGCCGTCAAACCGCTCCAGCGTACCGTTGTCGGGCAGATCGGTAAGCTGAAACCAGAGTTCGTCATCAACAGCCTCGCTATTCGGATCGTTGACGCCGCCGTCCTCACCCACTTCGTCGTTCGTATCGACGTCGCCCAGTGCGATATGCTGAGTGGTGACCCGTGTGGTTGCGCCCTCGGGCAACAACGGCAGATCGGTGGTTACGACCGTAGGCGGGTCGTTGGTCGGTATCGCGTTGAAGTCGAATTCAAAGCCAGAAAACGTTTCGGCAGTGCCCGCGGTGACGTTGAACTCAAATTTACCCTGGTGGTTCTCCGAGCCGTCATGAACGAAAATCAGGTTGCCGGCATCGATGTCTGCCTGGGTGAATGAGCCGGCATTCCCGAGCGCGACGCCGGATAGAAAAAGTGTGCCGTTGTCAGGGGGAGAAGTAATCTGATAAAATGTTTCTTCAGGTGCAATAGTGAACGTACTGCCGTTTCCATCTGCGATCTGGAGAACGAATTGCAGATCGGACGTTGTAATCGTTGCAGTGTCGGAGTCAGCCACATCCGGCACGGCATCCAGCGTGCCATCGCGCTCCGTGACCTCTACGCTAGTGCTGGTCGAGCTGAGAATTTCGACCGTTCCCGAGAGACCGGGCGCCGGATCGCCGGGCTCTTGACCATTCTCTGGCGGCAGATCGCCTTGAAGGGTGATTTCGAATGTATGTTCCGTGATGCTACCGTCCGGCTCACGATCAGCCCCTACAATGCCAGGGTCATTGAACACGCGTAACGTGGGATCGCGCACCTCAAAATCGAAGGTGTCGATATCGCCGTCGTTCACTGTCGACGTGCTCCGGTAGTCCAGCCGCCCGCTATCGATATCGGCTTGGGTGAAATAGCCCCCGACGCCGAGAATCTCGCCATCAATCCGAAGTTCGCCCAGGGTTGGAACCTGGGTCACCACGTAGAAGATGTTTTGATCGGTATTGTCGGGATCGGTGGCCTCCAGATTGCCAGAGCTGATCGTCGCAGTGTCGCCTGCGTCGACCGTTAGCCCGTTATTAATGATGAGCTCCGGATTGTCGTTGTTTGGCGTGACTGCAATCTCAATAGTCTCCGGCCCGGAAGATGCCGGGGTGCCTGTTCCGCCGCCGGCGTCGGTCACCTCTATATCGAAACTAGGGTTGGGGCCGCCTGGCTCGGTGCCATCGTGGGCAAAGCGCAGTCTGCCCGCCGCGAGTTCGTCCGCAGGAAAGGTTTCGCCGCCGGTCAGCACCGTATCGACGCTGGGCGTCAATATACCGTCGCCGTCAACATCCCAGAACAGGGTGCCTACGCCGGCATTGTTGATATTCGTAATCGTGATCGTTGAGTTTGCGGCCGTATCATCGCGGTCGGAGATGCTGAGGCTGGCGCCGATATCGGCGCTCTGGGTGGTCATGGCTGGAATGACGGCGAAGGTATTCTCGGTGCCCTCGCCCTCGAAAACCGAGGAGCTGCCGCCGATGGTCGGTGTCTGATTCACCGGCAGCAGATCGATGATTATATCTGTTGGCCCCAGTACGCCACTGCCGCCACCATCGTTGAATGTCACTGCGAAATCATCGGTGTCGCCTGTCGACACGTCGGAACCATTGTGCTTATATGAAAGCCTTCCATCCTGCACATCCTGCAACGAAAAACCACTGCCTGCTAAAAGTGGGGAGGTTCCGTCGAGAAAGAGGGTGCCGTTTTCAGGCAGGTTGCTGGCGTCAAGCCTGAATAGAATCTGCTTGGCCAACTGTGGGATAGTGTTCAAATCGGTATCGAGATCGGGGTCGGTCAAGCCGAAATGGGCCGCAGTCAAGACAACTTCACCACCCTCAGAAGCCACTGGATTATCTGGCGACACGGCAGGTGTTAAGGTAGGGTTATCGTTCACCCCAGAGATTTCGATATCAACACTTGCGTTGACGGTATCGCCACCGTCCGATACCACGATAGTCAGGCTGTCAGACCCGTTGAAGTCAGCGGGCGCGCTATAGGTCATCCCAGAAATCGCGGCATTGATGTCCGCCGCACTGCCGGTGAACTGGACCACATTGGTGCCATCGCCGGTGAGCCCCGTCAGGCCGGTCGTCTGGGCAAGCGTAATCGTACCGTTAGTCACACTCAGAGAAACGGTCAGCGGGTCGCCATCCGCGTCCGCCACCGAGATGTCGCTGATTGTCAGGTCGGTATCTTCGGCTGTGCTCAAGTTCGTGGCCGGCACCGTGACTTCAGGTGCGTCCAGCAATCCGTCGAAGCCCGTGGCAGACAGAGGTGTTGCCTCGATCGACCCGTGGACAACCTCAAGCTGCCAGTCTCCGCCCAGCTCAGCGGCGCCGGTCTCGTCATCCGAGGCGGCAACATCAGCGCCGGTCGCCCGGGCCAGTGCCGCCAGGACGCTCTGATCCTGCCCGAAGTCGCACCCGTAGACTAGGATATCGGCGCCCTCCGACAACGCGTCACCAATACTCGCAAGCGCGTCGGCGTGACTGTAGCTGATGCTCCCGGCATCCAGTCGCGCATTGCCAAGATTGATCTCGCCGGGGTCGCCATGAGAGAGAATGTGAATGGCGTCGATGCCGCTGCGGCCTTCCAGAACCGACTTAATTTGGTCAACGCCATCGCTACCGGCGTTGATGAGCACCACTTCGGCGCCCTGGGGAATCGCTGAGATCAGCGCGTCGGAGTTACCGACCCCTGCATCGACGAAGTAGATTTCGTTGCCTTGCTCGCCTGGGATTTCGGCCATCGCAAGGGCCAGCGCCTCCGCAGCCTGTTCATCAGCCTGTTGCGCAGCAGCCTCGTCCGCAATGGCTTGCTCGCCGGAAATGTCGTTAACATAGTCCGCTGCTTCGGCTGCCGCAGCACCATCAAAGAGGATACGCTCCTCAAGAGGAAAAAAATCTACGAAAATCTCTGCGTCAGGAGCGGGTGCCCCCTGAAGCGCGCTTACGCGAGAATACTCTTTCATTCTACCGCTACCTTAAACTTCCATGCGTCAAGCATGGGCGGTTCACACCACCAATAAGATGAAAGATCCAGAAGCCTTCACCTTAACACTCAAAAACCATTGCAGCTCAACTCATTCTCCCTGGAGTTTCTTTCGACACGTATCAAAAGCAGTATTATGTTGTTGCTAACATAGTTAATTCATATTGTTAACACTAAATTATAACGTTCGGAACAAAAAATACTTTTTTTCAGAGATGGCCATTCGGCATATGTGGAGCAACTTCCGGCTTGAATATGCAGTCAAAGTCAGCCGTTTGCCGAGTAACAGCAAACGGCCGAATAATGACCTGACGAGAACGCTGTCCTGGCTGGAAGGTCCGAGCGCCATTCCAGTTGCGCTTTCAGGCCCGTTGCGTTTTCTGATGGCCGCTCAGAAACCGCTTTCGCGGACAAGTACCTGTGCGACCTGCCGGACAAGGCGTTGGGCGAAGGATTCCGGTTGACTAGACAATGCAACCGTCCCGCGATTTGCTACGGTGACATGCCGTGTCTCACCGAGTGCTGATGCCTCCACTTTCACATTCAGCGGGTACCAAACACCCTTCGGAATAAGCTGGCCTGAAGTGTCGGGTTCCACCTGTACGATACCGCCATATTTGCTGGCGAAAAAACCGTCCGGCAACCTGTCGACCGAATAATCCGAAATCACGATCTCAGGCAAGGCGATCGTGGGCAGCAAGACGTCATCGGCGATGAACCGTCCTGGCTTACTATCGTCAAGGCGTTCGCGGTCGGCCTCACCGATCAGGCCACGCACGACGAACCCGCCTGAAGCCACAATTCGTCCGACAAGCTTCTTTTGCTCGGCCCACATGCCGGGCTGCAGATCGGTGGCCAACTCTTTAATCACACCAGAACCGGCAGCGCGCACCACCAATGCCGCCTCGCGATCTTTCAGGGCCTGCAGGGTCTCGCGCTCTTCGTCACGCAACCGCTCCAACGTCACACGCTGGCCGCGCTCTACCGCATCCCCTGCGCCGCTCAGCAGACGGCTGTCATACATCGCCATTCGCGTTTCAGACATCTCCAGTTTGATCGGTAATTCAGGGTCCGTATAACGCAGCAAAACATCTCCCCGTTTCACCTGCATGCCCTCAGTGATCAGAACCTCAGCCAGCTGCGCGTCAGCTGGAGGAAAGATCAGGTGTTGGCGTTCGTATTCGAGAACCGCGGGAACGGTGATTTGGTTCGGCGTTGGCCAGAACAAGATCGCAAGGCCGCTCAAAAGAAGCCCCAGGCTGATCCAGCTGCGAGGCGATTTCACGATTTCTTTACGCATGTCAAACCACACTTTGATTTCGGCGAGAACCGGCTTGCCGATGAAGACTAGGAGCGCCGCCAACAGGAAAAGTACGCCCAGCGCTTTGAAGACGAATGTATAGAGCAACAGCGCGATGGAAAGAAAAAGGAAAAACCTGTAGACCCAGACAGCAAAAGCATAACTTATCATGAACCGCGCCATTGCATTGCCTGGCACCTCGGGTGCGGAATTTGATAAACCGAACAAGCCACGCCGCATCGCCCAGCGCCCCATCGCGAAAGCGCGGGTTTGCAGGTTCTGTATCCCCAAGGCATCGGCCAGCAGGTAATAGCCGTCAAAGCGCATGAACGGGTTCAGGTTGATAATGAGCGAAATCACCCAACCGCTTGTCGCCACCGCAAAGGCTGCTGTCCGCAGCGTACCGTCAGGCAGGAAGCACCACAACAGCGTTGCATAGACCGCCACCGTCATTTCAACCATCATTCCGCCGGCGTCGATCATCACCTTGTCGCGCCGTTTTCTCAGACGCCAGCTATCGCTGACATCGGAATAGAACAGTGGGAACATCACCATGAAGGCCACGCCCATAACCGGCACGCGCAGTCCAAGCCTGACAGTCTGGTAAGCATGGCCAAGTTCGTGCAGCATCTTCAAGACCATGATCGCGACGGCGTAGGTCAAAATTCCGCTTGGAGAGAATGCCATGCGCACATGATCGAGCAGTTCGGAATACTGCCGGCCGGCCAGATACAAGGCCAGCAGCAAGACCGCACCGGTTAGCCAGACGAACTGCCGTGTCATCAACGGCGCTACGAGTGGCAGGGTCGCCTCCAGAAAGCTCTGCGGTCGCACCAGAGGCATGCGGAAGAAGACCATCTTTTGAAAGAGACGCAGGGGCGTCAGGATATTGTTGCGGCGCTCCTGGCCATACATGCTGGCCGCGGCCCCGGCGTTTGCTTGTGCCACAAGGTTATGCTGGCGAAGAAAGGATATTAGTTTTTCAAGCTCATCTTCACCGACCTGGAGGGCTCGCTCTTTTAACAGGCGATCGCGCAACATGGACGCATTGCCAGCCGACCAGCGTGATAAAATCTCGATTGTGCGCTGGCCTATCTGAAAGAACTTGTGCCGGATCGGATCGTAGATGACCCAGGTCGGCGCGCCTGAAACCAGCGGTGCGCCAGGGGAGATTTGCAGGTCCTGGCGCAATTCCGGAAGCGAAGGGCCTGATGCGGGCTGAGGAGAAATCATGGATCAAACCCCAAACGCTTGCCTCAACCAACTGAGCGGCCGCCGGAAGACGATGAAATGCAGGCTGTGTTCTCCGCCATAGATCTGCGCAGTACCATGTGCGCCGATGCGCACGCCGGCCATATCTCCAGGGTCGGCGTGGGCCACCAACGTATAGGCAAAACTACCGTTTTCGTGTGCGGTGGCACGATAGCTGTTGCGCATCAACCTGCCGGTAATCGGTTTTAGAGGGTTGCTATCCAGAAAAACGCGGACCTTCGCACCCTCCGCCAGTACGATGCTGTCAGCCACTGGCAAACGAATGGTGAATTCCTTCTGGGCAGGATTGACCACTTCCATTAGCTTCTGGCCCGGTGCAACGGGCCGCCCGGTCAGATCGCGGGCATCCTCGAACACCGCGATACCGGATGTCGAAGCCACGACATCGACCCGCGCCAGCCGTTCGCGTGCAAGCGCCCGTTCGGATAGCGCGAGTTTAAGCTTAGCCTCGGCGATTTTGATGTCGCGCCCTGCCGCACTATCATCAAAGGACGCGTTCTGCAATTTTGCAAGTTCGGCTTGTGCTACGATTACGCTCTTGTCCGCGATGTCCAAGGCGTTCTTCATCTCGGTGCTGTCGAAGCGGGCCAGCACAGTTTGCACGCCCACTTGCATATTCGGTTCGACCAGCACCTCCTTGATCACCCCTTCGAGAGGCGCAGTGACGGCCACGCGCTCCTGGCTTTCAACTTCGACTGGGGCTAGCACGGTCAGCGGTGCCCGGATGAACCCGATCCCAATTAAGCCGACCAGAAGAAATGCCATAAGCAAGCGGACTGCGGGAAAACCACGCCGTTCAACGGCCTTGCCTGACAGCGCCTGCCAGCTGTGCGCATAGGCCCCGGCGAGGCGCTCGGCGAGCGGTAGCTGCTCCTTCGTCCAGGCTCGTTCGCGCAGCACCAGAGCCCCTGCGTACACGCGGCCCTTGCGGGATATGAGCGGAATCCAGATTCCGTACCGGAACGTATGCTGCCTTAATTCAGGTGGTACCGTGTCTGCAAGAAAGTCAACGAGGACCGGCTCCGTTCCTTGTTTCAGGGCGGCAACAAAAGCCGTGACATTTTGATTTATCGGTGCTTTGCGGTCAAACCCGGTTACCGATGAAACTGCCTCCAGCCGCCAGCGCCGGCGAAAACGGAACACGAAAGCCTGCCGGAAACCAAGCACAGAACGGCTCTCGTTGGCGAGATGAAAAATCAGTTCCCGCTCGGTTTCAATGCGCCTCATCCCAGCTTCGAGCTGCAATAGATGCAGC
>JBCBUL010000051.1:0-9246 GCA_039818165.1 Pseudomonadota bacterium | reverse complement strand
GCGCGGTTCAGAAGCACCGGGTGCTCCCGGATCACCTCGTCCAGAATGTCCCAGACTTCCGGCTTTTCCTTTTCCACCAACTTCTTGGCAGCCTTGACCGTACCGGCAAGGCCCTTGGCGTCGAGGCTGCCAAGAAGTTGGTGGAAAAGGAAAAGCCGGAAGTCTGGGACATTCTGGACGAGGTGATCCGGGAGCACCCGGTGCTTCTGAACCGCGCTCCGACGCTGCACCGTCTCGGTATCCAGGCGTTTGAGCCGAAGCTTATTGAAGGCAAGGCGATCCAGCTTCACCCGCTGGCCTGTGCGGCCTTCAACGCAGACTTTGATGGCGACCAGATGGCCGTGCACGTCCCGCTGAGCCTCGAAGCCCAGCTGGAAGCGCGCGTCCTGATGATGTCGACCAACAACATCCTCTCGCCCGCCAACGGCAAGCCGATCGTGGTGCCGTCTCAGGATATCGTTCTGGGCCTCTATTACCTGTCGCTCGACAAGGAAAACGAGCCAGGTTGCTATGCCGAGGACGATAATGGAGCTCCGGTCCGCGGGCTTTACTCCGACTTCTCGGAAATCGAGCATGCCCTGAACACTGGCGTCCTGTCGCTCCATGCGAAAATCAAGGCGCGGTTTGAAGGCGTGGATGCCGAGGGCAATCCCGAAACCCGTGTGATTGATACCACGCCAGGCCGCTTCATGATCGCGTCCATCCTGCCGCGCGAAAAAGGCATGTCGGCAGAGCTCACAAACACGCTGATGACGAAGAAAAACGTCGGACGCCTGATTGATGAGGTTTATCGGAACTGTGGTCAGAAGGCGACGGTGATCTTCTGTGACAAGCTGATGGAGTTGGGCTTCCGCGAAGCTGCCAAAGCCGGTATTTCCTTCGGTAAGGATGACATGGTGATCCCGCCAGCCAAGCAAAAGCTGGTCGAAGAAACCCGTGAGCGGGTCTCCGAATATGAGCGGCAGTATGCTGACGGCCTGATCACGCGCGGCGAGAAGTACAACAAGGTTGTCGATGCCTGGTCGACCTGTACGGACAAAGTGGCCGACGCCATGATGGACGTGGCAGGCGAGGCCGAGATCAACCCTGAAACGGGCCTGCAAGAAGAAACCAACTCGGTGTTCATGATGGCCCATTCCGGCGCGCGGGGGTCGAAGAACCAGATGAAGCAGCTGGCCGGTATGCGCGGCCTGATGGCGCGTCCGGATGGTTCGATCATCGAGACACCGATTGTGTCGAACTTCAAGGAAGGCCTGTCCGTCCTTGAGTACTTCAACTCGACCCACGGTGCGCGGAAAGGTCTTGCCGATACGGCTCTGAAGACCGCTAACTCCGGCTACCTGACCCGTCGCCTGGTCGACGTGGCACAGGACTGCATCATCAACGAGGATGATTGCGGCACGGACAAAGGCATCCAGATTTCGGCCGTTATGGATGGCGCCGATGTCGTCGTTCCGCTGTCGGAGCGCATTCTGGGCCGCACGCTGGCCGAGGACGTTTCCACACCCGATGGCACGCTGCTGTATCCTTCGGGCACCTATGTGGATGAGACCATCGCGCTCGCCATTGAAGACGCAGGCGTCGATCAACTCAAGGCGCGGTCACCGCTGACCTGTGAGACGAAAAACGGCGTTTGCGTTGCCTGTTATGGCCGCGACCTGGCCCGCGGAACGATTGTGAACCGCGGCGAGGCGGTTGGCGTCATTGCGGCCCAGTCCATTGGTGAGCCGGGCACGCAGCTTACGATGCGGACGTTCCACATCGGGGGCGCTGCGACCGTGGCTGACCAGTCCTCCGTTGAAGCAACATTCGACGGCACGCTGAAGTTCGAAAACGGCGCCGTTGTGGCCCGCGAAGATGGCACTTTTGTCGTCATCGGCCGGTCCATGGAAGTCATGGTTGTTGATGGCGACGGGCGCACGCGCCAATCGTTCAAACCGACCTACGGCACGAAGCTTTTCGCCAAGGAGGGCGCGAAAGTGGTCCGCGGTGACAAGCTTGCCGATTGGGACCCGTTTGCACAGCCCATCGTTTCGGAAGTTGCCGGTACCGCCCGCCTCGTCGACGTGATGGATGGCGTGACCGCCAAGGAAGAGACCGACGACC
Organism: Pseudomonadota bacterium; assembly: GCA_039818165.1. Classification (GTDB taxonomy): domain Bacteria; phylum Pseudomonadota; class Alphaproteobacteria; order Caulobacterales; family Hyphomonadaceae; genus UBA5336. Next base: position 7,140 of record JBCBUL010000051.1, on the reverse strand, counting down.
TGACAGGCGTTGTCTCGCGTCACATCATCGATTGGCGCACGGCCAGCAAGTCGGCTGAGATCAAGCCGTCCGTTATGGTGGTGAATGATGCCGGTGAGCCTGTGACCCTGCCGAACGGAGCAGAGGCGCGTTACCTCTTGCCCGTGGGCGCGATCCTGTCGCTAGCCGACGGTGAAGAGGTCAAGCCCGGTGATACTGTTGCTCGGATCTCGACCGGCGGCGCCAAGACGAAAGACATCACCGGTGGTCTGCCCCGCGTGGCCGAGCTCTTCGAAGCTCGCCGCCCGAAAGACCATGCCATCATCGCTGAAATCTCGGGTCGTGTGGAATTCGGTCGCGATTATAAGAACAAGCGCCGCATCCACATCCACCCGGAGGAAGAGGACAAGGAGTCCATCGACTTCCTGGTGCCCAAGGGCAAGCACATGGCTGTGCAGGATGGCGACTACATCAAGCGCGGCGAGTATCTGATGGACGGTAACCCCGCCCCGCAGGATATTCTCGCAACACTCGGCATCGAGGCGCTTGCTGACTACCTTATTGATGAGGTCCAGAAGGTCTACCGCCTGCAGGGCGTGCCGATCAACGACAAGCACATCGAAGTCATCGTCCGTCAGATGCTCCAGAAAGTGGAGATTACGGACGCTGGCGACACGACGCTTCTCAAAGGGGAGCAGGTCGACCTCATCGAGTTCGAGGAAGCCAATGCAATCGTGCGCAAGTCCCGCAAGAAGGATCAGCGCGAGGCAACGGGTGTTCCGGTGTTGCCCGGTATCACCAAGGCGTCGCTCCAGACTCGCAGCTTTATCTCGGCGGCATCGTTCCAGGAAACGACACGCGTGCTCACCGAGGCCGCTGTGCAAGGCAAAGTCGACACGCTGGACGGTCTCAAGGAGAACGTCATCGTTGGTCGCCTGATCCCGGCGGGCACGGGCGGTGGCCTGCGCCACTTCCGCCGCATCGCCACGGATCGCGATGCCAAGCTGAAGGCCAAGCGCGCAGCGGTGGCTGCAAAGGCTGCTGCAGAAGCGGAAGCCTCAGCTGCAGCGGCTCTGCCGGCTCCTGAAACAGAGACGGAAGCGCCTGCGGAATAGGCAAAGTCGCCTGATACGAGAAAACGAAGAGGCCGAACCTGCGTGTTCGGCCTCTTTTTTTGTTGCCTTGCCCGGAATCCATGTCCGCGGCCCTGTGCGCGCGAGTCGATTGTGTTAATCATACCGCCCATCGAGCGGGCCCAACAGGCGAGGTAATGGCGAACAGAACACGGCAGCGTATCCGGCGGCGCAGTGCGCAGGCTATTCACGGTCGACTGCCGGGTGATGATGGCTCCATGAGTGAGGTCGTCAGCCGCTTGTTCGGTGATGTGCCCCATGCGGACAGCCCAGAGGGGGGAGTAACCAGCGCTGACGATTTTCCGGTGGAACAGATCAAAGCTGTTGTCTCTTCCATTGTGGCGTCCAGTCGGCCGGTCGCAAGATCTCTGGAGCCCGTCCAAATCAACGAGATTGATGCGCCCACGGAACGGCACGAAGTATCTTCCGAAGCGGCCAAACCTCCGACGCCCGCCGAAAAACCGACTGGCGAGGTACCATCGCAACTTTTGCTGATTGCCGAGCCCGAAGATCGCCCGGAAAAAGTCGCTGTGCCGCGCCAAAAGCGTCTGGCGAAAGCGGTGATGGCGCTCGCTGCTCTGGCCGGTCTGTCATTGTCTGCCTTGGCGGTGTTTCTTGGCTTCCAAGACGGCGCAGCAGTGGACGATACGCAAGATGGACCTTTGCTGGCCGGCGTGGCGCCTGCGAAACCTGGACTGCTTGGACCCCAACAGGACACTTCGGCCCAGTTGCCTGCCATGGCACCAGAGGCAGCCCCTACGACCGGGGCTTCAACAGAAGACCGACCCCCTAGTAAAGCCCAACAGACAAGCGAAACACTCATCGTTGCCGAGCCGGCTCTGCCCGAAGGGTTGAACTCGACCCCACCTACAGGCGCCGCTGTCGAAATCGTAGACGTGGTGCCCCAGAGGGACCCGCCCAGCCTGGCCCCGCCATCCCTTAAGACGACGCCTCCAGCGCCGCGCGAAGCCGACATTGTCCGGTTCGCACGTCAAGCGGCAGAGCCGAGTCCATCTTCCGAGGTCCAACTCGCCAGTCTTCCACAACCGATACGGGACGTTGCGCCGGAACCAATCCTCCCAGAGCGCCAACAGCTTCCCTTGCATTCGCACACGGGGCCGGTGCTTGCTGGGTCTGCCGCAGCCATTGTTCTCGAGTTGATAGAGGCCAGTGGAGAAACGCTTGACCGGGACGCGGCCAACGAAATTGCAAGCCGTATCGAAAGAGCGCTGAGCGCGGAACTTGATGGGCGTTCAGCCCACCTGAAAACGCCCGAGGGCCAGATCGCTAAGGTCGACTTTGTGTCGAGCCGATTGGCGCGCCAGACGGTTTCCATACCGCGCGCGAACACTGTGGCTCTGTTTGATACGAATTTTGCGATTGAGGGCGGTTGGTTCGCCGCGCCCGACGCTCTCAGCGTGCGGCCTTTGCCGGATTTGCAAACGAATATGGAAGCGGGTCAGGCCGATGCCGGCTCACTTTTCCAGAGGATCGCCACCGTCACCAGTGCCTATGGGGACCGGTGGTATCTGGTAGGGCAGGCGGGTGTGGCCCATGGCTACGTTTCGGCGGGGGATGTGGTGCCCGCCGAGACCTTTAATGGTCCGCTCGGACGGGTCCATGGCGGACCCGTTTGGCAGCCTGTCGTTGAGACGGTTGACGCAACAACGACGTGCAGAACCTTCACAGTTTCCCTCGGAGCGGAGCTGTCGCGGCAAGGGGATGTTTGTCGTCACTCTGCAGGAGGCTGGTTCGCACAAGCCTTGCCTGATGCGCGAGGCCCTGCGTCGACGCGGGTAACGGAAGCCACGTCTCTGGAGCCGATCCTGGCCCGCCTGGTTGTGGCCGCAGATCCGATTGAGCGCAGCCAATTGGCAGATCAGCTTCAAGGCCTTGTCGAGCAAGGTGCGCAATCCGCCGAGTTCGAGATACCCACCCAATCTGGCACCCTCTCGGTCGGTTTTGGGGAACGGCTAGAGCGCCGGCGCACTATCAACATCCGCAGAGCGGCTGAAGTGGCCCCTATTCAGGACGATTTGACCGTTGGTCACGGCTGGGTCGAGGTCACTCGCGATACCGAGTTGCGGCCATTGGCGTCTGAACGGACTCGCCTTCAGAATGGTGACTTGGCTCGCGGCACTCGACTGGAGATCATGGGGATTATGGGCCCGGTCGAAACGGCGCGTTGGGCCCTGCTTGGGCGGGGCGGCGTGGCCCAAGGCTACGCTGAGCTTTCAAGCTTGCGATGGATCGATGCGCAACCGGACCTGAAGTACACCGCAATGACCCGCTCGCACGGCCGGGTGATCCAGGACGTAGTTGTTGCGCAAACCGTTTGCCAGACGGTGGCGATTGCAGGATCGACACTTGAACAGTGTGCCCGAACCGATGGCGCTTGGGGTATCAGTCAGGAAATGGCCGGCGACGCGCAGGTCCCTATCCGCGTTGCTTTTGTTCCATGATTGGCAACGCCCTGCCGCCTGACGGTTGACGTGAGCGTTCGCCGGACTTATTACGCGTGATCGCTGGCCGGATGGGCTGCAGGCGCTTTTAGTGTTTTGCGGTCGAACTGGCCCGGAGATATCCGAGAGCGAACCGTTTGTCCGGAGCCCTTTGCGGGGTATCTGGGCGTTTTGTTTTAACCGGCCCCCTATTGGAAACGTGGGCCAGAACTGAAGAGACACTGGCCCCATATGCCCACGATCCAGCAGCTCGTCCGTCATCCGCGCAAGCCAAAGCCGACGCGGTCCAAGACCCCGGCCCTGAAGGCCTGCCCCCAGCGTCGCGGTGTGTGCACCCGCGTTTACACAACCACTCCGAAGAAGCCGAACTCGGCGCTCCGGAAAGTGGCAAAGGTTCGCCTGACATCGGGCTTTGAGTCGCTCTGCTACATTCCGGGTGAAGGCCACAACCTGCAGGAGCACTCGGTTGTGCTGATCCGTGGCGGTCGTGTGAAAGACCTTCCCGGCGTGCGCTACCACATTCTGCGTGGTGTGCTTGATACGCAGGGCGTGAAAGATCGTAAGCAGCGCCGCTCCCATTACGGCGTCAAGAAACCGAAATAAGAGGCCAGGCCCATGTCCCGTCGTCACCGCGCAGAAAAACGCGAAGTTCTTCCAGATCCGAAGTTCAAGGACGTCGTTCTGTCGAAGTTCATGAACCAGATCATGCTGGACGGAAAGAAGTCGACCGCCGAGCGCATCGTTTATGGTGCCCTCGATCTGGTTGAAGAGCGCGCCAAGAAAGACCCTGTCGGGCTTTTCCATGAAGCTCTGGATGCGATCTCTCCAGAGGTTGAGGTGCGTTCGCGCCGTGTGGGGGGTGCCACCTATCAGGTGCCTGTCGAGGTGCGTCCCGAGCGCCGCCAGGCTCTGGCGATTCGCTGGCTGGCGTCTGCTGCCCGCGGCCGGAACGAAAACACCATGCGCGAGCGCCTTGCGGGCGAGCTCATGGATGCTGCGCAAGGCCGCGGAAATGCCGTGAAAAAGCGCGAAGACACTCATAAAATGGCAGAAGCAAACCGGGCCTTCTCACACTACCGCTGGTAGGCTGAACTGCCGCGCTGGCGCCATCGGTTGGCTTGTGCTAGGCGCCGCCCTAATTGACACCCAGAAACGCGTCGGGCAGGGGCCCGGCGCGACCTTGTAAAGGACCGCTGCAATGGCCCGCGATTATCCGCTTGAGCGCTACCGCAACTTCGGCATCATGGCTCACATCGATGCTGGCAAGACCACGACGACAGAGCGCATCCTGTTTTACACGGGCAAGTCGCACAAGATCGGCGAAGTCCACGACGGCGCTGCCACCATGGACTGGATGGAGCAGGAGCAAGAGCGCGGCATCACGATCACGTCTGCTGCCACGACGACTTTCTGGGAACGTACCGAAGACGGCAAGACAGCCCAGACCGACAAGTATCGCTTCAACATCATTGACACGCCCGGGCACGTGGACTTCACGATTGAGGTGGAGCGGTCGCTCGCCGTGCTCGATGGGGCTGTCTGTGTGCTGGACGCAAACGCTGGCGTTGAGCCGCAAACCGAGACCGTTTGGCGCCAGGCTGATCGCTACAAGGTGCCTCGCATAGTCTTCGTCAACAAGATGGACAAGACCGGCGCTGACTTCTTCAACTGCGTGAAGATGATCAAAGAGCGCACGGGCGCGACGCCTGCTCCGATCCAACTGCCGATCGGCGCTGAGACTGAGCTGGAAGGCCATGTTGACCTGATCACCATGAAAGAATGGGTGTGGCAAGGTGAAGACCTTGGCGCCACCTGGGAACTGCGCGATGTGCGGCCCGAGCTTGCCGACAAGGCCGCTGAAATGCGCGCCGAACTGGTCGAGATCGCCGTTGAAATGGAAGAGGAGGCCATGGAGGCCTACCTTGAGGGTACTGAACCGACTGAGGAAAAGCTCCGTGAGCTGATCCGTAAGGGCACCCTGTCCATGTCCTTCGTTCCGGTCCTGTGCGGCTCTGCGTTCAAAAACAAGGGCGTGCAGCCAATGCTGAACGCCGTGGTCGACTATCTGCCCGGTCCGCTCGATGTCGAAGCCTATATGGGCTTCAAGCCGGGCGACGAAGACGAAGTGCGCAACATCGCGCGCTCGGCAGAGGACGCTCAGCCATTCTCCGGCCTTGCCTTCAAGATCATGAACGACCCCTTCGTGGGCTCTTTGACCTTTGTACGCATTTACTCAGGAACGCTGACCAAGGGTGGCTCCGTTCTGAATGCGACCAAGGGGCGTCAAGAGCGCGTTGGCCGCATGATGATGATGCACTCCAACAACCGCGAAGAGATTGAAGAGGCGTTCGCCGGAGACATTATCGCCCTGGCGGGTCTAAAAGAGACCACCACCGGTGACACGCTTTCTGACAAGTCCGATCCAGTGGTTCTGGAAACGATGAACTTCCCCGATCCTGTGATCGAGATCGCTGTCGAGCCGAAGTCAAAGGCAGACCAGGAAAAAATGTCCGTGGGCCTGCAGCGCCTTGCGGCGGAGGACCCGTCTTTCCGTGTTGAAACGGATCAGGAGTCCGGTCAGACGATCATGAAAGGCATGGGCGAGCTTCACCTCGACATTCTCGTCGACCGCTTGAAGCGTGAGTTCAAGGTGGAGGCCAATATTGGTCAGCCACAAGTGGCGTACCGCGAGGCCATCGGCCGCGCGACAGAGATCAACTACACCCACAAGAAACAGTCGGGTGGCTCGGGTCAGTTCGCCGAAGTGAAAATCCAGTTCGAGCCGCTTGAAGCCGGATCGGGCTTTATCTTCGAGAGCGCGATCGTCGGCGGTTCCGTGCCGAAGGAATACATCCCGGGTGTTGAGAAAGGTCTTGAGAGCGCGAAGGAAAACGGGCTTCTGGCCGGTTATCCCGTGACCGACTTCAAGGCGACGCTGATCGATGGCAAGTTCCACGACGTGGACTCCAGCGTGCTGGCCTTTGAAATCGCAGCGCGCGCAGCGTTCCGCGAACTGAAAGGCCCGGGCGATCCACGCCTGATGGAGCCAATGATGAAGGTCGAGGTGGTCACGCCTGAGGACTATATGGGCGACATCATCGGTGACCTGAACTCCCGCCGTGGTCAGATCCAGGGCTCAGAGCCCCGGGGCAATGTGACGGCGATCAACGCCTTCGTGCCGCTTGTGAACATGTTTGGCTATGTCGGGAACCTGCGCGGCATGTCCCAGGGTCGTGCCCAGTTCACCATGACATTCGATCACTACGCCGAGGTGCCGAAAGCCGAAGCGCAGAAGGTCATTCAGGAGCTTGCGGGCTAGCGAGACACCGGGTCGATCGCTAGCCCTGAGCCTGCGATGATGAACGACCTGAAACCGAAGTTCAGACACTGGGCGGCAACGTCCGCCACATGAAGATGAGAGTAAGGAGGCCCAGATGGCCAAGGAGAAGTTTGAGCGTAACAAGCCGCATGTGAACATCGGCACGATTGGTCATGTTGACCATGGCAAGACGACGCTGACGGCGGCGATCACGATGGTGCTGGCCGAGGCTGGCGGCGGTGAGAAG
>JBCBUL010000050.1:0-9518 GCA_039818165.1 Pseudomonadota bacterium | reverse complement strand
GCCGCCCTCCAGCCATGTATCGAACCAGATGCTCATGGGTTTTCGGGCCATAGAGACCGTCCGGCAGCATACCCGCCACATCGTCTATGGTGCGGACATGCTCTTGGAACAGGCGGATTGCCGCCTCCGTGCGGTAGCCGCAGATGCCGTCCACTTCGCCGCCGGGGAAAAAGCCCATGATCCCGAGGGCTGCCTGCAGTTGAGAAACGGTGAGACTGGCATCATCGGCTGCGGGCAATCGGCGTAGCTCGATCTTGTCGAGGCTGTTGAGAACCTCCGAGAGGCTCAGGCGCGTGATCCGCTCAAGTGCCGTTACAAAGGTGTTCACAGCGGCGTCCGGCACGGCCGCGTCCACGACACCGAGCTGGATGAGATCCCGGACGCGCTGCGCTACGGTCTGACCATCGGATGAGGTGGGCGGAGGTGGGGCCGGCTCCGGTGCTGGAGGAGGCACTGGGGCGGGTTCGGGCGCGGCAATAGGCGGAGTGGGCGAAGGGTCCGTCTGACCCGTCGGCGGTGGCGGAGGTGGAGAATCCGGGGCAGGTGGACTGATCGGCGGTGCCGGTTCACTGCGTCCGAAGATCATCTCAAACAGATTGCGCCAGAACGACATACCCAACTCCCCCAACCATGCGGAAGCTAAAGGTTAACACCATGGCAAGGTCGGCAGCAATCGTCAGGGACTAGTGCACTTCGGCCCAGTTCGCCCCCGCCTCGCCTTCCACGACCAAAGGCACCGAGAGATCAAGGGCCGGGAACGGCGCAGACATCATCGTCTCGCGCACCACATCCAGCGTGGCATCACCCTCATCTTCAGGCGCTTCGAAGATGAGCTCATCATGGACTTGCAGCAGCATGCGCGCTTTGAGGCCCGCCCTTTCCAGCGCGCCCGGCATAGCGATCATGGCCCGTTTGATGATGTCGGCTGCTGAGCCCTGGATCGGTGCATTGATGGCCTGGCGCTCGGCAAAGGCGCGGCTGGCCCCGTTCTTGGAGTTGATGTCCTTCAGGTGCAGTTTCCGCCCGAACGCGGTGGTCACGTATCCGGCTTCTTTTGCTGCCGCCTTCGTCTCATCCATGTAGGCGCGAATGCCCGGAAACTTGGCGAAATAGGATTTGATGTAGTTGCTGGCTTCCTCGCGCGGGATTGACAGTTGGCGCGCAAGCCCGAAGGCAGAAATGCCGTAGATGATGCCGAAATTGATCGCCTTGGCGCGCCGCCGGATCATTGGGTCCATGCCTTCAATCGGCGTGTCGAATATTTCGCTGGCGGTCATGGCGTGGATGTCCAGCCCCTCATGAAAGGCGCTCTGGAGCGTTTCAATGCCGGCAAGGTGTGCCAGAAGGCGCAACTCAACCTGGCTGTAGTCAGCACTGACCAGCACGTGCCCTGGCTCAGCAATGAAAGCCTGCCGGATCTTTCGACCTTCATCGGTACGGATGGGGATGTTCTGCAGGTTGGGATCGTTGGAGGACAGCCGCCCGGTCTGTGCACCGGCGAGCGAATAGGACGTGTGCACGCGGCCCGTCTGCGGATTGATCGCCTCCTGCAGCGCTTCCGTATAGGTCGAGCGCAGCTTTGAGAGAGATCTCCAGTCGAGGATTGTGCGCGGCAGGGGATGACCCTCCGCAGCAAGGTCTTCCAGGATTTCAGCGCCCGTTTGCCAGGCACCGGTCTTGGTCTTCTTGCCGCCTTCCAGGCCCATCTCGTCGAACAGGATTTCACCAAGTTGCTTCGGAGAGCCCATATTGAACTCGCGGCCGGCAAGCTCGTAGGCCTCAGCTTCGTGGGCGGCCATGCGTTGTGCAAAGTCAGACGACAAGCGCGAGAGCACATCCCGGTCAACCTTGATGCCAGCCGCTTCCATACCCGCAATCACGGGTATGAGCGGACGGTCGAGGCCTTCATAGACGCGTGTGACTTTCTCCTTGAGCAGGCGCGGCTTGCCCTGCTGCCAGAGCCGAAGCGTGACGTCTGCGTCTTCAGCAGCGTATCGTGTCGCCTTGTCGAGGGGCACACGGTCAAAGCTGATCATGGATTTGCCCGAGCCGCACACCTCTTTGAAGGGGATCGGCGTGTGGCTGAAATAGCGCTCTGAAAGCTCGTCCATACCGTGGCCATGCATGCCGGCATGGAGCGCGAAGCAGATCAGCATGGTGTCATCCACGGGCGCCAGCGTGATCCCCTGCCGTGCCAGAACGACGAGATCATACTTGATGTTCTGGCCCACCTTCAGGACAGCCGGGTCTTCCAAGAGCGGCTTCAGGGCCGCGATCGCTGCATCGAACTTGATCTGCTCGGGCGCATCCCCGCTCAGCAAGTCGCCTGTCCCAGCGCCGTCGGGGTCCACATGGGCAAGGGGGATATAGCAGGCGCGTCCAGCCGAGGTGGATAGGGATACGCCCACCAGATCTGCCGATATGGCATCCAGAGCGCTCGTTTCGGTATCAACGGCGACAATTCCTGCGCGTCGCGCTTCAGCAATCCAGGCCTCAAGCGCAGCCAGATCCGTTACTGTTTCATAGGCATCCAGATCAAACGCCGGTGCATCTTCCTGCACCTCGTCGAGGTCAACGCCTTCCATCTCCATGTGTTCGCGTACGCGCCGCGTGATGGTGCGAAACTCCATCTTTTCGAGGAATTCCAGCAAGGTGGACGGGTCCGGTTCGGCCACAGCCAGGTCTTCTGTGCTCACGTCGAGGGGCACATCCGTTTTCAGCGTGACCAGATCACGGGAGATGCGCACGGCATCGGCATGGTCGATCAGGGTCTGGCGGCGTTTGGGCTGTTTGATCTCTTCGGCGCGCGCCAGCAGCGTGTCCACATCGCCATATTCAGTGATCAGCGTGGCGGCCGTCTTCACGCCGATGCCCGGCGCACCCGGCACATTGTCGACGCCGTCACCGGCGAGGGCCTGGATATCGATCACCTTGTCGGGCGTGACTCCAAATTTCTCGATCACCTCATCGATGCCGATGGATTTGTTCTTCATCGTGTCCAGCATGCGTACCTTGTCATCGACAAGCTGCATGAGGTCCTTGTCGGACGAGACAATGGTCACCCGCGCGCCCTTGGCGGCGGCATCGCGGGCATAGGTGGCGATCAGATCGTCAGCCTCATAACCCTCTTTCTCGATGGCGTGGGTGGCGAAAGCGATGGCCGCCTCGCGCACCAGCGGGAATTGCGGGCGCAGATCTTCCGGCGGCTCGTCCCGGTTGGCCTTGTAGTCCGGATACATATCATTGCGGAACGAATAGGAAGAATGGTCGAAGATGCACGCAAAGTGGGTTGGCTGCTCTGGCCCGCGCAAATCCTCCAGCAGCTTCCAGAGCATGTTGCAGAAGCCGGACACAGCCCCCACCGGCAACCCATCGGAAGCGCGCGACAGCGGCGGAAGCGCGTGAAACGCGCGGAAGATGTAAGCCGAGGCGTCGATCAGATAGAGGTGGCTGTCGTCAGTAATCGGCGCGGTGGGCATGGGCAGGAATCCTTGTTTCCTTGAGACCTAACGCGCCCTCCCCGCCCCGTCACGAATGAATTGAGAACTCATCACGCTAAGCCTTGACGATCATGTGTTGACTCAGACTCAAATATGTAATTGGGTAATTACATGATTACTAACGACGATATGGATCAGGTTTTCCATGCCCTTGCCCATGCCACGCGGCGGCAGATCCTGGACCTTGTCAGGGACACGCCCGGCCAGGGTGTTGGCGAAGTGGCAAAGGCATTTGATGTCAGCCGCATCGCCGTGATGAACCACCTCTCCGTGCTGGAGCAGGCCGGTCTCATCGTCAGCCGGAAGGACGGGCGCACTCGGCGCCTGTTCCTCAACGCCATGCCGATCCAGGCGATCCATGAACGCTGGATCGACGCCTACAGCGCCTATTGGGCCGACCGAATGAGTTTCATCAAACAGGCCGCCGAACACGCGGCCAAGACCAAACCCAAACCAGAAGGGGACCTAGAATGAGCGACCAACCCAAATACGCACCGCAATCGGTGCACCGCACCTTTATCGAGGCCCCTGTGGAGACCGTCTGGTCGATCCTCGTCGCCACCGACAAGCCGCTGCCATTCTTTTTCGGCAGTATTTGCGACACGGAAGATGGCCTGAAGCCGGGCGCAAAAATGCGGATGGTTCAACCCAATCGGAAGATTGCGATGGTCGTGGGCGAAGTGCTCGCCTTCGAGCCGCCGCACCGCTACAGCCACACATTCAAGATGACCAACCTCGAAGATCCAGCCTGCGTCGTGACTTATGAGCTGCGCGAGAAAGATGGCGGCACCGAGTTCGACTTGATCATCGACCAGGCCATCGAAGGTTCCAAACTGCATAAGGAGATGATCAGCGCCCAGGGGTTCATCGCAGGGAACCTCAAAAGCCTGGCCGAAACCGGCAAGCCCGGCTTCAGCGGAAAAATGGTCGGGGTCATGGCACCTGTCATCGCCCTTCTCGCCAAGAAGCAACAGCGGATCGAGCACTGGCCGCTCTGACGCCCCACAAACCGTGTCGACCACCTCATTTGATTGGCCTAGACTTGACCTCATCGGGAGAAGAGGTGGTCGTGATGGGTAAGGTTACACTTTCGGTCTTGGCGCTCATTGCGGGGCTGATCGCCTATCTCCTTTTCTGGCCGGTGCCGATTCGGCCCGAGGTTTGGGACGCTCCGCCAGATCCGGGCTTCACCGGCGAATTTGAGGCCAATCAGCGCCTTGCCGATCTGCGCTTCATCGATCTGCCCGAGGGCGAGTACGGCCCGGAAGATGTTGCACTGGGCCCGGATGGCCGGATTTATATGGCGCTCCACTCCGGCAGGATCGCGGCGCTGACCCTCGAAACGGAAACCTTTGAGACAATCACTGACACGGGCGGGCGGCCCCTCGGCATCGAGTTTGACGGTGAAGGGACGCTGTGGATCGCTGACGCTTACATCGGCCTCCTCGCCATGTCGCCCGATGGCGACCTGACCACGATCGCGACTGAAACCAGCGACGGTTCGCCGATCCTATATGCCGACGACCTCGACATCGCGGCCGACGGCAAAGTGTATTTCTCCGACGCCTCGACCCGGTTCGGCGCGAAAGAGATCGGTGACACGCTGGCGGCCTCCATCCTCGACCTGATGGAACATTCCGACAATGCGCGCGTTCTCGTCTATGATCCTGCCGATGGCACAACGACGACGCTTGTCGAAGGTCTGACCTTCGCCAATGGGATAGCCCAGTCGGCGGACGAGCGCTTCTTGATGATTGCCGAGACCGGTGGCTACTTCATCCATCGGTTCGACCTGGAGACGGGCGCGATAGAGCCCTTCGTGGGGCCGCTTCCGGGCTTTCCGGACAATGTGAATGACAATCCCGACGGCACATTTTGGTCAGGTCTGGCCAGCCCCCGCAATACGACCATGGACGATGCGTCCGACAGACCATTTGTGCGCAAGATCGCCATGCGCGTGCCGTTTATGGCGCCCGCGCCGGAGCGCTACGGCGCCGTCTTCCGGTTCGATGCCTATGGCACAGTGCTAGAGACGCTTCAGGATCCCACCGGCGCCTATGCCAGCACGACCGGCGCCATCACCCTGCCCGATGGCCGTATCGTTGTCTCCAGCCTCACAGAGCCGCGTATCGGCATTCTGACGCCTTAGCGCCTTCAAATCGGCCCGGGTCTCTGGCACTAGCCCCATCATGACTTTTGATTTCGCTGCCTTGCCCGCCGTGAGCGGTAAACTCATCGAGAATGCGCCTCTGGCGCCGTACACATGGTTCCGGGTGGGCGGCCCGGCAGACGCACTGTTCCTTCCGGAAAACCTCCTGGACCTCATGGCATTCCTGGAAGCGTTGCCCACAGACGTTCCCGTCACCGTCCTGGGCGTCGGATCAAACCTCATCGTGCGCGATGGGGGCATCGAGGGGGTCGTTATCCGCCTCATGGGCGCGCGCTGGGCCTCGGTGACCCGGTCTGGCGGCACGATCCATGCCGGTGCGGGTGCGTTGGACGTGTCAGTGGCCAAGGCGGCCGCGCGCGAGGGAGTCTCCGGTCTGTCTTTCCTCTCTGGCATCCCTGGCACACTTGGCGGCGCCACCCGGACGAATGCAGGATGCTATGGCAAGGAACTGAAAGATGTCGTGACGGATATCCACGGCGTGGACCGGGCTGGCAAGGTCATAAACCTCAAGGCAGCCGACGCCGGGTTCAGCTACCGCCACAGCGCCTTGCCGGACGGCTTCATCGCCACGTCCATGGTGCTCGCCGGAGATGGCGAAGCAGATCCGAAACTCCTGGAGGCCGAAATCGCAGCCCATCAGGAAAAGCGCGCGATGACCCAGCCCATTCGGGACAAAACCTCTGGCAGCACCTTCGCAAACCCCGACCCGCCGGGCACCAAAGGCGGGCGTTCTGCCTGGAAACTGATTGATGCGGCAGGCTGCCGGGGCCTGCGCGTCGGCGGCGCCCAGGTCAGCGAGAAGCACTGCAACTTCCTGATCAACACCGGCGAGGCCACAGCAGCAGACCTCGAGGCACTTGGCGAGCTTGTCCGCGCCCGCGTGCTCGACCAGTCTGGCGTCGATCTCAGATGGGAAGTGCGCCGGATCGGGCGACTGCAGCCGCCAGCTTAAACGTCCCTGATATCGGCTCCAAGCGACGCCATGTGGTCCAGAAAGTCCGGATAGCTCGTCGCGATCATGGACACATCGTCAACCGAGACGGGCGCCTGTGCCGCCGTGCCCATGACAAGCGCGCTCATGGCGATACGGTGGTCATGGCGCGTCTCGACCGCACCACCGCCCGGAGGCGGTCCGCCGCAGCCCTCCACGGTGAAACCATCGGATGAAGCTTCACAGGTCACACCATTGGCACGCAGCATGGCAATCACAGCGTCAATCCGGTCGCTTTCCTTCACGCGCAGCTCCTCTGCGCCGGTCACGCGCGTAACCCCATGGGCAAAGGCCGCCACGACGGCGAGGATTGGGAATTCGTCGATCATCGCCGGCACCAGCCGCTCGGGAACATCAGCGCCCGTCAGTTTGCCGGGCGAGGAGACCTGAATGTCGATCAACCGCTCCCCGGCCGCTTCACCCGCTTCTTCCGCACCGAGCTGCGCCCCAAACGCGCCCAACACGTCAAAAAAACCGTCGCGCGTGGAATTCGACATGACGTTTTCGATCAGAACGTTGCCGTCTGGCGAAATCAGCGCCGCTGCGGCCAGGAAGGCCGCCGAGGATGGATCACCCGGGATCGATGTCTGAACGGCTTTGAGGGTCTGCCCGCCTTCTATGGAAATCGTGCGCGCGCCGCCGGGTTCGGTCACCACATCCACGCGGGCGCCAAACCCGCGCAACATGCGCTCGGTATGATCGCGCGTGGCCTTTGCCTCGCGGACAATCGTGGTCCCTTGGGCATTGAGCCCCGCGAGGAGGATTGCCGATTTCACCTGGGCCGAGGCCACGGGCGGTGTGTAGTCGATGCCGTGGATCCCATCTCCAGCATACAAGGAAAATGGCAACAGACCGTCCTCGGCAGCGCTGTCTCTCAGGCCCATTTCCCGCAAGGGTTTGAGAATGCGGTTCATCGGGCGCCCGCGGAGGCTTTCATCGCCCGTAAATTCGGCAATCACAGTGTAGCCTGTGACAGCACCCATAATCAGGCGGCTGCCGGTGCCACTGTTTCCGAAGTCCAGAGTTCCTGCGGAGGTCAGTCCGGCTTTCCCAACGCCCGTGACGCGCCAGTGGCCCGGGCCGACCTGCTCCACATCAGCTCCGAGGGCTGCCATCGCTTTGCCCGTGCGCATGACATCATCGCCTTCCAGCAGGCCCGTTATCTCGCTGGTGCCTTCTGACAGCGCGGCAAAGATAAGCGCCCTGTGGCTGCAGGATTTGTCGCCGGGTGCGCGAACGCGACCGGTCAGCGACTGGACGGGATGGGAGGTCCATGCCATTGGAAAAGCTCCGAATGCGGGCGAAAACAACAATTGCGCTTTGACAGCGCTCAGGGTTTCTGGCAAGCGCGCCCCCGAAAATCCATATACATCAGACAGGGCGGATTCACGTGGCAAAAGCTGATCTCGGCACAAAACGCACTTGCCCCGAAACCGGCAAGAACTTTTACGACCTCAACAAGGATCCAATCGTTTCCCCCTATACGGGCATCGAGTACCCGCTGTCCTTCTTCGAGACGGCGCCGAAACCGACCAAGGCGAAGCGCGGTGCGGCGAAACCAGAAGATCCCGAAACCGATGAGGACGAAGACGAGATCGAAGACGACGCCGACACCGGCGCGGATACCGATTCTGAGGATGACGAGGACGAGGAAAAAGCCCTCGAACTCGGCGACGACGCCGACGAAGTGGTGCTCGATGGCGGCGATGATGCCGATGACGACGACACTGGAACGGCGAAGGTTCCCGCTGGCTTCACGGAAGAAGGTGTCGATGACACGGATGAAGACGGCGTCCTGCTCGATGACGACGACGATGATTTCGACATCGATGTGGACGACGATATCTCACTCGATGATGACGTTTCCGACGATGGGGATGAAGAGAAGGCTTGACCGGAGCCTGCAAGCGGGGCTATCCCCGCGCTTCCCAAGACCGGGACACCCGGGGCCATAGCTCAGTTGGGAGAGCGCTTGAATGGCATTCAAGAGGTCGGCGGTTCGATTCCGCCTGGCTCCACCAAATAAAACAAGGCATTGAGCCTTTTGTGGGCCGAATCTCGCCGGCGCAGTCCACCACATGTCCACCATGGTTACGATTGCCAGTGCCAGGAAATCGGCGCTCGATCGCCGACCGATAGGTGAACTGACCAGAGAAAAATTGCGCTTGAGTGAGCAGACCCGGTCAGGTCAGGTGTCAACTTCCCCGACCGTCTCCTGCATTGCTTTCAAAAGAGCCGAGATCTCCCGTCGTCGCGCAATCGCCGCTTTTGTGTGGTGGCCCGATTTCAAGGCATTCCTATTCCCCTTCGGCGCGCCTGACGAACTCCCTCCGTGCATCCGGCATCGACCATTCGCCATCGCGGGCGACTGGCAGAGTGTCCCAGCCCTCGTCTTCGCAAGGCAACGGGGGCTTTTGTGCATCGCCAGATTGCTTTGCATGGGGTTGTTCTTCGATTTTGGCATCTACCCCCCGCCCCTCTGAATGTGTGACGTTGCCAACAATTGCTTGCCCCCCTTCATTCACATGCACATGTTTGACGGTCACCTTCTGCTGACCTTTGCCGCGGCGTTTGTTCAATGCGTCTAGAAGCATCGTCCACGTACGCGTGAGCTTGTTGGCCTGGTTGAGATTCTCCTTCCGACCTTCAAATGCCTGATCGGGGATCATAGCGCGGCGGTAGCATTCCATGGCAGCATTATGGGCCGCCAACAGTTGCGCCACCATCATACCTTCCAGTGGGTCACGCGGAGCGATATCAATCATCCCAGCGAGGGCAGAAACCATTAGCTTTCTTCTGTCGTTTCCATCAACATGCTTCAACCACATCGCCTGGACCATCTGATCCACGATCATGG
>JBCBUL010000049.1:0-9749 GCA_039818165.1 Pseudomonadota bacterium | reverse complement strand
GGTGGCGACGCCATTATAATACGAAGCGGCCACACTCCTCGCTCGGATACAGGCCGCCCGCACCAGAAACCATCTTGCCCGCGGCGCTCATGCCGCCTTACTTTGTGGATGTAGCGGCATGAGCGCCGCTACATGGCAACCGCCGGGACTAACGCTCCGGCTGGAACACCTCGATGGGGCAGATCACCAAAACCGGTCGCATCGACACTCAGTGGCTCAAAGCTCTAGTTCGATGTCGTCGCTCAACTCTCGCGAATTTGTGACAACGCAGTCGTGGTGATCTTGAGCTTTAGGTCGGTAATACCGCATCACCCGAACTAGGTCATTTGCCCGCAGCGCAGAGACCACTGAACACCATCACAAACCAATTGCTGATGTAGTCGTTCGTAGCCATGCACAAGAAACCGGAACGTGTAGTAGAGGACACCGCATGCCTCAAGGCCGCGAAACTCCGCCTGCTAAATTTGAACCGCGGTGGAACCGAGGCTTCGAGGTCAACGTTTCTCGACAGTTTCTATTCTTTGTTCCTGATCAACAAGAGTTGCATTTATCCGCTTTATAGAAAGCCGATATGGGTCTTTGATAATAGTCTTAATGTCAAATTCAGCGCTCCAATGGGAGCTATATTCACCACAGTGAAATTTACACAAATGGGCAATATGAAAATGGCTCGAACTGAAGACACTTATAAACAAGCTGTCTTCAAGTTTCATATTGGGCCTAGATAGAAGAATTTAGTGTTCTAACAAAACGCCCGCGATTGAATTAAATCAACGCGGGCGTTTTTCACCTAATTACAAGCAAGCAAGTACGACCGGTCTAGAACTGCTTGCGAACCGTGACGCCGTAAGTGGCCGGCTGGTTCGGATAGCCAGAGATTGAGCCGGCCTGTGCCACGGATGGGAATGCCGTGGTGATACGCTCGTGTTCAAAGATGTTCCGGCCCCAAACTGTGACGCCGAGTCCACCCTCGCTTGTGAAGCCAAGGGATGCATTGACGTTGTTTACATCCCTGCCAAACGCATCATCGAACAACACGTTGTTCGCCGCCGTCGGGCCACCATCAAAGAACGCGCTGTCACTTTCATACTGCCAGTCAGCGCGGACAAAAGCATCCCAACCGTCAAACGCCGTCCACTCATAGGTCGCGCTTGTTGATGTTGATGTCTCAGCAATTCCTGATGGCACTGTGCCGCTGAGGTCGCCTTGGGCTCCGCCTTCGAAACTATCATAGATCGGATCAAGGAATGTGCCTGCGAACGTCAACGTCAGGTTTGCCGTCGGGTTCCATGTCGCGTCGACTTCAAGACCTTGGGTCGATTGTTGACCTGCATTCTGAAGAATGAAGCCGGTGCCGGAGAAGACATTCGACTGGAAGCCTTCAATGGTCTGATCAAACAAAGCGATGTTGAAAGCGAAGTTCTCGAACGCGGCCTTGATGCCGATTTCGATGACTTCCGCCTCTTCGGGCCCAGCAAAGCGGGTTCCTGTGCTGAGGTTCGGCACAGCAAGACCTGCATTCGTTACCGCTGATGGTGGCGGCGTCTGAAGGGCCTGCCCCGTGAACGGATCAACCACGGTGAAACCAGGTGTGAATGCGGCTGCTACAGGACGGCTGTCGCGCGACAAGTTCCATGACGTCGCTTTGAAGCCCGTCGCATAAGAGACGTAGACGTTCACGTTATCTGTGGCGTCATAAGCCAGGCGCAGATTGTACGTGACGTCCTCGTCATTGGTTGAGCCGGATTCTGCCGCATTCGGAAAGTTCAGGAAAGGCGGCAGGAATTGCAGTGCGGTCAGGCCAAGCAGAGGGTTGTCCGGAGCATTTGCGCCGGCCAGAACGCCTTGCTGGATCTGACCGTAAAGCGTTGGATTGCCCTGAATGAAGGCCCCGATTGCCGTTGGGTCTGTGACATCGACGCCCAGACCAGCCAGCTGCCCGACTACGCCGGATGCGTAGCTGAAGTTCACCAGATCCAGGCCCGAGAACACATCGGTCGAGACGACATTGCCGAAGGCGTCTTTCTCGTCCTTGGTGTAGTTCAGGCCGACCGTTGCGGTGAGTTGATCACTAACGTGGAAGTCCAGCGATCCGAAGATGGACAAGGACGTGTTGTCCTGGCCGAACTCTTCGGTCAGGCCCTGGCCCGCTTGGGCAAATGTCTGGCCCACAGGCAGGTTCAGCCCGGCCTCAATGCCCGCCAGAGCCCCCGGGGCGCCGAGGGCGGCAACAAGTCCGTCCGAATATGCGCGAAACTGCGTTCCGTAGAGGAACTGGTTCTCGATCTCAACGGTCTCGTCCAGGTAAAACGCGCCGACCTGCCAGTCGACAAAGCCGTCCGTGGTGGAGGTGAGCCGCAGTTCCTGGGTGAAGGTGTCAATGGACACGTCTTCAAGATTCGCGCCGACGAGGTCAGCGGCCGTGAAATCGGAGTCTGCATTCGTCTCGCGATTGGATTGGCGCAGCGCTGTGATTGACGTCAGGCTGAAGCCGTCAAAGTCCACATCTCCCTGCAGAGAGATGCCGCCATTGTCGATCTCGTTGGTCGACGGAAAGTTGTAGGCAACATCATAGGAGAACGGATCCTCTGGGATCAGACCAAGAGTTTGACCCGTTGGATCCACGAGCGCCTGGACCACAGCACCTGTCGGTCCGTTGATCAGGTTGCCCGCAACACAGCAAATCTCATCGATAACATCATAATCGCCGATGAGGCGGAAGCTCGTATTCTCCATCGGCGTAAAAAGAAGCTCGCCGCGGATGCCGTAGCGGTTCCGGTCGTTTGTTTCTTCGCCGGAGAATGTGTCGGTCGCATAGCCGCCGCGCGTGTTGTACGAACCGCCGAGCGAGAAAGCCAATGTGTCGGAAATCGGTCCGGTCACATATCCTTTTGCACGATAGCCATCGAAATTGCTGATCGTGCCTTCGATGTTTCCGCCAAACTCGAACTGGGGCGCCTGGGTGACGATTGAAACAACACCGGCAGACGCGTTCTTGCCAAACAGGGTCGATTGGGGTCCGCGCAGAACTTCAACGCGCTGGAGGTTTGGAAGGTCTGCAATCTGCGCGGCCGAGCGGGAGCGATACACACCGTCAATGAAAACACCGACGGACGGCTCGATGCCTGCATTGTTCGCGCCGTTGCCGAAGCCACGGATGATGAAGTTCGTGTTTGCCGAAGACTGAAGCTGTCCAACGTTGAAGGACGGCACCACCGATTGCAAATCGCCCAGGTCGAGAATTTCAGCCTTCTCGATCACGCTGTCATCGACCACGGAGACCGCCACAGGAACATCCTGGAGGGTCTGCTCGCGCTTCGTAGCTGTCACCGTCACGGTGTCCAGAGTGCGCGCAGCGGTATCCTCAGTCTCTTGCGCGGTCGCCAGCGGTGCGACGAGGCTTCCGAGCAGCAGAGCGCTGGTCGACAACAGTTGAATTTTCATGGGGACTCCTTGATGCATTTCCCTTTAGCGCCGTTCCTGTCCCTTCCGGGAGCTGATCAGAACAACGTCTCTCTTTTGACTGCGGCGCGATTCTCGCGTCTCGTTTAATAATGGATGGAAATAGGATTTGCCGGAACGCGACAACTCAAGAATGCATCGGACACTGACGTGTCTTAAATGTGAGACATTTTTGCATCAGCCGTGTCACGAACGCTGCTGTATTTCTTGCAGGAGACGCGCTGCAAACTCGCTCAGCGTATCGTCGCGCGCACCCATTACAATAATCCGGTCTCCCGACCTGGCCAGAGCGAGGAGGCGTTCCCCGCATGCCTCACGCGTTTCGAAGCGCTCCGCCTGCACGCCAGCGGTCTGAATATCGGCAACCAGGTCCTCGCTGGAAACGGCCCTATCGACCGTGCCGCCGAAGTAAACCGGCTCGGGCATGACCAAAACGTCTTCGGCGAGCATATTGTCGATGAACGCGCTGGCCAGTTCCGAGCGCATCTTTTTCAGCGGGCCAAAGCCATGGGGTTGGAACAGGACCAGCAGCCTTCCAGGAAAGTCACGCAGAGTCTTGAGCGTGGCGGCAATCTTGTCAGGGTTGTGGGCGAAATCATCAATGATCGTAACGCCATCGGCAGTTCCAACGATATCAAACCGCCTCCGGATCCCGGCATAATCCGCCATTGCTGCCGCGCTCGCTTTTAGCTCAATCCCACAAGCCTCACAGGCCAGCAATGCCGCCATCGCATTGGCCAGATTATGGCGTCCCGGCACTTTGAGCGACAACCGAAACGCCTCGTTGCCGTCGGCGGTTATCACACAGGATATCGAGGTCGGTTCGGTCTTGATCGAATGGGCATAGAGGTCTGCATCGCGGCGTTCGAAGCTATAGGTCCGTGCCTTTTGAGCCCGCTGCGCCAAGCCCAGCACTTCGCTATCGTCGGCATTGAGAATGGCCGTCCCGGCTTTCGCCAAATAGTTGCCGAAAAGCGCGCGCAGCTCGTCCATCGATTTATGGTCCAACGACACATTGTTGAGCAGGGCGACATCTGGCGAGTACATCGCGATGGACCCGTCGCTCTCATCGACTTCGCTGACAAATGCGTCGCCCTTTCCGACGAGTGCGCTGGCAAACGGCACCCCGGGCCCCGCGAAATTCTTCATCACCGCACCATTCATCACGGTGGGGTCAGCGCCCGTCGCATGAAGGATCCACGCTATCATCGCTGTCGTCGTGGACTTCCCACTCGTCCCGGCAACACCCACCGAGAGAGCAGCATCATTGAAAAGCTCAGACAACAGCTCAGCGCGCGAAACCCGGCGGCACCCCTGTTCGATCGCCGCAGCAACATCAGGCACTGTGTCCTCAATCGCCGCGGACGCCACCAGCACTTGATCTCCAGAGACGAGGCCCGATCCATCCTGGGGAAACAGTCCGATGCCCTGCCCTCTCAACCACTCGAACTTCTCAGGCGTCCGCCCTTGGTCGAGTGCCCGATCTGATCCAGATACTTCGGCGCCTTGGCCGCGCAGGATCATGGCCAGAGGCAGCATGCCCGACCCGCCGATGCCACAGAAGAAATACTGTTTTTGATCCGTCATGGAATCCGACATACCCTGACTCCCATGGCGCGAGATAGGCAAAATTCCGGCGATCCGCGACGCGTAATGGTGGTGGCCCCCGCCAGAGCGGTACCTCCCGGCGTCGCCGATCGCGTCACAGACCTCGCGTCGCATCACGTCCCAGAATTGGAGCTGCAGTTCCATCCCCAGTGTTTCGCAGCCCACGGGCATTTCGCGGGTGATGATACCACGCGGAAGGACACGTTGATCGAAGCTGCAAACGACCCGGATCTAGACGCCATCTGGTTCGGCCGGGGCGGTTATGGCTCCGCGCGCCTGCTTTCGGATCTGGTCGCAAATCTCGGACCTGCGGCGCGTCAAAAGACTTATCTCGGCTACAGTGACACCGGCGCTTTGCTGGCCACACTTTACGGCGCGGGCATCGGCAACTGCATCCACGGTCCGATGCCAAGCGATGTTCAACGCATTGGCGGTGAAGCCGCCGTATTGCGCGCGCTGCAAGCGCTCAAAGTCCCCGTTCTGCAGAAGGCAGACGCGCGGCCACAGATTGCCCTGAACCTAACGGTTCTCGCCAGCCTGAATGGCACACCCTTTCTGCCAGATCTGACCGGTCACATTCTACATCTCGAAGATATCGGCGAATACCATTATCGCCTCGATCGCGCCTTCGCTCAACTCGCCTCAAGCGCGTGGTTTTCCCGTCTCGCCGGTGTGCGTCTGGGCCGCTTCAGTGACGTTCCCGAGAATGATATTGATTTCGCCATGACCGCCGACGAAATCGCCCGCCACTGGTGCGCAGCGGCGAGCGTTCCTGTGATAGGCACGAGCCCCATCGGTCACGATGCCGACAACGGGGTTGTGGTGTTCGGCTGATCAGGCTGGCACTTTCGTCCCAAGCATCCCTGCCATGCGCTCGGTAATGATCTGATTGGCCTGATTCATAATCCGGTCCACGAGTTCCTGGCACGTGGGGATGTCATGGATCAGCCCGGCAACCATGCCGCAAGACCACGCGCCGGCATCCATGTCGCCCTCACTCATGATCCGCGGATAAACACCCGCGACTTCCGGCAGGATGTCCTGGATCGTCAGCTTATCTCCGAGCGCTTTTTCCTTCTCCAGAAGGCGCTCGACGGCTTCATTCTTCATGACACGCTCAGTGTTGCGCAGGGGGCGCATCACAAGGCGGGTATCGAGTTCACTCGCCGCCACAATCGCGTCTTTGACGTTCTGGTGAACCGGCGCCTCTTTTGTGGCGATGAAGCGGGTGCCCATGTTCATGCCCTCGGCTCCCATGGCGAGTGAAGCCACAAGGGAACGACCATCGGCCTGACCACCGGAGGAAACAAACGGAATTTCAAGCTCGTCATGGGCCCGAGGAAGCAGGATCATGTTCGGAACATCATCCTCACCGGGATGCCCACCGCACTCAAAGCCGTCCACAGAGACGGCATCGCAGCCAATGGCCTGGGCCTTCAGCGAATGGCGCACGGACGTACATTTATGAATGACCTTGATCCCGGCATCCTTGAGGGCGGGCAAAACCTGCTCTGGATTGCGCCCAGCTGTTTCAACCACTTTGACCCCGCCCTTGATCACTTTCTCGACGATTGCGGGATAGTCCGGTGGGGTAAGGCTGGGCAGGAATGTGATGTT
The DNA here is from genome assembly GCA_039818165.1 of Pseudomonadota bacterium. GTDB lineage: Bacteria > Pseudomonadota > Alphaproteobacteria > Caulobacterales > Hyphomonadaceae > UBA5336. The sequence continues at coordinate 3,062 of JBCBUL010000049.1, read as the reverse complement.
CACCGCGAACGGTTTGTCCGTCATATCGCTGCACTTTGCGATTTCATTCGCGAGGTCTTCCGGGGTCTTCTGTGTGAGCGCCGTGATCGTGCCGAGCCCGCCAGCGTTGGAAACAGCCGCAGCCATCTCTGCAAACCCGACCCAGTGCATGCCGCCCTGAATGATGGGGTGCTCAATGCCGAACATCTCAGTGATTTTGGTTTTCATCCTGGTCCTCCCGCGGCCGACTGCCAGCTTTGCTGTTACCGATGATGATGACGCTGAGACCCGCCAGCCGCAAGCCCAACCGTAGCGTCAGGGCCCGTTGAAGAGTCTGACAAACTGGTTGAGTGAGGACTCAAGAACCGGGATCGATCTTCCATCGCTACGCGCTGACCGGTTTTGAATGGTGCGGTCGAGAGGACTCGAACCTCCACGGATTGCTCCACAGCGACCTCAACGCTGCGCGTCTACCAGTTCCGCCACGACCGCACACTGTTCATTTAACGCCGCTGAGGTAGCTCGACGCCAAGACCCCGCCGTATAAGCCGCAGCGCCCTCTATGTGAAGCCCAAAATCATCTCTATATGCTATCGGCGTGAAACAAGCTCTTCCTGCCATCGACTGGGTCATCTCAGACCACCCTGTGGACTACCTCGCCGCGAAGGCCTGGATGGAGGCCCGTGCAAAGGCTATCCGCAGTGAGGGCGCACGCGAATGCATCTGGCTTCTCGAGCACCCGCCCCTCTACACAGCAGGCACAAGCGCGCGCAGCAATGACCTGCTTGAGCCCGAACGCTTCCCCGTTTTCGATGCGGGCCGCGGGGGGGAATACACGTATCACGGGCCGGGGCAACGTGTGGCTTATGTGATGCTCGACGTGGCCCAGCGGGGGCGAGATGTCCGCGCGTTTGTGAAGTCTTTGGAAGCATGGATCATAACCGCGCTCGCGGACTTCAACGTCGACGCGTTTACGCGGGATGGCCGTGTCGGCGTCTGGGTCGATCGATCAACCCCTGGCGCTCCGGAACGCGAAGACAAAATCGCCGCGATTGGAATTCGCCTGAAACGTTGGGTGAGCTTCCATGGCATATCCCTGAATGTCGAACCGGATCTCAGCCACTTTGGCGGCATCACGCCTTGCGGCATTGCCGATCCCCGTTTTGGCGTAACCAGCCTGCTGGACCTCGGACGGGCCGTCACGCCGGAAGAAGTCGACGGCTCCCTGCGCGCCGCCTTCGAAACCGTCTTCCAAGCAGAAACAAAAACCGCGCCCGCACCCGAGCTGGCTCAAGACGCGTAAGACCGGCTTTCCAAACCTGTTTCAGGTTCAAACCGCGACCGAATTGTGCCGCCCCCGGAGGGAAGCCGGCCGACCCAGAGCAAGCTCCAGAGCATGACCAAGAAGGACGGGATTGCCCAAAAGACCGTTGCAGTCCCAACGCCCGCATCCAGCGCATAGTTCCGCTCGCTGATTGTGGACACATCGATCTGCGGGAGCTTGCCACGCCACTGACGTGAAAAACGCCCCAACTGGCCACGCAGGCGCTGTTCGCGTGTCTGATTGGGACCGCCCCGACCTGTTCGTTCTCCGCCCGCCTGGGCGCCCACGGTTTCGCTATTGCTACCGCTTTCGCTGTCTGATTGTTCCTCCGCTTTTTCAGTGCGTAGGTCTTCGAAAGCGTTCTCAATCTTCGTGCGTTGAGAACCGGTCAATTCAGCTGACATATCAACCAATGCCGTTGTGAAGGCCGGGTCTGACAAATCTGCCGTTTCAAGAAGGTCTTGATCCGGTTCATCGGCAGAAATCTCGCCCCGTTCGAGCTGGCCTAATTTGACTCGCACCAGAAGCTCCTGCGCAAAGAGCTTGGCAGCACCGTTGCGATCCAACTCCACGGCGATCAGTTTCCTAGGCATACCCTGCCGCTCCAGGTCAGCAGCGCGTTGGGCCACGCCGTATTCGGCCGCGCTGTCTTGAACGCCGCTTACCAGACCAAAAAGTAGGGCCAGCGCGGGGATCACAACCAACACCGCCCAGAGGGGAGAGCGTTTTGCGTCTGCCAGGCGCCGCACATGCAGCACAAGCGACGCCATTACAGTGACAACAATCAGCACCAGAAACGCCCAAGGTGGCGGTACAAACGCGCTCGGATCCTCCACGCCAGCGGCGCCAAAAATCGCTGCCAGTAGCCAGAAACCAAGATACCAGATCATGCGGATGAAAAAGAGCCCGGTCCACGCCCGCGTAAAGTGCAGCCGAGACGTTTCACCGAAGGGATTCATGTAGCCCTGAAGCCAGTTCATCGACGCAGGCGCCTCCCGAGGATCCGTGATCCACGGGCGTTTTGGGTCCAGCGGCTCGGTATTCGGGGACGAAGATAGATCGCTCATCGCGGGGGCCCTTACTGGCGCTTAAAACGTGTCGGAGGCGGACATGCCTTCTGGCGGTCCATACTGATTTGGGCCGGGATCGGATTTCAGGCGTGCTGCAATGAACCCAAGCACAGCGTTCGTTGCGATGAGGCTGACCAGCGCCGTCATGATACTTTCTTTTGCAATCGCGGGAGCGTATTCGAGGGCATCCATGAATTGCCCCTGCTCCATGAGCAGCGTCATGTCTTCTTGCAATTCCGCAGCCCCTGGAGACAGGATGGGGAGCAGGACGGATTGCAGCACACCTTCGCTGATGAAGTAGCCCAGAAAAAAGAGAAGGAAGAACCAGGCCGACTTGTCGGCGTCATGGAGCCGTTTACCGTACACACACAGATAGCAATAGGGTGCGGCAAGCGTCAAAAGTCCCAACATCTGGCCCACCGGGCCCGCATAGGCACCAGCCACATTGATCACGATCATGATGGCCAGAAGTATGACGACTCCGCGCCAAAAGGTGCGCGGGCCAATGCGCCCATTGGGGTTGAACAATACTGACATCATCGAATTCGGCCCTCTTCCCCATGGCGCGCATGGGACTGTCTCTGCTCAGCTCAAGACGAATTTCGCCGCCTTGAGCTCCAACGCGAGCACTTAGCCTGCTTTTCGAACTTTATCAATAAACGATAAGAAGGAAATTAAAGCGCGTCTGC
>JBCBUL010000048.1:0-10595 GCA_039818165.1 Pseudomonadota bacterium | reverse complement strand
AATGACAAGCGCCCATCGGAGGTGCACGAGCCCCAGCGCGAGCGGGTATCCTTCACCGCAATGCGGCGGGCCTCAACGCCCAGAGCCCGGCAATGGGTGTCTACCGCATCGCCAAGATCCGACGTGGCCGCCGCCTTGAGATAGCGCGTCACCCGCGCCGCGAAGGTCTCCGCCGCGCCCGGCGCTTGCAGGGTGAGTTCCGGTTCCGTCACAAGGCGCGCGCGCCGCCCGGCCCCGTCCAGGCTGAGCCGGCAGGGCTCGCCGCGCACCGGGATGACCTCGCCCGGCGCGAAGGCCACGGCGTCCGGCACACGGGAGAGATTGGCGGCTATCCAGTCGACCCGCTCGCTGGCAAACGCCGCCGCCGCCGGCAGGTCTTTCGGGCGGGGCGCGATGGCAACGGCCTCGCGCGCCTTCTCATCCAGCCGCAGGATCAGGCGCTTGGCACGGGGATTTACTTCCATGCGCACGGTCACCTTGCTGCCATTGCGCGCAGTGAGCGCCATTTTCTGGCCTTTGTCAGGGAACATGCTAAACCCGAATCGCTTTGTCAGGTGAGACTAGGGCACCATCTTATCCAAGGGGATACGTGACACATGAAAAATCTGTTTATCAGCGCCGCCGCGGTGGCACTTCTCGTCGGCTGCGGCCCGGACAATGAGCCCGCGAGCGACGTGGTCGAATCCGGCGCCGACGCCGCGGTCGACTCCGCCCAGCGCGCCCTCGTCGACCTGGGCAACATCACCCTGCGCGGCGGAGACGCTGCCGAAGCTGCCGACGCTCTGGCGGCCATGTCCCTGACCGATTCCGGCGCCGGGCGCATCAGCTTTGCCGGCTCCAGCACCAATGATGACGGCGCAACCTTCTCCGACGTGACCATCACCATCCCCAACGAGGATGATGTCGAAGGCGGTGAGATCCTTGTGGGCACCGTGGAGTTTGACGGGCTCGACATGGTCGATGGCCAGGCCAGCTTCTCCAAAATGTCCCTCGACAATATCCGCCTCGTTCCAAACGACCCGGACGATGCTGAAGACGGCGAGCTGACGATTGCCAACATCGAGCTTTTGAACCCTTCCCCGGCCCTGGCGGCCTGGGTCGCCAGCCTGACAGGCAATGGTGAGCCCGGTGACTTCCCAACCGGCGAAGACCTCAGCTTCGACTCCTGGTCGCTGTCCGACATGGCATTCAACCTGGATGACGGCACCGATGTCGTGGCCTTCTCGCTAGACGGAATTCAGCTCGGCGGCGCGTCGCCCGAAGGCCTGGCTGTGGCACAAATTGAAGGCGTCAACCTGAACGCTGACCCCAAAGGCGAAGACGCGTTCAGTCTCCGCCTCGGCAGCATGTCCATGACCGGTGCAGGCAGCAAGATCATGGCCGCGTTTGAAGCTGGCTTCCAGGAAGGTCTGGACGGTGAAGAACTCGGGTCTGAGGCCCTGATGGAAGCGATTTACGCTGATCCGCTGGAGCCCGGCTACGATGCCATGATGATCGACGATGTGGCCTTTGAAATGGGCGGCGTGAACTTCGTGATGCCGTCCCTTTCAGCAACGGTCCAGCGCAACAATGACGGTGTGGCCGTTGGCGGCGTCACCGCCCCGTTCACCGCAACGCTGTCTGCCGATCCGGAAGCTGGCAAGACCGGCGCGGAACTGGCTGGAATGCTCGGCATGATGGGCTATGAAGAGATCACGCTGCGCGGCGCTGGCAAGACCACCATCGATCCTGAAACGGACACTGTGTCTTACGACGCAGCAGACAACTACTACACGATCGATGACGGCTTCACGCTGCGTTTCGGCGCGGACATGTCAGGCATTTCCGAATACTCGCGTAAGTTCTCGCAAATGGACCTGAACGATCCCAATCCGGACCCGGAGCTTCTGCAGGAGGCCGCCAGCGAATTGTCGTTCGGCAGCCTGACGATCCAGTTTGAAGATGATTCCATCGTGGATCGCGCCTTCAACCTCTACGCTGCCCAGTCCGGCGAAGATCCAGCCGCCGTACGCCAGCAAGCAACGTCGATGATCCAGCTGGCTCCCATGATGGCTGCCGGTGCGGGCGTGGACATGTCCATCGTCACCGAGTTCACAACGGCGGCCGCTGCGTTCCTGCAGGAGCCGGGCAAGCTGACCATCCAGCTTGACCCGGAGACACCCCTAAGCATGGCCACGTTCGAGAACATCGATGACCCAAGCGCAATCACCAAGGATATGCTTGGCCTGAGCGTGACCCACGAATAGAGCACGCCCAATCGAGGAAACTGAAAAGCCCCGGACCAGCGCCGGGGCTTTCTACTTCTTAGGGACATAGGTCTTGCAGACCGTACCTTACGGATTCCCGGATTGACGGCGTCGCCCCAGGGCAGCGCCAAAGTGCCCTGTTTTGCCTTTCATCCGTTCTGGCCCATAGTCGGCGTATGCGGATTGCTTTTTTTGGAGATGTCGTAGGCGCCCCGGGGCGCGCAGCCGTGGTCGAGCATTTGCCCGGCCTGAGAGACCGTATGGCGCTGGATTTCGTCATCGTAAATGCTGAAAACGCCGCTGGCGGCTTTGGCCTCACTGCAGCGATTGCCGAAGACATCTTCACCGCCGGGGCCGACTGTATCACCCTGGGCGACCATGCCTGGGACCAGCGCGAAATGCTGACCCATATCGATCGAGATACACGGATTATCCGCCCGCGGAACTATCCCGCCAATGCCAGTGCGCCGGGGCGCGGGGCACACCTTTTCGCGCTGCAGGATGGTCGCACGGTTGGCGTGGTCCAACTGCTGGGCAATGTGTTCATGCGCAATACGATGGACAGCCCATTCGATGCGGCCAACGAAGCGCTGGAAGAGCTCGCGCTGGGCCGGGTATGTGATGCCGTGATCGTGGACATGCATTGCGAGGCCACCAGCGAGAAGATGGCGATGGGCCACCATTGCGATGGGCGCGCCAGCCTTGTCGTCGGGTCCCACACCCATGTGCCGACGGCCGATACGATGGTGCTGGCGGGCGGGACGGCTTACCAGACTGATGCCGGCATGTGCGGTGACTATGACAGCGTCATCGGCATGCGAAAGGACATCTCGCTCTACCGGTTTGAGACCCAACTGCCCGGAGAGCGCTACCAGCCCGCCCTGGGCGAAGGCACGCTGTGCGGCACCTTCGTTGAGACTGACGATGCGACCGGTCTGGCCCGCAGCATTGCGCCCATTCGCGTCGGCGGGCGGCTGGCTGAAAGCGTTCCGGCAGCCTGATTGCAGGGGCTGGGCTGGCGCCTCGGCAATCGTTTCCACGCGCCATCGGTAGACACCGACCTGTGTATCCATTGCGAGACAGCGCGACCAAAATCCGCAGCGTCCCGCTCCGAATCTGCTTGATGGCCAGCATGCAGAACGTTACGCCCTAACAATGTCGAGGCAAATCTCCCTCCTACAAGTGCTTCTGCTTGCGCTGGCCCTGGCTGGCTTTCAGGCTTTCGGCTTGGCCCACGCCGCTGAACACGGGTTTGAAGAGCACACGCATTCGTTCGTAACGTATGTTGTGAGCCCTTGTGCGGGGTCCGATCGTCACCACGACAATGATGATGACGACGGTTTCGAGATTGACTGCGAACTCGATATCATCGCCAGCGAAGACGACGAGGCGATAACCCCCAAAGGGGTGTCCTCGCATTTGAGCTATGGACGTCATGGCACTCAGGGGTGGGGCTCTAACGCCATACCTCTGCTGGCACGCAAAGGCCCGTCACAACCCGCGCGTGGGCCACCTTCGGCGCTTTAGCAACGTTGCTCTCTCCCAATCGGCTCAGCCGGAACCCCAAACTGTATGGATCCAAGGATCAAAAATTATGTCACTTTTCTTCAAGAGCTGCCTGTCGGCGGCCTCCGTCGCGGCGCTTGCCACTGGTGCTTCCCAAGCCCAGGAACAAGAGCGCCTGGACACCGTCATCGTCACCACCATCGGCCCGGATCGCAGCGCCGACGAACTCATCGGCACGACAACCGCCCTTGACCGTGAAGAGATCGTCGAGCGGCTCGCGACATCCCTCGGCGACACGCTGATCAGCGAACCCGGCGTCTCCACAACCTTCTTTGGCCAGGGCGCCAGCCGCCCCGTATTGCGCGGCCTCGGCGCTGAACGCGTCCAGGTGCTCACCAATGGCATCGGCGTGATTGATGCGTCAGCCGCCTCGCCTGACCACCAGGTCAGCGCCGATGGCATTGACGCCGAGCGGATCGAGATCCTGCGCGGGCCGTCCGCATTGGCCTATGGCGGCCAGGCAATTGGCGGCGTGGTCAATGTGATCGATGGCCTGATCGCCGAAGACCTGCCGGAAAAGCCTATCACGGCAGAAGGCTTCGCGGCCTATAACAGCGTCAATGAAGGCGCCGAACTGGCTGGACGTTTCCAGGGCGCCGCTGGTCCCTTCGTGCTGACCCTGTCGGCCAGTGCCCGCGATCTGGAAAATTACGACATTCCGGACTTTGCCGAGTCCGCCTTCCAGATGGCCGCTGAAGAAGCCGAGGAAGAAGACCATGACGAGGAGGAGGGCCACGAGGAAGAGGAAGAGCAGCGCGGTACGCTGGAGAACTCCTTTGCCGAGACCCAAACTCTCGCTGCCGGCCTCTCCTGGGTCGGTGACAATGCCTTCTTCGGCGTCGCTATCCGCCAGCAAACCGCTGAGTACGGCCTGCCGGGCCACGGCCATGAGCATGGCGAGGAAGAAGACGAGGAGCATGATGAGGGCGAAGAGCACGAGGAGGAAGAGGAGGAAAATCCCTTCATCGACCTCGAGCATACCCGCATCGATCTGCGCGGCGGCATCGACCTGGACGGCGATTTCCTGACCGGCATCAATGGCACATTGGCCATTGTCGATTATGAGCACACCGAGTTCGAAGCGCCGGGCGAAGCCGGCACCCTCTACGCCAATGAAGGCGTCGAAGGCCGCGTGGAACTCAACCACGAGATCGCCGGCTTCCAGGGTGCGGTGGGCGTCCAGTTTCTCGACACGGACTTCAGCGCCGTGGGCGAAGAAGCCTTCGTGAGCCCCACAGAAAGCCAGTCGCTCGGCATTTTCATCTTTGAAACCCGGGAGTTCGAAAGCGGCGTCGGCGTCGAAGGCGGCCTGCGTTTTGAATCGGTCGAGCGCGACAACATCTCCGGCGTCAGCGTCGATTATGACAATATCGCCGCCTCTGCCGGCCTGCACCGCCACTTTGAGGGCGGAGCTTTCCTCGGCGCCCAGCTCTCCTACACCGAGCGCGCGCCCAGCGAGACCGAACTCTTCGCAGACGGACCCCACCTGGCCACAAACCAGTTCGAGGTCGGCGACGTCGATCTCGACCAGGAAACGGGCCTGAACCTGGAAGGCACGGCGCGCTGGACTGGCGACGCGCTCAGCCTGGGCGTGAACGTGTTCGCAACCTCCTTCGATGGTTTCATCTTCCTGGCGCCAGGCCAGACGCTGGAAGATGGCGTCCTCGTCAGCGAAGCCGACGACCTGCCGGTCTTCCTCTACGAGCAGCGCGATGCGTCTTTCTTTGGCGCGGAGTTCTACGGCGACCTGGCCATCGAAGACGGCCCGCTCGGCGCAGACTGGGACTTCGGCGCCAGCCTCGACTTTGTGGAAGCCGACCTCGATGGCGGTGGCAATGTGCCTTTCGTCCCGCCGACCACCTTCTACGGCTCAGCCGCCGCGGAATGGGGCGCCTTTGAAGTCGGCGCGGCTGTGACCCACGCCACGGACCAAAACGATCCCGGCGAGGGCCAGTTCGCCACCGAAGGCTATACCACGCTGGATCTGCGCGCAGAGCTGGACGTGTCCGACTTCGGCATTGGCAGCGACGGCACGGAGCTGTTCGTGGAGGCCCGCAACGTCACCGATGAGGAGGTGCGCTATGCCACGTCCGTGGTGAAAGACGTCGCCCCGGCGCCCGGCCAGAACATCCGCGTCGGCGTACGCGCGGTCTTTTAGGGGGCGCGGTCCATGGCACGTTCTGCCACCCTGGATGCCTCGGCCATCACCCTGTCGGGCCTCTGCCTGATCCACTGTCTGGCCCTGCCGGTTGCCGCGTCCACCCTGTCGGTGGCCGGCGCGCTGGCAGAGATGGAGTGGCTGCACAGGAGCTTTGTAGTGATGGCCGTGCCGCTCACCGCCTATGCGATCGTGCGCGGTCAGCGGCGGGCGGGCCATATCGGGTTCAGCCTCGCCGCCATGGTTGGGCTGGGCCTCCTGGTGGCAGGTGCCTTCGTTGAGGCTCTGCACGATTTCGAGACGCCGCTCACGGTGGCCGGCGCCATCGTGCTCGTCAGCGCCCACGCCTGGCGCTGGCGCCAGCACACCGCCAACAACAGCCACCCATAAGCAAACCGAATAGGGCCCCTGAGAGATCAGGGGCCCTTTTTTGGGGAAGGCAAGCGGCCCCGGCTGGGCAAGCTGCTCGCAGCTTCGATGGTCCGTTTGATCCGAGAAAAACGTGAGCCTCCCAGAAACCGACCGGCGTAAAATCGCCGAGAGCGGTCAATCAATGTTCGACATTGATTGGCCGGTTTCAGTGGCAATACCGTCTATGTTATTTTGGGTGAGACAGATATTCCGAGCAGCCTCAACTCACTCCTCCGCCGCCAGGAAGTCCAACACAGCCTGGTACTTCGGAGACGTCGACGGGTCTTGCCGGTCGTATTCGAGCAAGCCGAACGCTTCGTTCTGGTTCCAGAACCCTGAAGCATGATACAGCGTGAGTGTGGTCAGGTCTGGATCGGCGGTGGTGTTCACGCCGCCTGAAAACTCAAACCAAGCGGGAAGATAGGCTGCGATGACGTCTCCCATGCCTTCATTGCGGTTGATACGGGGAATGTCGGCGAAGAACATAATGTTCTCCCCATCTTCGCCAATCAGGTGCTGGCCCCCTTCATATGTGATGAGGGGCAGGCCCAGACGGTTCGCTAGATCGCGGTTGAGGAAGTGTTCGCGGCCACCGTCTTCGAGCGCTCCAATGCGAAACGTTTCGTCGACATCCTGCAAATGAAGATCGAGCACGACTGCGACTTGGGCCTCGCTCAACTCCGCCCCATTGCCCGGCGGATCACCGAGGATTTGCCGCACTTCAGCAACCGCGACGCTGACATCAGGGCCGGCTGGCAGATAGGGGGCAATGGCGAGAACGTCGACCAGGCCAAGATCGCCGCGGCGCTGCAATTCGTCGGTCGCGCTTTCAAGGACAAAGGCGAAACCTGCTTGTCCGGCAAGAACCGATACAACTCGGTCTTCACCAAGCACTTCATTGAACGCGCGGAATACATCTGCTGAGCGGCGAGCGTAGACTCGGCTGGGACCAAAATCGCTGGGGTCGATATCGCCGATGTCGCCAGAATCTATGATTGCCTGTGCTTCGTCAATTAAGGCTTGGCGGACCGGAAATTGGCCATTCCAAGCCTCGTTTGAGAATTCGATATACACCTTCAGCGCAGGATCTAGGGCGAGGCCCGGACTGATTTGCCCGTCAATAAGGCGTGCAACCTGGCGCGGATAATCTGAATCCACCATGTGTGGAATGTTGATCCAAATATCAGAACAGGTCTCGTTCGCGAGTTGCACCATCGCTTCATAGGGCACACCTGAACCAAGGGGCACTTCGTCAGAGCCCGACCAGGTGTAGCGGGAGGCGACAGATCGATCTGCGAAGCTTGGCGGGTGAGGTGCAAAATTGGTGCGGTTCCAATCCATGAATCGTATCAGGGAGAACGGTTCGATATTTCGGAGTGTTTGCTCCGTAAACAGATTGTCTATGGGCCAAGAGAAATCGGCGCTCGGCGCTTCTGGTGCGGTTCCAGGCACCCACAATCTGAAGTTACGAAGAGGATTGTCTGCCTCCGACTCCAAAATGGTCAGAACAACTATCAATTCGGCTAGATCATTTGGAACTGTTACGATGCGAGTATTGTCGGGTTCGTTATTGCGGCCTGGCTCATCAATATCTTCAATCGTGATGCGGCTGCCTGCATCCAACGTGAAAACACCTTCGCCCTCCCAAGCCAATGTGTAGTCACCTGGAAGATAGATAGCGTCGTCATAAACAACCGATTGTGCTGCTACGGTGAGAAGCTCACCACTTGGCCCCGTTTGCAGTTCGCCAATGTTGGTAGGATAACCGTTGGAGTCTACGCTTAGGGTCACAGCTTCATTGTCGAACTCAGCCGGATTGTTGGCATCCATGGGGACAAACAACTGTGCTTCGCGAAAGAGATCGTTGAAGAAAACGTTCGTGCCGTCCTCGAAAGTTTCATACAGGTTGACGCCTAGTCGCTCAGAACGCCCGTTGAGCGAGTCCGAACAATCTGCCGTTTGATTGGGTATCGGGGATGAGACCGTGATGCCAATGGTTTGCGACGAACTCGCACCGTCATCGTCGGTCACGGTGAGTACCGCGTTGAACGATCCTGCCTCGGTATAGGCGTGCGAAACCGCTTCGCCCTGCGCGTCAGCGACGCCATCTCCATTGAAATCCCAGCTGTAACTGCTGATGGTTCCGTCCATATCGGTGGACGCTGTGCCTGAGAAGGTCACTGTGAGGGGGGCTTCACCGGAACGTGGATCACCACTCACCATCGCCACCGGAGGCATGTTTGGAACTGTCCCTGCATTCTGTTGGGACGGCGCAGTAGAAGCACCACCATCGCTACAACTCGTGAGTACAATCAGACTGGCGGACAAAAGGCAGATTTTGGCCGAGCGCATTTTCTTGTCGTCTGAAGAACGAGTCATCAAGGTCTCCTGGACCATGTTGGAGCTGTTGTTTAGTTGATGCTGAGGGAGCGACGCTCGGCCACGAAGGCACCCTCTGGCCCCTCTATGATCAATCGAACGTCGTAATCGCCGCTGCGATTTGGTGCAGTCATCGTGGCGGGGGAGCCATCTCGGGTGTAGGCATAGTCCCACCACCGGGAGAATCCGGTCTGGCCCGCATCGACGATATCGACATAATCGCGATCGCCATTGGCTCCGCCGAACGAGACACGAATGCGCTCCCCAGCAGATGCGATCGACGGAGCCGACAGCTGGGTTGGCAAGGCACGCACTGTGAGTGTGCTCTTCGCCAGGATACGCCGGTTCCTGTAGTTGCCTTCAGCGGCAATATAGCGAATGTCGTATGCGCCAGGCTCTGCGGGTGCTTGCAGCACAATCGGATTGACCCGTTCTGTAACGTCGTCAGCCAAACGCAAGTCGATCACAGGCCCCTTTGAGCGGATCAACCGGGTCCAAGCTTTCTCTCCATCCGGTGTTGTCCGACCCGCCGGGGCAATATCGATATAATGATTGAAACCAGCCGGACCGTCCCAATGAATGGTGATGTCCTCGAGCGCCATCACATTTTCAGCATGGTTCAGTTCAACGGACTGCGCTTCAGCAAGCTCAGGCATTGTCAGACTGATGACGAAGATACCAATTATGGCCGGTGCAATGGGTGACACGTTGAACATGGTCACTGTTCCTCACTGATGGAATTGATTGTCGATGGGTCCGAATTGGAAACTCGGCGCGCGAGCTGCACCCCGGCGACGGAGCAACTCCGCAAAGGCAGGAACGGTTTTGGCGCTATGGAAGTCGTACGCCCCACGTCCTTTGACGATGAGGGAAGGGTCGCCGCGATCGCTGACTCGGAACACCATGGTGATCGGGAAGTTTGCCGGGACGCCGCCCGTGATCATTCCGCCGCCGAGGTCGACTCTCTGGTCGCTGACGTTCGAGATCTCAGTTTCAAATCCGCGAAGGCCTTGCGCTCTCGCCTGCGCTTCCATGTCGATCCAACGATCGAAGCCTGAGAGGTAAGCTTCGGCGTCTTCCGCCTTCAAGGACAGTCTTTCTATCGTATACTGGTCCTGGTAGCGAAGGCTGATCGAGCCGCTGTCTCGAAATTCCAGCGTCGCATTTTCGATTTGCAGAACACTGCCTGCGCGTGGTGTCGCCGAAGAGGTCGGGGACACGCCTGCCTCAAGAACAGTCCGCATGTTTTCGAGTTCAGCGCAGCCGCCGAGTGTCGCTAGGGCAATTGTAAACAGGTAGATTTTTGTGCTCATCGGAAAACTCCGTCTCAAGAGTGGTGTCTTGTCTAAGACGCAGCCAGGACCGGATCTCCTCCATCCTTTTCCGAAATTTCTTCGATGACGTGTCGTGCTGCCCAGGTTGACGAGACCCGCAATTTCAGGTCCTGCTGGCGCCCATTCGAGGAGATGCAAACGGCGATGAACCAGCCGCCTTCGAGAGATCTGCGCGTTCTCTTTGAAACGCGGCGCCATGTTTTCATTAGTGTTTTGATGCGCCGTTTGGGCAGCCGGGAAGATGCGGAAGACGTCCTTCAGGATGCCTTGGTGAAGTTTCATCAAATGCCCGCATCTGACGAGATTGAAAATCCGGAGGCCTATCTCATGAAGGTAGCGCTAAATCTCGCGACCGATCGATTGCGCCAAACCACAAGCTCAGCGAGACGGGAAAAGACCTGGTCCGCTGAAGTGTTGAACCTCGATCAGGCAAAAGAGCCAAGTTCGCCCGTAGACAGTATTGAGCGGGACCTTATTGCGCGACAGGCGATCGAAAAACTT
>JBCBUL010000047.1:0-11063 GCA_039818165.1 Pseudomonadota bacterium | reverse complement strand
GCCGGAATCGAACCGGCGTACACGGATTTGCAATCCGCTGCGTCACCACTCCGCCACAGGGCCTCTCGCGCGGTGAAGAGAGCCTCATACGCGCACACGCGCGCCAAGGCAATCACGCCGGGCGAGGGATATCACAGCTTTGGTTGTGGCAAGGTTTCTCCCACCGGGTGAATTTAGGGTTCGGGCGCCGCATCGCGACGTGCATCGGTGCTTGGCTCTGCCTCTGCGGGGGTGTCCGGTCCACCATAGTCGCGAGTCCACTGGATCGAGAAGCGCGGGGTGACCTCCGTGCCAAACTCGGCCCCGACTTCGACATTATCCCGCGGCGTCCATTCCACCCCAAGTCCAGGGGCGCCGCGCGTGTTCGTGGTGATTTCGAGGTAGACATCATCGGCGATGTATTTGCCCGCGCCCAGCGAAGCTGTGCCATCTTCCGCGAACCCAAGATCGATACGGTCCACGTCCAGTGCGTCTTCAAGGCCGCCAAGCAGGTCCGGTCCGCCGCCACCGGCCAGTTGGGCGAGGCCTGCCGCGAGTTGGGCGGCCTGAAGGGTGCTGAGCTGGCTGGGTGATGTGCCGAACAAGGCGCGTGAAAGCACTTCGTCATCGGGCACCTGCGGGGTCGAAGTGAGCTCGAATTCTGGATCTCTCACGGTGCCGGTGACTTCAAACCCCGCGGTGAACCCGTCATCGGTACGCTTGGCCTGCAGGGCGAGTTCCGCATCCGGAATGGCGCCGTTGAACCGGATGGCCGAGCCCGCCAGCGGAAATGAGCGACCCAACACGTCTACATCGCCGCGAACGAGCTCTGCAGTCCCCGTCAGAAACGGGGCGCGTGCCGTACCGCCCAGATTGGCGTCCATCCGCCATTCCGTTTCCAGCCCGGCTCCGAGTACGCGGATGCGCCGATCCGCCCTTAAATCAATGTCCAGGGCAATCGGCACTCTTTCCGGCGTCTCCGGCGCGTCGACCTCGCCATTGCTGTCGGGAAACTTCACGTCCAGCGTCGTGTAGCCGCCGGTCGGCAGCTGGTCGATGTTTACTTCGGCCGACTGGAAGGTGAGCGCACCGGTAAGCCGTGCGCCCGTTGCTGCATCGGTCAATGAGAGGGGGCCGGAAACTACGGCGCGCAGATCACTGCGCTGTAGTGCGTTCAGGCGTGAGAGGTCGAGCTCGACGGAACTGGTGCCACCGAACCCATAGCGGCCGCTGCCGGTCACCGAACCGCCACGGGCGCCGCTGGCGGTCAGGGTACGCACCGTCACGGCCTCAGGGGAGAGGTCAGCGTCCATGTCAATGTCGATCAGGTGGAGCCCGACAAGGGCATCTTCCAAACGGCCTTGGCGAATCTGCAGGCGACCCTCAGGGGAGAGATCGTCCAATGGGCCCGTTACCGTTGCCGCCAGGTTGAATTGGCCCTCTAACGCTGTGTCGATGGAGCCGAGCAGGGACCAGATCGGCTCAATGGCGCCTTGACCGTCGAAACGAGACTGCAACCGAGCATTTTCACGCGGTGCGATGGAGAATGGCGCGGCGGAGGCCAGAACCGTCAGTTCAGCAGTACCCGTGAGCGAAACCGCGCCGTCAGTATCTGCTAGGTCGAGACTGGCCTGCAGCGTGTCGTTGGCAAGCGCCAGTGATAGTCTGCCATCGATTTCCGGCGCATTGGGTCTGGCCTGCGCGATGTTGATCAGATCAAGCTGTAGGTCGCCAGAAAGTTGATCCGCTTCACCCTGCAGGGAGAACTCCGCGCCCAAAGCGCCGCGCAGGGCGGGGCGGTTCACCAGTCTGGCAAGGGCACCGGCGTCAATCGAGCGAGCGCGGCCCGTCAGGGCAATGGCGCCGTCGCCGCGTGTGCCCTCCGCATCAATCCGACCGCCAAGCAGCCCCACAGTGCCCGACGCAACAATCCCCGTCTCAGTAAGCGCTACCTTGATGGGATCTTCTGTCGTGATCGGCATGTCGCCGAATATGGCGTTTGGGGAGAACTGAGCCGTGCGGGCCTCGGCATCCAACTCGAACGGCAGCGAAAGCTCGATGGCCTGTTCCGTTTCGGCGAGGTCCGCGACGCCATTGAGTTCAAGCGCACCGTCAATTGCAGCCATGGGTCCGGCGGCGCGCAACGCCAGCGTATCGATCCGAAAACCCTCGCGGGATACACCATCCACCACAAAACGTGTGTCCAGTGTTGCTCCGGCCACCTGCACGTTGCCGGAGATCGCACCCACGCCGTCGAGTGTTCCTGTGGGCGCGTTGAGGGTGAGGTCAGCGCGTATGTCCTCCGTGCCTGCGCCACTGGCTGAGCCGCGCAGCGACATTGCGTCCAAGGCCGCGTCCAGGTCATCGACGCGCCAACTCGAGCCATCCAGCCCGATAGTCGCGCGCCCCCGGAACGTCCGGTTTTCAAGACTGGCAGAGCTCAGCAGTGTGCCTTCGAGCCCTGCGTCGCTGTAGCTGCCGTCGAACTGCACCGAAGGGGCAGCAACCGTGAACTCCCCATACTGCGCGGCGGCAGTGGCGGCCTGTCCTTCTAGAGCGATATTGTCGAGCGGGCCGATGGCGCGAAGTCGCACCTCAACGGGCTCGAGGGTCAGGCCTTCCTGCTCAAAAGAGTCCAGTTGGATACTCAAGACGGTATCCAGAGTGTCCGCGGAAACGCGCCCCCTTGCCGAAGCTGAAACCTGCTGGCCTGCTAGGGTGAGAGCGTCGATCTCGATGGCGTTGTCTGGTGTCAGGAGAGCGTCCAGCGTGGCATCATAGTCGCCAGCGAGCAGCGGATGGGGCGGTGCATCGAAACTCAGCGGAAGGTTCACTGAAATGTCTAAACGGCCCTCGCCGCGCGACTGGGCTGTAAAGCGACCAGAACCGATCTCGATCCTTTGTGGCAATAGCGCCTCGCTGGCACCCAGGATACGTCCGCGCACATCGATAGAGTCCCGGTCTGCGCCGAGAAGTCCGGAAAGCGCGACATCGGCTGCTCGCGCGGACAAAACCGCATCACGGATGTTGGCTCGGCGCGTGGAGAGATCTATCTGCGCATCGATCGAGAGTGATGGGCTCTGGCCCAGATATGTTGTGACAGCATCCCCATCCGTAACGATACCGAGTGTTTCGACGTCTGCGACCACGTCCAGTGTATTGCGCTTGCGGTCCAGTCGGAGCTGGCCCGGTAGCTCTATCTTTTGGGCTGTGGCCCAGGGTCCGCTGATGTCGTCCAGAGTCGCAGCTCCATTGAAAGAGATCGTGTTTCCGTCAACACTGACGAGGCCGGACAGGTTACCCGCTCCGATCTGTGCGCGCTGAGTCTCAATGCTGAAAGGGCGTTTTAGGGCTGCATCGACTTCAATGGACGTTGGGTCCGGTCCGGCGCGTTGTTTGTTCCACGGCGCTTTGAACGTGGCGTCGATGCCGTCGGATTCAATCTCCAGCTGGGCATGGTCCGATTGGTCCAATCTCAAGGTGATGTCGCTGCCAGTATGTATTGCGGCAGGCAAGGTTGCGTTGAAGGCACTTAAATCTGCCCGCGCAGTCGCCTGCGTCGCACTGCCCAATCCCGTCGCCTCCAAAGCGATGACGGTTTCGGCGCCGATTTCAAGCTGAGCGTCAGCCGACCAATCCTCCGGAGTACCGCTGCCGGAGACGTTGAGGGCGATCTCTCCGGGCCGGGTCGGGGAGATGACGTTGGCCAGCAAGCCATTCTCCGGGCCCCGGGCAATCAGTCTTCCATCGAGCGGAATGTCACCGCCCCAATTGAGTGTCCCGTCGATAACGTCGCCGGAAGGCGTCCTGGGCGTGAGCGAAACATCCAGAAAGCCCGTTCCGACCGTGGTGTTCACACGCCCGTCCAGAGTGGCGAGCACGCTTGGGCCGGCCACGCCATCATCGAGACGCAGCGTTTCGACTTCAAACCGCTCGACGGTGTACGTGCGCAGGAACCCGTCGCTGTCTCCAGCGGCGCTGTCGGACGACTCAATCAGGATGGGACGGCGCTGGGCATGAAGCTCCTGCATCTCCAGCGCATTAACGTCCAGCGTGCGACCCAAAAGGCCGATCGGGGACCATGCGACGGAAACGTGGTCTACGGCGAGCCACTCTCCTTCGACGTCGGAGACGCGCAGGGCACCGATGGAAAACCGGCCCAACAAGTCGCCTTCCAAATCGTCAATCTCGATCGACTGACCGGATATGGATAACGCTTCAATCCGTGACTCGACGAGGCTCCTGCCCAGCGACGACATCGCAAGAAGCCGGACCGCCAGGCCCAGACAGACGAGTATCAATACCGCACAAAGAACCCAGCGGAACCATCTCGGCCCGGGCAGAAGGCGTCGCCAACCAGACATCAAAACGCCTGCCCGATGGAAATATAGAGCTGCACCGGATCGTCACCGTCGCGAGGGCTTAGGGGCGTGGCAATATCCAACCGGATTGGCCCCACCACAGTGTAGTACCGCACGCCGATCCCGGCGCCGAACCTCATATCGTCGAAAGAGGGCACGTCGCGCGCCGTAACGGATGCCCCATCCACAAATGCAGCAAAGCCTAACCGGTCGCTCCGCCGCCACCTGAGTTCGGCGGCGGCTTCCATCAGTCCGCGCCCGCCCAATGGCTGGCCCGTCTCATCTTCCGGGCCGGTGGACTGGAACGCATAGCCGCGCGCACTGCCGCCACCACCGGCGAAGAATCGGCGACTGGTGGGCAGTTCCAACGTGTCGGCACCAAACACAAAACCCGTTCGCATCCGCGCGGCTGCCACCCAGCGCGCATCTTCGTCCAGTGGTCTGTAGAGGCTGGCCTGGCCGACCGCGGAGACATAGTTGGCGGCTTCGTCGCCGACGACTGTTCCGGGTTCCACGCGGAGATCTGCCCGCCACCCCCGCTTCGGGTCGAGGGCGGAGTCTGTTTCATCGAGACGTGCTGCGCCCGAAACGCTTAGAATTTGCAGGTCCCGCTCGCCCTGGGTGTCGGTTTCGCGCGTGATCTCGCTGGTGGCGGCAAAGGCATAGGTGAGCCGGGGATTTCGCTCAATATCGAGAGCAATCGCCGCCACCAGGCTTTCGCGGTCAAAGGCATCGGTCTCTTCACGGCCCGCTTCGGCGGAAAGTTCGAGGCTGCGACCATAGCCAAAGGCGTGGGGATAGCGCCACTCCGCGCCGAGGCTACGCTCTTGCGCAGCGCCCACCGCGTGAAGTGTTAGCGTGTCTCCGCGGCGCGTGAAATTTCTGCGGGTCCATTCCCCGTCAACGCCCGCGCCCTCGCTCGTGGAGAAGCTTGCGCCGGCGCTGATCGTATATCGGTCACGCTCGATCAGGGTCAGGACCACATTGTGGATCGCCGCGCCGGTTTCAGTTGTGCCGGCTGGTGTGGGCGCCAATTGCGCGTTGAAAACGGAGAACAGCCGTGTCGCGCCCAGACGCCTGCTGAACTCCTCGAGATGTTCGGGCCTGTACGGCGTGCCCGCTGTAAACGGCACGAGCACCTCAAGCGCCCGGCGCCGCATCCGCAGTCCATCACCAAACTCCACCTCGCCCAGGAGGACTGGGGAGCCGGGGGCCACTTTGAAGGTAACTGAAATCGTCGCGGCGTTTGCGTCACCCAGCACCTGGCGGGGCATGGCCTTGGCGAAAGCATATCCGTTGGCGCGCAAATCTGCCACGATCGCTGTTTCGGCCTCAATCACCGCGTCCGGGGTGATCGGGGTGCCTTCGTGCAGGTCCGCGGCAGACCGCATGGATTGTTGAATGTCTTCCGGCAGTGTGTCCCCAACGGTTTCGATCTCGACCTTGGCCAGTGTGAATTTTGGTCCGGGCGTTACAGTTACGAAGGCCGTCGGCGGCGGACCGGCTTCGACACCTGGCTCGACGGTTGCCGAGAAAAATCCCTGGGAGTTGAGATAGTTGCCGAGCCTTTCGGCCGCGCGGTTTGCAAGACGCCGGGCCTCAAACCGCGTTTCCGGCACTTGATCGCCCCGAACTTCGCGCTCGAGCCGTTCGCGCAGGTCAGACGCCAGAGTATCGCCACGTATATCCACCGCCTGACCCGTCGAGACGGGCACTGCAAGCCAGATGCACAGGCAAAGGAGGACAACAGCGCGATACATATTCGGTTACAACGTCCAACTTGCGCGGAAACAGCACGATTGCCATGCACGCCAGAGTCCAAGTCTGCATACTTATGTATCCCGCGCCTTGAATCGGGCGTTTCACAAATCCGCGAAGGTGTTAACGCCACTCTGCCCGGCAATTGTGCCCTATGAGCGGCAGTTTCCCGGCGATTCAGCGCTGCCTCAATCGGTTCTGTCGGCGAGAGGAGCCACAACCACGCGCTGGGCGGCGCTCAAGGACGGCCAGTTCTGTGTGCAGGAGGCCAATGCGAGGGAACCGGGGAGTCTGGCGTGGAAACAGGCCGGCATGCTGGGGCGCGTCCAGAAACGGGGTCCAAAGCGCGTGCCAATGCTGCGTGCACTCGGACACGGATTTGGGGCGGTCTGGTCGTGCTGGCGCGCCTGGCATGCTGTCGGCCACCCAGGTCTGCGCCAGATCGACCAGCTTCCGCGAAGCGCTTTTGTTGCCGACCCCTTTGATCTGGACGATGGAGAAACCGTCTGCCTTGGCGCGCACATCAAACACGGCGCGCGACGAGCGGGGGCCTTCGATCAGGAACAGCTGCGCCGTGCGCGTGATCACCAGCAGCCAGTACGTGCGCAGGCAATTGTCCATACTGTCCGCCGCATGGGCAAGGCCATCGGGGGTGAGGATCGGAGTGATGCGGTACGATCCGAGCGGAATTTGCGAAGGGGGAGATTTGGGGAGATCTGACCCACGCCACAGCGACTCTTCCGCGGCATTGCGCAGCCAGGCGTGCATCTCAGCCATCGCTTCACTCCAGGCCATCTTGGAATGCCAGGGCTTATGTATCGATCTGGACGCTTCGAACGTTGGCTCATTCGAGTAGAATCTATAGGCCGCGGCGATATCAATCAGAGGCGTCAGGAAGTGACGGGTCATCGGCGCGCGCTGGATCAGCCACGACCGAAGCGCCGTGTCCTGGTAGCCGAGGATCCGGTACAGGTTCGTCAGCCATGGTATTTGGGCATTGGCCTCGATGGGCAGGCGGCGACCAAGACTGTCCAGAACCGGGCAGTTCGGCGCGAATGAGAGGACGGGGGAGACCGCCTTACCCGCAGCGCTGGCATGAACACGGCGCGTCCATACTGGCAGGTCGAGCGCCTCGGCAATTGCTTTCAGTCCGGCCCCTTGTCTGAGGCGCCAAAGTGCTTCGCCGCGCTCGGCGGGGGTGCCTTTTCCTGTCGCGATCCGTACCGCGGCCATAGGGTATGAATTGATCAGATCGCTATTGGCGGGGGAGGTGAGTGCGAAGTCGATCATTTGGGGGCGGATCGCTTCGGGCATAGAGTAGATGGTATCGAAGACGGGGGGCCAGGGTTTGGCATATTTGACAGCGGTCATGGGCGGCTCTGCTTGGTTCAGGCGGATGGCATGACCGCACAGAAGCCGGGAGATGAATTCGCGTCCATGACACTATTTTTTTGGCCTGTGGATAACTCTGTTGAGTGCTGTTTTGAGGGGCTTTTCCGGCGCTGAAACAAATTTATATTGGGTTGGGGACCGGGGCATTCATCATGTTAGCGTGGTGATACAAAATTCTAGGGAGATCCCCAGGAGCGCCCATGCCTCAGTCCCAACCGCAGCTGCCACCCTGCGAAGTACACATCCAGTACAATGCCCGATGTGCACAGTTGAAATGCCAAAACGACTTTAGGACGGAATTGATCAAATACATGGAAACGGCTGAGCCGGACTTCACGCGGCTCGCAAGCACTGACAAACCCAAGGCTTCCACCAAGCTATTGGCGAACACCAACAAGTTCATGTTCTTTGAACTCATATACGCCGAGTCAGATGCGGCGCCGGCAGCCATTCGTGAGGCCGCTATCGCAAAGCGCCTGGAGTATACGCCGCACCTGACAGCGGCTTTTCTGGGTTTTCGTCACTGCCAGAAAGACGATCCATTGAGCCGTCTTATGGACAAGGTGGACGATTGGGAGCGCGAATTCGACGAACGCGCCGGACGGGAGTCTCAGCGAAGACCCGATAAGGTTCAGAAAGCAGGGCATAAATCCATGCCCGCAAATGCGCGGGATGTCCGTCTGGCAGAGCGTTGGGTGCGTGCCGGGCATGCCTACCATCTGATCCGCTATGGCGAAGCCGACGGAAATTCAAAGCCCATCATCGCGACGGATGCGATGGTGCAGCTTCTCGAACGGGTCGGTGGCCTGATACTCGACCGCCAGGTCGACATGGCGGTGGAAGCTGCGGAAGCTGAGGATGCGCGCGGGGTAGCTCCATGACAGCAAATCGCGGCACGACGATATTTCTGTCCTTCAGGCGCGGTGTGTTAGATTACGCGCCACCCGGTTTCGATTCGGAATTTAAAGCTTACTTCGAAATACTGGAATACTTGTTTCCTAAGATTGGGAGGCAAGAAAAAATAGTCTGCGAGTCGGCGGGAAGTTTTTGTATACAAGAAACATTTTTGGAAAAGAAAAATTTTCAAAGAAGCATAAATAGTTGCAGGGAATTGAATAAAGAATCTGTTTTTGAGGTTCTTATATTTGATTTCAGAAAATATTTGTCCAATACAGATATCGAAAAAGATTTTGAAATCGATTTATCTGGCGCGCGAATTTCAAGTTATTTGAGGCGTGACGAAGGCCGAAATTTAAAGACTATAAGAGAAAATTTTCGAAGTTTACGTCCTCGTGGGAAGTCTAAGCAGATTGTTTTGTTCGATTACTTAAGAAGTCACTATGCAGTATCTGGGGATGACGTTTCAGGCTTGCTGAACGATGACCCAAGCATAACACTCAGAGAAATCAATGCGCGAACAAAAACGGCAGAAGACTTCGCGGAATTTGATGATTCACGCCATCATCGTGAACTTCATTCTACCTCTGACGGCGAAATAAAGAGACAAAAGATCGTAAATCTCCAATCCTACAGGCAAACGAGGAGTAGGCGAGAAAACACGTTTAAGTATCCAATAAGTTCTACAGCATTGGACGACATGCTAAGTGATACATAAATTATCCTGTATAATGCAAATCATCGACGAACTTGATCTCTGAACTTGTATTCGTCTTAGACTCAGCTGCGGCCAGTTGATCTTGAAAAGAAGCGTAGCGCTGTAACGGCTCCGCCAAGCACCGACCCAATCCCCCCAAGCACCATGAATAGAGGATTTGCTGTCTGCGCAAAGGTAATCGCCTGGCGCAGGGTCGAGACCTGAACCGTGACGCGGTCACTATAGGAACTCACGGGTTGGAGCGAACCGGTGGCCGACATCATGTAAACATCAATCACCAGGGTGTGCTCACCGCTTGCCAGCGGCATCACGGTCCAACGCCAGACATTTGGGGATGCCGAAGACAGTGACTGGTTTTCCGGGCTGAGGAGCGACACCTCAAACGCCGTGCCGCCGTTCAAGCGCGCCTGGATGTCGCCGCTCAGCTCGACTTGTGCTTCGACGATCTCTCCTGTGCCCGGCAGGGCGCCAGCAGCGCTTTGTGACCCTGTCGCGTCTATGGAAAGGGTCACTTCGAAAGGTTGTCCAAATCGCGCTTCGCGGGGTGTTTCGTGCGCGATCGGGATCATTTGGCCCCCTGCCGCCGCCGGCTGGCCCGGTGCGGAGGCGTCCAGCCTGGGAGGCGCGGCCTCAACACCAAAGACATCACCCAGACCCATACCGGGCTGATCTGCCGTCTGCGGCAGGACGAGGGCGATGTTGCGCTCCGGCGCTTCAGCCTGCGCGGCCTCGACAACCATGCGTTCCTGGGGCGCAGTCCAGGCCAGGAGGCCAAGCCCGGCGGCTGCCAGTCCGACGAGCACAAGGATCAGTCCAATGAAACGTAGCATCAGGGCGCCCTCCAAAGCGTTCTGGTCAGCCTATAGCAGCATGGCATTCGGGCCGAAATAGGAGCGCCATGTTCATCCCCCGGTCAGGCGCGCGCCGCGAGATAAAATGCGATGGCCGCCGCATTTGAGACGTTCAGGCTCTCCATGTCCCCGCCCATGGGGATACGCGCAAGCTGGGAGCATGCTTTTGCCACGCCGGGGCGCAAACCCGCGCCTTCTGCGCCGAGCACAATGGCGCACGAGCCTGCATCGCTGAGAACGGTCTCCAGGGAGTCTGCGGCTTCGCCGGCGAGCCCAATAGTGGTGAAGCCAGCCTCCCCGAGCGTTTCCAATGCCCTGGAGATGTTTACCACCCGGCAATCAGCCACCTGTTCGATCCCTCCGGTGGCTGACTTCGCGACGATCCCTGTGATCGGGGGGCTATGGCGCGTTTGCAGGATCAGGCCGTCAAACGCGAAGGCTGCGGCGGAGCGAAAGATCGCCCCGAGATTGTGAGGGTCTGCCAATTGATCGAGCACCGCGACGCGGCGCGCCCCCCGGGTGATCAGGTCTTCGAGCGCGGTCTGAGGGAGGGGTTCTGTATACAGCGCCACACCCTGGTGAACCGCGCCCGGCGGCAGCAGTCGGTCAATATCCTTCGGCGCTGTGATCTCCGCGTCCGACAGGTCCATGCGCCGGGCTGCGTTTTCGGTCGCCACCAGGCGCAGACGCGTCCGCGCCGGGTTTTTCAGCGCCGCATCCACGGCGTGGCTGCCCCAAAGCCAGAGGGGGCCATCCTCCGGCGCTGCCTTTTGTTTCCGCCCGCCATGCCCGGGGCGGTTGCGTCCTGATTTCGACATGCCTATAAGACGCGCTCCAACGCTTCGGGGTGGCCTTTAAAGGGCTTCGTTTAGGCGCTGGCCGACGGCAAGGCAATCGCCGATGCCGAGGCACCTCATGGAGGGGTGGCCGAGTGGTTAAAGGCAGCAGACTGTAAATCTGCCCGCATAGCGTACACAGGTTCGAATCCTGTCCCCTCCACCAACTCACAATTTTTGTTCCTAGACGGCTCCTGCGGGGCGCGGTTCGGTTAGGGCAACGGTGCTTCGTTGCGGCACGGGCCGAGGCGTTCGCTGACCATGTCGGCCT
>JBCBUL010000046.1:0-11574 GCA_039818165.1 Pseudomonadota bacterium | reverse complement strand
GTACTCCAACCCTGTGCCTGAAAGTTAGGCCCCAGGAGGAAGGGCTTCCACTCAACTTCCATGTTTCGCTTTGCGGCTTCATCCTCGATCCGCATCACAGAGAGGTAGGAATAAGTACTGGCGAACTCAAACCAGAATTCTAAGAAGCGCCCCACGCCGCTTTACCCCCGGGTCAGCTTCTTGAACTTAACCCGTTTCGGCTCGACGGCGTCGACGCCGAGGCGGCGTTTCTTGTCTTCGAGGTAGGAGGAAAAGTCGCCCTCGAACCATTCCACATGGCTGTCGCCTTCGAAGGCGAGGATGTGGGTGGCCATCCGGTCGAGGAACCAGCGATCGTGGGAGATCACCACGGCGCAGCCCGGAAAGCTTTCAAGGCCTTCTTCCAGGGCCTGCAGGGTTTCCACGTCTAGATCGTTGGTCGGTTCGTCGAGCAAGAGCAGGTTACCGCCCCGACGGAGCATCTTGGCCAGGTGAACGCGGTTGCGCTCCCCGCCTGACAGCTTGCCCACGGGTTTTTGCTGGTCGGTTTTCTTGAAGTTGAACGCCGAAACGTAGGCGCGGGAATTTACCTCAACGCCGCCCAAGTCGAGCACATCAAGCCCATCGGAGATTTCCTGCCAGACATTGTTCGTGTCGGTAAGGGCATCGCGGCTTTGGTCCACATAGCCGAGCTTGACCGTATCGCCGATCCGCATCGTGCCAGAGTCCGGCATCTCTTGCTCGAGGATCATCTTGAAAAGCGTGGATTTACCCGCGCCATTGGGCCCGATCACACCGACAATGCCGCCCGGTGGCAAGGTGAAGGACAGGTCTTCTATCAGCAGGTTGTTGCCAAAGCCCTTGCGGATTTGCTCGGCTTCAAGGACGAGGTTGCCCAGACGTGGGCCCGGGGGGATGCGGATCTGCGCCGTGGAGACTTTTTCTTTCTCCGCCTGGCTGGCCATTTCCTCGTACTTCGCGATCCGAGCTTTCGACTTGGCCTGGCGTGCCTTGGCGCCGGCGCGCACCCATTCCAGTTCCCGCTCCAGGGCGCGCTGCTTGTTGCTTTCCGAACGGCTTTCCTGGGCCATCCGTTTGGCTTTCTGTTCGAGCCAGTCGGAATAGTTACCCTGATAGGGAATGCCGCTGCCGCGATCGAGCTCCAGAATCCAGCCGGTGATGTCGTCGAGGAAGTAGCGGTCGTGGGTGACGAGTATAACGCAACCGGGAAAGTTGATCAGATAGTTTTGGAGCCAGGCCACCGTTTCGGCATCGAGGTGGTTGGTGGGCTCGTCCATCAAGATCATGTCTGGCTTGGACAAGAGCAGCTGACAGATCGCGACCCGGCGGAGTTCCCCACCCGAGAGGGTGGTTACATCGGCGAAATCAGCTGGGCAGCGCAGGGCGTCCATCGCCATCTGGATTTTGGAGTCGATATCCCAGGCGTCGGCAGCGTCGATCTGCTCTTGCAGCGCAGTCATCTCCTCCATCAGTTCGTCGGTGTACTCCTCGCCAAGCTTGGCGGAGACCTCGTTGAACTTCTCCACCATCTGCTTTTCCGGCACGACGGATTCGATGTTCTCGATGACGTTCTTTTCGGGGTCGAGCTTGGGCTCCTGGGGCAGATAGCCAACTTTCACGCCATCGGCCGCCCAGGCCTCGCCATTATAGTCTTTTTCGACCCCCGCCATGATCTTAAGGAGGGTGGATTTACCTGCGCCATTCACGCCCACCACGCCGATCTTTGCATCGGGCAGGAAAGACAGATGGATGTTCTCGAACACCTTCTTGCCGCCTGGGTATGTCTTCGACACACCTTGCATATGGTAGACGTATTGGGTGGCCATGGGGGAAAGACTCCAGCAATTGCGGCAATCGCCGGTGTGTGGAACACCTGCGCGCGTTGATCAAGCTTGTCCTGTAAAGTCGAGAACATATGGATCAGACACCGCCAGACGCTTTTGGGCCAGAGCCCGACTATTTCGAACCGATGAGTGCGCAGAGCAGAAGACTTGGCTGGGATGAATTGGTCGAGGACACTGTCGGCGTTAATCTGCGCGGACTGAAGACGATCTGGACTGCGTTCTGGGACCCAAAGGAGCTTTTTTCCGCAGCGCGCTACGCCGACTGGCAGGGGCGGCGCTTCGGACCGACGCTGCGGGTCTACCTCCTCATATTGGCCATCGTACTTTTCTTCCAGTTCATCTGGGCGGATCCAAACTCACAAATCGCTGAAGCGTTTCGCGAGAGCACTGGTGGGCTCGACGATATTGATCCTACGTTTGCCGATGAAGCGACTGTGTTGGATGCCGTGGAGTCCTACGTCGTCATCTATCCGGTCGTGCTGATCATCTTCTCACTGTTTGCGTCATGCATGGTTCGTATCTGGGGAAAGGGTACGCCGCTATTGGCGCGCTTGCGGCTTTACTTTGCGACGGTCATCCCGGGCGCGGTACTGGGCATTTTTTCAACGCTCAGCCTTGCTGCCGTCCCTCTGGAACAGGCCATGGTTCCAACCGTAGCGGCCGTCTCCATTGGCGGACTTGTTGATGGCGCAACAGCTTTTCGGGGACTGTCGCCGGTACACACCGCTGGTGCGCGGGTGTGGCGGTCAATTGTGTTCGCGCTGACCAATATCACGGTTCTCGTAACCGCGTCGCTGGTTTCAACGCTCCTGACGCTGCTTTTCATTGCGTTCAAGATCGGACTTGAGGTCGGCATGGCCGGAGCGGGATAGCTCCAGCTCTTCTGGCGTCATAACACCAGCTAATTTCTCCAGTTCTGTCCTCGCATTGGAATTGCCCAGCCGTTCAGCCAAAGCAAACCAGCGAAAGGCCGCGACAAAGTCTGGCGTGGCGCCGTGCCCTCCGGCGCACGCGACGCCCAGATTGAACGCGCAACGGCTGTCACCTCCTTCTGCACCGATCTGCCACCAGCGCCTTGCAGCGGTGAAGTCCTGCGGGCCGCCTTCGCCGACCATGCACATACGCCCCATATGGGTGAGCGCGTCCGGCTCGCCCTGCTGAGCGGACAGGCGGAACCATTCACGCGCCTGAGCAAGGTCTTGCCCGCCGCCGAGCCCGTGCAGCCACATGAATCCGAGATTGAATTGCCCGGCCGGCAGACCTGCATCCGCAGCCCTGGCGTAATAGGTCCGCGCATCGTCCAGGTTCTCCGCTACTCCGCGGCCATGTTGAAGCATCGCACCATAATTATTCGCTGCGCCGGGATGCCCCGCATCGGCGGCGCGTTTCATGGCGTCTGCCGCCTTTGAAAGCCGGTCGCCGCCGGAAGATGATCGCATCAGCGCGTGGGCGTGCTCAAACAGGCTTTGGGGGTTTTGCGTCATACTTCGCGAGGTAGCGCCGTGATCACGCCTGGCCACTCAGGCTTCACGAACGCGCGACACCGGGTGTCAGACTGGGTATCGCCCTCTAAACTCATTGGGGCATCTTCAGGAGCCCGCCATGACCCGCATTACAGTTGCCTTTTCCGCTCTTTTTCTGCTGACCGCACCCGCCACCACCACGCTCGCCCAAGAGCGTTCGCCCGCCCCAGAGGCAGAGCAGCTCTCCTCCGCCGAGGCGGCTGCGGCCCGGCTGCTCGCCTTCGTGTCTGCGATCGACGAAGAGGCCCAGATCACGGGCAATGGCGCACTGTTCACGGTGGAAGGCCTACAGCTTCAACTAGTGTTTGATACCAACGCCGATCGGATGCGTGTCATGTTGCCCATCACAGCAGCGAGTGATCTCGACGCAGCGCAGCTCGAGCGACTCATGCAGGCGAATTTCGACAGCGCGCTGGACGCCCGCTACGCCATTGCCCAGGGCGCAGTCTGGGCTGTGTTCCTACATCCCCTGTCCTCCCTGACCACGGAAGACTTTGCGTCCGGCATTGGCCAGTCCGTCAATCTCGTGCGCACCTTTGGAACGACATTCCATTCCTGGGCAGGGGTGTTCGGCGGCGGCGACAGCGCGGAAGAAAACCGGAAACTTGTGGATGACCTGATCGCGAAGGGACGCGCGATTTAGACGCTCCAGAGCAAGAAAAGCCCCGCGCCGACAGCGACGTCGATCCAGACGCAGAACGGGACGTACCAGCCGGGCACCTTCGCGCCGAAACCGGCGTGGTGCAGCCAGTCCCATCCGGCATGGGCGACGATGGCTGCCGGAATGATCAATGGGTGGACCAGCAAGCCCGCCAGGGCTGCGCCGCCAAAAAGGCCTGCGCCCGCAAATTCAAACCAGAAAGCGCCCGTGCGTCCATCGGTTGCGCCAAAGCCGATATAGGCGCCAGCGATGAGCGCCATGAGCAAGGCTGCGACCTGAACCGACACTGCCTCAGGCAGAAAAAAATGGATCGGTAGGGTCAAGCCGATAACGGCGCTGCCCATGAGGAGCGGTTTTTCGGTCATGGGCAGCATGTAACCGGAAAATGAACAGTAATCAAATCATTCATAGATAACGAGCGCCAGTTTTGGCCTTGACCTCAGCGCCGCTGCGTCGGACCGATTGGGAATGAGAACCTTCCCTGCATTGATTGCCCCGCTCGCCTTCCTTGGTTCTTGCGCTTCTGTGCCAGAAGTTGCTGAGCCAGCAGACGTTCAGGCCGAAATCAGCGTTGAAGACCTTGTTGGAGAATGGGATGTTTCCCTGTTCTTCTCGCCAACTGCGCCGCCGAGTAAAACGGTGATGGTCGTAGAAGCGGTTGAGGACGGCATTGCAAGCGGAAGCTTCTATGGCAGCCCGTTCCTGTCCGCGCGGGCGATCACTTTTGACGAAGACGTACTGTTCACCGCAACAACAGAAGACGGCTCCGGCGTCTATATCACCCAAGGCGAGCTTGAGGATGACGAAATCGAAGGTACGACTTATGCGATCGGCCGGAATTTCCTGATGGCATGGCGGGCTGTGCCTTTGACTGAGGAGTCAGAATGAAACGGATAATCGGCGCGCTGGGCGCCCTCGTACTGGCAGGCTGCGCGGGCTCCGCCGCATCGCAAACGGAGGCCACTTTGGCAGAGACCTCTCCTGAACTCACAATCGAGCGGCTGTATGCGTCGCCTAGCCTTTCGGGGCCGAGCCCGCGCAGCGTGAAGTATTCGCCGGATGGCAAGCGCGTGACGTTCCTGAAGGCGCGTGAGGCTGACGCGGCGCGGTTTGATCTCTGGCAGTTTGATGTGTCGACGGGCGAGCCGTCCATGCTGGTCGACTCTACGCTGCTGGAGCCGGAAGAGGTCGAGCTGTCGGAGGAAGAAAAGGCCCTGCGCGAGCGCAAACGCATTGCCGGCTCGCGCGGCATTGTCAGCTATGACTGGGGCACGGCGGACACGATCCTTGTGCCGATCGGCGGAGATTTGTGGCTGGTGACGCTGAACGAAGAGGACTGGGAAGGCGAGAGCGTGAGCCTGCCGGATGCGATTGCATCGATGTCTCAGGGTGGGCTTTCGATGGAGGAAGCAGCCGCCGGACTGAGCTCCGGCGTGGTCGTTGGCGTGCGCCAGCTGACGGAGACCGAGGCGTTCGAATACGATGCGCGGGTTTCGCCCGATGGGGGCATGGTCAGCTTTGTGCGCGATGGGGCCGTGTATGCCATTGATCTGGAGACCGGCGAAGAGCAGCGCCTGACGCCGCTGGCCGAGCCGGACAAGGCCATCAGCTATGGCGTGGCTGAGTTCGTCGCCCAGGAGGAGATGTCTCGCTACACCGGCTACTGGTGGAGCCCGGACGCGCGCTACCTCGCCTACACACGCGTGGATGAGAGCACCGTCGACATCATCCCCCGCTTCGACATCGCCGCTGAGGAAGTCACGGTTATCAACCAGCGCTATCCGCGGGCAGGGCGGCCCAATGCCGTGGTGGACTTGTTTGTGCGCGACATGGAGACGGGCGAGGTGGTCGAGATCGACTGGCGCCGCGACGATTGGGGGCCGGCGACGGACCAGTATCTGGCGCGGGTAGATTGGATTTCAGGAATTCACATCAGTATCCAAAGTGTTGGGCGAGACCAAGAACAGCTCCAGACGAGTTACGCCGACGTGAGTTCTAGACCCTTCTCGTCTTTGCCAGGCTCTTTTCAGACAACTACCGTCCCCCAACGCATCGAGAGCCAACGGAATTGGATCAACCTGAACAATGATCTCAGAACCATAGACGGGTGGCAGATCCTATCTTCTGAGGAACCCACTCAGGCGCATTCTGGCTTTCGACATCTTTATGCGTCGCGGGGCGACCAAGACACGAACTTATTGAGGGCGATCACAAGCGGTTCTTGGTCTGTAGATGCTGTCGCGGGTACCGATAATCAGGTGGTTTATTTCACTGGCTACAGGGACTCGCCACTGGAACGACACTTCTACGCAGTGAACTTTGAATTCGCCTTGGGTGAATCATACAGCTTCGACGATTTGGCTGAACCAACCCGAATCACGCCGCTCGGCTCGTCCTGGTCAATCACCATGGCGCCGGATGGGCAGAGCTTTGTCGGCACCTCTTCCAGCCCGAACCAGCCGCCCCAGACAGGGCTTTACCGGTTGCTGAACCTTGAGGAAAAGATGGCGAGACACCAGGCGGCGGGCGGCGGCGCGCAATCCAGTGATGTCCATGACTGCGAAGATCTGGTGCCGGGCGCGGCGGCGCTACAAGTCTATTGCGGGCCACAATATGAGCTGATCGCCTGGACCGAGGAAAACGCGCTGGATGAAACCCATCCCTATTTCCCGTATCTCGGTGGGCACACAGTCCCGGACTACGGCACGCTGACCGCCGAAGACGGCCAGACGCTGTACTACTCCATCCAGACCCCGCCGGACTTTGATCCCGCGAAACAGTATCCCGTCCTCGTCAACGTCTATGGCGGGCCGGGCGTGCAGACCGTGGACCGGGACTGGGAGCGCTGGGACGATCAGTTCTACACCCGCCAAGGCTATATCGTTTTCCGCCTGGACAATCGCGGCAGCGCCAATCGCGGCAAAGCGTTCGAGGATGTCATCTATCGCCAGACCGGCGGGCCGGAAGTGCGCGACCAGTTGCTTGGTGTCGAGTGGCTGAAATCCCAGGATTTCGTCGACCCTGACCGCATCGCCATCCAGGGCTGGAGCTATGGCGGCTACATGACGCTCATGACCATGCTTCAGGCCGAGCCGGGCACGTTCGCCGCCGCCGTCTCTGGCGCGCCGGTGACAGACTGGACGCTGTACGACACGTTCTACACCGAACGGTACATGGACAATCCCCAGGACAATCCCGAAGGCTATGAGAAGTCATCGGTGTTCTATCACCTCGACCGGTTCGAAGGCGAAATGCCGGAGCTGCTGCTGATCCACGGTATGGCCGATGACAATGTCACCTTCGACAACACCACCCGCCTGATGGCGGCACTGCAGGAACGCGGGCAAACTTTCGATCTGATGACCTATCCCGGCCAGCGTCATGGCATCCGCGGCGAAGCCCTGCGCACGCACCTCATGCGCACGCGGATGGCGTTTCTGGATCGGCACCTGAAGGGCGAGTAGGCGCGCAAAACCTTACATGGTTTTAATAATATGTTGCCGGGTCAGATAAAGTCTGCCCGTCCGGGTCAGCGCGATCTCAATGCCACTGGTTTACAGCCTTCAACCAAACCAATGGCTGCGGGGCCGTACTAGATGTTCAAATTCCTCTTTATGCTCGCCTTTCTTGGCGCCGTCGCCGGTGAGTTCTACGTGCTCTACACCGGTAATCAGGTGGTGGTTTGGCAATCGAAGTCCATCGAAGGACAACCGGTTGCCGTCCTCGGAAACAACCCGGCAGAATATGACATGCTGGTCTGCCGTCACTTTGATGGGCGCGAGGTGCGTGTGTCGCTCTATCGCTACGCTGAGGATGATATGGGCGGTTTCAGCCGCTGTCCGCTGATCATCAATGCTGAAGACGGCGCGCAGTTCGTCGAGTACTCGTAAGGGAACGCCTTTTACGCGGCGCCCGACCGTGGCAGCCTTCCGGAAAACATATCCGGGAGGGCTCAATGCCAGCATTTCAACCCACCGCCGACCAATTCCGCGCGTTCCGTGATGATCCCCATGGGGGGCCGGTTTGCCAGGTCAATCTGCTGAAATTCAGGGTGAAGGCCGAATATGGCCCGGACGATCCTGAGTTTGGCGAAGAGGTCGACGGCCGCACGGCTTAT
This sequence comes from Pseudomonadota bacterium, assembly GCA_039818165.1. Lineage (GTDB taxonomy): Bacteria > Pseudomonadota > Alphaproteobacteria > Caulobacterales > Hyphomonadaceae > UBA5336. The sequence goes on along the minus strand of JBCBUL010000046.1, from coordinate 3,429 downwards.
GTTCGGTACTCCGAAGCATTCACCGAGGCTGCCGCAGAGGTTGGTGGCACAACGACCCTTCTGGCGACCACAGAGCGATACTTTATCGGCGGTGGTGACTGGGATGGCGTTTTGGTCAACACGTTTCCAACGCGCCAGGCCTTCATCGCCACGCTCAATCACCCGAACTACAAGTCCATGAGCCGGCACCGGGATGCGGGACTTCTCTGCCAGGACCTGATTGTGACTCGCCCGATCTGGCTGGAGGGCGAAAAGCTATGAGCCAATACGAGGTCTATGGCGCGCTCGGCTCGCCCTATTCAATGAAAGTTCGCGCGGCGTTCCGCTACAAGCGCCTGGTCCACACCTGGACCGGGATGACGGCGCAGGATCGCGGTGACGTGTTCCCGAACGTGAAAGTCCCGGTGATTCCCATTGTAAAATCTCCGGACGGGCGTTGGGCAAACGACTCCACGCCGCTCCTGCTTGGCCTTGAGGGCGCGGGCCGCAGTCTCTTGCCAGAGGCGCCGGACCAGCGTTTCGCCTGCCTCCTGCTCGAGGACATGGCGGATGAGTGGTTCATGAAGGCCATGTTCCACTATCGGTGGGCCTATGCAGAGGACGCCGAGTGGGTGGCCAATTGGCTGATGTACGATTCCCTGCCCAATGCAGGTCGGGCAGGCGTTGAAGAAGCTGCCGCGGCGATCCGTAAGCGTCAGATCGAACGCATGGCGCTGGTGGGGTGTACGCCGGAAACGGGGCCGCTGATTGAGGCGAGTTGGAAACGGCAATGCCGCGCGCTGGAGCGGATGGCCACTGGACCGGCACGCTTTCTGTTCGGTGATCGGCCATCGCCGGCGGATTTCGCCTTTTATGGACAAATCAAAGTGATGAGCACCGACCCGACGCCCATGGCCTGGATGCGCTCAGATGTGCCGTATCTGTACCGTTGGATGGACCATTGCGATGACGCGTCAGGTATCGATGGTACATGGTCTGAGGGTTTGTCCGAGGCTGTACGGGACCTCCTGGCCATAGCCGGTGAAACCTATCTGCCCTTCCTGGCGGCAAATCTGGCAGCGCTCGAGGCGGGGCAGGATACGTTCAGCCTTTCAATCGAGGGTGGGACCTATACCCAGGGCGTGTTCGGTTACCAGGCAAAGTGTCTGAAACATCTCCGCGAGGCCTGGACTGTGGTGGATGCCGGTAGCCAATCGACACTGAAGGCTTTGATCGGCGAAGCAGCTGAGATACTTCAGGTTTCTAAGTAGCTAAGGTGAAATCATGGGCACGATTCTGAAATGGGTGGTGGGCATTCTTGTCCTTTTGGCCCTGGCGCTGGGCGCACTTGTTTTTATCCTCACGCGGCCGGCAGCTCCGCTTGAGCCCGCCGATCAGGTGGTGGCGATCGCCCAGGGATCGCTCCAAGGAGGCATCGACCGGGACAATCCGGAAATCCTGCAGTTCAATGGCGTGCCCTATGCGGCGCCGCCCGTCGGAAACCTGCGCTGGCGACCGCCCGCTGAGCCCGTCGCCTGGGAAGGCGTTCGCCAGGCCCAGGCGTTTGGCGCAGAATGCCTTCAGGCGCGAGGCGGCAGTGCCGAATTTGTTCGCGATCTCGTAAAGGGCCTCGGTCTAGCCTGGTGGAAACAGCAGCTCGCCGGCGTCGTCACTGCCAATATGGCGTCGGCGCCCGAGAGCGAGGACTGTCTTTTCCTGAACATTCGCACTGCAAGCACGGGCAGCGAAGATCTTAAGCCCGTCATGGTCTGGATCCATGGCGGCTCTCACCAGTCGGGTGCAGGCTCACACGATCTCTACCAGGCGAACCAGTTGGTCGAAAACGGAGTGGTCCTCGTCACCATCAATTATCGCCTCGGGCCGCTTGGCTATCTGGCGCATCCTGCCCTCAGCGCGGATGATCCACGCGGTGTGTCTGGCAATTATGGCCTGCTCGATCAGATGGCCGCGCTCGCCTGGGTGCGCGCAAATATCGAACCCTTTGGTGGCGATCCGGCCAACGTCACCGTATTTGGTGAAAGCGCGGGCGCGCAGTCGGTCAGCGAAATGATGGCGTCACCCGCGAGTGAGGGCCTGTTTCACAAGGCGATCTTGCAGAGCGGGTCATCGACCTATCGCTCCGTAGGACTGACCACCGCCCTGGAGGGGCGACCCACGGCCCATGAAGTTGGCGCAGAGTTGCTTGACGGTTTGGCGTCAGCCGATGCGTCCGCCGAGGACCTGCGCGTAATTGACGGCGCGGATATCATTGCTGCAATCGGCGAGCATCCGGAGCTCATCGACTACCTCAAGCCGGTCGTGGATGGCGAGGTGCTGCCGCGCATGGTGGGGGACGCTATCCTCAACGGTGGCATACCAGCGATCCCGATGCTCATGGGTTACAATGGCGATGAAGCAACGCTCTTCTATGCCGACACCCAGGCTCCAACGGTGCTGAAAGCGCCATTCCCCGAAGACATGGCCGCGCGGTTTGCACGCTTGGACGAGATTTACGGGCCTGAAGATGCTCTGCGCCTGCGCACTCTGTATGGGTTGGACGAGCCTGATGAGTGGGACCAGGGCGCCATGGATATGCTCGGCGATGATATTTTCGGTGTGCACATGCGCACCCTTGCCAAGGAAAATTCCGCGGCAGGTGCGCCGACCTGGCTATATCATTTCACTCGTATTCCCCCGAGCCCGCGCCAGACCCTGGGCGCGTTCCACGCCTCTGAAATCTTCTTTGTGTTCAACAGCCACAGTCCGCTGATGGACCTGACTGAAAATGATCGGGTGATTACCGAGGCGATGGGGGCCTATTGGGCGGCCTTTGCAACGCATGGCGACCCGAACCGGGCGGACTGGGCGACATGGCCGGCGTATGGCGCAGATGACCGTTGGATGACCTTCCCCACCGACGAAGCCCCGAGAGCTGCCCAAGGGGTTCGGGCTGAAAAACTCGACATCATGGAAAGGGTGTTGCGGGAGCGGGTTGCGGACGCAATTCCAGTGCTCACGCCAGACCCGGCCGTCGGATCAGGCGGTCAGGAGGCTGGAGCAGATAGCCTCCAGCCCTGATTGATCCACAGCGTCGAAGGCATTGTACTCAGTGGAGTCGACGTCCAGAACGGCGGCGAGATGGCCCTCGCCGTCGAATACGGGAACGACGATTTCCGAATTTGATCTGCTGTCGCAGGCGATGTGTCCGGGGAAGGCATGAACATCCGGCACCAATTGGGTTTGACCCGTGGCAGCGGCGGCGCCACAGACGCCTTTGCCAAAGGGAATTCTCAGGCAACCAAGCGTGCCTTGGTAGGGGCCGACGACCAACTCTCATGATCTGGAGCTATCCCATGGAAAAAGTGGAACTTTATGGCGCGCTGAAGGCGGAAATAGACAGTGTTGTGGCCGGCGAGTCCTACACGCCCGCCCGCTACGCCACTGCGGCCT
>JBCBUL010000045.1:0-12266 GCA_039818165.1 Pseudomonadota bacterium | reverse complement strand
TTTCCTGTGGCCAACTTCTGCAGGATATTTACGTATTCGAGGCATTCAAGTGTTTAACGCGAATGACTCGGACGACAAACCCATCCGGCAATTATCGGCGAAAGACGACATTGGTTGTGGTCTTTGATCCGTCCGCTGTTGGCGAAAAACTGCCTTTCTAGTCGAGTGGCGACGATGCCATGTTTATGGTGTGGGAACATGGGAACAAATTCGGACAAAAATGAAAGCGGTTACAGATGCTGAGAAATCCTCGCGCTTGTGTCGGCTATTGCCGCTGATACCGGATCGTCTGCCAGGTGAGCATAGCGCTCGGTAGTCGAGGAGCGGGCATGTCCGAGGGACGTCCCGACGATGTAGAGCGAGTGTCCGGCGTTTACGGCAAAGCTTGCAAAAGTGTGGCGAAGATCATGCAGCCGCACGTCGGGGATCCGGGCCTCTTCCCTGATCTTGTCCCAGATTTTTTGAAGGCCGACCAGGTGCCCGTCAGATTTGAGCGAAGGAAAGACCCAATCACTCCCCTCGAGTCTCGGTAGGCTTTCGATAATCGCCCATGCGTCTGGGGAAAGACGAAGCGCCTTCGCCCCTGTCTTTGAATCCGGCAGTTGGGCAAAGCCCAGTTCCGGCCGCAGGTAGGAGTATTTCAAGGATAGGACTTCGTTTTTGCGGGCTCCCGAGATTGCTAGCAATCGAATGGCTGCCACTGCGTAGAGATTGACCCCCGACTCCCCTGCTGCGTCCAATGACTTCCCGAGCGCTTTGAGTTCATCGACTGAGAGATAACGCTCTCGCTTCACCAGCCTATACCGTTGTGCTGGCCTTGTGGGGTTGAAGGTCACGATCCCGTCGCGAATGGCGTGGTTGAAAATTGCCTTCACCACGTCGTGGGCTCGGTTCGCCGTTGCCGCTCCCCCACTCACCACTGCCACGCCTCTGGCTTTGGTCTGCTCTCTGACAACCTCTTTCGGCTCCGCTGTTGCTTTCATAAAGGCCGTGATATCGCGGGCGGTGATTTCAACCATTTTCTTGTGACCCAGGCGCGGAAGAATGTGCCGAGCCAGAAGGCTCTTCTCGATGACCACTGACTTAGCTTTCTTCCGTCCAGCTGTTTGATCCATCACGCGCTCTGCGTACTCTGAAAAGGTGAGCTGATCGTCTGGTGTTTCGCGGGGATCGATCCCCTGGTCGAGCTGCGCCCGTAGGGCTGAAGCTTGCTTACGAGCAACCTCCACGGTCAATGGATCGCCATAGGTTCCAATGGTGATCGTGACGCGCTTGTTCGATCCTCTAAACCGGGACTTCGTGACCATGAAGACGCGTTTGCCGCTGGGGTGTACCGTAACTCCGAAGCCAGAGACGAGGCTATCCCAGACGCGGTATCTGTCGTTCTTAGGCTTTAGACTATTGAGAAGAGATGCCGAGATGCGCTGAGTCATGCCCAAGGCCATATCATCCTACGAGCATTCTGGACACTCCATGGACACACACTTTTGGGAATGAGGCGAGCAAATCTGAGATCACTTGAAACACGTAAAACTTCTAGAACACTGTTTAATAGATAAAAATATACGAGACAGAATCAGACGAAATTCTAGAGCATCTCGTTTACACCGAGAGGGTCAGCGGTTCGAGCCCGTTACCGCCCACCATTCAAAACCGGTCAGCGCGAAGCGGTTGAAAATCGATCCGGTGGATCGATTTTAGGGTTTGAATGCCCCGGCAGGGGCCAGAAACGCCGAAATCGGACTCTTATTATTCAATCCCGTACTGCTTCGTGATGGACTTCGCTCAAGGCTGCTCAGATCAGCTCGACGCGATTTCCCGGCCGATCGCCGCGGCGTGGGATTTTGCAATCCCGAGGCGCTCAGCAAGCCTGTTGAGGAAACCGGCTTCTGAAGCGGACTGATCTCCAGTGGCAATGGCGGCAGCGGCATAGAGTTGCGAGGCGTGGTTTGGCGTGCGGGCGGCAAGCGTGATCATGTCCAGGCAATCATCTTCGCTCTTTGAATTGTCGACCAATGCCATCAGGTCCTGATCGTCGGTTTCGACGACGCCATCAATAGCTGCCCGCTCTTCAGGATCAATCACCCCGTCGGCATAGGCGGCGGTCGCCATGGCGTGGACAAGGGCGCGCGCAAAGGCTGGGTCACTTTCAGCGTCGATCACAAATCCAGCGGCCTGGATATCTTCCGCTTCTGGCATTTCATGCTCTGAGGGGGCCGCTGCGTTGTTTCGCTCTTGCCACGCTTTGTAGGCGAGCGCACCCAGACCCGCCACGGCGCCAGTTTTGGCGACCGTGCCAAGCAAGCGACGCCCCCCGCTCGTTGCCAGCAGACCCGCCAGCAGAACCCCGCCGCCGATGGTCAGGTTTCTTGCCTGCTCATCCGTCTCGAGACGTTCCTTCACCTTGCGTGCGGTATCTTTCGCGCTTTCAACCTTGGTATCGACATCGAAGTCTTTGACGGCCGTTTCGGCCCGCAACTGCAAGTCTTTGAGGATTTGTTCGATGTCCATAGCGTGTGTCTCCCTGCTTCAATCCAGATTTTACGCCATCGTTCGACAGTGTCACCCGGCAATGGCGCAACATTAAATCTTCTCAAGGCAGGGCGCGCGTTTCCAATTTGGAAACGCCCAAGGCCGATTTTGCTGCCATGGTTAATCAATCGGGCCGTGCTGTTAATTTAAGTGCGGCCCCGGAAAGGGGCTGAGATGTTGAGAAACACCCTGCGTTGGGCCACGGATGTGGGCTTCAAGGAGAAGATCAGGCCGTTGGCGTTGAAGGTTGCGCCATCGCAGTTCGGGCTGAAAGGCGCCTTGGCTGAGGGCGACCTTGGCTTCAACAAATCGATCACGCGCCGTCAGGCGAAACAGGATGCCACTGACGGGTTGCCCGTCTCGGAGGCGTTGACGCGGGACCAATGGAGCGAGCGCGAACAATTGGTCGCCGAACGTGCTGAAGATGTGTGCCGGGGCCTGACGACATGGTTCAGCGCAAGCGCCGCTGGCGTGCGCAATTTCATCCAGGACTGCACACCGGCCGAGATTCAGGTGACGTCCCTGCAAGAGGCGATCAAGGCCGAAGAAAACGAACTTCGCCACTTCGAAACCGACGACGCCACCGAGGCGGCCGCCCACCATGAAGCGACGGTTATCGAGTTGGAAGCGTTCCGATCCCAGCATGGCGAGCGGATCGGCAAGCGCACGCCCGACATCAAGAAGAATATCGAGCAAACTCTGGCCATTCTCATGGCGGTGCTGCTTGTTGAGGGGTGTTTCAACGCGCTCCTGTTCAAGGATGCCCAGCCCTCGGGCCTCGTGGGCGGGCTGATGGTTGCGTTCGGGATCAGTGCGGTGAACGTGCTGTTCGGCGTATGCGCCGGGTATTTCGGCTTGCGATACCTCAATCACCCCCAACTGCCATTCAAGGTGATGGGCGGCGCCGTGGCCGGGGTCTTCATCCTGGCAGGCATTTTCCTGAACTTCTTTATCGCCCACTTCCGGGATGCGGTGGAAATCAGCCTGCAGGCCGCAATCGCGGCAGGCGATCTGTCGGGATACTCCATGTTTGATACAGCGCCGGGGGCAGTCATCGCGGGAATGTTCCCGAACATTTTCGGGCTGCACAATCTGGTGGCGTTCGGCCTGTTGATGATCGGTCTGACGGTCTTCGCCATCGCGGTTTATGAGGGTTACGACAAGATTTCAGACCGCTACCCAGGCTATGGCCGGGTTTGGCGCAAGGAGCGTTTGGCCTATGAGGCGCGCCAGCAGGTGCGCAATGGCGTACGCGATGATCTGGGAGACTATTTCACGCGCTGCCGCGCCTGGTTTGAGAGCCAGCAGGGCCGCCACGTGCAGGCCAAGCGCGAGATCGAGAAAGCACTCAACGAGCTTGAGACACGCCGCGATCACGCCGTGGCCATCGCCTCAAAGGCGGGTGAGCAGGAACGCACACAGAAAGTGGCCTATCGCCAGGCCCATCGTCGGCAGCGCAATGCCATGCGTGAGGAACTCGGCGAGCAAGCCGCGTGTCCTGCGTATTTCGACGAAATCGTCACGCCAGACCTGCCTCGCTTTGACTATGGCAAGGAGCGTGAGCAAGCCTCCGCCGCCATTGCCACGATCGAGCATAATATCTCCGCAATGAACATCACGCGCGAATGGCTCGAAAAGCACATTCAGGAGGTCCAGCAAGGACTCTCCAGCATCGAAAAGCGTGTCCATGCGGAGATCTCGAAAACACGTTCGGCCCGCGAAGCGGAACACGGCCATAGCGCGCGTAAGAGTGCCTAAGCCCCAGCCCAAAGATGAAGGAGCATAGCGATGCCTCGTTCCCGAGATAAAGGCCCCTGGTTCTGGCGCGGCATGATCGGCGCCATGGTGGCCAGCGTGTTCGGTTTGTTTGCAGTTGCCGCCTTTGCGGCCCCGCCTGCAACCTTGGCCGAGACCGGATGCCGACTGGATCGGAATGACCCGGCCCATACGGTCGTGCTGATCGACCAGTCAGATCCCTTTTCGCCGAATGATATGGATTGGGTGCGCCAGTTGATTGACGAGGAGGCGCGTAGCTTGCCCAAGTATGGGCGCCTTACCGTGTTGATGCCCAATGCGGCGCGCCCGTTTGACCCCAAAGTGCTGCACATGGCGTGTTCCAGCGGCAGCCCGGACAAAGCCAATCCCATACTCTCCAATCCACGCATGGTGGCTGATGCGTTCCAGAAGTCTTTTTATGAGCCACTCCTGTCAGACATTGACCGCGCGCTGGAGGACACCCGACAGCCTGCCTCGCCCCTGTCGGAAGCGCTTTACTCGATCGCAGACCGGGCGGACTTCCAGTCGGGCAAGCGGAATCGCAGGCTGGTAGTGGTGTCTGACCTGATGCAGCACTCAGACGGCTTTTCGTTTTACCGTCTGGGCGCGGACTATGGCGCGTTCCGCGATAGCGACCTGGCCCAGGATATGGCCCGGCTCCAGGGCGTTGACGTTGTTGCGCGGATCGTACCGCGTCAGCTCTACGATCTGCCCATGGGCGAGGTGAAGGCGTTCTGGCGTGCCTATTTCTGCGAGGCAGGCGCCGATTATGGATCGCTGAACTAGGCATCCATGGCTTGTGAACAGGGGCCGGGCGCGTTAGCCGCGTCTGGCCCCTTTTTCGTTTGTGAGCCTGCCCATGTCCCTGCCGATCCGTCTGGAAACCCGAACGCCCCTGGCCGAGCTCATCCTGGACCGGCCGGAAAAGCGCAACGCCCTCACCCATGAGATGTGGAGCGCGATACCGGATCTGATTGCGCGGGCCGAAGCGGACGAGGCTGTGAAGGTTGTTATCGTCCATGGGGGATCCGCGGGCGCCTTCGCGGCTGGACAAGACATAAGAGAATTTGAGACGCAGTATGCGACGCGGGAGGGCGCGGCAGAGGCGGGAATTGCAATTGCAGCGGCGCTACGTTCGGTTGAGATGTGCGAAAAGCCGGTAATGGCCGCAATTGATGGCGCGTGCGTCGGCGGTGGGATGAGCCTTGCGCTAGCGTGCGACCTGCGGATTGCCTCCCCCGGAGCGAAGTTTGCGATCACGCCCGCCAAACTCGGTCTTGTCTATCCGCCGGCCGACATGGCGCTACTCCTGAAACAGGTATCGCCCAGCGTGGCCAAGCGGGTGCTTTTCACAGCAGACCTGTTCAGTGCAGATCAGGCGGTGGACCTTGGCTTGATTGACGAGGTGGCCGGGGGGAGCGCGCTCAATGCTGCTGAAGCACTGGCGGCAAAAATCTGCGCGGTGTCCCAATGGTCGACGCGCGCAATCAAGCAAATGATCTCTGGCATACACTCTGGATGGTCACACGACACCAGGGAGGCCGTTGAAATGTTTCTCCAAGGTTTCGAGAACGCCGACCATGAAGAGGGCTACCGGGCGTTTCTAGACAAGCGTAAGCCAGATTTCCCGATCAATTAGACGGTCTAAAGCGCCTTCACGATGTCCTCGACCATCTTTTTGGCGTCCGACAACAGCATCATCGTGTTGTCCTTGAAGAACAGCTCGTTCTGGATGCCCGCATAGCCCGATCCCATGCTGCGCTTGATGAAGAGCACAGTGCCGGCGTCTTCCACGTTCAGCACCGGCATGCCGTAAATCGGGCTTGAACTATCGGTCTTGGCGGCAGGGTTGGTCACATCATTCGCGCCGATCACGAAGGCGACCTCGGAGTTCTTGAAGTCAGAGTTGATATCTTCGAGTTCAAAGACTTCGTCGTAGGGCACTTGGGCTTCAGCCAGCAGGACGTTCATATGCCCGGGCATGCGGCCCGCAACGGGGTGAATGGCGTATTTCACGTCCACACCTTCGGCTTTCAGCTTGTCGGCCATTTCCTTGAGCGCATGCTGGGCTTGGGCAACGGCCATGCCATAGCCAGGCACCACGATAACCTTGGATGCGTTCTTCATGATAAAGGCTGCGTCTTCCGCGCTGCCACGTTTGTAGGGGCGGTCTTCTCCGCCACCCGCAGCGGCAGCACCGCCGCTGTCGTCAGCGCCAAAACCGCCAGCGATCACCGAAATGAAGCTGCGGTTCATGCCCTTGCACATGATGTAGCTGAGGATTGCACCAGAGGAGCCCACCAGCGATCCGACGATGATGAGGGCGAAGTTCCCCAGTCCGAAGCCTAGCGCAGCAGCGGCCCAGCCGGAATAGGAATTCAGCATCGAGATCACGACGGGCATGTCCGCCCCGCCAATGGGAATAATCAGTGTGATCCCAAGGAGGAATCCGATGGCTCCGATGGCCCAGAAAATCCAGGCTTCCTGGCCGCGGCTATCGACGGCCAGTATGATGAGACCAACCAACGCAACAGCGAGGACCAGGTTCAGGATATGGCGCAGCGGCAACAGGATTGGCGCGCCTGAAATGTTGCCATTCAGCTTGGCCGCCGCGATCAACGATCCGGTCACCGTTACGGCGCCCAGAATGACACTCAGCCCAAGCTCGACAACCGAGCGACCGCCCATGCCGTAGCACTGGTCCAAGTTTGGCCCGGTCGGGTTTGTGCAGAAGAATTGCTGCAAGCCAAACGCGTCCGGTGCATAGATCGCTGCCATCGCCACCAAAAAGGAAGCGCCGCCGCCGAGCGCGTTAAACAGGCCCACGAGCTGCGGCATGTCCGTCATCGGCGCGCGCTGGGCGAGCAGGGCGCCTATCCCACCGCCAAGCAGAAGACCGCCTGCGATCAGGCCGATCGTAGCTGGCTCAAGGCTGGGGGCGACCAGCGCGAGCGTTGTGCCCACGGCGATTGCCATGCCGATCATGCCAAGCATGTTGCCCTGGCGTGCTGTCGCCGGGCTAGACAGGCCGCGGATGGCAAAAATGAAAAGGATGGCTGAAACCAGATACAGCCCGGCGGTCAGGTCGGCGCTCATGATTTCTTCCTGTACATTGCCAGCATGCGCCGGGTGACCAGGAAGCCGCCAAATATATTGATGGCGGCGAGAAGGACTGCGCCAGCGCCGAGCCCGCGTGCCGTCCAGACCTCCTGAGTGGTTTCTCCGTCCACGCTGCCTGTGGAAACAGCTGCTGCAGCGATCACAGCGCCAACTACGACCACTGCGGAAATCGCATTTGTGACTGACATGAGCGGCGTGTGCAGGGCCGGGGTCACGCTCCACACAACATAGTATCCGACGAAACAGGCCAGAACGAAAATTGCAGCCAGGAAAATCGGTGCGCTGATATCATCCACGCCGGCGGCATGGGCGGGCAGGGCGAGCAAGACCGCGCCCAGCATGGCTCCCAGATACTTCATCCCTTCAGCCTCTCATTCACGGTTTCACCGCCTTTGGTCAGCACCATGGCGGTGACGATTTCATCTTCAGTGTCGAGGTTGAGCGCGCCGTCCTCGCCCGTGATCAGAGGCAGGAAGTTCAAGAGGTTCTTGGCATAGAGCGCGCTGGCATCGGCAGGGACCTGGCCGGGCAGATTGGTGAAGCCTGCGATCTTCACCCCGCCAACATCGACCACTTCATCCGGCTTGGACAACGGACAATTGCCGCCCTGGGCCACGGCCATATCTACAATCACGGAGCCGGGCCGCATGGAGGCCACCATTTCTTCAGTCACCAGAACTGGGGCAGGCCGGCCTGGGATGAGCGCGGTCGTGACCACGATGTCCTGCTTGGCAATGTGCTCTGCAGTCAGGGCTGCCTGCTTGGCCTGGTATTCGCCAGACATTTGCTTGGCGTAACCGCCGGCGGTCTCGGTGGCTTTGAACTCATCATCCTCAACAGCGATGAATTTCGCGCCAAGGGATGCCACTTGCTCCTTCGCAGCCGGGCGCACATCCGTAGCCGACACAACCGCACCCAGGCGCCGGGCCGTTGCAATCGCCTGCAGGCCGGCTACACCCGCGCCCATGATAAACACTTTCGCCGGGGCGACGGTGCCCGCTGCAGTCATCATCATTGGCATGGCGCGGCCGTAGATTTGGGCGCCTTCTATGATGGCGCGATAGCCCGCCAGGTTTGACTGGGACGAGAGGGCGTCCATCGATTGCGCCCGAGTTATTCTTGGCGTGAACTCCATGGCAAGCGCGGTGATCTTGCGGGCGTTCAGGGGGGCTGCGTCCATGCTGAAAGGATCGAGCAGGCCGATGAGAACGGACCCTTCCGGTAGATGCTTTATGGTTGGCGCTGAGGGGGCACGCACGGTCATGACTACGTCAGCGGTCTTTGTGGTGTCCGCCGCGTTCTTCATCATGCTGGCCCCAGCCTCGGCGAACGCATCATCTAGTAAGCCTGCTGCCACGCCTGCGCCGGCTTCGACATTCACGGTATGACCCAGGCCAACAAGCTTTGCGACCGTATCTGGCGTGGCTGCAACGCGGCGTTCACCGGGATCTGTTTCTTTCAAGATGGCGAGTTTCAACAGCACCCCCAGGGATGGACCGGACGGAATGGACACCGCCTTGAGTCTTGAACGATTTTCGTGTCCCGCGGCCGGGGATGGTTACGACATGATCTGCAACGCCAAGAAGGCAAGAGCCATGATCAACTTTGACGAGATGTAGGCGCGAGTCATCACACGCGCAAGATCATCCCAATATGCGTGCCGCGAGGCTGTAGCTTAGGGCGGAAATTACCACGATCCCAAGCAGATTGAGCACAAAGCCTGCTCTCGCCATGGTTGGGAGGGACACTTTACCCGTTGCGAAGACAACGGCGTTCGGCCCCGTTGCCATCGGCAACATGAAGGCGCAGCTGGCGGCCAGTGCCAGGGGAACAGCGAGCAATTCGACGGGCAAACCCGTGGTCAGGGCAACCGCGCCGAGCACCGGCATGAGCGCTGAAGCCGTTGCAATGTTGCTGGTGACCTCGGTTGCGAAAATCACAAATGCCGTCAGCGCGGCGATGACAACCAGAATGGGGAGCGCGGCAAGACCGCCAAGTTCGCCGCCGATCCAACCGCCGAGCCCCGTTGCAGAAATTGCCGCTGCCAAAGACATGCCGCCGCCAAAGAGAAGAAGCACGCCCCAGGGGATCGACTCTGCCGTTGGCCAGTCGAGCAGACGTGCCTTTGGATCGTCTTTGTTTCCCGCGGGCACAAGGAAGCATAGAACGACACCGAAAATCGCGATCAAGTGGTCTGTCATCCCCCCGAGTGGTGCAAATCCGCCAATTTCAGTTTTCGTCAGAGGCTGTCGAAACACCCAGAGGAAAGCGATCAGTCCGAACACAATAAGCGTTCGGATTTCCGGCATCCGTACCGGGCCAAGCGCATCAAGCTGTTCCTGAACAACGTTTTGGGCCGAGGGCGTCTCATGGGCTTTTATGCTGAAAGCAAAGCGTGTCAGGACAAGCCAAGCGAGTGGTACCATGACGAGAACGGCTGGTAGTCCCAGCATCATCCATTCGGCAAAGCTGATATCAAAGCCGGCAGTCTCGTTAAGGTAGCCAACAACAATCAGGTTTGTAGGCGTGCCGACCAGTGTGCCAAGCCCGCCGATCGAACAGGCATAGGCAATTCCAAGCAAAAGTGCGTAGGTAAAGGGTGCGTCGAGCCTGCCCGGACCGAGGACCGCCGTCGCAACGGAAAGAGCGATCGGCATCATCATGATCGACGTTGCCGTGTTGGATATCCACATCGACAAAAGGGCGGCTGCGGCCATGAAGCCCGCAATGAGCATCGCGGGATGGTCTCCCACCCTTGCAACAATATTCAGGGCAATGCGGGCATGCAGATTCCACCGTTCAACGGCTTTGGCGATGATGAAGCCACCCATGAGGAGCACCACCACAGGATGCATGTATTCGGCTGCCGTGGCCTTCATGCTGAGCACGCCGAACAGCGGTAGCACCACCATCGGCAGCAGCGATGTGACCGGTATGGGGATCGCTTCGCTGATCCACCAGACCGCCATTAGGGCCACAAGGGACAAAACGATCCAGGCGTCGCGAGCGCCATCCAGAGACCCTGTGGTCTCCACAAGGGCATCCGGCAGGGGCAACAGTTGGATGGCAATGGCCAGCGCCGGGCCCAGCCAAAGCCCAATCCCCTGGCGCAGCGTGATGACTGTGCTCGCGGCAGCCGGGTCTGTGCCTGTCATGAGCCTCTCTGTGGCGGCCTCGAATTCGCGGAAGCTCTTTAGATCAGAGTCATCTCGTAAACTCCATACACGACTCGGGAAACTGGTTGCTGAGTCCAGTGGTCTAGCCGCAAACACAAATCACCCTGAAGCTGGTCACTTGGTCGGCGGCGCTGTGGAGCCACGTTTAATCAAATGATGCGACACGATCTGATGTCGGCTGTCAGATACTTCCGCAGACGATTCAGAATCCCTCGGGCTCGGCGCGGTAAGAGCGGCGACCGCTCGCGCTGTGATTTCGGAAATGGGTTGCTGGATTGTGGTGAGCGCAGGCCAAAGCGTTGAGGCGATTGGCAAGTCATCGAACCCTGCGACGGACAGATCCGTCGGCACTGTCAGCCCCAGCCGCGCCGCTGCCGCGACCACACCGGACGCCATGTCGTCATTGCTCGCGAAAATTGCGGTGGGCTTCTCAGGCAGGGAGAGCATCGCCATCCCAGCCTCGAGTCCGGACTGGTATGTAAAAAGACCTTGGGCAACCCAGCCTGGGGTTTCTTCCAATCCTGCACGTGAGAGCGCGTCGCGATAGCCTTGGTACCTCAATTCCGTCACCGTTTGATCGGGATTGCCCCGGATGAAGCCGATCTGTGTATGACCCAGTTCGATCAGGTGTCGCGTCAAGTCCCGGGCCGCGGCCTTGTCATCGATGCCCACACTGACACGGCTACTTGGTGGCGCTCCGGTGGAAATGAATGTCGCCGGAATTTCGTTTTGAAGAACCGTTTCCTGAATGGTGGGATCATCGCTCATGGGTGGCGGAATCAGCAACGCATCCCAATCCTGGCGAAAGCGTTCAGCAAGACTGGTTTTGTCCACGGTGGCTGAAATCTGCTGAACAATCAGGTTAACCCGCGCTTTTGAAGTTGCCTCCAACGCGCCGAGCAGGAGCGTGCCTAGATAGGCAGCAGACGGATTTCCATACAGAAGGCAAACCCGCTGAATTTCCCCCCGCGCCAGGGTGCGCGCTGCTACATTCGGAACATACTGCAGGGCCGCGATAGCAGCTTCCACAGCGGTTCGCGTGGCGCGGCTGACGCGTTGATCATGGTTCACCACGCGCGACACGGTCATGGTCGAAACACCTGCCCGCTTTGCAACATCGGCAAGCGTTGGTCGTGGTGGGCGCATTTCCAAATGAGGTCCCTTCCAGTGATCAGAAGCACAACTTTGTGCGCACGCTTGTATCCCTAAAGTCAATATGTTAGCGCTAACATAAAGTGTGGGCACTGCACGATCCGCGCATTTTGGAGGAAAGCGTGTTCTTAGGCATTGATGTCGGAACCTCCGGTGTGAAGGCCGTCATTCTGGGGGATGATGGTCGCGTTCTCGATTCAGCGAGTGCGCCGCTTGATGTGCAGACCCCCGCACCGCTTTGGTCAGAGCAAGACCCTGATCAATGGTGGGCCGCGACAGGAAGTGCGATCCGGAAAATGTCGCCAAAACTGCGTGAAGCGGTAATGGCGATCGGCCTGTCCGGGCAGATGCACGGCGCCACGCTTCTCGTGGTCTGCCTCCAGCAAAGTGGTCTGGTCTTTGAGTTAGTCGCGGCTCCAATTCAGGAGTTGAGACATGGGCAAGAGAGCGAAGCCTGAGGAGATCATCGCGAAGCTTCGAGAGATCGAGGTTCGGATGGGTCGGGGCGAG
>JBCBUL010000044.1:0-14006 GCA_039818165.1 Pseudomonadota bacterium | reverse complement strand
TTCCATCTGCATGAGGCCCACCAGCGGATGGAATTCCTGCAGACCCATATGAATGCGGGGGCTCCCTTCGTGGTGCTGGACATTCCCCTGTTGTTTGAGACCGGTGGGCATACGCGTTGTACCCACGTTGCTGTTGTGTCAGCCCCAACCGAAATTCAGCGCGAACGTGTACTGGCCCGGGGCGGTATGGATGAGGCACAGTTTGAGGCCATCCTGGCGAAGCAAACGCCCGATGCGGAAAAGCGGGCGCGCGCGGATTTTGTGATCAGTTCAGCTTTCGGATTTGAATTTGCCCGCGCACACGTGCATGCCATCGCCAAACTGATGATTCGACTGGCCGGGGAAGCGGGCAATGGCTGAAACCCTACGCGAAATTGCGTTCGACACCGAAACCACCGGGCTGGACCCCCAGAATGGGGACCGCGTGATCGAAATGGGCGCGGTGGAAATGGTGAACCACGTTTCGACCGGAAAAACGTTTCGCGTTCTGATCAACCCCGGGCGCGAAGTTTCAGAAGCCACCATCCGCATTACCGGGCTGACCGACGATATTCTTGCTGACAAGCCACTTTTTGACGATCCAAGCGTGGTCGACGCGCTTATCGACTTTATCGGTGATGCCCAGATCGTCGCCCACAATGCGAATTTCGATAAAGGGTTCCTGAACATGGAGCTCGAGCGGTGTGGCAAGCCGACCTACCCTGACGAGCGATGGGTGGATACGCTGCAAATCGCCAAAAAGCGCTTTCCCGGGGCACCCGCCAGCCTCGACGCGCTGTGCCGGCGTTTCGATATTTCGCTGGAAAGCCGGACGCTCCACGGGGCCTTGCTAGACGCCCAATTGCTCGCGAGCGTGTACCTTGAGCTTCTCGGCGGCCGGGCCCGGGCATTCGAGTTTGCCGACAACAACGGCTCGGGCGATCAGGCGCAACGCGCTCCGGCGAAACCGCGCCCGACACCCCTGAAGAGCCTCCTCAGCGAGGAGGAACTCGCCCTCCACAAAGCCTTCATCGCTTCAATGGGCGAAAAGTCCCTTTGGCAACGCTACGGGTAAACCCCGCTTAGCCTTGGGGCTGAAAGGGGGGAACAGATCCGCCGGGCTGCGGAGTGCCGCCAGCCTGGTCACGTTCTTTTTGAGACCGGTACAATTGAACAAAATCCACGGGATCGATGAGGAGCGGCGGGAAACCGCCTTCCCGGGTGATGTCTGCGATCAACCTACGAGCAAACGGAAAAAGCAGGCGCGGACATTCAATCAGCAGCGCAGCTTCGGAATCCGCTTCTGACATGCCGATGACCTGGAAGACACCGCCATAGTCCAGCTCCGTCAGAAAGAGTGTAGAGGTCTCCGTATGGGCGCGGGCCTTCAGTTTCAGGCTGACTTCATAAAGGCCATTGCCCTGCTCGTGCGGCACGGCACTTACATCAATACCAAGATCGATATTCGGGCGCTCGTCCGCCGTGCGGTTGCCTGGGTTTTCGAAGGAGAGATCCTTCACATATTGGCTGAGAGCCCGCAGCTGAGGTCCAGATTGACCATCTTGTCCAGGAATTGGCGGCGTGGGTGCGCTGGTATCGCTCATGGGGCCTCGCTTGAGAATTTGAGACCGGCGGCTACCATGCCTCATTCGGACGGGCAACGCTGACTGGCATCTGAGCCGCCGATGCCCTATCTGTTGCGAGAGTAAGTGCCACAATTTGGATTCTGTGTATGACCGAAGTTCTCATCCTCGCCGCCATCGCGCTGTTCGTGCTGTCGCGACTGTACGTGGCGCTGGGGCGTGATGACGGTCCGCCAGACGGTACAACGCGCGGCGAGCCGAACCCCGTCCAAGCGTCCCCAGCCCAGGGTGACGTTATGCAAAGCCCGCAACCGGTGGCGAATGATCCGGATATTGAGCCGAGCTTCACCGGCCCTGCGGCGGGCGGATTGGAAGAGATTTACCGCTCGGATCGCAGCTTCAATCCCCGCGCTTTCCTGCAGGGTGCGCGCAGTGCCTATGAAATGATCGTGGAAGCGTTCGCAGATGGCGACCGCAGCGCATTGCGACCCCTGCTCGACGACGATGTCTACGAGGCTTGGGACGCAGCGATTTCGGGCCGCGAAACATCCGGGGAAGACCCCTGGCGCTTGCTCCGCATCAAGAAAGCAGAGATCGAGGATGCGGGCGTGACCGGAGAGGTCGCGAGGGTCATGGTGCGCTATGAAGCCGAACTCGGCGACGGCGAAAAGACAAAGTACGCCCGCGAGATCTGGACCTTTATGCGAAATGTAACCTCCAGTGATCCCAATTGGCTGCTGGACGATGTTGAAATCGCGACCTAGGCGAGTCAGCCTGCGAACGTAGCGTAGCGAGTAGTCAGGCAAACTATCATGCGGTTGCAGTCCCTTGGCCTGTTGGTCCTTTTTGTCTGGCTGCTTTCGGGGTGTGCTACGTCGCCGAGTTACCCGCCCGCCCCGTCTTTACCTGACACTCAGGAGCTTCCAGCGCCGCCTCCAGAGCGTCAGCCGACTGAGTTCGAAGGCTTGTTGGCCTGGCAGGCCGCTTCAACCGAACCTGGCATCCGTGCCTTTCTGCGGAGTTGCGGTTCCCTGGAAGATCGCGACGCGGCGGAGTGGCTGTCTGCGCGGGCCAGTTGGGCTGGGAGTGTTGGAGAGTGGCGCGCAGTTTGTGAAAGCCTCTTGGCGGCGCAAGATGATCGCGACCTTTCCCGGCAGGTGATTGAAGCGCTTATGGTCCCGGTCGAGATTAGCAGCATGGATGGCGCATCCCGCTTTACCGGCTATTTCGAACCCATGATTGATGCGCGGCGGATCCCGCAACCGGGTTTCACCGCGCCGGTTCCCGGGCCGCCGACAGATCTTGTGCAGTCAGATGAAGGCCCGCTTCAAAGCCTTCCAAACGGCCAGTCCCAGCCCTATCCGCCGCGCGCCGAAATCAAGCCCGAACTGGACCGGGTCCTGGGCTATGCCCATCCTGCTGATGTCTTCTTCCTGCAGATACAGGGATCGGGACGGTTGATGTTTGCCGACGGCACAACGATGCGGGCGGCCTACTACGCGCATAACGGCCAGCCGTTTCGCTCGACAGCGAACTGGCTGCTTGAGCGGGGAAAGATTGATCGCGGCGAGGCGTCAATGCAGGGCATCCGCGCCTGGATGGATCGGGTCTCCATCGCGGAAGCGCAGGAAGCGATGAACGCCAATCCGCGGTATGTTTTTTTCCAGGCTTTGCCGGAAGGTAATCCGGACCTTGGCCCCAGAGGCGCGGCGAACATTCCGTTGACGCCCCTCGGGTCGATGGCGATTGACCGCAACTTCCACGCCTTGGGCGTGCCCTATCTGGTCGAAACAAACGCGCCTGGCCTCGGCGGGCTCTGGAGTGGAATATTGGTTTCGCAGGATACTGGTGGCGCCATCAAAGGGCCGGTGCGCGGCGATATCTATTTTGGAACCGGCGACACTGCGGGCGCTCGCGCAGGCACCATGAATGCGTCGGGCCGGATGTGGGCGCTTTTGCCCCGTACCACTGCCGCGCGGATGCAATTGAATGAGGTCGCGTCCGTGGCGGATGGTGAGATTGTCCTGCGCGCTCGCCTGCCCTAACTCTCGGGCCATGGCCGGACGCAAGCTTACACCTTCTGAACAGCGCGGTTGGGCGCGGGTTGCGCGGTCGATCAAACCTCTGCCGGGCGTTCAGCCTCCAGCTGAAGACCAGGCATCACTTGAAGGTCAGATCGCATCCGAGAAGCCAGCTACGAAGTCAGGTTTACGCGCGCCCAAGCTTCCAGAACCCTCGCAGCCACGGCCGAAACCAGCCACGCCCGCCGCTTTGCGGGATCGAGAACGGAAGGTGCGCCGCGGACAGCTCGAAATAGATGCTCATATCGACCTTCATGGGCTGACCCAGGCCCAGGCGGACAAGCGCTTGCCAGCTTTCGTCTTGAATCAGAGGCGCAATGGTGCCCGCTGCGTTCTGGTGATCACGGGCAAAGGGCGCGGCGGCGAGGGGATCTTGCGGCGCAATTTCCTGGACTGGCTTTCAAGTGGCCGCGCCAGCCTTCATGTTTCTGGTTATGCCAGCGCCCATACACGGCACGGCGGGAGTGGGGCGTTCTACGTTTTTCTTCGTCGGCTTTAGCGGCGCCAGGCGAGGAAAGCGAAAATCGAGATCAGAACGAGCGTGAGCGGGAACAGAACCTGACCGCCCCGGGACTGGTAAAACGGTGTTGCTTCAGGTGACGGAAGTTTTCCGCGCCCCACTTGCCCGTTCCACCCTTCCAGGTCTTCGCGAAGGCCCTTGGTGCGCATGACTTCCCGGCCTTTTCCATCGATGATGGCCGACGCGCCCCGCGCTGCGACCCGCGCGATGGGCAAGCCGGTTTCAATCGCGCGGTAGCGGTTCTGGGCGTAGTGCTGGGCAGGACCAATCAGGCTACCGAACCAACCATCATTCGACACCAGAACAATCCAGTCTGCCCGGTGGCCGGCAGATGTCTGGGCTTCGCGCACAACGCCGGGATAAAGCCCTTCATAGCAAATCATCGCAACGAAAGGCGGGACGCCTTCGCTATAGACCAGGCTCGGCGCCGGGCCCGGGGTAAATCCTGCGGTCGCCATTTGCTGGAGCGATCCCGGGAGTATCCCGGCAATCGCGTCTCCAAAGGGCAGTATCCGCGCCACAGGGAGCTCGCCGACAGGGACCAGTCTATGCTTGTCATAGAGACCTGCCGCGCCGGTTCTGGCGCTGTTCTCGCTCAATACGGCAATGGAATTGTACCAGGTGTAGTCTTGCTCGCTGAGCTGATAGCGCGCCGTCCCAGCGATCAGGTGACGCTCGCCGAGATAGGCCGTGACCGGCTCCAGCTGGCGGGCTTCAAGCAAGACTGAACCCGTCGCGCCTTCCGGCCAGATGACGATGTCTGTCGGTCTTGAGGGGATCTCGTTGAGAAACTCCAGATAGCGGCGAAAAACCTCCGGATTTGCGCCGTTCTCATCGTACTTCTCGCTTTGCGGAACACCCACGTCCATCAACACGATATCGGTTTCTGTGAACTGGGTCGGCTCGGCCAGTTTCTGGCCGCCCCAGGCCCATAGTCCCGCAAGTGCCATGACGGCGAGGAGACTGGGAACGAACCGCAGGGCCAGGCTGCGCTCTTCGCGTGTATCGACCAGTGCGGCGGGCGTGGCACACGCTAAAACGGTAACGACCGTGAGCCAGTAGACGCCCCCAAGTCCGGCGGCTTGAGAGATTGCTCCACCGGGGATCCAGCTTGTGCCGGCCAGGTTCCATGGAAAGCCACCGAACAGGCTGCCGCGCACCCATTCCGCAAGGGCAAAGAACAGAGTGAACGCAAATACCCGCGACGGTGAAGCACTCCAGAACGCACTCGCCATTGCCATGGCGGCGCCCCAGATCAGCGCCATGCCACCGGGTAAGAGCAAAAGTGGCATCCAGAGGAAAACGGCATGTTTTTCCGGTTCAACGAGAAAAGGCTGGGCCGTCCAGTGGAGTGAGACAAGGAAAAAGCCAAACCCGAAGCCCCAACCGCGGGCGAACACGGACTTGCCCCAGCGTTTCTGGCCCCGTGCCCCGTCGATCATCCAGATAAGGCCGGTGAAGCTCACTGCGAGGGCGGCCGTCAGGTGAAATGGCGCAAAAGCCAGGGCTGCAAAACCACCGAACAATGCCGACAGGAGCAAGGCCTTCCATCCCGTGGCCCGCGCCAGGGTTTCGTGGAGAGGCCCTAGAAGGGTCACTCCATGGCTGCGGATCGCTGCGTCCATACTTCAGTCGGCGTCCGGGGCCGTGTTCGTCATCGGCGTTGGCCGTAGACGCAGTCTTTTGATGCGGCGCGTATCGGCCTCGACGATTTCCACATCGAGCCCCTGCGGATGACGTAGAACCTCGCCGCGTACGGGAATCCGGCCTGCTAGTGCGAAGGCGACGCCGCCAAGCGTGTCGATCTCTGCTTCATGCTCGGGCAGTGACAAATCGTGTCCCGTTTCTTGCTGGAAGTCTTCGATTTCCATACGTGCGTCGACCTCGTAGACATTGCGTGTGCGCCGAAACAGGGCAACGTCTTCTTCGTCGTGTTCGTCCTCGATGTCACCGACGATTTCTTCAACAAGATCTTCCAGGGAGACGAGCCCATCGGTGCCGCCATACTCATCCACCACGAGCGCGAGGTGAATGCGAGACGCCTGCATTTTCAGGAGTAGATCTGCGAGCGGCATTGAATCTGGAACGTAGAGGATTTCCCGGTGAACGGTATCGAGGATCTTGGCGTCATCCGCGCAGCCCTTGGCGATCTCGGCGACAACATCCTTGATGTGCACAAAGCCGGCAGGGTCATCCAGGGTCTCTCGGTACACCGGCAAGCGCGAATGGGATTCTTCGGCAAAGACCTTGAGCACTTCTGAGAGGGGTGCGTCGATTTCGATTGCAACGATGTCCGGCCGCGGGATCATCACATCGCCCACGGATGCTTGCTCAAACCGCGCTATTCGCAAGCGCATCTCGCTGGGGTGACCGTTTCCGTTCAGGGCATCGGTTTCGGGGGCCTCGTTTGACGGGCGTCGCGCCAGCCCCAAAAGGCGGCCGATCCGACTTCGGCCGGGGTCTGTTTGTTCGGAAGGGTCGGGATCTGTCATTGCCATCGCTTCAAGCCCTTAGAGAATATGGGTCAGACAGGCCCAGTCTGGCAAGCGCTGAGACCTCCAGCGCTTCCATTATGGCGGCATCGTCATCGGTTTCGTGGTCATAGCCGAGTAAGTGGTAGAAGCCGTGAATAACCAAATGGCTTAAATGGGCGCTCAGGCTCAGGTTTTGGGCTTTTGCATCTCGCGCGCAAATGCCGAATCCAAGGGCAAGATCCCCCAAAAATCCCGGATCGGCTTCGCTCGCTGGAAAAGACAGCACATCGGTGGGGGCATCTTTGTCCCGCCAGGTCTTGTTCAGGGCGTGCATGTGTTCGTCGCCTGTCAGAAGAATCGCCACTTCGCCTGCCACCGGTCTCTCCAGGGTTTCAGCTCCCGCAAGCAAAGCAGAGCTGGCAACCTCTTCGATGTCGACGAGCGTGTTCCAGGCGTCATCGTCGATGCGGAGATCGAGTGTCACGCTGGTCATGGCGCCCCTGCGGCCTCATAGGCGTCAATGATCCGCGAGACGAGCGCGTGGCGCACCACATCCTTTGGGGTCAATCGCGTCGTGGCGATCCCTTCGATGCCGTCGAGAATATCGAGGGCGTGGGCGAGCCCCGACACTTGGCCTTTGGGCAGGTCCACCTGTCCGGGGTCGCCGGTCACGACCATGCGAGACTCCCGGCCCAGCCGCGTCAGCAGCATCTTCATTTGGGCGACGGACGTGTTCTGGGCCTCATCCACGACAACAAAAGCCTTTTTCAGCGTGCGCCCACGCATGAAGGCCAGCGGCGCAACCTCAATCGAGGACGTTTTACCTGCCACGCGCTTTTCTATGTCGTCGCTGCGCATGAAATCGCGCAGTGAGTCCCAGATCGGCTGCATGTAGGGATCGACCTTTTCTTCCAGAGTGCCTGGAAGGAAACCCAGCTTTTCGCCCGCTTCAACGGCAGGACGCGTGACGATCAGGCGTTCGACAGTGCCCTTGAGCAAAGCTGCGGCGCCTGCAGCGACAGCCAGATAGGTTTTTCCTGTGCCCGCAGGGCCAACGCCAAATACAAGTCCGTTGCCAGCATCGGACAGTTGGCTGAGATAACGCGCCTGGCCAGGAGTCTGGGCTGTGACGGGTTTGCGAAGACCTGACAGGGTCGAAAAGGATGTTTCTACGGTTTCAACCGAGGCGATCGACCCATCCACTTCCAGATCGACGGGTTCAGCGCCGCCGCGCAACCGGCGTTCGAATTCGGCGAGCGCCGCCTCGGCGAGCGAAACGCCTTCAGCTGTGCCGAAGATCATGACCCCGCCGCCCTGGCTTTCCAGGCGAACACCATGCTCTTCCAGCTTCGCTTCGAAGCGCTGGAGATGTTTGTGGTGGGGGCCGCAAAGATCGCGCAAGCGCTCAGCTGAGGCCACTTCGTAAAATCGACTGATGGGCGCGCCCGGAGAGGCGGCCTTGCGTGGCGGCAGGCTCAAGCGGCGGCCTCCGTGGACGACTTCAATTCGCCGGTGAGTGAATTCAGGCTCGAGCCGATGATCTCAACATCCACAATCTGGCCTTTGAGACCTTCAGGTCCATCAAAGTGAACGGCCTGCAGATAGGGCGAGCGCCCGTGGAGTTGACCCTCCAGCCGGCCTTTGCCCGTTACGAGGATTGGCAGGGTTTGGCCGACCTTTGACGCATTGAAAGCGATCTGCTGGTCGCGGATGAGGGCCTGAAGCCTCTGGAGGCGCGCATCCTTCACGGCTTCATCGACCTGGCCGAACATATCTGCCGCGGGCGTTCCGGGTCGGGGGCTGTATTTGAAGGAATAGGCCGAAGCGTAGCCGACCGCGCGCACCAGCTCCATTGTATCTTCAAAGTCCCGATCCCGCTCGCCGGGAAAACCCACAATGAAGTCGCTCGCCAGGGCGATATCGGGCCGTGCCGAGCGGACCTTTGCGATAATGTCCATATAGTGATGGGCCGTATGGCCGCGATTCATCGCCTTCAGGATCGAGTCCGAACCAGACTGAACGGGCAGGTGCAGGTAAGGCATTATGGCGTCGGTGTCGCCATGGGCGGCGATCAGGTCGTCATCCATATCGCGCGGGTGGCTGGTGGTGTAGCGAATGCGTTCAATACCGCCAATCTTCGCAATATGGCGCGACAGGGCGCCGAGGGTCCACTCATCGCCGCCTTCCAGGGCAGGGGCCGCGCCATGCCAGGCATTGACGTTTTGCCCAAGCAGGGAAATCTCGCGCACGCCCTGGGCCGCCAGAGAGCGCGCTTCAAGCGTGATATCGTCCACGCTGCGGGAGACTTCCGCGCCGCGTGTATAAGGGACCACGCAGAAGGTGCAGAACTTGTCACAGCCTTCCTGCACGCTGAGAAACGCGGTGGAGCCGTCGGCTTCGCGCGCCTTGGGCAGGGCGTCGAACTTGTCGAGGGTTTCGAAATCTGTCTCCAGCCGGTCGCCCACGGCGCGGCTCGTGCGCGCGATCATTTCCGGAAGCTTGTGATAGGCCTGCGGACCCAGCACCAAGTCTACCGCGGGTTGGCGACGCATGATTTCTTCGCCCTCGGCCTGGGCCACACATCCGGCCACGGCGATGGTCATCTTTCCGCCCGTGGCTTCCTTCATTTTCTTGATCTTGCCGAGCTCGGAGTAGACCTTCTCGGTGGCCTTCTCGCGGATATGGCAGGTGTTCAGCACGACCAGATCTGCGCCGTCCGGTGCATCCACCGGGGCATAGCCAAGCGGCGCCAAGACGTCCCGCATACGCTCGGAGTCGTACACGTTCATCTGGCACCCATAGGTCTTGATAAAGAGCCGCTTCTTTTCCGGCGCGTCAGGGCGTTCTGTCATCGGCGGGTATATGGCTCAAAAGCCGCAAAATTGCCAGTGGCCAGGGGTCAAACATGCCGCGTGGCACCAACCCCACGCAAATCGGCAATCCCATGACCCTGATTTTCCTCAGGATTTCAAAAAATCGCCGAAAAACGATCAATCCTTATTGAAAAACAATAAGCACTCCCCAGATGTGTCCTGTCAGCGCAACACACCTCATCATCAACCCCCGCTGATCTGGCAAAGCGCCGAACTGAAAAGGAACCAAAGTCATGACCCCGCACGTCCGCGAAGCTGAGCAGGCATCGGTAGCGGTTAATCAGGCCCCCAAAATGGTGGTGCCCATCAACGCGATTGATCCCAACACGCACAGCTTCAAAGCGAAAGTCCAGGCGCCTGAAACGGCTGCCGATACTGGACCGAGCCTGTTGAGCAAACGGCGTCGGCGGTGGGCAAGACTCAGCAACCGCTAGATTCCACCGGAAATGAGTAAGCAAGGCCGTCCCATTCGGGGCGGCCTTTTTGTTTTCGAAAAAGGGGTGAATGCCGCGCTAGCCGCCGCGCGTATCCGGCGGGCATGGGCCTGAAAGCCGTGCAACGATGTCACTGGCAGCGGTGCGCGTGTAATTGCCGCTCATCAGGATGCGACCGTCAAGGATCGGCGTGATCACTACGGGTTCGGCGATGACTTCATTGTCCAGAAGCAGAGGGAGGGGCTGGCCCAGAGATTCCCGGGTCATTTGGGCGACGGCGCCTGAATACTGCTCTGTCAGTCGGATGGAGATCCCGTATTCATCCGTAATTGAGGTGTGCTGGAGCCGGGCGACGATCTGATCCCTTGGCACCACAAGGTCTCCAACCCCGAACTGGGCAGGCTGAACCGTGGCGGGCCGGCAGATCTCGGTAAGGCTTTCACCGGCGCTCGGCCGATCGACGCAGCCTGCCAAAGTGAGGCAGACCAACAAGATCCCTGATGCCGTCGATCTGAATGTCATGTCGCCCCAATCCGGAGTGTTCCTGGAACCACCGGCAACTCATCACCGGGGGCTCAATCCGCTCAAGACGACAGATCGTCGGTCTCGACCTGAATACAAGAAAAACCCCGCCGCATTCGCTGCGGCGGGGATGAATTCTCTGTAACAATAAAAAGCGGTAAGGTTCTAGGCATCGTCGCCTTCGGGCGCGGCCTCTGCTGCGGCGGCTTCAGCCTCGGCGGCTTTTGCAGCAGCGGCTTCCTCCTCAGCCTTTGCCTTGGCGGCGGCTTCGCGCTCTTTGGCGGCCGCTTCCTTACGGGCTGCTTTTTCAGCGGCGCGCTGGCGCTTGCGATCGGTCTTGGAGACGGCAATCTCGACTTGCTCGATCCCGTGGCCCGTGGTGCGCTCTGCAATCCGGGCAGACTTACCGCGGCGATCGCGCAGGTAGTAAAGCTTGGCGCGGCGTACGCGGCCTTTGCGCTTTACTTCGATGCTGTCGACGTTGGGCGAGTAGATCGGGAAGACGCGCTCAACGCCTTCTCCGAAAGAGATTTTGCGGACTGTGAAAGTCTCGTTCAGGCCACCGCCCTTGCGGGCAATGCACACGCCTTCGAAGCGCTGAATACGCTCGCGCTCACCTTCTTTGATGCGCACATTCACAGACAGTGTGTCGCCGGGGGAAAACTCCGGCAGCGTCTTGTTGGCGTGGAGGCGGGCGGCCTCTTCGGCTTCTAGGGTCTCAATCACGTTCATCGCCAGTCTCCGGACGCTTGGGCTCTGCACTTTGGTTGCGCTCAAGGAGGTCGGGCCGCCTCTCGCGCGTGATCTTCATGGCTTCGACGCGCCGCCAGGTCTCCACTTTGCCGTGGTCGCCTGATGTCAGCACCTCGGGAACTTCCCGCCCCTCCCACACCCTCGGCCGGGTGTAATGGGGATATTCGAGCAACCCCGTCTCAAAACTCTCTTCTTCCAGCGAGGCCTCATTGCCTGCAACACCGGGAAGGAGCCTCACACACGCCTCGATCAGCGCCTGGGCCGCCACCTCGCCGCCGGCGAGCACAAAGTCGCCCAGCGAGATTTCCTCCATGTCACAGGCCTCAATCGCCCGCTGGTCCAAACCTTCAAAGCGGCCGCAAAACAAAATCACCCCCGGTCCGCCAGCGATCTCTCGCACGCGGGCCTGGGTGAGCGGCTTGCCCCTCGGGCTCAGATAAATTAGTGGCCGTTCCCCGCGGGGCGTACCACTTACCGCTGCCGCCGCCACATCGGGTCTCAGCACCATACCAGCACCTCCCCCGAAAGGGGTGTCGTCAACGGATCGATGCTTATGGTGTGAAAAAGTCCGGATGTCCAGTGTCTCTAGTGACCAAATTCCACCCGCCCGTGCTCGCTCCAATATGGAGACACCCAAAACACCGGGAAACGCCTCTGGAAAGAGGGTGAGGACGGAGGCCTGAAAGGTCATCGCGGGCTTAAAGCGCAAATTTGAGCATTCGGCAAAAGATCGTGTTGAGCCCCATCGGTTAGTCTTTCAGCTGAAACAGCCTCACTCCAAGCGGGAGTGAAGGTTGAAGGGGCGCAACGAGGCGTCAGACAAAGCGAGTGGGTGTGAAATGAGCGCAGCGCGGGACTTCCTGAAGGGCTTTGCCCTCGGCCTAGCGAAAATCGCCGTGGACCGGATGGTGTTCTCCGGCGCGCGCGTGCTCGGCGTGGTGGGGTTTGTGTCCCTGATCTGGTGGAAACCCCACATCTTCGGCCATCCCTACGCCCCCTTCATCGGCATCGCGATCATCGTCGCCGTCGGCATCGCCTGGCGCTCGAGGCACTTGCTGCCGAAGCATGAAGAGAAGTCCGGCGGCGGGTGGGGCGATTTGGGCACCTCCGAAAAGCGCTAAAGCGTCCCCTTCGCCTCAGCGATCCCGATGAGGTGGTCTTCCAGACGTTTGGATTGCTTCACCAGGTTGAAGCTTTCGAGCGCGAAGGCGCGGCCGGCTTTTCCCATGGCCAGGGTGGCGTCAGGGTCGGCGATCATTCGGCCAAGCCGATCTGCCAAAGCGTCGCTGTCGCGTTCGTCCACCAGGTAACCCGTCTCGCCATCCTTCACGCATTCCGGGATGCCGGCATGGTAAGTGGCGGCCAGGGCGCATTCGCAGAGCATGGCTTCAACGCAGACCAGGGGTAGACCCTCGGCATCGCCAGACGCGGCGCGTTGGGATGGTACGCAGGCAATCATCGCTTCCGCAAAATGCTTCGGCATGTCGTCTGCGGGGATCCAGCCGGGCAATTCGGCGCTGACACCTGCGGCCTCGAGCTGCGCGACCAGGCCCTCTTTCAATTCTCCATCGCCGAGCAGGCGCACACGCCAGCCTTCGAGCCGAGGCCCGAGCTTTGCCAGTGCGGCAATGAGCGTTTCGATGCCTTTTTTCTCAGTCCAGCGACCCGCGAAGAGAATAATCTTGTCCTTTTCGCCCGGCTGGAACCGGTTTGGGTCTGCCGTGTTGTGGTGGACGATCATTTTCTCATCCGGTGCGCCCTTCGCCAGAAGTTCCCGGCGGATAAAGTCACTGCAGGGCAGGATAAGGTCCGCCTCGCGCCAGAGCGCGGCGCGGCGCCGATTATAGACCCGAATGAAGCTGTCCTTGGTGTTGGTGGTTTTGGTGGCGTCGCCGCCATAGTACGTCACCGCCAGCGGGAGGCCGAATTTACGCGCGATGGGCAGGGCATAGGCCCCCGATTTGCCGAAACTGGCATGGATCGCGACCGGGTCGATCTCCCTGATCTTCGCTTCCAGTGCGGGCGAAATGGTGCCCAGCTGTTTGAAGGCCGCTTCACCCCCTGGGCCATGGAGCGGGCCCATTTGCACCGCTGCGGTGCCTTCGGGCACAGGGCCCTTCAGCTCATGGCCGAAATAGACGGGCCGCAGGCGCTCGAAAGCGCTGTATCCGCGCGGGATGAAACTCTCTGACGGCGTGAAGAGTTTGTCGCTATAGGCGAGGATATTTCGGGGCTCTGACATGGCGCGTGGCCTAGTCTCCCCAGCGCAGGCGCGCAAGGGGCGCGGCACATTCACCTTGGCGTGGCCCCGCCCATGCTCTAAGCGTGCAGGTAATCCAAGACAAAGAGACCAAGACGCATGGCCAACTATCGCCTGTTCGGTGCTGAAACATCACCCTATTCCGAAAAAGTCCGCGCAGCGCTGCGCTACAAAGGCGTCGATTTCGACTGGGTGTCGCGATCGGTGAAAACCGAGGCTGATTTCCAGGCCCTGGCCCAGGTGCCGACGGTTCCCCTGCTCATTTCACCGGAAGCGGTGGCCAGCCAGGATTCCACGGCAATGCTGGCGGGTCTGGAGGCGGCCCATCCGGAGCCGTCCACCGTGCCGGATGATCCAGCCTGCGCGGCGCTCTCGCTCATTCTGGAAGACTATGGCGACGAGTGGTTGAACAAAGCCATGTTCAATGAGCGCAGGCTGGATCATCCGGCACGGTGGACGGCTCCGGATGGGCCGCCTCCAGACCCGCCAGCATTGCCGTGGAATCCTGGCTGGCCACCGCTTCCGGT
>JBCBUL010000043.1:0-14545 GCA_039818165.1 Pseudomonadota bacterium | reverse complement strand
TTGTAGCAACTGCGTTGTACTTTAAGTATCACTAGGCAAACGACCACTGATGTCGTTTTCCAAAAGTCTAGAAAACTTGTCGTGAGAATCTTTAAAGTACAACGCAGTTGCTACAAGCGAAACCAAGTCTCCACTGCCCATGCGAATATATCCCCAATTAAACGACATCCAGAAGATTATCGAGATGTCCAATCAAAGCAATCCCTTGCTGCTCTTGTTACATTCAATAATCAAATTGGATTACGGCTATAATGAACTCATGCGTCTGATGGTTACTCGGGATCGGTATCCATTCGTTCCTTCTCCGCTGAACCGATCTCTGTCTGTGCTGCCCCCAGCCCGTCCGGCTCGCCCACGACCACAAAGGTGAAGTTTTCAGGGATGAGATACTCCGCCGCGACGCGGTTCACGTCTTCGATCGTGACGGCTTCGACGAGGGCGTTGCGACGGTCGAAATAGTCGACGCCGAGGCCTTCCTGGCGCACGCCCATCATGTTTCCGGCAATCTTGGCATTGCTGTCAAAGCCGAGGGGGTAAGCGCCGGTGAGATAGGCTTTTGCGTCAGAAAGCTCCTGCTCGGTGACGCCGTCTGCGGCGATCTTCGTCATTTCTTCCCTGATCAGGCGAATGAATTCACCGGCGCTTTCATTCTTCGTCTGGCCAGAGCCCCGCCAGGTGGCGATTTCGCCGCCAAAGGTGAGGCCGGTACCAATGCCGTAGGTGAGGCCGCGCTTGACGCGCAACTCTTCCATCAGGCGGGCTTCGAAGCCGCCGCCGCCAAAGGTGTAATTCAGCACATAGGCGGGGAAAAAGTCCGGATTGTCCCGCTGCAGGCCCGGCGCCGTGAATCTGACAAGGCTTTGCGGCTGGGGCAGGTCGACCGTGATCGGCGCCGCAACAGGGTCTGCGAGGACCACCGGGCCGGGTTTTGTCAGGTCGCCCGTCTCTGGCAGACTCTTGAGCGCCGCATCGATGAGGGGCGCAAAGTCTTCCGGCGTGATCGCACCCACCGCGGTGACGAGCATGCCCTCACGGACCATGAGCTGATCCTTATGGGCCAGCGCCGCCTCGCGGGTGATGGCCGCCAGACTCTCGGCGGTCATCTCGCGCGCATAGGCGTGGTCGGGATAGAGCGCGCTCTCGGTCGCTTCCCCTGCCAGGAAGCGGGCATTTGTCTCGCGCCGGGCCAGGGACACGTCGCTCTGGCGGCGGAAGCGCTCGAACGGGCCTTCATCGAACCTCGGCTCTGCCAGGGCCAGGGCAACGAGATCCATCGCTTCACCAGCGTTCTCGCGCAGCATGGAGGCCGAACAGCTGGTCCAGTCACGACCCGTACCGCACCCGAAACTCATGTTGAGCGTTTCCATGGCCTTCTGGAATTCCAGCGCGGGCAGGTCACCAGCGCCCTCATTCATCTGGTAGGTCATGGCGCTTGCAAGGCCCTCAAGGCCTTCGGGATCCGACGCGGAGCCACCCGGCCAGGCCACCTGGAACGAGACAATCGGGATCGAGGGCTCGTTCACCAGCCAAACGGAAACCCCGCCGGGCGTGGTGAATTGTTCGATCCGGGCGAAATCCCCCTCATGCACCTGCACCGCCATGGGCAAAGCCGGCGCTTTGCCCGCGTCGATGGGGTCGAATTGCTTCAGCACGTCGGGCTCTGCGACCGGATCCACACCCGAGACACAGGCGGACAGGGAAACTACGGCGCTGGCGGCCAGCAGTGTTTTCAGTGCAGTCGAGATCATTGGGCCATTTCCGCGGGCAGCAGGCGCCCGTTGATATAAGTGTTTCCTGGGCCGAATACGGTGCGCAGGGCCTCTGTGGCGTCCTCGGCAGTGACGGCGCGCACCCGGTCCGGATATTCGAGAATCTCTTCGACCGTTCCATTCGTTGCCAAAACGCGGCCATAGAGATTGGCCATACCGGACTGGCTATCGCGGCCATAAATGCTGGCGGCGGCCAGCGAGTTGCGCGACCGGACTACATCGTCTTCGCTCAAACCCTCGGCGAGGACCTTCTCAACCTCCGCCAGAAACGCGGTCTCAAGTTCATCGAGCGTGACGCCAGGCGCCGGGCTTGCAGAAAAGCCTGCCGGCGCGCGGTCATGGAGGGTGAGCCACCCCCAGGATGAGGCGCTGACGGCGACTTGCTGGTCTTCCACCAGAGACTGGTACAGCAAGCTGGTTTGCCCGCCGCCCACAACGTCGAGCCCGACTTGCAGGGCATAGGCAAGGTCTGGGTCGCGGGTGAAGGATGTGCCGAGATAGTAGCGATCCCACTCCGGCTGGCGCACTTTCGGATCGCTGTAAGACAGGGTCTGGATGGCCGGGATATCGGAAACCTCGCCCCAGCCCCGCTCCGGACGTGTATCAGTTCCCGTGGGCAGGCGCTGGCCATAGGTGCGCTCCGCCATCGGCCGGACCTCTTCTGCGGTGACGTCACCGGCCACCACCAGGATCGCCTGGTCTGGCGAATACCAGGTCTTGTAAAAATCCAACCCATCCTGGGGGCTCAGGGCGGACACCTCGTCCATGTGGCCGATGACAGGAATGCCATAGGGATGGTCGGGATACAGCTTCGCCATTACCCGTTCGAACAGGATCGCCCCTGGATTGTTTTCCACGCGCTGGCGGCGCTCCTCCTTCACCACATCACGCTCGGAGATGAAGGGCCCTTCCGGATCATCATTGATGATCAGGTCCTGCATACGCTCGGCTTCCAGCTCCATCATCAGCTCAAGCCGGTCCTTGGCGACGCGCTCAAAATAGGCCGTATAGTCCCAGCTGGTGAAGGCGTTCAGTTGGCCGCCATTGCGGCTGATAATCTCATCGAACTCGCCTTTTGCCAGGTCGTCGGTCTCCTGGAACATGACATGCTCGAACAGGTGGGCGATGCCGGACTTGCCGGGCAGTTCGTCCACCGCGCCGACCCGATACCAGACCATATGGGTCACGACGGGCGCGCGGTGATCCGGCAGGACCACGACATCCATGCCGTTGCTGAGGGTGAACGTTTCCGGCGCCCACTCTGCCAGTTCCGCGCGGTCGGCATGGACCGGAGCGGAAACCGGAACAAGGGCAGTGGCGGCGAAGACCGCGGCGGCGCCAGCAAAACGTTTCAGCATGGTGACTCCTGTTGGGAAAAAGGCATTCGGGAAGAAGAGCGGGATCAGGTGCCGGGCAGTTTCACGCGGCGGCCATTTCCGGAATCGATCGTCACGGCCGCGCCACCCGTGGCATTGTCGCT
Source organism: Pseudomonadota bacterium (assembly GCA_039818165.1). Classification (GTDB taxonomy): domain Bacteria; phylum Pseudomonadota; class Alphaproteobacteria; order Caulobacterales; family Hyphomonadaceae; genus UBA5336. The sequence continues at coordinate 11,296 of JBCBUL010000043.1, read as the reverse complement.
GTCAGCGATCGCGCGGGCTTCCTCATCATCGCCGCGCCAGAACAGGACGCGGTCGGCAATCGATGTTGGCTTGCGAAGCATGCCCGCTTCTTCGAAGTCGACCTGCGAGCGAATAACGGGGCTGACGGCCTGGGCGTTGGCTGCGGATACGAGAGCGCGTTCCCCAGCGGAGGCGTTCTGGCCGAGGGTGGTGCCAAAGGCTGAGACAATGGCGCGGTCTTCCAGCACTTCGGTGGGAAGAGACTGGCCGGGGGTCGGCGGGCGCAGGCTGTAATCTGGTGGTACGGTCAGCGGCGCTTTGGTGACGACGCGAAACTCATCAGACTGGCTGGTATTGATGCCGGTATCGCGCGGGCCGCTGGTGCACGCGGCTGTCAGGGACAGGGCAAGCCCGGCGCCGAGGAGGGTGAAGGCATTGTTCATTCTGGTCACTTCCATTCCTGGGCAACACACGCCCGGTTCTGGGGTTAGGTCTGCGCGAAGGTCTATTGAGAGGTCTCGGCGTCAGGCTGTTTCTCGCGAGAGAGTATAAACTGATCGAAAAACAGCAAGACAGCACCGACACTAATTGCTGCATCGGCGATATTAAAAACGTAGTTGAAGAAGTATGGGCGCCAGATTCCACTGAAATCCAGGAAGTCCACCACGGCGCCAAACCGGACCCGGTCGATGACGTTGCCGATGGCCCCGCCCACAACCAGGGCAAGGGCAATCGCTGTAATCTGCCGACCTGCCCGCACCAGCCAGATGCTGAACCCAATGGCGATGGCAAGGGTCACGACGACCAGTACCCAGCGCATGATCCCTTCAGACTGGAGGGCGCCAAAGCTCATCCCGCGATTCCATAGCATGGTGAGATCGAACATCTGACTGAGCTCGATCTGACCACATCGCTGCATACCATCGAGACATTCACGGGCATTAAAGCGCGGCTCATTCAGGACAAGGTACTTGGTCCACTGATCGACGATCACCACGGCTGGAATCAGGAAGAAGGCCAGAAAGGCGCGCAGTCGGGGGGTCATCGGGGCTCCAGCGTGACAGGCCGCATCTGGTGACCGACATCGACGCCCCGGCGCCGCAGGTCAAGACCTGCGACTTCATGTTGAAGCAGTTGGAGCAGGCCAGACCGGCCGGTCCGCCTTAGTGGCAGCACACTCCCCGGGCCCGCGCGATGGCAAAAGCGCGGCCGGGAACGCCGGAGAACTGTCGGCGCGCACCGGAATTCACGATCACAACGCCGCCACCACCGGAGACAAAGCCCGTGGCGACATTCGCGCCAACACCGCCATTGAAGCCGGAAAAGTCCAGCTTTGGCTGTGATGAAACATGTGTGCGATGCACGGTAGGGCTTTGGCGCACCACGCGGCGCACTGTTGGAGCCTGGGTTGTTGTGTAGGTGCGGGACGCAAGAGTCATGGTTGTTGGCAGCGCGCATGTCCCATCCGCCGTGCGTCCGAATTCACACGCCGAAGCCGCACTGGCCTGCAGAGGTGGCGGGCCTTGAACGACGACCCGGTCGCGACCATCAGCCATGGACGGTGCAGCAACCAAGGCGCCCACAACGGCCAGCCCCGCAATTTTGTTCCAATACGACATGGCTTTCGCCTCCTGCGAGAGTGTTACCCGTTTCACTAAAAACGCTCGCAAGGCCTAAACCAATTGGCAACTCTATTCCCGGCCCGGGCGAGAGGTTCGCCCGACGCGATAAGACCCGGGCAGGGGCTAGTCTCAGGGTTGCAGGCGGTAGCCGCCGCTGTCCGTGAGCAGGATGCGTGCGCTGGCAGGGTTCGGCTCAATCTTCTGGCGCAAACGATAGACATGGGTTTCCAGCGTGTGCGTCGTCACATTGGCATTGTAGCCCCAGACTTCAGACAAGAGTTCATCACGGGGCACCGTTTTTCCGCCGGCGCGGTAGAGGTACTTCAGGATGTTGGTTTCTTTCTCCGTCAGGCGGATCTTCTTGTCTTCGCCCTCATGGAGCACCTTCATCGAGGGCCGGAACTCGTATGGTCCGATCTGGAATGTGGCGTCTTCGCTCTGCTCGAAACTGCGAAGGTGAGATCGCACACGCGCCAGAAGAACGCTGAACTTGAAGGGCTTTGTTACATAGTCATTGGCGCCGGAATCGAGCCCGAGAATGGTGTCGGCGTCACCATCCTGTCCTGTCAGCATAATGATCGGGATATTGATTCCATGGGCGCGCATCTGTTTGCACGCTTCGCGGCCATCCTTGTCGGGAAGGTCCACGTCAAGCAGGATCAGGTCGAGCCTTTCCTTGCCGGCCAGGGCGATGCCGCCCGTGGCCGTGTCGGCTTGCATCGTCTCGAAGCCCTCATGCATTTCGAATTGTTCGGCGAGGGCTTCGCGCAGGTCATTGTCATCATCGACGAGAAGAATTGTCTTTGCGGCAGTCATCAGTTCAGCTCCAGCAGGTGTGCCGATCATGTTGGCGCGGGTGGGTGTGTGTCAAATGCAACAGCCGCACAAAATGCGCACACGATTCTGAACTTTATGTGAGAGTTGCGTCAGGTCGGGGGCCGAACACGGACGTCCCCACCCGGACCATCGTCGCGCCGAGCCGGGCCGCGAGCGCATAATCTCCGCTCATGCCCATGGAGATGTCGGCCAGTCCGTGGCTGCGGGCGAGTTTCGCCAGCAGTGCAAAATGAGGTGCGGCAGGCTCGTCTGCAGGCGGGATGCACATCAGGCCGCTGATGGTTAGTCCGGCATCTGAGGCCGTCGCGAGCAACGCAGGGAGCTCGGCCGGGATCACCCCCGACTTCTGGGGCTCCTCTCCCGTATTGACCTGGACCAACAGTTTCGGCGTGCGGCCTGTCTTTTCAATCGCCTTGGCGAGGGCCGTGACGAGTTTCGGGCGGTCAACGCTGTGGATCACATCAAAAAGCAAGACCGCGGCCTCGGCCTTGTTGGACTGCAGCGCACCGACCAGATGCAGCTCCAAATCAGGATACATTGACCGTCGAGGCGCCCAGCGTGCCTCAGCTTCCTGAACCTGGTTCTCGCCAAATACGCGGATGTTCCCGGCAAGCGCTTCCTCAATCCGCGCGTCGGGTTGGCGTTTCGACACCGCGATCAATGTCGGCGGCGGGGACGCCACCTCGGCCAATTCATCGCATATCGCATCCCGGCGTTGGGCAATTGTCAGTTCGGCGGTATCGGACATGGCATGGATGTAACGCCCGGCTCCCACAGCACAAGACGCCTGTACGCGGCGGCGCGGGACGCTGCGTTGAATCTGCCGCCTGAGCTTCCGCCCGTGCTGGTGTTCACCGACCCCGTCCGTTCAGCGCCGCCTATCGTCCTCGCGCAACATATTCCACCAGGGTGGGGACTGGTTTTCAGGCACTTCGGCGCCCCCGATAGAGTACAAATCGCCGCCCATATCGCCGAATTGGCCCGTATTCGGCGGTTCGCACTTCTCATCGGAGCCGATCCCGATCTCGCATGGCGGGTGAAGTCCGACGGCGTTCACTGGCCAGAAGCCTTGCGACGCGAAGCGATCCGCTCTGCGGGGTCATTTCGACTGAACACAATGAGTGCCCACCGGCCCAACGCGGCCCTCGGGCCGCAACCGCCCGGGATTGATGCGCGTATCCTGTCGACCGTATTCCCATCCACCAGTCCGAGCGCCGGCCCCGCCATGGGCGCCACACGTTTTCGGGCGCTCGCGAGCCGAGCCCGCATCCCCGTTTATGGGTTAGGTGGGGTCAAGCCGGCGACAGCCGGATCCATATCGAATTTTGGAGGATTGGCCGGCGTGGGCCAGCTTGCGGACTAGAACTTGAAAGCAGAGCGCAGCCGAACGCCGGTCTCAACATCCTGTCCAGTCCAGTCGGTTCTGTCTTCGAGCTCATCGGCGCCGACGCTGACATCACCGCCGACAGAAAAGCGAGGTGTGATCTGGAACGTTGCACCGGCGGACATTTCTTCGCGCGGCAGCACCGAATCATCGGGGCGTGTGGTCAGGTCAATCGAGAACCGCCAGCGGTTGCCCTCATTGAAATTGAAGCTGAACTCTTCTGACGGGCCCGCCTGAATGGCTGGATTGGTTTCCAGACCAGCGGGCGGGGCAGCGATCGTGAACTGTCGATACCAGTCCGGCTCAGCTGCCGCTGTTTCGGACGGCGTCGGCGCTTCAATTGACATGGGGTCACGATCCACGGCTTCGATCTGGGCCATCGCGGGAAGCGCGAAAGCCGTCGAGGCAAGCAGCGATGTGAAGACCGAGAAGCGCACGGATAACCCCTATTGAGTTGCCTCGAAGATAACCATTCTTCGCGTTAAGAGAAGATTAACATTCCGAAATCACTCAATTTTTAAATGCGAGTGTGATTTCAACAACAAAGCCGTCAGATTCGGCGTTTCGCGCCCCAATTGATTGGGAATTCGGCACCAAAGGCGTCACGTCACGGTCTTGCCAGGACACTGCGAGCGTAAAACCATCATTAATTTCCCGCGCCAGGGACAGCGAAATGCCCTCGCTGTCAGCGCCAATCGAATCAATCTCGGAAGCGCCGTAAACAACTGAAGCCCGCCAGTCCCCGCGCTCATATCCGAGACCGGCGCTCCAAGCGGTGTAATCTCCCCCGGACACCAAACCCTCATCGGCCAACAACCAGTTCACCCCAAATCTGTAAGTGTCCTGCCATTCAACTTCTCCGCCGACGGCAATGACATCCAGCGAGTCGTCGAACAGCCCCTCAAAGCCCGCTGGCGCATCCAGCTCCGCGGTGCTGTAAGACAGCCCGCCGCGCAGGCGCACACCACTTTCTCGCAGCCGCCGCGAAGCGTTCAGGCCGATCTCAACCGCATTTTCCAGTTCGGCGCGGGGTGGATTGGCGGCCCCTGTTGAATCCCGGTCCAGTCCCCGGACATCGGCACGCGGCGTGTAGGATACGCCGGCGCGCACGCCCAGGATGCGTGGGGTGACATAGCTTGCCTTGGTGGACGGCCCGGTCAGGTTGGCACGTGTATCAATGGCGCCAATACCGGACACATCGAGATACGGGTCGACGAGGCGCCCGCGACTGAGCGCGCTGACATCCCCTTCATGGAACCGGGCTGCAATGCCCGTATCCCGGCCGAGGCTGAACTCGCCATAGCCCGTCTCGACGAAAAGATAGGCGGTTTCGAGCGAGCCGCGTGGCCCGGTATCGCCTCCAACAGGTCCCAATGAGAGGCGCGAAAACCCGCCTGCGATCCCTTGGGTGTCCGCGCCCAGAACGTTTCTGGCACCGCCCGGCCGGTCCCTGTGGTCTCGGCTTGCGCGGAAAACGGCGCGGCCTCCAATGGTCCACCCCGATTGGAGTATGCGTTCGCCCGAGAGGCCAAGACCGATCTCATAGAGGGCGTTCTCCCGTTCAACGTCGCCGCTGCTCGAGCCGCCCGGTGCAACAATGACTGCCAATTCCGCCTCCTGGGAAACTTCCCAGGGGCTGTCGCTCGATTGGGCAAGGGCTGGTGCGGAGGCGGCCAGCACCGCAATTGTCACTAAAACTCTACGCATTGCATCTCCTCCCGAAGGCATTGTCGCACTGTTTGGCACCTGGCCACTGGTCCGCCCCTGAGGGCCTTGTTATAGAGCGGCTTGTCAACAAGCGGTTTCCCCGAAGGTGTATTGATGCAAATGCGTTCTCTTTTTGCGGGCCTGGCAGGCCTCACCCTGCTGGCAGGGTGCAATTCGGGCGGCAATGCCGACCGCCAGCTCGTGGAAGAGGTGTCTGGCGGCGTGAACCCGTATCTCTGGCGTGCATCCCTCGACACGCTGGAAGACCTGCCGCTCGCAGGACAGCCGGACCCCATTGGCGGCGTTATTGTCTATGACTGGATGTCCTTCCCGGATGTGCCCGATGAGCGTCTGAAGGCCACCGTTTTCATTCTGGACACGCGCCTACGCGCCGATGGTGTAAAAGTATCCGTGTTCAGACAGACCAATGAAAACGGAACCTGGACCGACGCGGAAGTGGACCCCGCAACCGCGATCCAGCTGGAAAACCGCATTCTTGAGCGCGCCCGGCGTTTGAAAGTGGCCGAAGTCGGGTAATCTTCCCAACGGAACAAAATTCAGGAGGGGGCCATGGCCTCTCGATATGATCCGCAGGGCGCGGAGCCAAAATGGCTTGCGGCCTGGGAAGCCGGGGACGTTTATCGGGCCAAGTCGCCCAGCGAGGCAGGGAACGCGCCCAAAGCATACGTCCTCGAAATGTTTCCCTATCCCTCCGGGCGCCTGCACATGGGCCATGTGCGCAATTATGCGATGGGCGATGTCGTGGCGCGCTACAAACGCGCCAGGGGTTACAATGTGCTCCACCCGATGGGCTGGGACGCGTTTGGAATGCCGGCCGAGAATGCAGCCATGAAGCAGGGCGTCCACCCCGGCGAGTGGACCTACAAGAACATTGCCGACATGCGCGCCCAGTTCATGAAACTCGGGCTCTCATTGGATTGGAGCCGGGAATTCGCGACCTGCGATCCAGAATACTACGGCGCCCAGCAGGAGATTTTCCTGAAGCTGTATGAGGCGGGGCTCATCTATCGCAAGGCCTCAAAGGTCAATTGGGACCCCGTTGACCAGACGGTGCTCGCCAATGAGCAGGTCATCGACGGCAAGGGATGGCGCAGCAGTGCCCCGGTGGAGCAGCGCGAGCTGACCCAATGGTTCTTCAAGATTACCGACTATGCCGAGGACCTGATCGCAGGCCTCGAGACGCTTGAGCGTTGGCCGGACAAGGTCCGCACCATGCAGGCCAACTGGATCGGCCGGTCTGAAGGCTTGCAGATGCGGTTCGAGTGGTCTGGCGACACACCGGACGGCTTTGACGATGGCGTAGAGATTTTTACGACCCGGCCGGACACGCTGTTTGGCGCGAGCTTTATCGCATTGTCACCGGACCATCCGCTGACGCTGCAGCTCGCCGAAGACAATGAAGCGCTTCAGGCTTTCCGCGCGGAGTGCGCGAAGGTTGGCACATCGGAAGAGGCGATCGAGAAAGCCGAGAAGATCGGCTTCAACACCGGGCTCTCGGTCAAACATCCCTTTGAAGATCGCGAGCTTCCGGTCTGGGTGGCGAACTTTGTGCTCATGGGATACGGCACGGGTGCGATCTTCGCATGCCCCGCCCATGACCAGCGAGACCTGGACTTTGCCCGCAAGTATGACTTGCCGGTCATACCGGTCGTACTTCCGTCCGGCGAAGACGCTGAGGCGTACGAGATTGGTAAAGACGCGTTTACCGGTCCCGGACAGATTTTCAATTCAGATTTCCTGAACGGCAAATCAATCGAGGACGCAAAAGCGGCGGCCATCAACACAATCGAATCGTCCGGTCACGGCACACGGACAGTGAATTATCGCCTGCGCGATTGGGGCGTTTCACGCCAGCGCTATTGGGGATGTCCCATTCCGGTCGTTCATTGCCCGACGTGCGGAATTGTACCTCTCCCAAAAAGCGAATTGCCCGTACGTTTGCCCGAACAGGTTTCATTCGACGTGCCGGGAAACCCCCTGGAGCGCGACGAGGCCTGGAAATCGTGCACATGCCCGAAATGCGGCGGTGATGCGACGCGTGAAACCGATACGCTCGACACGTTCGTGGACAGTTCCTGGTACTATGCCCGGTTCGCCTCTGAGGAGAATATGGCGGAGCGCGCCTACTGGCTTCCGGTCGACCAATATGTCGGCGGCGTGGAGCACGCTGTGCTGCATTTGCTCTATGCCCGCTTCATCGCCCGCGCCATGGGGTCTGTCGGCCTGATGGACGTTGCAAATGGTGAGCCATTCGCCGGTCTCTTCACGCAAGGCATGGTGACACACGAGACCTATAAGGACCCGGACGGCAATTGGATTAGCCCTGCTGAAGTGAATTTCGATGGCAATCCTCCGGTTCACGGAGAAACAGGCGCGCCCATCACGGTCGGACCGATCGAAAAAATGTCGAAATCCATCCGCAACACAGTCGATCCCGATGCGATGATCGCCCAGTATGGCGCTGACGTCGCGCGGATGTTTACCTTGTCCGATAGTCCGCCCGAACGCGATGTGGAATGGACCCAGGCCGGCGTGGATGGGGCAGCCCGCTTTGCCCAGCGCGTCTGGGCAAATTTTGATGCCCTGCCCGAAGCCCCGACGCAAGAAGACGCGTCCGGAGACGGCGATTTGCGGCGAACCAGCCACAAGGCCGTCGCCGCCGTCGAACAGGCGGTCGACGAGTTCCGGTTCAATTCCGCGGTGGCCACGCTCTATGAGTGGACCAACACGATCAAGAAAGCCGCCGATACCGCGCCGGAGGCAGAGCGCGTCGAAGCCTGCAGCTTGTTTGCCCGTTGCCTCCAGCTCTTCATGCCGCACCTGGCGGAAGAGTGCTGGTCACGGCTCGGCCACGACACGCTGATCGTGCATGCCCCCTGGCCAAAAAAGGACCCGGCACTCCTGAAAGACGATCTCGTCACCCTGCCCGTACAAGTGAACGGCAAGCGCCGCTCGGAAGTTCAGGTCGCGGCGGACGCTGCGCCGAAAGACGTCGAAGCCATCGCGCTGGCCGACCCGAACGTGACAGCCCACACCGATGGCAAGACCATCAAGAAAGTGATTGTGGTGCCCGGCCGGATCGTGAATATCGTGGTGGCATGATGAAATCTCTCTCCGCAGCCGTCTTTGTAAGCTTCGCAGGCGCTATGGCGTCAGGATGTGGCTTCCAACCTGTCTACAGCCCGTCGGCCAGTTCCAGTGCGAGCCCGCTGCAAATCGACCAGATTGACGGGCGAGCCGGTCATGAATTGCGCAGGGCCCTTCTCCAGGAAACCGCAAACGGCCTGCCCGGAGCGGCCCAAGGCGGGCGATTAACCGTGCAATTGTCTGAACAGCTGATCCGCACCGGCTTTGAGAGCGACGGAACAACTCGCCGGGCGCTGCTGCGCATGACAGCCGACTATGTGATCGATACGGGCGACAACGCACTGTCGGGAAGCGAGACTGCAGAAATATCCACGAACGTGCCCAGCGAGATCTTTCAGGACATCACCAACCAGAACGAAGCGCGCCGGTCCGCAGCGCATGAGTTGGCACGTAAGATTACAAACCGGCTCATCGTGGACTTGACCGAAACACCATGAAGGTCTCCGGCGCATCAGCCGAACGTTTCTTCAAGTCACCCGATCCCGCCATCTGGTGCGCGTTGATCTTTTGCGAGGATGATGGCGTCGCCGCTGACGCAGGCCAGGCTCTGTTCAAGGCTTGGAGTGGAAAGCAACCGGCCGAACGTCTTGTGCTAACGGAAGACGATATCGCAAAGTCACCGGCACATTTCTTCGACACTCTCGAAGCGCGCTCCCTATTAGGCGACATGCGAATTCTCACAGTGCGCCTGTCGAATGAAAAGCTCTCCAAACACTTCGTCTCCGCCATCGAGGCCGCTGACGCCACACCCGGCCGATATGATACGCGCCTGATCCTGATCTCAAGCGGTCTCAAAAAGACGTCCAAACTCAGAAAAATTGCCGAATCCGCAACATCGACGATGGCAGCGCAACTCTTCGCGGACACAGAAGAAGATATCGAAAAGCGGGTGCGAGCCGCACTGGAGCAAGATGGGGTCGATATTGATCCAGAGGCTCTCTCGCTTTTCCTCGATGGGCTTCCGAGCGATCGGCGCCTTGTCCGGGGCGAGGTGAACAAGCTTGCGCTTTATGGGGTTGGCTTGGAGCGCCCGCTGAACACAGCCGATATCAGTGCCATCTCCGCAGCGGGGCAGGAAGCGGCACAGTCCGCGCTCGTTTCCTTCGCCATGCAAGGGCAAAGCGGCGCCGCTCTGACCGAACTGGAACGCCTTGAAACGGTTGGGACATCGTCGATTACGCTATTGCGCGCCTTCCAACGGGAAGCTGAACGCCTTCTCTCTGCTCATAACCAAGGTGTATCAGATGCAAATGGCGCTATGCGCCTGCGTCCCCCGGTTTGGCGCGACCAGTGGCCTGCTTTTAAAGCCAGCTTGCGATCCTGGACACCGGCAATGCTTGTTCGCTTGCTTGCCCGAATTCACCAGTGTGAAGCCGATGCCAAGACTGCCGGGGCCATGGCCGGGCCAGCGACGCGACATCTGGTGACCGATATTATCAGGCTCGCCGTGGCCAAGGCAGGTCGATAGCTACGATCCGCGCTTCGCGGTCAACCGCCGGCAGATATCATCGAGCTGCTCCAGATCGCGGTATTTGATTCGCAGCTCTCCACCATTCGCCTTGTGGCGAATATCCACAGCGAGCCCGAGCGTACGGGTCAGGTCAGCTTCCAAAGCCGCCGTGTCGACATCTTTCTCATTGGCCAGTGCAGCCACAGCGGATTTGGTCTCTAGCACATCCTGATCGCGAGCCTTCTTCACCAGCGCTTCCGCCTCGCGAACGCTTAATCCCTTGTTAATCACCGTTTCAGCGGCAGATTCGGGTTCTGGCGCCATCAAAAGCGCCCGCGCATGACCCGCCGTGAGCTTTTGATCCCGCACCATATCGCGCACGGATTCTGGCAGTTTCAGGAGCCTCAGGGTGTTTGCGATGTGCGCACGGCTCTTACCGACGCTCTCTGCAAGACCCTCCTGGGTACGACCGAAACGTTTCATCAACGCGCCGTAGGCCTCGGCCTCTTCCATCGGATTTAGATCCGTGCGCTGAACATTTTCAATGATCCCGATCTCGAGAAGCTCGAGTTCGTCCATGTCTTTCACAACAGCCGGTATGGTTTCCAATCCAGCCCGTTTCGCCGCTCGCCAGCGCCGCTCGCCCGCGACGATCTGATACGCCCCGGATTTCTTGGGGTCCGGCCGGACCAGAATTGCCTGGAGCACACCCTTGGCCTTGATCGACTCGGTTAACTCTTCGAGGGAGCCCTCGTCAAAAATCTGCCGGGGTTGGGCGGGGTTTGCTCGTATATCGGCTATGGCCAGTTCGGACTTTGGTGAAACTGTAACCGGCTCGTCAGAGCTCTTTGCCGCTGGAGACGCAGGCTCAACGGCCTCTACTTCTCCAATCAATGAAGACAGGCCACGGCCCAACCGGCTGGGCTTGGATTTGGATGGATCCGACATCGCTAAGCCGCTCTCAATGCGTTTTCGCGCTGGAGCACTTCTGAAGCCGGCGTTGCTGTATGATTATCGTTGCCCAGGCAGCGAGGCATACATCCGGCTGGCTTCAGAAGTGCTCCAGCGCGAAAACGCATTGAGAGCGGCTTAGCGATGTCGGATCCATCCAAATCCAAGCCCAGCCGGTTGGGCCGTGGCCTGTCTTC
>JBCBUL010000042.1:0-14849 GCA_039818165.1 Pseudomonadota bacterium | reverse complement strand
CCCATCCGAACCTCGATCTCTCGAAGCTTCGCGATGATCTCCTCAGGCTTCGCTCTCTTGCCCATGTCTCAACTCCTGAATTGGAGCCGCGACTAACTCAAAGACCAGACCACTTTGCTGGAGGCAGACCAGGACATGGATGTCCTGATGGAGATTCACCTGGCCGTGCTCGCCCGCCAGGGGGCGCCCCCGGCTCGTCCATCACCTCAGAGCTGATGCCCTGCTGCTTCGCGCCGAGGGGACGCCTGTGCTGGCAAGTTTGACAAGGTCGCTTGATAGACAAGTATCCTTGTCATATTGGAAAGTGAGCTTGTCAAAAAGACAAGCACACTTGATGGAGCAACAGGTGACGAAATTCACGTTCAAACAGGCGAACCAGCGCTATCGACGCGCTTTTGCCCCGGCCATGGCGGCCTATTCGGGGATATGTCTGGCCGGTCTGGCGGCCTTCAATAACGGCCTGATCGAGGGGCCGGTCGCCCTGACCGCGCTGGCGGCGGGCATCACGGCCCCGATCATTGTGGTCTTTTTGCTGATGCTGCGCTTCGTGGAAGAAACCGACGAGTTCACGCGCCTGTGCCAACTGCGCGCCATTGCCCAGGGCGCGATGGTGTCGCTGAGCCTCGCATTCTTCCTGGGCTTTCTGCAGGCGCTCGGCGTGATTGGGGAGGTGCTGGCCCTCTGGTTCGTTCCCCTGTTCTTCGCCGCCTGGGGCATCGCCTTTTTCCTTTCGGGACAAACCAACAAAACTGGAGAAACAGAATGAACACCGGCGCCACCATGACCCCCGACCATGAAGACAAGCCGGACCTGCAATGGGGCGCCTTCGCCGGTCGTTTCGCCCTGGCAACGCTGGCGATTGTAGCCGGAACGCTGGCAAGTCATTTCGCCGAGATGGATATGCACATCGCCTATGTTGCCGGGCTCGCCGCCCTCAGCGCGTTGATCATGATCGCCGTGGTCATGCCGAGGCGAAACGATGATGAGTTCGACCGGTCAATCTCCATGCAAGCGGGCACGTTCGCCGGCCTCGCCACAGTGATTTTCCTGGTGCTGGATCAGCTTCACCTGCACTTCAACGGCGATAGCGTTGTCGCGCTGCTCGGCCTGCCAGGGTTTTACCTGATGCAATGGCTGGTCATGCCCCAGTACCTGCGCTGGAATTTTTCCCGGGGAGAAGACTGATGCGGCGCCAGGGATTTCAATCTGCAGAGCGCCGATACAAGCGCGTCGCCTATCCCCTCATCGCTGTCTATGCATTGCTGTGTCTCGGTGGGACTGCGCTTTGGGCGTTCTTCGATGTCGATGTGAAACTGGCCTCGGCCGGACTCGCCATCGTAATCTGCATCCCGGTGATCGCGTTGCTGGTGGCCAAGCTGCGCCAGTTTGAAGAGACCGATGAGTATACGCGCCTGCGTCGGCTCCGCGCCTTCGCACGGGCGGCCGTTGTCACTTTGAGCGCTGTTTTCATCGTCGGCTTCCTCGAACTGTTCGATGTGATCGATGATGTGCCTCTCGTCCTGTTCGGCTCGCTCTTCTTTCTGGCCTACGGCATCACAGCCTGCCTCCAGCGCTGGCCGGGAAAGACGGTGTAGGCGATGAAAAATTCCCTACGCCTGATGCGCACCGAGCGCGGCTGGAGCCAGGCGGCTTTGGCAGAAAAGCTCGGTGTGTCCCGCCAGTCGGTGAATGCGATCGAGACGGGCAAGTACGATCCGTCCCTGCCGCTCGCATTCGCGATCGCCCGCCTGTTTGAAAAACCGATCGAGGAGATTTTTGAAGATGAAAGCGCCCAGCAGCTGGCCGCGGAATAGGAGGAGTTAGAGACCGCTCGATTTCAGCCCGAGAACATCTTCCATATCATAAAGGCCGGGTGGGCGACCCATAGCCCACTCGGTCGCCTTGATGGCGCCATCGGCGAAAACGGTTCGGTCCAGGGCGCGGTGTCCAAGGGTCAGTGTTTCGCGCTCGGTGGCAAACAGCGCGTCGTGGTCGCCAATAATGCCGCCGGCGCGGCGCACGGAAAAAGCGATCTCCCCCGGCGCGCGCGCAGAGTCTGGTCCGTCATAGGGGGCGCGCGTCAACTGATCGAACGGGGCGCGTCGCCCTGCGGCGGCGGCCTGGCCGAGCATCAGGGCCGTGCCCGATGGCGCGTCCACCTTGTAGCGGTGATGGGTCTCGGAAATCTCAATGTCCCAGTCCGGGCCGAGCCGGGCCGCGGTGAGGCGGATAAGGGCGGTCAGCAGGTTGACGCCTAGGGAGAAATTCCCGGCTTTGACGATGGCAAAGTCGCTCGCCGCGGCCTGGATCTGGCCTTCTTCAAGGGCGGTGAACCCCGTGGTTCCGATCACGACGGCCTGGACGCTGGTATGCCGAAGGCCATGGAGCGCGGAGAGGGTGGCCTGGGGGGCGGTGAAATCGATCCAGACCTGGGCCTCGCTTGCTGCGTCCACAGGGTCGCTCGACGGCATCAGGCCCAGCGGATCGGGAAGTCCGGCCAGGACGCCGATGTCGGTTTCCCGGTCGGGAGAGTCCGGCATTTCGCTGCCGCCGGTGACCCGATGGCCCGCCCTCAAGCTGGCGGCAACGAGTTGTCGGCCCATGCGACCTGCGACGCCAGCAATGGCGATACGTTTAGGATCTGTCATGGCGACAGCTTATACCGCGCTGCCGGGCTCCGGCGAGCCTTCTTTGAAGACAAATCGCTGGTAAAACAGCGCAACTCCGAGCAGCGCGCCGCCAAGGCCGATAAAACTCAGTGCCCGGATCACGCCATCCGTCGCGCCAAGATCAATCAGGAAGACCTTGGCCACCGCCGCGATCAGAATCACAAGGGAGCCATAGCGCGCCAGTGTGCGTCCGCGCCAAACGCCCCAGACAAGTAGGCAAATGGCGTAGACAATCGCGACGATGGACAGCGCCCACATCTCCGATTGATCAATTGGCGCGCTCCAAAGGGCCTCTCCGACGAAGCTGCGGCGCGTTTCCAACAGGGCCCACAGCCCGCCAAGGGCGATAGCGCCGCTGCTCAGGGCATTGGCAATTTCGCGCCGGCTCGCTCTGCGGTGGGCTTCGCCCTGAACGGCCAGGAAAAGCGCTGGAAGCGCAAAGGCTGGCAGGAGAAGATTGAATACCGGAAATCGTCCCGCCGGATCAGAGTCGACCGCAATCAGCGCGCCGATAACGGCAAAGAGGCCAATCGCCAGGGCAATGGCTTCGCCAACCCGCCAGACCCATCCGCCGCGCTGCCCGCGCCAGGCCAAGGCCACAGCTGAGCCGAAATAGGCAATGGCATGGCCCGACGCTTCAGCCAGGCTGACACTGTCTTCGAAGACGCTGTCGGCGCCGGCCCCGTGGCGGATGACCAGGCCTATGCTGCCGAAGAAGGTCAGCAGGGCGGCGCCTTCCAGCGCTTGCCGGGACCGGGCGTGAGGTCTCAGCGCCCAGCTTCCCGCTGCGAGGGCGAGTACGGCCAGAATCCCCGCCGCGGCAAGGGTGTTGGCGAGGGGAGGGCCGATAACTTCAAGGCTGTTCAGCAGTCCGGGGCGCAGCATCAAAGCGGTGGCCCCAGCCGCTGCAGCCATGGCCGCGCCGCGCACGCTCATCAAAGGGAAACGCCGGTGGACAAAGGCAATGCACGCGGTGACCACGGCGAGGGCTGGCCCAAGCCAAAGGTCTTCCAGAACGAGGAAGGGCGCCAGGGCCGCACACAGTGCCAAACCAATGGCATAGACCGCAGCCGCGCCGGGATGGGCGTCCAGACCGCCTTCAGACGTCCGGCGCCGATCCAGCCACGCGCCAGCACAGGCGGCCAGCGCAAGCGATGCCAGACCGAGAATAAAACTCGGCTCAAGCCCGCCGCGCCAGAAGGCCAGCGCCAGGGCAGCGGGCGGTACGAGGGCTGATGTCACCGCGAGTGGAGCCCGAACCGCTTTGCCCGATTGGGCCAGCATGGCGAGCGCGCCAAACCCAATTCCAGTTGCTGCGGCCCCTGCCCAGAGATTCGGCAAGTCCGCGGGCCAAAGCGCAAGGCCGATCAGACACACCACAGCGGACCCGGGCGCCAGCAATGCCAGTCCGTCCCGGCGCCAGGCCGCGAACAGGCCGATCCCACCGTAAAGACCCACCGCGCCGACCGTGGCGAGGCTCGCGGGCCAGTCAAACGCGCTCAGGAGCAAAACAACCCCCGTCAGTGCCCAGAAAAGGTGGGCAATCAAAACGGCTTCTCCCCGTTGGCGCAGCAGCCAGGCCAGGCTGCTTAATCGGCGGGGCAAGAGAACGGGCGCTCCGGCGAGCGGCGCGGCAAGCCAAAGCGCAATGCCGCCGGTCACCAATCCGTAAGCTGGAAGGATCCAGGCCTCAGATGCCTGGGTCGGAGCGCCCAGGCCAGCAAGGGCCCAGAAACCCGTGCCTGCGAGCGCGACCCAGGAGACAAACCGCCAGTTTTTGATCCGGATCAGGACCAGTCCGAGAGCGGTCACAGTGGCGGCAAAGGGCAGGACCATCAGCGCGGAGCCCCCGCTGGCACCGGTAAAGATTGGCGCCAGGTAAGCCCCGACAAGCGCAAGCCCTGCCAAAACGGGACCGAACCGCAAAGCCAGACCCAGTCCCATAAGGGAGACCAGCGCGAAAAGGACCAACGCCACCCAAGGGGCGACAAAACCATAGAGGGCGCCTGCGGCAATCGTCGCGCCATAGAGGGAGACCAGACCTGCGCCAGCCAGAATATGGGGGAGGAAACGCACTGCCGTCTCCGCCCGACTGACCATTGGGGTATAAACAGCGCGAAAGGAGGCAGCGATGAGCCCAATGCCGAAAGCACCCGCCGCAAGGGTTCGCGCCATGGGGCCGAACCAACCCGCTTCGATGGCAACACGGACGAGGAACAGACCTCCAAGCGCGAGGGCAAGACCTCCCGCCCAGACCATCCACCCGCCAGCGATCATCTTCTCCAGACTTCGGTTGGCAGGCCGGGGCGAAATGTCTGGAACATCGGGCGCCTTCAGCGGCGGCGTTGGATCTGATGGCTTTGCCGGGCGCACCGGACCTGGCGGTTTGGAGGCGCGTGCCAGAGGAGCAAGTTCTTCCGGCGTGGCCCGGCGCGGCGACGGGGAGAAATCGGGCTGCGGCGCCGACTGCCCCGTTGCCTGGCGTAGGGCAGTCAGTTCGCGTTCCAGCCGACCGGCCTTGCGCAAGGCGAGAATGCCGAACACCGGACCAACCAGAATCCAGGCTGCGATCAGCAGGGCAATCAGGAGAAAAGGTTCCATTTCAGATCCGTAGCTCGATTTTGTGATCAAATACTCACAAATGACGTTTCCGTCAATTCCAGTGTACGCCATGGGCTTGGCAGTGGCGAAGCATCTTTCCCTCCCACGCCTGCGGACCTACCTTTTCGCCATGGCCCTGACCTGGATCCCAAACACCCTCACTCTGGCCCGGTGCGGACTGGCCGTTGTAAGCGCCGCCGCCGTGATCGCCGGGGAGCGATTGTCACAGCGCCTGGATGCGGCCGTGGCGGACTGGCAGGCGGTTGGGGCGCCCGCGCCGGGCAGTCCGGGTTATCCGGAACTGCTGTCGAGCCTGGCGCCGGCAGACCTGCTTTTCTGGCCCATGATTGCGCTGGTGGCATTCATGCTGGCTGCGCTGACAGACCTTCTGGACGGTATTCTGGCCCGGGCTCTTGAGGCGACCTCCGCGTTCGGTGCCAGGCTCGATCCCATCGCAGACAAGGTCTTGGTGGGCCTGGTTCTGGTGTCACTGGCCATCACGTCGAGGTCTCTGTGGCTGATGGTGCCCGCAGCGATCATCATCACACGCGACAGTTATATCACGTGGCTTCGAAGCAAGCTGGGCGGGGAAGTCGCCCTACCCGTTGCGGTGGCAGCAAAATGGAAGACCGGACTTGAGATGATCGCCATCGGTATGCTTCTCGGTTTGCCGCTCCTGGCCTCGGTGAGCCATGACGTCATGGTCAGCGGTGTGATGACGGCGGGAGAAATGGTTTTCCTGAGCCTTGCGGCTGAGCGGATTGGAATCACGCTCACATGGATCGCGGCAGGGCTATCAGTCTGGACGGGCCTGAACTACTGGAAATCCGCCCAATCGGCGCCGATCGCCCTGAAAGAAACGTTCGAATAGGAACCCGTGCGACCACAATCGGAGTTGAAATACAGGCCTCGCGGCCTTTATTGCGTCGCAAGTGTGGCCAAAGCCGCAAACGCCGTTTATGGCCTAACCGCTCTGTAACCCATGAAGAAAGGACTGCCCATGTACGCTCTGATCGCAATTGGGGTCGTCGTGGCGCTCTTCGCCATTCTCAACCTGATCGATTTCCGGCGCATCGACTAACCGGTCGCCGATATGCCTGATGTGAGCCTGATTGCCGCCCTCGTGGGCGGCTTGGTGCTTCTGGCATTTGCTGGAGACTTCCTGGTTTCTGGAGCGGTGTCCGTCGCAAACCGGCTTGGAATTTCTCCCCTTGTTGCGGGTATCTTCATCGTCGGATTCGGCACGTCGGCGCCGGAAATGGTCGTCGCCATTGATGCGGCGATTGAGGGTGTGCCCTCCATTGCACTCGGCAATATCGTTGGCTCGAACATCGCCAATGTGTGGCTGGTCCTTGGCCTGCCAGCCCTGATCGCGCCGCTCAGCGCCGGAGCCTATGGCGAACGCCGCGCCCTTGTGGCCATGCTCGCCGCCACGGCGCTCTGGATCGGCCTCAGCGCGGTGATGCCCCTTCACTCCGGGATTGGCCTCTTTTTTCTCCTCGCCCTGGTCGGTTACGCGATCTACACATTCAGGGCGACAGCGCAGGATGCCCTGGCGGGCGTCAATGTAGACATTGAAGAGGAAGAAAGCCTCAGTCTCCCCCGGACGATCGCCTATATCCTGATCGGCATTATCGGCCTGCCTGTGGGCGCGCATCTCATTGTCGAAGGCGGCGTCGGGATTGCCCGTGTGTTCAGCGTACCAGAGCATATAATCGGCCTGACGCTGATCGCGATCGGGACGAGCTTGCCGGAGATCGGCGCTGGAATCGCCGCGGCGATGCGCGGGCGCGGCTCCGTCCTCGTTGGCAATATTCTCGGGTCCAACATCTTCAACATTCTCGGCGCCGGGGGCCTTGTCGCGTTGTTCTCAAACACGGCGGACTCACCGCTCCAGGTCACCCGTTCTTTCCACGCCTATGACCATTGGGCGATGGCGCTCGCCGCTTTGACAGTCGCCTTCTTCATCTTCACGGGCACGCGAATTACGCGGCTGGTGGGCGTCCTGCTACTTCTGGTCTATGGCCTTTATATCGCAGGATTGACCCAGGGATGGGACATCCTCGCAGTGTTTGGAGCCTGATCCATGGAAGCAGGACATGCTTTGGTGACCGGGGCAGGGGCGCGGCTGGGCCGGGCCATGGCCATCGCTCTGGGCGCCGCAGGTTGGGCGGTCGCCGTACACTACAATTCCTCATCGGCAGGGGCGGATGAAACAGTCGAGACGATCCGCAAGGCGGGCGGGACGGCTTTCAGTCTCCAGGCCAACCTGTTTGATAAGGCGGCTGTTCAGGCGTTGGTTCCGAACGCCGCTGAAAAGCTGGGCGGGCGACTGACCCTCCTCGTCAATTCCGCCTCGACATTTGACGAGGATACATTGCAGTCCCACACGCCGGAAAACTGGGACTACCACTTCGACGCCAATACGCGCGCGCCGATTACACTGGCCCAGGTTTTTGCCAGCGGTTTTCCGGCTGACCGGAAGGGGCTTATCGTAAATCTGGTTGACCAGCGGGTGCTGAAGC
Organism: Pseudomonadota bacterium; assembly: GCA_039818165.1. Lineage (GTDB taxonomy): Bacteria > Pseudomonadota > Alphaproteobacteria > Caulobacterales > Hyphomonadaceae > UBA5336. The sequence goes on along the minus strand of JBCBUL010000042.1, from coordinate 7,054 downwards.
TGAACCCGCAATTCTTCACCTATATGCTATCCAAATCCACGCTGTGGACCGCGACCCGCACCATGGCCCAGGCCCTGGCGCCGAATATCCGCGTCAACGGTATCGGCCCCGGCCCCACTTTGAAGAGCATCCATCAAACCGACGCCGACTTCGATGCCGAAAAGGCCGCCACCCTCACGAAAGAGGGCACCAGCCCAGAGGAAATCGTCAAGGCGTTGATGTACCTGATCGATGCGGAGTCGGTGACGGGGCAGATGATCGCGTCCGACGGGGGCCAGCACCTGTTGTGGCAGACGCCGGACCTGCTTGCCTGATGGATTTCTCGTCCGACACATCGGCGCCGGCCCACCCGGCGGTGATCGAGGCCCTCGCAAAGGCCAATGAAGGCCAGGCGGGCAGTTATGGCGCCGATGCGATGACGCTTGCGCTCGAAGCGCGGCTGAAATCCCTCTTCGAGACCGACGATCTGGCGATCTGGCCCACTGCCTCCGGCACGGCGGCCAATGCTCTGGCGCTGTCCTGTATCTGCCCGCCGACCCATTCCATCCTCTGCCACGTCGATGCCCATATCGAGCAGGATGAGCGCGGCGCGCCGGAATTCTTCACGGGTGGAGCAAAACTTGATCTGCTGCCCGGCAATGACGGCAAGATCGCGCCGGAAACGCTCAGCGCGCATCTGGATACGGTGGATGAAGGCTTCGTGCATGTTGTCCCACCGGCGGCTTTGTCGCTGACCAATCTCACCGAGTGGGGCACGACTTACACGCCCGGTGAGCTGCGCACCCTGGCTGATCTTGCCCACCAAAAAGGCCTGAGCGTTCATCTGGACGGGGCCCGGTTTGCCAACGCATTGGCGAATCTTGGGGTGAGCCCGGCGGAATTGAGCTGGAAAGCAGGCATTGATGTTTTGACCTTGGGCCTGACCAAGACGGGCGCTATGGGCTGTGAGATCATCGTCTTTTTCGGTGCGGCGGAGGAGACGCTGATGGCACTGAAGGCGCGCGCCAAGCGGTCCGGGCACATGCCGCCCAAGCTGCGCTATGTCTCGGCCCAGGGCGTAGCATTGCTGGAAGATGATCTGTGGCTGAGCCTTGCAACCCACGCCAATTCCATGGCGCAAGCCTTGTCCCAGCGCATCTTGGCGTTTCCCGGCGCAGCGCTCATCACCCCGGTGCAGGGCAATGAGGTCTTCGCGCATTTGCCATCAGAACTGGCAGCGAAACTGAGCGATGCCGGATGGAAGTTCTATCCCTGGCCGGGCGGTGGATACCGCTTTGTCTGTGCTTGGTCGACCCGGCCTGAAGACATAGACGCAGCCTTCGACGCCCTCTGATTAAAATTCTGCCCAAGAGAGCCACCCGCCGGTTGACTCTTTTTGTACCTGGAACAAATATAGAACAAGCGAGGTGGGCATGGATAAGACGGCGCTCAAACTGGTGGACTTTTCCCGCATGGGACGCAGCGCCGGATCCGGCGATGTGGCAGGTGAGCGCTTTCCCCATGGCCTGGGACGCACGGGCGTGCACGAAGTGTGCGCCAGGGAGTATGGGGACGGGCCGGCGGCGGTGGGGTTTGCCCTCGCTACCGGCCTCTCAGCGGCCAAATCCGGGGCGTTTGCCTGGATCTCGAGGGTCCAGGGCACCCTTGATGGAGGCGGGATATCAGCCTGGGGGCTGGCAAGTCTTGGGGCTTCGCCGGACCGCTTCCTCTTTGTTCGCGCCAGAAAGCCGGCCGAGGTTCTCTGGGCCGTGGAAGAGGCCATCACCTCCTCTGCCGTGGCCTGCGTGATAGCCGAATGTGGCGAGGTCGATTTCACCGCTAGCCGGCGCCTGACCCTGGCCAGCCAGGCCCGGGGCACGCCTGTTATCCTCTTGCCGGGGTATGACCGAAGCGGTGCGACCGCCGCCCAGGCCCGCTGGCGCATTCAGGCCAGGCCCTCTGCGCCCAATCGGCTGAACCCGCGCGGGCTCGGATGGCCTCGATGGGATGCAGAGCTGGAGCGTTCGCGCACGGCGCCCGAAGCCATCGGTCGGCGCTACACACTAGAGTTCAACGATGAAACGAAAACCCTGCATCTGGCGGGCGAATTGGGAGCCCGACCAGCGAGTCCCAGCGCCCATCCGCTCCAGGATGGGCTCCGCCGTACAGGTTGAGGAAGAGGGCTAGCCGTCCAAATGTGCCGCCAGGCACTGAGCCATGGCATTCGCATCGGTTTGGTGCGTGAAGAAGGTCTTCAGGGACCAGTCCTCGTCCATTAAGTAGACGAGTGAGGTGTGGTCCATCGTATAGCCCGCCAAACTGTCAGGCGTCTCGATCCGCTCATACCCCGCCTTGAACACGTCGGCCGCGGCCTTGATCTGCTCAGGTGTTCCGGTCAGGCCCACGGATCCTGCCGGGAATGCGGCGTTCGACAGATATGTCGCGAGCGCTTCGGGCGTGTCTCGTTCAGGGTCAACTGAGATCAGAACGGTGCGCGGTCGCGTTGTGCCCTCTGGCAACAAGTCCATCGCCTGACCCATCGTGTAGAGCGTCATGGGGCAAATATCAGGGCAGTAGGTGAAGCCGAAAAAGACCAGTGTCGGCGTGCCTTTGAAGTCCGCTTCGGTGACATCGGCGCCGGTTTGGTCAACCAGGCTGATCGGGCCGCCAATATCTGCATAGGCCCGCGTCATACACCCCGCCTGTGCCCCTCCGCCTGTCGGTTCGGCGCCGGGCGGAGAACACGCCGCGAGCGCAGCGATCACAACAGGGAGCAGGGCAGTTTTCATAGGGTTTAGATATGCCTGCACACCCCCCTTTGCACAGGCGGCGGCTTGCCACACAGTATGCTCATGGAAGACCTCGCTAAAGAAAGCCAGTCGGGCCTGAATGAGACCCTGTTTGCCTTGACGCCAGAAGGACTGGGCAGCGCGCAATCGGCCCTGGGGCGTACTCGTATGCGCACGTTCATCGCCCTGCGCTGGATGGCCGTGGCCGGACAGACCGCCGCCGTCCTGTTTGTCTATTTCGGGCTCGGCTTTTCCCTGCCGCTCAGCGCTTGCCTGGCCGTCATCGCCGCATCGGCCTGGCTGAACGTGTTGCTAACCCTGTTCCTGCCGAGCCAGCGTCTGGTGCGCGATTGGGAAGCGGGCCTGAACCTCGCCTTCGACATATTCCAGCTTGCTGCGCTCATTGCGCTTACCGGCGGGCTGACCAATCCCTTCCTGCTTCTGCTTGTGGCGCCTGTGACGGTTGCCGCATTGATCCTGCGGCCCCATGAGGCTGCGCTGCTTGCCGTGCTGGCCATGGTGTTGGCCAGCGCCATGATCCTCTTGTCTTGGCCGTTGCCCTGGTCTGGTGCCGCCCCGCCGGATCTTCCCGCCCTGTTCAAGTATGGGCACCTGGTGGCCCTGGCGACGGGGCTCAGCTTTTTTGCCGTCTCCGCCCTACGGGTGAGCCAGGATGAGGCGCGGCTTGTGCGCGCACTGGATGCGGCATCGGTCGTCATGGCCCGGGAGCAAAGGCTGTCGGCCATTGGGGCCATGTCCGCCATGACGGCCCACGAGCTCGGCACACCGCTCGCCACGATCCACCTCGTCGCAAGGGAAATGGCCGCCCAGGTGCCGCCGGATGATCCGCTGGCGGAAGACGCAACCCTGGTTGCAGAACAAGCCGAGCGGTGTCGCAGCATCCTGAAACAGCTCGGTGAGGCGCGCGAGGCGAGCGATATCGTCCATGCGCGCATGCCAGTTCGATCCCTTTTGGACGAAGCTGCAGAGCCCTATCGCGGCCTCGGCGTTGCCCTCAATGTCAGCGCATCGCCGGGTGATGGCGGAGAGGAAACCGCCCCAACCTTACGCCGCAGCCCTGAGGCGCTCCACGCGCTAAGCGCTTTCATCGAAAACGCCGTTAGCTTCGCCCAATCGGCCGTCAATGCCCGTATCAGCTGGACCGGGGAGCACATCATCGTGACGATCAGCGATGACGGCCCGGGCTTCGCGCCCGAAGTGCTCCCGAAACTCGGAGAGCCCTATGTCTCCCAACGGGGCGAAGCGCAAAAAGGCGGCGGCGACATGGGGCTTGGCTTCTTCATTGCAAAGACGCTTATCGAACAGAGCGGCGGGCGCGTCGCCACCCGAAACCGAACACCGCCGCGCCAGGGAGCGGTTGTCCAAGCCCTTTGGCCGCGCTCCAGATTGGAAGCGCCGGAAAATCAACTTATATAATTGATCTATGACAGAGATTACTCGTACCGACCGCCCCGTGACCGTTACACTCCATGAGTCTCTCAAGGATGTGGAAGACCGCACTTGCCTCGTCCTTGACGATGACGGCCCCTTCCTGCAGCGCCTCGCCCGCGCCCTCACCCAGCGGGGCTTTCTGGTGTCAGCAGTCTCTTCTGCTAGCGAAGCCAAGGATATTGCGCGTCTGAACCCGCCCGCATTTGCAGTGCTCGACCTGCGCCTGGATGACGGATCGGGCCTGGATGTTGTGCAGGTTCTGCAGGAATACCGCCCGGATGCGCGTGCCGTGATCCTGACAGGATATGGCGCGATCGCCACGGCCGTAGCCGCTGTGAAAGCTGGCGCCGTGGACTATCTGGCAAAGCCGGCAGATGTGGAAGATATTGTAAAGGCATTGACGGCCCGACCTGACGAAAAGCCTGCTCCACCAGACAATCCCATGTCGGCAGACCGCGTGCGCTGGGAACACATTCAACGGGTCTATGAACTGTGTAATCACAATGTTTCAGAGACGGCCCGGCGGCTGAACATGCACCGGCGCACCCTACAGCGCATTCTTGCGAAACGCGCGCCGCGCTAGGCTTTTGTCCTCAGCGCTTTCGATCGTGATCTGAACGCGCTGGGTGTCACCCCCATATCGGCCTTGAAGGCGCGATTGAACGGGCCGATGGATGCAAATCCGCAATCCATCGCAATCGTCAGAATGGGCAGCGTGTCAAACTGGGCGTCGGAAAAACGTCGTTTGGCTTCAGAGATCCGATAGCTGTTTACGAGCTGATTGAAATTGTTGAAGCCCAACTCTCCGGTGATGCACTGGCTCAGCTTGTATTCCGCCGTTCCGAGAAGCTGGGCGAGATCTGCGACTTTCAGCTCCGGATCCAGATACACTTGCTTGCGGTGCAGTGCTTCATTCAATCGGATGGCGAGGTCGGCATGCTCGCCAATTGGTTGCATGCGCTCGGGCTTGCGGGCACGGCGCTCCAAAGGATGAGCGGACCGGAAGTGGAGGGCGATGGTCGTGCCGATGAGCGCTGTGCTGGCGAGAACGGCCCGCGCCGGTTCGCGCACCATTTCCATTTCTGGCAAGGCAACGACAAAACCTGTCCCCAGAATAGCTGTGTATCCGACCGCAAAGATGATCCGGAACCGTCGATCTTTCTGAGACTTGCTGAGGCCGTCCAGCGGTTCCAACAGCGTCAACAACAACATTGCAGACGAGAGAAGATGGTAGACGCTGGCGAGATACCCCATCAATCCGTGGGAGCTGGCTCCCGGGAACACCATGAACAGCAAGCCTAGACCATAAAGAGCTGCCACGAGGGCGTGGGGCCAGGTCTCATTCTCTGCTCCGGCGCGAAACAGTGCACGCGAATATAGCCAGGCCATCCCACACGGCGCGAGGCCAATGACGGCCAATGTTGTGCTAATCATGGGCAGGTTATTGCCTAGGAGGACGTGTAAAATGTAGGCGGCTGACGAGACGCTAAAGCCAAGCCAATAAAGGGTCAGTGGTGAAGGCAGTGGTGCCTTACGCTTCCGTTGGGCGCCCAGCGCCGTTCGCCAGTTCAAACCTGCTGTCGTCATATCGAATAACATAATGCGACTACGCCACCGTGTCGACGCGATGGCCCCGGAAAAAATCTAGCTGATTTCCAAATCGGCAAGACGGTCAAAGGAGTCTGATGCCTTTGAAGCGGGTCACCGTTCTTGAAAGGCCCGGAAATGTCGAACGCGAAACCTTTGATCACCTGGAGCACCAGCTACAAAACTCTAGGGGCGACATGGTTCACCTTTGCCGCGATTGGCCAGATCGCTTTCATCATTTTCATTCTGTCATTCTACGGCACCCGAACCCTGTTTGGAGATTTTGCCGGCTGGAACGACAAACCCAAAATTACCGGTTTTGAGGCAGGCGATGCCACCGGCAATATCATGTTTATTGGCCATGTTCTGCTCGCAGCAGTGATGACAGGTGCAGGCCTGTTGCAACTGATGCCTGCCTTGAGAAGCCGTGCTCGCGTGCTTCATCGTTGGAGTGGGCGCGTGTTCTTGCTGGTTGCGTTCTATCTCGCGCTCGGAGGGCTCTGGCTGACCTGGGTGAGAGGCTCCTATCTCTCCCTGCCGGCGGCTATTTCGGTGTCCCTCAACGGCATCCTCATCCTGCTTTTCGGGGCTTATACGATCCGCTTTGCCGTGGCGCGGCGCATTGCCGATCACCAACGTTGGGCCATGCGACTGTTCATGGTGGCGAATGGGGTCTGGTTTCTGCGCGTCGGAATGATGGGGTGGATTCTGCTCAATCAGGGGCCTGTCGGTATGAATCAGACAATGTCAGGCCCCGCCGATATCGCATTGACGTTCGGGAGTTATTTGATCCCGCTGGCTGGGTTGGAACTCTACAACATCGCACAAAAGTCTTCGTCTTCGGTGCTCAGTTGGGGAGTGATCGTGTTGCTCTGCGCGCTGACCGCCTTCATGGTGCTCGGAATTGTGGGCGCTATAGTCTTCATGTGGTTTTGACGGCGGTCAGAACCGAATCGAAGCGCTCCGAAGCGGTTAAGAAACTCCCAACGCGGATCAATTCTGTGAGGAAGTGACGCAGCCACTAATCATATATCTTGCGTGCTTTCACGATGCGGCGCACTATATCTGGGTATTCGATGCAAAAGAGTTCGATGGAGCGCCCTATGGCCGACGGCAACGCAAACATTCCCGGTCTCCTGACCCCATCCCACGCTTACAAGCCATTTCGCTATCCGTGGGCCCATGAGTTCTGGAAGAAGCAGCAGCAAGTCCACTGGATGCCGGAAGAGGTGCCGCTGGGCGAGGAT
>JBCBUL010000041.1:0-19623 GCA_039818165.1 Pseudomonadota bacterium | reverse complement strand
GCCAGCGCGACATCTGGGTAATGATGTACGGTCAGAACAATGTGTTCGACCGAAACCACCTGGAAGGAAAGCAGAATTCCGGCCCGACCATGGCGGTGCGTTTGAACAGCGATGAGATGATTGTTCTCCTGGCTCTCTTCGCTGTTCAAACGCACCGCCATGGTCGGGCCGGAATTCTGCTTTCCTTCCAGGTGGTTTCGGTCGAACACATTGTTCTGACCGTACATCATTACCCAGATGTCGCGCTGGCGCCGATCGGGGTTGGAGTAGTTGTCGATCACGGTTTCTGTGACGCGGGAATTGTAGGCGAGCGTTTCGCTGTCTTTTCGGAAACTGATAACCTCAGAGCGCGGGGTGTAGCCATCCCGAAAGACCAAGCCGGACACAACAAGATGCTCGCCAGCAAGCCGCAAGCTGGATTGGCCCGACAGGATGACTTCGCCGGGCGTTTGAGCGCGCACCGTGATGGGCGCCGCGTCTGTGCCCGCGCCCTCAACCAGCATGTCGAAATCGTTCCATACGCCATTTGCGAGGAAAATCGTATCGCCAGGCTCAGCCATGGCGATCGCCTCAGAGAAGGCTTCGGGTGTAGCAACGAGATTTGCGACCAGTTCAGGGGCCGTCGTTTGCGCCGAAGGTATCGCTGCGCCCTGCGAAGGCACCGCCTCACACGCGCCAAGCGCGAGAATCATCGCAGTGGCACCGAACAGTCCTGCACGCATACCTGCCTCCCAAAGCCGTGTTTCCCGGTGTTGAAGGTCACGCTAATTGTGTAGACCTTTTTGTCAACCAATGATTTTCAAATCCCCAAAATAGCGCAGTTTCGTCAGCCTGAGAGCAAGTCAGCATCTGGATTCTGGATGACACTGAAGAACGGACCAATATTTTTGGTACTACCAATCTTGAGTCTTTGGTTGACATTTTGGTGAAGCATCTATTGGTTCCTCACGAGAACTTCACGTCGAGTTGAAGCCATTACGTTTTTAGGGAGGAACTCAATGTCATCGAAATCACACCCAAACTCCGCATCGATGCGGCAAACCTTTGCCTGGCGTGCAGCGCTGCTTTCAAGCGTTGTTCTACCGTTGGGCGGCATGGCGATCGCGCAGGAATCCGAGCAGCCTGCAGAAACGACCACAGCAGAAGAACAGCAAACGCTCGACACGATTACAGTCACCGGCACCCGTCAAGTCATCCAGGACTCGATCGCGCTGAAGCGCTCGAGCACGCAGATTGTCGATGGTCTCTCGGCCGAGGAAATCGGCGACATCCCCGCCCTGTCGATTGGTGAAGCCCTTGAGAACGTCACGGGCGTTGCATCCCACCGCGAAAATGGCGGCGCCACGGAGGTTTCTATCCGCGGGCTCGGACCATATTTGTCGTCAACCGTTGTGAATGGCCGCGCCGCCACGAACGGTTCGGGCGACCGCTCGGTCAACTTCTCCCAGTTTCCGTCCGAGCTGATCAACAAGCTCGCCGTCTTCAAGACGCAGGATGCCAGTCAGATTGAAGGCGGCGTTGCCGGCCAGATCCAGCTTGAGACGCTTCGCCCCCTCGATTTCGGCAAGCAGCGCTTCCAGTTCGACATCAAGGGCAACTACAACCCCGACCAACAGAATATCGAAGATTCCCTGGCAGGCGACCTCGGCTATCGCGGCACCCTCAGCTATGTGGACCAGCTCGAATTCGACGGCTTGGGTGAAATCGGCATTTCGCTGGGCTTCCAGCGGTCAGACATTTCACAGCCTGAGGCCGAGAGTCGTCAGACCGGCCCGACGTCCAACTCACGGCCAGCATGTGTGATCTCAGACGGGCTCGCCCAGTTCACCGACCAGACCAATGGCGGCACGTTCACAGGGTTCTCGAACACCCCCGAAACGACAGATCGGGGCGATGATGATTGTGATGATTTCAACGATCGCCGGAACCCGGACAACCTCGACACGCGTGGCTCTGACACAGAAGGCTTTGACACCACGATTGATCCGGCCACAGGTCTCGCAATCGACGCAGGCGTGCCCTTCGTCTTCGCCCCCTCCCAGCGCCATTACCGCCAGAACGATACGCGTGACCAGCGCGATGCCTTCTTCGGCCAACTCCAGTGGCAGCCAAACGATCGTTGGGACATCAATTTTGACGTGCAATGGTCGGAACGCAGCCAGGAAGAGCTCCGCAGCGACCTGACCTTCAATGGTGGCCGTCGCAATGACACCTCGCTGAACGTTGCTGGAACCAGCACCACGAGCCTGGATTCCCTGGTGACCAATGGAAACGGCGGCATTCTCCGTGCCATCACCGACAATTCGATCGAAGTTCAGGGCGGCGACTTCGAGCGCGTCGAGACATATCTCGGCGGTGGCCTGAACGTCGGATATGAGGTGACAGATCGTCTAACCGTTTCGGCAGACCTGGCCCACTCCAACACGGAACGGACAGAACGCGCATGGGAATTCCGAATTCAATCCGACATCACGCCCGTGATCGAATACGACCTGCGTGGCCGAGATGTGCCAGTGTATCGACTTTATGACGAAGAATTTGATGTCAACGATCCGGCAAATTATGTGGACCGCCTGCGCGTACGGATCGACAATGATCGCCTGCGCGAGAACACGATCAACGCCATTCGGTTGGATGCAGACTATGAAATGGATGGTTTGTTCACAAATATCCTAGCCGGTGTGCGCGTCGCGGAACAGGATTACCTTGAACTCCCAGGCGGCAGCGACTCTGGCAACCCGCTGGACATCAATGCCGGCCGCTTCTCTTTTGAGATCGAGAATGATGGCGAACTGACCGTCAATAACCGCGAAGTCATCGACGATACAGATGACGACCTCTACGACACCGATCCAACCTATGCCACGCTGCAGGACGACATCGTCGGCATCATCTCGATTGCAAATGACGCCTGCTACCAGGAGTTCCGGGAAGGCGACAGCTTCCTTGACAATCTGCGTGATGGTGACCTGGTCACGAACATTGCCGATGATGGCAGCGTCATCAGCTCGACAAGCTCATGGGCAACCTTTGATGCGCGTTGTGTAGCAGAAACCGCGGTCGGCCAGCTCAACGGCCTGCTCGGAACCATCAACACGTTCCTCACGGATCCAAATGCGAGCGAAAATAGCTTCGCTGAAGCATTGAATACGTTCGAAGCCGGTATTCCGAGCCTGATCGAGGAAAACACCAGAACGATTGACGTCACCGAGACGACTACCGCGTTCTACATGATGGCAAATTACGAGACGCAGCTGGGCAACTTCCCGGTGAGCGGCAATGTCGGTGCACGCATTGTTAATACGGATGTAGAAGCCACAGGATACCGCCCGGAGATCACGATCACGGAAACCGACGGACAGCTCAGCGCCTCGCTCGGCAATCTGGTTCCGGTGACGGCCAATCACGATTACACCGAGGTGTTGCCAAGCGCGATCGCTATCATTGAAGTGGCGCCTGACAAACTGGTTCGCTTGGGCGTGTTCCGCGCCATGTCGAGGCCCGACCCGGCAGATATGGGTTTTGGCCGGAGCTTCGACTTCGCCAATGCCAGCGATGATGATGATGCCGATCAGATCACCACGATCCAGGAGCTGATCACGGATGTGAGTGGCGATGGCAACCCGGCCTTCGATCCACTGATGTCCTGGAACTTCGACGCCGGTTTTGAATGGTACCCCAACGACGACACGATTCTGGCCATCAGCGGCTACTACAAGTCGTTCCAGGGTGGTTTCGTAAATACGGTTCTCGAAGAGACCTACGACATCAATGGCCAGAGTCTGACTCTACCGATCTCGTTGCAACAAACCAGCGATGACACCAGCTCGCTGTATGGGTTGGAACTCACAGCCGCACATACGTTGAGCTATCTTCCGGGCCTCTGGAGCGGTCTTGGAGGGAAACTGAGCTACAACTATGTCGACTCCGACTTCGAGTTCCAGGACAGTCGCTACGGAGATCAGTTCGTCGTCCAGTTGGATGGCTCGATCGACCAGATTGCAGACGGCATCCTGGATCCAGGCGGCCTTCCCGGACTATCCGAAAACACCCTATCGGCTCAGGCATTCTGGGGGGTCGGCGACTTCGATGTATCGGTGACCTACAAATACCGCGACGAGTATTTCCAGCCCTTCGTATCGGACGGTTCACGCCTGCGTTTCGTGGGTGATGTGGGTGTCTGGGAAGCCCGGGCCTCCTACAATCTCACCGACAATTTCCGTTTGTCGGTTGAGGCCATCAACCTGGGAAGTGAGCCGAAAGAGCAGTTCGCATTCACCAATGACGACCTCTACGAGGTCAACGATTATGGTCCGCGTATTTTCTTCGGCCTGCGGGGGCGCTTCTAGCGCGTCCACCAAGGATCGCGGCAAGCCCGATGGCGGGCTTGCCGCCTCCTCATAATTGGACCTACCTTTTTGTAAACCTTGCCAGAATAGGGTAGAGAAAACATATAACTACACGGTACTGCTGTTACTGTCGTGCCGCACGGAGCGAGACGGTTGCTCTGGGAAAGGAGCCTTCATGTCCGAGAAACGCCTCTATCAAACGATCGCCCAGTTGATCTTGGACATGATTGATTCCGGCGCTTACCCCCCGGGGACGCGGTTGCCCGGCGAGCGAGAATTAGCAGAGAAGTTCGGGGTGAGCCGCGTGGTCATTCGCGAAGCCGAAATCTCGCTCGAGGCGGTCGGACGGGTCGATATAAAAGTGGGGTCGGGTGTCTATGTGCGGGATACGCAGGAGGCCAGCGGCCTTGTCCTGCCCAAAGTGACCCCATTCGAGCTGACACAAACGCGGCTTTTGTTCGAATCCGAGTGCGCCGCCCTCGCCGCGACACAGATCACAGACGAACACCTGGCGAAGCTCTCAGCCACGATCGAGCGTATGGCCGCCGCCTCGGACAACCAAGCCGATGGAGATGAAGCCGACCGCGAATTCCACCTTGTGATCGCGCGGGCCACAGGCAATGCTGCAAACATCTTCTTTCTCCAGAATCTCTGGCGCATGCGCACCGAAATCGAAGCGGTGCGGAAGGTCTATTCCGCAATCTGTTTCGGCGATCGCTCGCACACTGTGAACGAGCACACTAAGATCTTTGACGCGTTGGCGGCCCGGGATCCCCAGGCTGCGCGTGAAGCGATGCAAGACCACTTCCAGAGACTCCTCGAGGCCCTTTTGGACGCGTCCGAACGCCAGGCGATCGAGGAAGCGCGCCAACGCTCAAGCGCCAATCGGGAGCGCTACCTGAAAATGGCGATCGCCCGATAGCGTCGCCTCTGAAAACGTAATTCAGATTGCGCCCTGACGAAGCTCAGGCGAATTCGGACCGATTGCCATAGGACGACGTCGACCCGGCAAAACTGCAACATCGAACAGCTCGCGCACATCGGTCTTAAACCGGAGCCACTCCACGGCGGCCCTGGCCTGAAGATCCACAATGAACAAGCCGCACCAGGGCTCAGCGCCGCGCGCCTTCAGCATGTCATCCAGATCAAGCCCGGAAAAATCGCCATCTCGCGCGAGTGACGATGCCACGATGGCGTAGCGCCCGATAAGCGCCATGCCGCGCAAAAAGCCTGGCAGCCAAGCGACCGCTTCCGCCGTTCCCGCGGCTTCATCCACACGGCAGAGCGTTCCGCGCCCAGAGTCGAGGACATAGAGCCGGCCGTCGTGCCAGCGCGGGGAATGCGGCATTGAAAGCCCATCGACGATCACGTCAGACGCGGCCACATCCACGATGCACCCCCCATTGCGACGCTGGTCCCGCCATCCTGAGGGGCTATCGCTCCTGGCTGCGCTTGTGACGTAGCGCACTTGCCCATCCCTCAACGCGAGCCCGTTCAGATGACAGCGATCCTCAGGCGTGCAGGCCGTCACAAATGGTGGCTGCCAAGATGGCGTGAAGCCCTTTTGATCGCAAAATGTAGCAAGACAGGAATAGCGCGTGTTCACGAATACGGCCCGGCCGTCGTGCTCGATAGCGATGTCGTGCAGGTCGATGTCGCCCGTCGTGCGCGCCGTGCGGACCACGTACTGCGCATCGAATCCATCGGACGGCGCATCTGCCTTGGAGCGAACATCGACCAGTCGCCATACCTGCCATTGGGTTGCCAAAAACAAGTTGTCGCCTGACACGTGCAGGCCCATGGCGCGCTCGAACTGGCGCTGGTCAAAACCAATGCGCCCATCCTTGCAAAGCCCGACAAAGTACAGGCGACCGGTGCGATAGGACGTGAAGGCGAGGCTGACCTGCTGGCTCTCCAACCAGCCGGCCAGCCCCCGCGAGGCGGAAATCTGATCACCGCGGGGCGCGTCCTGCATCGCCCCGCCATCAGCTGCCGCCATTAGAAGCGGGCCCGGGCCGAGAGATAGCCGAGGGTTCGTTCTTGCTTGTCAGCGAACTCTCCGCTGAAGCCCGCGCCCAGAGTGAAGCGATCCGATATCGTCACATCGAGCCCAGCGCCCGCGATGAAAGCAGTGTCACCCCGTCCGGTTTGACGTATATCGAAACTTTCCCCGCCGGCCACGAGGCTGGCGCTATAGGTCTCGGCCACATCGGCAAAGTCGGTGACCAGACCCGCCTTGAAATGCGGTGTCCAGCTGAACTGATCGGAGACATAGGTCTCGCTGGTGTTCAAGGTGGCCGCGAGGCGTTGGGAGTCCGCATCTCGGCCCGCTACGGTCAGTGCGCCCAAGCCTCCGGATTCGCTATAGCTGCCGAGCTCGGTGGATATCTGGGTGTAGGCCAATCCGCCCTGCAGGTCCCAGCCGGGCGTGTCGAACACATAGTCCACGCCGCCCTTGAGCCATGTCTGGTCGCCATCAGTGTCACCGGCAAGTTGTTCACCAAGCAGGGCATTTACTCTGGCCGATGACACATCGACCTGGCCAAATCCGGCCTGGCCACTGAACACCCAGTTGCCACGTTCGCCGCGGCCATAGACTGCGAAACCAGTGGCATCTACATCTTGGCGGTCGAGCCTCGCGCCATCATCCTGAGTGCCGCCTTCGAGGCTGTGCAGCGCCACGCCGAGGGTCACGCCCGAGCCGAACCGATGGTCGAGACCGGCGAAAAATCCGGAGTGGTCGCTGCTGAACCCTTCCGCCGAGACCGTTGCGGTGCCCTCGCCCCGGCCTCCAATCCAGTCGACCCAGAGCACTGTGCCCTGCCCGTCTGAAAGGCCGCGGCGGTCAAGCGTATCGGACACGGATATCGCGGTATCGGTCACCAGGCGCTCCAGGCCGCCAGATGTGCTTGGCAGGAAGTCAATGACACCCGACTGGACCGCCGCGTCATCGGCCAGCCGGCCAAAAGCCGTAGACAGCGCCGTGCCCGCCGCGCCGCCACCATCAATCACCGACTGGAGCACAGCCGCGGCGCCAGTCGCATTTGGTGAACTGCCTGCAACCGCATCAGGCAACATCACGGTCTGCTGCACCGTTATTACCAGTGTGTTGCCACCGGAGACTTCCTTTTCGAAGTCGAACAGCATGGAGTTGTCGGTCAGGGTTGAGGCATCGCTCAGCGCACCGCCGGCAACCGCCGCATCAAAGCTGAAACCCGTCGCAATCGTGTTCACGGTCTGCACATCAAGTGCGACGGTGCTACCGGATGCGAACGTGATATCGCCGTCGGCGGTGATCTGCGGCGTGGACGAGTCGTCAAAGGCCAGAGTGGTGGTCGACCCGTCTGCTGCAACAAAACTTCCGCCCGAAATGGCGAGCGTTGCGGCTGGCGAGAGCACCAGTGCGCCTGATTGGGTAACATCCCCCGACACGGCGAGATCAGCGCCACCATCGGCAATGGACAGCATGCTTCCCGCGGCAATGTCGAAACTCGAAACGCCGCTGAAATCCGCACCGTCCAGGGTCGTCATGCCATCAAGGACAGTGACCGTCTCGAACCCGCTGATCGAATTGGAAACCGAGAGACCGCTCCCGCTGAACGTAAGCGAGTCCGCGCCATCGCCACCAATCAAGTCACCGGCAAAATCCGTCATGGCCGTGGCGTTTATCGTCAGGGCGTCGTCTAGCGCGCCAAGATTGATGTCGCCCTGATAGGTGCCAGACAGGGTGACGGTATCGACCGTGTTGCCAAACACCATGTCGCCCGTCACCGAGCCGGAATCGTTCACCGTGACGACCGATCCTCCTGAAGATGTCACGAACAGCGCATCGGTCGGCGCCGTCAGCGTGCCTGTATTGGTGATGTTAGCCGCCGCATCGCCGTTCAGCGCAATGGCAAGACCGCCGGAGCCATTGGCACCGCCACCGATCGTACCGGAATTGGTTACGGTGGCCGTACCATTGGTCAGGGTCAGGCTTGCACCGGTGGCATCGGCGGAGCTCAGGCTGCCAGAGTTGCTAAGGGTCAGCGCTCCGCCGCGCGTGGTGAGATTGGCGGCAGCGCCATTGCCTCCGCTGGCGGCAATGGTTCCCGAATTCGTCAATGTGGCTGAGCCGGTATCCAGATCCGTGCGCACCCCATCAGCACCGAACCCGTTCACGGCCACATCGCCGGCATTGGTGAAGCCGACCGTGCCTGCGTTGACCTCACCGTACAGACCGTGGGAGAAATCCCCGCTGGTCGCGATGTCGCCGGACGCCTCATTGGTCAGGGTGAAGGCCGTCGCGGCCGTGGCGCTGTAGCTGTAAATCTTCGCGCCATCGCTTCCTGTACCGGTCGACGTGATGTCACCCGAATTGACGACCTCAGCGCTGTTGGCGCCGTAGGTTCCAGCGCGAAGCGCATCTCCACCATTCCCGGTCTTTGCGATTGTGCCGGTGTTCTCAGCACGTGCGGTCGCACCGGTGGAGTAGGCCCAGACCCCATGTCGGTTCTCACCACTGCTGGTGACATCCCCGCTGTTGAGCACGGTAGCGCCATTGTTGCCTATGGCGAACACGCCGGTACCCGCGGCGGTTACACTCCCGCTGACCAGCACATTCGCAGTGTCCGGGCTTCCTGCATAGACCCCGAAACTGCTCGCGCTCTGGCTCGTCAGAGTGCCTGAGAACGTGACATCGGCGACACCGCCTGAAGTGGCTTCGATCGAGGTTCCGCCGGAGGAAATAGTGCCATCATAGTCAATGGTGACATTGGCCTGGCTCGAACGGGCGACAATGCCGGTGCCAATGTCTCCAACCGTCAGATCGCCTGAGCCAGAGATGTCGACATCGCCATTCACAGTGGTGGCGAAAATGACAGCGCGGCCGACCGAGTTCCCGACAATCTCGGCATCCCCGTTCACGACGTAGGTAATGTCGCCATCGGTCGAGAGCCCTGCGATGGTTGAGCGGCTGTCGGTGCGCAGGCTGCCGGAGTTTTCAGCGCGAATATCGCCAAGCGGATTTTCAATTCGGATCGCGTTGGAATCAGCACCTGTGACTGTGATCGAGCCAGCGTTGACCGCCTCGGCCAGCATGCAGTCATTGACGTCGACAAAGATCCCGTGGGCACCGATACCGCTTGTGGTAACTGCGCCGCCTAGCTGGTTTTCCGCGCGGAACGTGTTCGCTGGTACGCTTGAGTAGCTATAAACGTGGATGCCGTGGCCAGCGTCGCTGGTTGTATCGATATCGCCGGAATTGACGACATTCGCATTGCCGGTGGAATAGGTCGACGCGTAAACCCCGGCGACACTATCGCCTGCTGCAGTGATGTCTCCGCTGTTGACCACCTCAGCATTACTGTAATTGCCAATTGCAATGATACCTGCGCCAGAGCCGCCCGTGACGGTGATGTCGCCAGCGTTTTCCACGCGCACCCCGGTCGTGTTCCCGCCAGCAAGTATTCCCCAGTCGAGGGCTGATATCTGCCCAGCAGATGTGACCTCCGCGCGGCCCATGGCGCTGCCGACACGGATGCCTCGTCCGCCACCACCATCGATCATAGCGCCGTCCGCGACATCCACGGAAACATCGCCAGTGTTCACATCCACATCGATGACACGCCCGCCCCGGCTGGCGGCGGTCACCTCTATCTGCCCGGAACTGATATTCAGATCGACGGACCCGGTCTGCACATCAATATCGATGGCTTCACCATTCGCGATGGAAACCGTTCCGGAATTCGTCACGGTGATATCGCCGCCAGATGCGCTGACTTGAATGCCATCGGAACCGGCACCCGCCGCGCCGATCGTGCCAACGTTCACAATGTCCAGAGTGCCACCAGCATGGACAGCAGAGATGCCGTGGGCATTGCTGCCCGAAGTGGTGATGGCACCATTATTCGCAACGTCCGCATCGACGGCGGAAGTAAAGGCGAGCTCGACACCATCCGAATCCTGCGCCACCGTTTCAATCGTGGCCCCCGTAGTGTTGGCGACATTCGCCGCCAGCATGCCGTTGGTGCTTGAACCTTCCAGATTGATGCCAGAAGCGTTCTGCCCGTTTGTGGTAATGGAACCTGCGTTTCGAGCGCTCAGGCTGACGCCGGTATCGTCTGAATAGGCCCAGATGCCACGCGCAGCATCGCCGGTCGTCGTTACATCGCCCGTGTTGATCACGTCCGCGCTGCCATTCGGCGTATAAGCGACCAGGGCGGAAGCAGCGGGCGACAAAGTCGAAACTGTGCCCGTATTGATGAGATTTGCTGTTCCCGTATCGCTTCGGCCAAACATGGCGAAACCGCCCGCCGCAGTTCCCGCATCAAACAGGATGGACCCCGAGTTTTGCACGGTGGAGTCGCCGCCATTGGTGCGGCCGTAAAGACCCGCCGACGCCGTCGAGCGGGCGGTGATCTGGCCCGCATTGTCGACTAGAACATCACCGGTCGCGCCGGTTGCTCGACCAAAAATCCCGCCCGCATTGGAATCGATGATCCCGGTCGACGTATTGGTGAGCGTGACATTGCCCGTCGTCGACTGGCCATTCAGACCGGCGCGAAGCCCAAGGTCCGCGCCAAGATAGTTGATCCGGCCCTCATTTGTGCCGGTAATCGTCCCAGACGTACTGGTAAGCCCGATGACATTCCCGCTACCGGTGCGGGTCACCGTTCCGCGGTTGATGAACACATTGTCTTCGCCATTCAGCCGGACCGTGCTGGGTCCAACCGCTTCCAGCGTTGCGCCGGGATCCACAATGAAGGTCTGGTTGTCATCATCGATACGCTGTTCACCAACGGTTGCGCCTGTGCAGGTCGTCGTGTCGTTCACGGTGTTGCAAGCCGCAGCTGCATCGGGCGCGAGCAATGAGGCCAGAGTCCCGATTGAAGCGGTGCAGAGCAATGAAGACCAGACGGATTGGATTGGCGATTTAAGCGACATGGGATCCCCTCACGAGTGAATGTCCCAAGTCTGTTACCGAGCGCGGTCGCTCGCCGTTATCCCGCATCCATAGGAGAGAACGGCTCTCTATCCCGCAAATTCGGGGTCGGCTTCATCGGTTACAAGCGGCAAGGAGACCTTGAGCGTCGTGCCCCACCGGCTGTTCTCGATCGCGAAATTGCCGCCCAGCTGCTGAACACGCTGGCGGATGTTGCCAAGGCCCCGGCCAAACGGAATAGGCTCTGGTATCCCGCGACCATTGTCAGTGATTTCAACATCCAGTGTGGCGGTATCGCTGAGCGTGAAATTGACCCGGCAAGACGTGGCGCCACTGTGTTGGATCACGTTGCGCACCGCCTCCTGCACAATCCGGTGGAGTGACAGCATTCCCCCCTGACCCAGCCGGATCGGCGTGCCAAGGTCCGGCGCTTCCCAGCCCATCTCCAGACCCGCATGTTTGAGTTGCGGCGCAATTCGCCCGCGCAGGACGCCCACGGCGGTGTCGAAGTCCCCGTCCAGCGTATCAATGGCATCAACGATCAGGCGCAAATCCTGAAGCGACATGCGCAACTCTTCCGCCAGTGTGGCCTGGTCCACCTTGCCGGACTCCGCCCTCAAAGCGAGCGCGAGGAGGTCTCCTCCAAACCCGTCATGCATGTCCTGCATCAGGCGTTGGCGTTCACGATAGACGGTGGACCTGCGGATCTCGACTTCGCGTTGCTTGTGAAGCGCCTCCAGGCGCGCCTCCTGTTCGGTCAGGCGGTCGGTCAACCCCGTATTGAGGGTTTCCAACTCTTCCCGGGTTGCCGTTGTGAAGCGCGCCACCATGGACACAAATGCGATCGCCAACGGGATCGGCACAAGCGGGCTGTAGAAGAGGTTCAACTCGCTGCCCGGGGCGATCATGGCCGAAAACTCGGCCGAAGCATCCCCCATCAGATCAATCATGCCCACCAGTAAGCAGGCCAGAAAGGTAACGGTTTCAAACCACATGGGCCGGCGCGCCCTTAGCAGCCAGGCAATCAACAGACCGATCAGGAGGCAGAAGGAAACCAGCCCAATCACGTTGCCGAAGTGGAGCACTGCACGCACCCTAGACATGGGCAAGACTGCAGTGATGATAGCGAGTACCACCGTCATCAGAGCGAGGCCGGGCGCCACCCACTTGGCCATGCTCTTCAGATTGAACGTCCAACTGTTCACCAGGAACACAGAGGACACCAGAACACCTAAAGTGGAGCAGAGATATATCGGCCAGTAGGCTTGTTGCGACAGCAAAGCCAAAGGCCCCACAAAGAGCAGATTGCGCACCACCCAGCATGCCATCACGGCTGCGAAGGCATAGAGAAACACCTGGCGTGCGGGGATACGAACGAACGCCAGGATGACCAGTACGGTGAGCATCGCGCTGGCCAGCGCTGCCATGGGTAAGTGCACGGATAAGAACCGGGTCCATCGAAACGCGCGCTGGATGTCCGACCTCGGCCCCACGAAAACGGTGCGCAGAAGCGCTGAGCGAACTTGCCCCTCAACGGTTAGTCTGACCCTGTCCCCGTCTTCCAACCCGCCGACTTCCGAAAGATCCAGAAAAACGGGATCGAGTTGGCGGTACAGGCGCGGATTGGGCGGAAAACTCACCAGAACGCGATCACCGCGCACCAGCTCCACGCGCACTTTACGCACCACGTCACGGATATAGATCGCCGGCTTGACCTCGTCGCTCAAAACGCGCTCCGGCAGAGGGAATTCCAAAGTGCGTATCGGCTCGCCTGGCCCAGGCACCCTATAGGCATGGCCGCGCCAGCGCGCATCGGTTCGGGCGCCAGCCTCATCGACCGCAAACACCCGGTCGATCCGCATTTCAGCCGGCGGTGTGCTCATGGCCTCAAGCCCGCGCAGAAGCGCAACAAGGCCGACATAGACCGCCAGAATGACCGCCAGCACAATGACGAAGCGTTGCCCCCCGACCTGACGCCAGGACGCAAGAACCGGTACGGATGGCCCCGTCATTCGCTGGGGTCAATCTCGATCAAACCACCCTGAACAGCCTCAAACACGGCCTCACCGCGCGATTTGACTTCCAGCTTGCGGTAGATCGCCTTCACGTGGTCGCCCACCGTATAGTGCGAGATGTTCAATCGCCGGGCGACTTCCTTGTAGGAAAGTCCGCGGGCAAGATCGCTGAGCACTTCAATTTCGCGATCGCTGAGTTGCGGGCGAATGTCGCCATCTGAAAGGCTGGCGGCTGCATCAACCGCGGCGGGCTTGCGCAGACGTTTCAGCAAATGCACGGCCACCGCAGCGCTGATCGGAGCGCCACCATCCAGCACGGTGGAGATTGCACTTTGCATTTCGTAATCAGTGCCGCTCTTCAGGAGGTATCCATCAGCGCCCGCTTCAATCGCGCGCAAGACCGAAGTGACGTCTCCGAACACAGTGATGACCATGCTGCGCGCATCATAGGCGTCCTTGCAGGTGCGGATGAGGTCCGATGCGTCGCCATCACCGAGTTGCCAGTCGGTGAGTAAGAGCGCGATTTCCTCACCATGCAGGCTCAGCTTGTCGCGCGCTTCCGAGAGCGAAGAGGCCGTGTCGAGCAGCTTCAGGCGGGGATGGCTGGCAACAATCTGGCGACAGCGCTCAAGCGCGTTTGGCTCGTCTTCGACGAGCAGGACCGGGCAAACAAGGTGGTCTGTCATGGACTGCGACCTGAAACTGGAACTGTGTATGGCCCCCAAAAGTGACCCGAACACTGTGGCGATAGATGGCTACCCCGCCATCCTTGCGGGAAAACTGCCATGGCGCCCACCGGCGAACAATCCCCATCATTCGGGGTAAGACGCCGGTTCAACACTAAGCAAACACTTCAGAACAACTCCCCGGTGGCATCGCCCAGCCAGTCCGCCAAGAACGCACGCTTTTTGGAGAGTGCATCCGCGGCGTGTTCCTGTGTGCGTTCCAGAAGGCGGATCGCCTCGCCGGGGCGCACTTGACCAAGAAGGTGGCGATCGCAGCGCGCAATCTGGGCGATGCGCGGATAGCCGCCCGTCGTCTGCGCATCGCAAAGGAGTACGATGGGCGTGCCAGACGCGGGACATTGAACTGTGCCGGGAAACACGGGTGCGCTTTCCATCATCCCATCGCTGTCGAGTTTCATGGTGGGCCCGGTCAGCGCGAGCCCCATTCGCGTGGCCTGCCGCCCGGCGATAAACCGCTCAGAGAACAGGGCTTTTCGGGAGATTGCGTCCAACACTGACGTCTCGCCAGAGGCGCAAGCTCTCAGGGTATAGCTATGGGTGAATACGGGACGAAAGGCTTCTGGCGTCTCCAATACCCCATCGAGTTTGGCCAGACCCTGCGCGACGAGGGTGTCTCCCGCCCTCAACGCCCTGCCCTGATGCCCCCCAAAGCCCGCTGGCAGGTAAGTCGACGTGGACCCGAAAGCCATATCAGCGGCAAAGCCCGAGGCGATCGCCAGATAGGAGCGTGCGCCGAACCTTGGCACGTCGACGCTCAGCATATCACCGACCGTCAATTGAAGCGACCTGTGCAGGGGGACGGCAACACCAGAAACATGGATGTCGCCCGAAGCGCCCGTCACCGCGACAGTGGATGGGGCTTCAATGCGCGCTTTGAAGCCGCCAAAACTAATCTCTACGCACGTCGCGAGCAGATCATTGCCCACGAGCCGATTGGCGAGCGCCATGGAGACAGGATCGGCCGGGCCTGCGTCTGGGATGCCAAGATGGCGCGAGCCTCTGTGCGGTGCGCCCTGCAGGCTCGCCTGAACCCCGGCTGAGATTACCTCCATCATCTCAGAGTGACCGGAAACGGATACGCACGCCGGGTTCCAGCAAGAAGGGGTCCGCGCGCTCCGGTGAGAAAAGCTGTTCAGGCGTATGCCCGATCAGGGGCCAGCCACCCGGGCCTGCCAAAGCATAAAGTCCGGTAAATCTGGCGCTGAGCCCAACAGACCCGGCCGCAACCCGCGGACGTGGGTCCTGAAGGCGTGGGATATTCAAGCCCTCCGGCAAGCCAGAGATGTAAGAAAACCCCGGCGTGAATCCCATCATCTCAACCGTGTGGATCCGCTCCGTGTGCATGGCGATAAGGCCATCGCCCGAGAGGCCGAGCTGTTGGCAAACGCTTTCGAAATCCGGGCCATGGTCACCGCCATACGCCACGCCAATCTCAATGATTGCTCCTGGGTCGGTGTCAATTTCGTCAGGTTCAGCCTGTTCCATCAGCCAAGCCTCAATCTCGGCCGCGATAGCCGGATCAAACCGCACCGCCACACTCGCAAGACCCGGCACGACGTCTTCTGCAAGTCCTTCGGTACGTAACTGGCGCGACAGCGCCTGAGCCGCCCCGGGCGAGGCCGTCGCAATCTCGAACACATCGTCGGCAATCCGCCTCGGAGTCAGCCGGGGGCGCATAGCACCCATCCCGCTTGCTCCAATGCGCGCCGTATGGCGCGGGCCGACGCCACCGCGCCCTCGGTGTCGCCATGCACGCAAATCGTCTCGACGGGCAGAGGTATTACTGTGCCGCCATACGCCTGAACTTCACCTTTCAATACCAGGTTACAAGCCTGAGCCACTTGGCGCTCTTCGCCAATAATCATTGCTTCCGGCAAGCTACGGTCGCGCAAATGGCCATCTGGCTCATAGGCCCGGTCTGCAAAGCCTTCCCGCAGGAACAGCACGCCAGCATCCGCGGCTGCCCGTTCCAGCTCTGACGCTGGTGGCCCAACAAGCCGCGCGCCGGGCAAAACGCTTCGCAACACGTTCAGGACGCTTTCCGCGAGATCGGCATCGCGTGCGGCCATATTATAAAGCGCGCCGTGGGGTTTGACGTGGGTGATCGAAACGCCAAGCCTATCGCCAATGTCCTTGAGCGCGCCCGTCTGGGCCAAAAGCGCATCCTCCAGGGCCTGTCCTCTCAGCAAAGAAGGCGACCGGCCGAAATTGTCCCCATCCGGAAAGGACGGATGCGCGCCGGCAGCAACACCATGATCAGCAGCAAGGCTGAGTGCCTCGCGCATGGTGCGCGCATCCCCCACATGCCCGCCGCACGCAATATTGCAGCTGGTCACGACCTCCATCAGGTCCGCATCAAAGGCGCAGCCTTCACCGAGATCGGCATTCAGATCGATCTGCCCGCTCATGGCATGATCCCCGCCGCTCTGAGGATAGATCGGATCCCAAGGCCGAGCGTGATCAATACGATTGCTCCGCCAGCGAGGTTCGCCAGCATGGTGTTGCGATATCTACCCAGCAGATCCTTCCGGTTCATCACATAGAGAAGGAACGCCGCCAACAGAGGCAGAAGCAAGCCATTGGCATATTGCGCAATCAGGATCAGCGAGACGGGCCGAATACCGGAGAGACTGATCACCGCACCGGCCACCACGACGCTCAAGGCGGTCGCGCGGAACAATAGCGAGTTGCGGTCTTTCCCGCCGCCGACAATCTCACTCAAGGCGAAAGCCGTCGCCATGGGCGCGGTGATGGTCGATGTGAGCCCCGCCGCGAAGAGACCAATTCCAACCAGGTAGCGCGCTGCCTCGCCGAAGGCGGGTTCAATGGCCGCGGCCATATCCGCCGCGTTGGAAACCTCCAGCCCCTGGCCAAACAGGCTGCTGGCCGCGGTAGACAGGATCAGGATCGAAACTAAGCCGCCGAGACCGATAGATATGGCAGACTCGCGCCGTGCCTGGGGCGTGCCCTCCTGCCCGGGCCATTTTCGGCGAGACGCCGCCGCGTGGAGGAAAAGATTATACGGAACAATGGTCGTTCCAATCAGGGCGATAGCCGTCAGCGTGCCACCTTCCGGTATGCGCGGCATGAGCCCGCTGGCAAACGCGGCGAAATCCGGCCGCACGACAAGCGCGCTGGCCAGAAAGGCAATACTCATGACCAAAACGAGGCCCACAAGCACCTTTTCCAACACGTCATAACGCCCGATGACGACCGCCAAGCCTGCGATCATTGCAAGCACAGCAACGAGGGGTTTCTGCCCCGGAGATGCCCCGGACAGGATCGCTTCTGCGCCCAGTGCACCGCCCGCCAAATTGCCCCCCTCATAGGCGCAATTGCCGATGAACAGTGCAAGGAAAACCAGGCCGCCCGCCGCCCATTTGAGGACTGGAAAGGATGCGCTTCGCATCAAGGCTTCGCCGAGGCCCAACCGTGCTCCGGCCCCTAGCCGGGCAGCCATATCCTGCAAGACAATGGTCGCCAAAGTGGCGAAGACGAGCGCCCAGACCAGTGCGAAACCGAAATTGCTGCCCGCCAATGTGCAGGCCGTGACCGTTCCGGGCCCGATGAAGGCGGCCGCTACGAGGACGCCGGGACCAAATCCTTTTGTCATTCGCCGCCCAATTTGCCGGAGATACCGCGCCGCGTGGTGAGGTAAGTCGCAAAGCTCGCGAGCCAGTGGCTTCCCGAATAGTGCTCATCGGAAACGGCTGCGATGCCCACCTCTTTATGGAGGTCGGCGGACGCCATGAGCGCCGCGACGCGTGGATCACCCTCCGGCAGGGCGCTGGCGACCCCTTCAAGGGCCCAGGCGCGCGATAGGTTCACGCCATCCAGATGCACGAGTTTTCCGTCGGAAGCATCCAGAACGATCCCTGGCTCAAGCCAGTCCACGCGGCCATCTTCCGGAATTTGCGGCAGGAACGATCCGAGCCAAACAGCAAAATCGTCCTGGCTCAACACTCGCCGCATGAGGTCTGCCTCCATCAGACAGGGCGATAGAAAATCCTCGCCGGACGGCTCATATGCCAGAGGGCAGTCCACATCGCCGCTATGGAAGGCAAGCGTCTTTTCCACGAGCGCGGCTTCAAACGCCTCATCTTCAACCTGGCGGGCGTAGTCGATCATCAAGCCAAAAGCGAAAGCGGTCTGGTTGTGGATGCCAAGGCGCACCGGGTAAGCCAGCTTCGGTAACCAGTCCTGCGTCTTGGCAACGATTGCCGCTTCAAGGGGGCGAAGGGTCTCGCGCCAAGCCCGCATTTGGGGATCATCGCTGGCATCCAGCTCAGCCACCAACTGCAGGAACCAGGCAATACCGTAGGGGCGCTCAAACGATCCGCGGCCCGGCGCATTGTAGTAAGCCAATTCACCCGCCAGCTTCTCTTCGGTGAAGCTTTCCGAAAGCGCGGCACGGATCTCACTCGCCAGCACGCTGTCGGGCTGGGTGTTCAGAATCCGCGAGAGCAACCAGTGCCCATGTACGGAGGAGTGCCAGTCGAAACAGCCGTAGAAAGCTGGCGTCAGCTGGTGCGGGGGCTGGGCATCCTCGGCAGACTGCAACACATGGGCGATCTTGTTCGGGTACTCCCGGTGAACGCAATCCAGCGCCAGAATGGCAAAGCGGTCTTCCGTGGTCACCGGCGCCGGGCGTTCAACGCCTCTCTCCGCCTCGACCGCGTCGGGTGCAGCGCTCACAGGAGATGGTGAACACGCTGCAAGCCCCGCTGCACAAATCACGGCACTCAAAACTCTCATATCAACGACTCCCATGGCGCGCTGCCCCGGCATAGCTTCAGCTACGCACCATTGCCGGGGGTGGCCCGCAAGTCAAAACCGCTATTGCATCAACGTCTTCGGCATCAGATGCGGGTAACTGCCATGCTCTTGCGGAGATGCCGCGCGCTTGTTTTCAATGCGGCGGGCGAGATAGGTGTTGGTGTGGCCGTCCGACCGGGTCAAACACGCCTCGGATAGCATCCAGAGAATTTCGAGGCCGGATCCGGTCGCGATACGTCCGACTGACGGCGGAGGAAAACCATGGACAAAGAGCACGCCAGCGCACGCCTTGAGGCCTTGCACTCGCACCTTCGCACCGCCGCCGGGCAGATTGAAACCGATCCGGAAACCAATTCAGTGTTTTCCCTCGGCCGATCCGTGTTCGCTGGCCTTGAGACGGGCAGTGAAGACCTTGGCCAGATTGAAGATCTGATCGACGAAATTCACCTGCGGTTGGCGGATGCCCGCATCGGATTTCTCCGCGACCAGCACTTTGACTGCAAACCGAACACGGCCTGGCAAGCCGTTGGGGCACGGCTCGAAGCGCTGGCCAGCGAAGGATGGCCCTCTTTCAAAGCTGCGGTAGAGCGGGAGAATGGCGGAATCGTCTTCACCGCTCACCCGACATTTGCCCTGTCGAGAGACGCGCGCATGGCCATCGCCGCCCAGGCTGAGTCACCCAAGAAAACAAACCAGAAGGCCCTCGCAAAATCCCTGGCGGAAGACAGCCGCGACTGGTCGGCCAGCATAACACTCGGCGGCGAGCATGAAGAGATCGAAGGCGTCGTGTAGGGAAAGAGTGTCTCTGGTTGTGT
>JBCBUL010000040.1:0-21415 GCA_039818165.1 Pseudomonadota bacterium | reverse complement strand
CGCAGCCGGTTGTGCGCAGCACAAGATTTTGATCCGGGGGATCAAAATCAGGCGGAGAATGCCCCGGCAGGGGCAAGCAAAAATGAAGGCGGTCTTTGTTTCGGCTGCGCTTTCTTGATTGTCCCCGCTTCGCGATGGACTGCGCTCAAGGCTGCTCCGGTCAGCGCGCAGCGATGGAAAATCGATCCTGGGGATCGATTTTAGGTTTTGAATACCCCGGCAGGGGCCAAAAGCCATGTCGCACTGTGTTGCGGTTTTGATTGGATTCAGGCCCTGTGCGCTTCGCTTGCTGCTCGGTGCTGTTCGCCTACCGGAGAGGCAACTGCGCCTTCACCTTGCTTGTGTTGGTGCGGTGAACAGAGAATTCCACCAAATCAGGCGAAAAGCCCCGGCAGCGGAGAGCAAAAGGCGATTACGCCGGCCCTGGTAATGTCGCTTGCTCGCGCGTGGTTCGGATCAGGTTTGCGAACTGCATGAACTCTTCAACCAGTGGATTTGATTTTCGCCAGATCAAACCCACTGTCCGTTTGGGAACCGGATCGGAGAAACGGCAGACAGAGACTGACTTCAGCTTTGACTCCAATGGGGCCGCCATTTCCGGGATGAAAGTCACGCCCATGCCCACGCTGACCATGCCCACAAGGGTCGACAGGGAACTGCCCTCGACAACATCGCTCGGCGTGGCCGAATTGGCCTGACAGTAAGACAGAGCCTGGTCGCGAAAACAGTGGCCCTCGCGAAGCAGAAGGACCTGGGAGCGAGAAAGCTCATCGGCCGTCGGCGCCGGCAAATGCTCTGATCCCGGCGGTCGAACCAGAAGGAATTCTTCCTCGAACAGCGTGAATTCCTGCAGGCTCGGCTCAGACACGGGAAGCGCCACCATGGCGAGGTCCAGGCTCCCGGTGAGCAGATCATCCACAAGCGTCGCCGTTTTGGCTTCGCGCGGACGCATCTTGGCGTGGGGAAACCGCTCCATCAGAACACTGACGATTTCCGGCAGGACATAAGGGGCAATTGTCGGGATAAAGCCGATATTGAGCTCTGCAAAGAAGGGCGCCTTGTTGGCGCGCACGAGATCGTCGAGTTCATCAACCGCGGCGAGGATATGTCGGGTGCGCCGGGCAAATTCGAGCCCCAGGGCGGTCAGGTGCACTTGTCTTGTGGAGCGCTCCACCAGGGGCGCGCCGCTGAGCGCTTCCAGTTCCTTGATCTGCGTCGACAGGGCGGGCTGGGTTATTCCGCAAGCGCTGGCAGCGTTTCCAAAATGTCGTTTTTGCACCAGGGCATCAAAATACCTCAGATGTTTCATGGTAATATTTTTCATCAGATTTTTTTATCTTAACCGATAAGAATTTGCAATTTTCCTTATTCCCCGAAGAGACCTAGATACCCACGTAACGCTGTGAGGCGTGACATCGTGGTGTGCTGCCAAGGCTGCAGACCGACGATGGAATCGAATTTCAACGAAGAGGATCACATGAGCGACAATACAAGTTTGGCAAAGTGCCCGGTCATGCACGGTGGTAACACCGGCACCGGCAACAGCGTGACAAAGTGGTGGCCGAAAGCCCTCAATGTGGACATTCTCCACCAGCACGATGCGCGCATCAATCCGATGGACGTGGACTACGACCACCGCGAGGCGGTCAAAACTCTCGACTATCAAGGCGTCTGGGATGACACCAAAGCGCTCCTGACGGATAGCAAGTCCTGGTGGCCCGCCGATTGGGGGCATTATGGCGGCTTCATGATCCGCCTGACCTGGCACGCTGCCGGCACCTATCGCCTTGGCGACGGCCGAGGTGGCGCGGGCACCGGCAACATCCGTTTCGCACCCCTGAACTCCTGGCCGGACAATGCCAGCCTGGACAAGGCCCGCCGCCTGCTCTGGCCCGTGAAAAAGAAATACGGCAACGCGCTGAGCTGGGCAGACCTGATCGCGCTCGCCGGCACGGTGGCCTATGAGTCCATGGGTCTGAAAGTGTTCGGCTTCGGCTTTGGCCGCGCCGACATCTGGGGCCCGGAACAGGACATCAACTGGGGCGCAGAGAATGAAATCCTCGCCGCAACGGAAAACCGTGTTGCAAGCCTCGACGATGCAGACACGATGGATAATCCCCTCGCGGCATCGCACATGGGTTTGATTTACGTGAACCCTGAAGGTGTGAACGGCAATCCAGACCCGGCGCTCACGGCCAAGTATGTGCGCACTACTTTCGCACGCATGGCCATGAATGACGAGGAAACGGCGGCCCTGACCGTCGGCGGCCATACCGTTGGCAAGGCGCACGGAAACGGCCCTGGCGACAATATCGGACCTGAGCCAACCGCCGCGGAGATCCACGAAGCGGGCTTCGGCTGGCACAATCCAGGCCAGGACGGCAAGGCGAACAAGGCCTTCACATCCGGTATTGAAGGCGCGTGGACACCGACGCCCACCCAGTGGGACAATTCCTATCTGGAAGTCCTGTTCGGCTATGAGTGGGAACTGAAAAAGTCCCCGGCAGGCGCCTGGCAGTGGGAACCGATCGACATCAAGGAAGAGCACAAGTATCCGGATGCGACCGACCCCTCGATCAAGCACAATCTAGTCATGACCGATGCGGACATGGCGATGAAGGTTGATCCGGTCTACCGCGAGATCTGTGAGAAATTCCGCGCCGATCCAGACTATTTCGCAGACACATTCGCGCGTGCCTGGTTCAAGCTGACCCACCGCGATATGGGTCCGATCCAGAACTACATGGGGCCGTTTGTGCCCCAGGAAGAGCTGATCTGGCAGGACCCCATTCCGGCCGGCAATGCAGACTACAATGTCGATGCCCTGAAAGCCGACATCGCCGCCAGCGGACTCTCCGTAACGGAAATGGTGTCTACCGCCTGGGATAGCGCACGCACCTATCGTGGCTCTGACCGTCGCGGCGGTGCCAATGGCGCTCGGATCCGTCTCGCTCCGCAGAAAGACTGGGAAGGCAACGAGCCAGACCGTCTGGCCAAAGTGCTCGGCGTGCTTGAGCCAATTGCCGCAAAACACGGCGCCTCGATTGCCGATGCGATCGTTCTGGCGGGCAATATTGGTGTCGAGCAGGCGATCAAGGCCGGTGGCCAGGCTATGGATGTGCCGTTCATTCCGGGACGCGGCGATGCGAGCCAGGAGCAAACCGACACGGCGTCCTTCCACTATCTCGAGCCTCTGGCCGATGGTTTCCGCAACTGGCAAAGCGCTGAATTCAGCGTCAGTGCAGAGGAAATGCTGCTAGACCGCGCCCAACTCCTCGGCCTGACCGGTCAGGAGATGACGGTTCTGCTCGGCGGGTTGCGCGTGATTGGCACCAACTATGGTGGCACCAAGCACGGCGTGTTTACAGACCGCGTGGGCGCCCTCACCCAGGACTTCTTCACCACGCTGACGGACATGTCCTACAGCTGGCATCCTGTCGGTGACGGAACCTATGAGCTGCGTGACAGCGAAACCGGCTTGATCAAGTACACCGCCACAAGCGCAGATCTGGTCTTCGGGTCCAACGCGATCCTGCGGGCATTCGCAGAGGTCTACGCCCAGGACGACAATGGCGAGAAGTTCGTTCGCGATTTCGTCGCGGCCTGGACGAAGGTGATGAACGCAGATCGCTTCGACCTGCTCACCTAATTGGCACTGACCGGGCGGTTTCGCACCGCGCGGTCACTCGCTTAAAACATGATCAAGGGCGGCGCGTGCGTCGCCCTTTTTTCTTTGGCAGCGCCCAAACCGGTTCCGCAATAATCTAGGACAGCTGGGTCAATGAAAGGGCGACACCAAAGGCGGACGGGCCCCCGCGTGTCAGCGACAGTTCGATGGTTTCCGAAGTTCCATTGATACTGTCGAGGGCTTCCGGCGCCACCCGCAGGACCAGATCGCCCATGGGCAAGCCATCAAGGTAAAAATAGCCGTCATACTCACTTAGCGCCTCGCCAACGACCCGGCCCGCACTGTCCACCGCCTGGATAAGCACACCGGCCACAGGCACATCATTCTCGGCTTTCGTCAGAACGACTGTCCCATCAACTTCCCCAGACAGTGACAGGGGCACATTCAGATCGATCACCTGGCCTGGCCTCACAGTCACCGCATGGCCCGGCTCGATCGGCTGTAGAAACGGATCATCCAGCGAGCCGAGGGATAGTTCCATATTGATGGAGCGATAGGGCTCAACGCCGCCGAGCGTAACGCCGCCATCGGCGCCCGATTCCTCCTTCCGGATGGACTGGTCTACGATGAAACTTGCGCCCTGAATGGCTCGGTCGACCGATGAGAGGACGCCGTCTTCGTCGATATCGTCGAACACATTTGCACGAATAGCGCCGGTGCGGGTTAGCCCCGGCAGCGCCGCCGCGTAGCGCCCCTTATGCCGGTCGTGGAACAGGGATGTGGCCAGTCGAATGCCCGCACTCCACGCGCCGCGGTCGTCGAGCCCGGTCGTGGCAGAAATGGAAACCGGCCCCAGATCCCGCGCATAGCTGGCGCTGGCCTGGGTTCTGCGGCCCTGCATGTCGTGTGCAATCGAAACCTGACCAAATCCGCCGCGCGGCAAACGCCGTTGCAACGCGATATCGAGTGATTTCACCTGCGCTGTCGGCGCGACATCATAGTCCAGGCCTGCACGTATTCTCAGGCCAGAGAGCGTGCGCGCCAGGCTGAAACTGCCTTGCAGGGCTTGGATATCGCCCCCTTGATGCCCCCAAACCCGCTCATAGAAACTCGTCGCGCCCCAGCGCCAGCCTTGGTGAGACGAGCTAGTGTTCACGCCCGCCGTGAGTCTCTGGGTGCCGTCCAGGGCCTCTTGCCAGACCAGTCGTGTTCGTACGGGCAGGCCATGGCGCAGAACGGGCGCGGTCGCGTCATAGTCAAGCCGGACGCTTTGACGTGGAGGCTGGGTTCGATCCTGACTGCTGAGGGGTGCCAGACCGCCATTCCAGGCGTAGCGCACATCCAAAGACGAGCGGTCATCGAACAAATGGGCCACGCCAAGCTCGGCTGCGGGTCCGCCAAAACTTGACGCCGCGAGCCTCAGAACGCCCTGAGTGTCACCATGCGCGCCGACGAGACTTGTCGTCGCCGCGGCCTCGCCCAAAGCGGTAGCCTTAGCATCCAGCCGGACGGTGAGAGACCGGGAAACACCATATTGAAGGCTTGCGGACGCTGAGGGGCGCGACGTCCCGGACCTGAAGCCATCGAGCGCGGTACCTTCCTCCAACACGGCGAATTCGTACTGCACTTCATGCTCCGGGTGCATTTCCTGACCCGCGAACAGTTTCACTTCGCGCTCGAGCGTTTCTCCAAACGGGCCGAACAGTTTCACCGTATAGCGATTGTAGCCCGGCCGGATCTCCACATCCTCAAACAGATACTCGCCCTGTTGATTGGGCCCCTCCCGAAAATCGAGCAATTGTCCTTCCAGGTGGAGTTCCGCTTCCCAACCGTCCGGCAAGGGTCCACGGACATCCGTGACGTCAAAGACGTTGGCGACATAGGCAGGCCGGTTCGTAATCGTCAGTCCACGGCCCGTCTCGGACCGGGCAATAAGGGGCTGGCTTATGCCTGCTACATCCCCGAAGCGGATCTGTCTGGGCCGCAGGCTATGGGGAGCCGTTTCGAAGACCCGCTCAAAACTCAGCCTCAAGCCCGTATCGCCGTCCTGCGTTTGGGTTGTGCGCAGGCGCGCGGTGGCGAAAACCAGATCACCAGCCAGTTCCAAGCTGCCCTTTGTTGTTGTCGCCCCCGCAGATTGGCTGGTGATGTCCAGAGCCAAATCGGCCGTTGGCCAACTGATCCAGCGATACGGCGCTTCAACTTTGCGGTAGTCTGGCCTGGCTGGGCCCGCCTCACCCACGAGAAGCTCTCGCAAAGCCTCGCGCTCCAGACGCGCTTCAAGGGGAAGCGTCTCGCGCGGCTGGAGATGAACCAATAGCGAAGTCGGGTCATAGCTTACATCGATCGGCAGGATCTGCGACCACGCATCGCCCGTCATGCACCAGCCATCCTCGGTGGCAAAAACGGTGCCCGAGAGATCGATTTCATGCACTTCCTTGAGGCGCGCTTTCTGTCCGGACACATCAATTTCGACCGAACGATCTCTTGCGAGAAACCATCCCTTGGCGCCCGCTGAGGTAACATCAATCGGCGCCTCCAGAAGCGTGAATAGGTCCGCTGCCACAAGGCAAAGCCCTTCGGCGCGCTCATAGGCCGTAAGCGTATTCTTCAAACGTAGGTCACCGAGGCGAACGCCCACAAAACGGACATCATCTTCACCCGGGCGATCCTCGACACCCGCATCGACAGTGTCACCGAAGAGGAGCGCGAATGGGTCCGCCTGCGCCGCGGCTCCCGGGCAGAGGAGAAAGGTCCAGGCCGCCGCCAGTACTGCTATACGGACGGGCACAGGCCCTACTCCTCACCCACCCGATCGTCAGTTCACGGCCAGAGTGACTTCGGAAATCGTTCCGGGGCGCGCTGGATCGGAGGAGACGTAGGCAATGCGGACGGTCTGACCCTGAAGGCGTTCCGCGATTTCGGTCGGCATGGGGAGGATGACGTCACGCTCCGTATTCGGCGTATAAATCGCAATGCCCCGCGCAAAGTACACAGGCTCGGCTTGGTCTTCGACAAAGATCTCGATGTCGCCATAGGTGGACCGGTCACCGGTGCGGGTCAGGCGTGCGATAAGCAGGGTCTCGCCGATTTCGTCGCTGGGGGCGGTGGTCGCAGAGTTGATCTCAACGCTTGCCTCAAGGCTGCCCACGCGGACAATCGCTGGAATGGTGAGCGAGCGCACCGCGATGAGTTCAATCGAGATGGCATCGCCGCCTTCGCTTGTCGCTTCCGACAGCGTCCGTCCAGCGCTGGTCGGCGCACCCATGACGCGCAGGTGCGAGCGATACTCACCAGGTTCAAGACCGCTTGTCTGGGCTGAAACACGGATTGTTTGACGACCGCCTGGCTCCAGAAGGGCGCGGCGCGGCGAGAAGCGGAGGATGTCATCGGCGAACAGCTCGCCTTCAAGCTGATCCGTTGCGGTTTCCAGGGCGCCGTTGGTCAACATGCGCCGGTTTTCCAAACTGATGCGGTATGCGCCCTGCTCGGCTGCCTTGTTCACCAGAACCAGTTCTGCGGAACGCTCGCCATTCTCGAGGACCACACGGGTTGGCGCGATCATCAGCTCGGCTGATGCGAAAGGCGCCATCAACGCCGTGGCAGAGGCAAGCAGGATCAGTTTCAGGGGACGGGACATGGCAAGGCTTCCTGTGTGAAGGGCTATTGGTATTCGATGGTGAGGGTGAATGTGCCGGTGTAGGTGCCCGGTGGCTGGTTCGGATTGATGTGCAGGATGGCCCCTGCATTGAAGCGGGCGATTCCTGTGGACCGAAGGCGCTGGAAACCGCGCCATTCCGTGTCGTTGCCGCTGCCCGCACCAAAGAATGTGTCGACCAACATCATGTTGTTGGCGCCATCGGTGATCGTGATCTGGCCGGGGTCGGAGATGTTGTAATAGCGCAGGGGTTCGCCAACGACGGTGAAACGGGCCCGGTTGCCGGGTTCAAAACAGGTCAGCTCAGCGGAACATTCGCTGGTGTTGTTCCTGCCGCGATTGACCTTGACGGTTCCCGAAAGGGTGCGACTTGGCGCGATCGTGCCGAAGTCGAGATCCTGGCGCTTGATCACGCTCAGGCCATTGATGACGATGGCGCCGGCATTGCCCTCAAAATCCGGGTCGGCGGATCCACCATCCTGGGCCATGGCGGGCGCTGAAAGGGCCGCCAGGGTCGCTATCAAAATGAGGGGTCTCATGGGGCGAGATCCTTCCATCTGGCTGGTAAACTGGATGAGAAACGAAGGAGCGCGGGAGAGGCCCGCCCAGGCAAAGCCCGGACGTGCAAGGGGCTGGGGAGGTGCAAACGGCCCCTCCCGCGCAAAGGCTCGCTTACTGGTACTCCACCGTGACGGTGAACGTGCCGGTGTACTCGCCGGTGGCCTGGTTGGCAGCGACGTTGAGCGTGCCACCCACATCGAAGCTGTCGGTACCGCCCGTGGACAGCGTGCCGTTGGCTTTTGATCCGGTGAAGTTGTTCACCGTCATCGTTCCGCCATTGCCATTCGAGATCGAAATGGAGCTTGGCAGATCGATGGTGTAGGCGCGCTCAGGATCACCGGAGACGCTGAATTCAGCAGCCGTGTGATCGCTGGACAGGCAGGTGAGCTCTGCACCGCAGGTCTTGTTGCCAGCAGCGTCAACGATGACCGTGTCGGCAGCTGACGTGCTTGGCGCAACCGTACCGAAGTACAAGGCTGTCACGTTGGAGATTTGCAATGGCGCAACAATTTTTGCACCTGCATCGGATTGGACGTCAGCAGCGATAGCGGATCCTGCGAGGATCGTTGCTGCGGCCACGGCGGAAAGAAGTTTTTTCATTGTACTGGTCTCATTCTGGTGTGGTTGAACGACGGCGTGTTCTGCCGTCGGAAACAACCTTTAATAGAAAAATGAAAACAAACGGACCTGCACCGGTGTACAAGCTTCACAAACTTCGACTATAAGTTGTAAACGATTTCAGATCGGTGTGCTCACACTGGGCAAGTCTTGCCCGGCCCATGCAACGGCCAGACAACGAAGCGAAAATCTACTTCACTGACTTCGCTGCCCTTGAAAGCTGCGACCCACAGTCCCAAACCCTGAAGGCGGCGCCTTTCGTACTAACTGTCAGCTCTGTAGGCCGTTTCCACGACCTGCTGCCGTATTGCCCCAAACTGTGCGAAGTGCGACACGCCGGTGCTAGTGGCACCCAGCAAGAGTAAAATAGCCAAGGAATATGTCCATGTTCACCCGAGTTCTCGCGCTTGAAGATCTTACCACGGACCAGCGCGAACATCTCATGACTCGTTCGGAGACGGACATTTCAGATCTTCTGGACTATGTGACCCCACTGACCGAGCGCGTTCGCCTCGAAGGGGATGCCGCGGTGCGCGCTCTCACGCTTGAATTCGATAAGGTCGCCCTTGGCGATTTGCCGTTGAAAGTCACTGAAGCCGAGTTCGACACCGCCGAAGCCAGGCTTGAACCGGACGTCAAAGCGGCAATCGAGCTGGCGATCGCCAATATTGTGAAAGTGCATGAGGACCAGCTGGGGTCTCCTGAGATCAAGACAAACGTCATGCCGGGTGTCACCGTCGGCGAACGAATTCTACCGCTGCAATCGGCTGCGCTCTATGTTCCGCGCGGTAAAGGGTCCTTCCCCTCCGTAGTCATGATGCTGGCCATCCCTGCCAAAGTCGCGGGTGTTGAGCAGACTATGATCATCACACCGCCCGGCCCCGGCGGTGAGGTAGATGATGCCACGTTGTTCGTGGCGCGGCGCGTCGGCGTATCGGCGGTCTACAGGGTCGGCGGTGTCCAGGGTGTGGCCGCCGTAGCCTATGGTACAGAGAGTATTCCCAAGGCGCTGAAAGTCCTGGGGCCGGGCAATTCCTATGTGACGGCGGCGAAACGTGCGCTCTCAACGGTCATTGATCCCGGCATCCCGGCCGGGCCGAGCGAGGCCGCGATCCTTGTTGACGACAGCGTCGACCCCCGCCTGGCGGCCCATGACATGTTGATTGAAGCCGAGCACGGCCCGGACTCTTGTGTACTTCTGGTGGCGACTTCTGAGAAAACGGCCCAGGCCATTGCGGAAATAGCTGATGGCTTGCTGGCGAACCTGCCGGAGCAGCGCCAAGCTTTCATCCGGGAGAACTTCAAGGATCGGTCCCGCATTGTGTGGACCGAAGACTTCGACTCCGCCGTCAATTTCGTGAACGCCTTTGCTGCAGAGCATTTGGAGATCCTTACAGAAGATCCCGAAGCCGTCCTTCCGCGCATTACAAATGCCGGGGAAATCATGCTCGGAAGCCTTGCCCCAATCACGCTTGGCAACTTCGTTGCGGGATCAAACGCCATCCTCCCAACCGGAGGGCTGGCCCGGTCACGTTCCTGTCTCGGCGTGCCAGACTTCCAGAAACGCAGCTCTTTTGTCCACGTGAACCAGGAAGGCTTTGACGCAATCGCCCCGGCGGCTGTCACGCTTGCAGAGTATGAGGGCTTTCCGGCCCACGCTGCCGCCGTCAAGGCGCGGTTCGACCAGAAAGCGTAAGCCATGTCGAACGAGATTGAACTTTGTGGCCTCCTGACCCTGCCCGAAGGTATTCAGGCACTCGTTTTTGATATGGACGGCGTCCTTATCGACAGTATCGCAGCGGATCTCGACCTCTGCCAGCACGCTGCCGACGCCGTTCTTGGCGCGAGCGACTGGTTGCTACGGGACCAGATTATCGCGCACTTCGCACTGCACCCGGAAGCTTTCTGGATCGAGCTGGTGAAGGACGCGCCTCGCAATGTAACGCAAAGCGAACTGGAAGATCTGGTCCGTATCTACAATACAGCGCGCCAGACCGCTGGCTTTGTGACCCTGCCCGGCGCGGTCGCTCTGTTGCACTCTACGAAAGCGGCAGGTCTGAAAGTGGCCGTCGCGTCGAGCAATGACCTGGAGATCGTCGAGGCAATCTTGACCAATGTCGGCTTGGCAAGCGAAGTCGACGCCGTTGCGGGCATCGAAGACGGGGTTGCGGGGAAACCAAGCCCGGACATCTACCTAAAGGCCGCCGAACGGCTGGACGTTCCGCCACAGACCTGCGCCTTCGTGGAAGACTCGATCACCGGGCTGCAAGCAGGCCAGACAGCTGGCTATGGCTATGCGATCGCCGTAGCGACCGGCGCGACCTCAATAGCGACGCTGAGCGATAGCGATCTCGCCCACGTGACGTTCTCAGCGTTCGCCCCCCCGCACATTCGCTTCATCGATGGTCAGCCCACTGACAAATCGATCCTGACACCGAACGACTTTGTGAGTCACATGGTGGAGCATATCGCCTGGCGCCTCGGCACGGGGATCGTCCTGAAGTGGCCAAGTACAGACTGGACGGCCATGGGCAGATGGCTTGGCGCGCACATTCATACGCTGGGCCTTAAGCGCGGCAGCGCCGCCAGCCTGGGCATGATTGATGACGGCGCCGCCGAATGCCTGGTCGATTTTGATCGCCCGCCGGAAACGCACTTTTCAGGACATCACAGCCTCGATCTGCCGCTCATCCTTGATATGCGTGTGGAACAGGTGGGGGCGGGACAGGAGTTGATTGACCTGCTCAATGGGATCTCTGACGGCCTCGGCGCGCGTATTGAGATACGTCTGTGCACATTCGAAGACCCCCACCACAGCTGGGAAGGCGTTTATCGCGCCCTGGGCATTACGTTGAACAGACTGAGGCTGGCAGCATGAGCGCCGTGAACGAGACCAGCAAGCACGGTCATCTCACTATTAAGCAGGATGAGTCCGGCCTTGTCCGCGCGGCGCGGGAAACCGCTGAGAGCCGGGTCGTCATGGAGCTTATGCGAGGCCAGGGCGGACAGACCCGTGCGCGCTTCGATGTGGCTGACTCTATCGATGTCTCGGGGTTTCCGGACCTGTTGGCGGAGCTTTGCGACGCCGCAGATCTGCACCTGGACCTCGATTTCACGGCAACCCGCCTGTCCTCCAGCCATGTTGTCCTGGAAGATGTCGGCCTGACGCTCGGCGCGGCCCTGTTTCAGATGCTGACGGACCGGATGATAACGAGCGGCATAAATGGTGCCGGGTCCAGCCTGCGCACAGCGGACGACTTCGAGAATGCTCCCGTTAGTGCGTCCGTGAGCGTCGAAGGCCGGAAATTCCTGAAAATCGTCAGCGCAACGACGATGGAAGATATGCGGTGGCGTTTGATCCTCGGCCAGACCCTCTCGGGCAATATCCGCAGCGAAGACATCGATGATTTTGTCGATGCCCTCGCCGGCGGCCTGAAAGGGTCGATCTTTATCAATGAGCGGACGGTTCATACCGATGCTGACGCGTTCTGGCGCGGCACTTTCCGTGCGCTGGGATTAGCAATCCATGAAGCGCTTGCCCCGAATCCCGCTCGAAAGGGGCTTCCCCCCGGCGTTAAGGCTACGCTGTTCTAGAGGACGCTAGCGCGTCGGAACAGGTGCATCGCCGGTATAGTCATAAAAGCCCCGGCCAGCTTTCCGGCCGATCCAGCCAGCTTCCACGTATTTCACGAGGAGCGGGCAAGGCCGGTACTTAGTGTCCGCGAGACCATCGTGCAGGACCTGCATGATCGACAAACACGTATCCAACCCGATGAAGTCCGCCAGGGTAAGCGGCCCCATGGGATGATTGGCGCCGAGGCGCATGGCTGTGTCGATGCTTTCCACTGTGCCGACCCCTTCATAGAGGGCATAAACGGCCTCATTGATCATCGGCACCAGAATCCGGTTCACGATAAAGGCCGGATAGTCCTCGGCATTGGTAGTCGTCTTGTTGAGCGACTTGGCAAAGGCCGTCGCCATTTCATAGGTGGCCTGGTCCGTGGCCAATCCGCGGATCACCTCCACGAGTTTCATCACCGGCACAGGGTTCATGAAGTGCATGCCAATGAACCGCTCAGGACGGTCTGTCGTCGATGCAAGCCGCGTTACAGAAATCGAAGACGTGTTGGTGGCGAGGTAGGTGCGAGAAGGCACCACTTCGCAGAGGCCCGCGAAGATA
The DNA here is from genome assembly GCA_039818165.1 of Pseudomonadota bacterium. Taxonomy (GTDB): domain Bacteria; phylum Pseudomonadota; class Alphaproteobacteria; order Caulobacterales; family Hyphomonadaceae; genus UBA5336. Next base: position 8,770 of record JBCBUL010000040.1, on the reverse strand, counting down.
TTTTCCTTGAGTTCCCGGTTCTCCGTGGCCGCTTCGACGGCGAGATCTGCTGCCTCAAACGCGGTGAGATCAGAACTGAAGTTGATCCGACCGAGACCCGTCTCCATGTCTTCGTGGCTGATCATGTCCCGGCTGACCTGGCGCGCCATATTGCGCTCAATCGTGCTGCGCGCTGCTTTCAGGGCATCTTCCGAGATGTCGTTTAGGATGACATCGTAGCCGCCAAGGGCGCATACATGGGCAATCCCGTTGCCCATCTGGCCGGCTCCGACAATACCGACGGTTTTGATCTCTGACATGGCCTGACGCTCCGCGCGGCTTTAGATTCTTCAAGCGTGTAGGATGCTTATTTCACGCCGCAAAGATCAAGGGCACATTTCAGCCCCACAGCCTTTGGGCGCGTGTGTCGCACCGCAGCAACACACGCCCGCCCCTCGACCTGATCCTACTCAGACAAAGAAACTGGGCGTTGATCCCGCTTCGAAATTCGGTAGGGCAGGAAGCGCGCGAACCAATTCGTCTTCCGTCAGACCAAACCATCGTCCGATGGGCGCGGCGAACTGCTCAACCGACATGGAAGGTAGGAGGCGACCACTGCCCACATCCTGGTCGTGGCCAAGGACGAATTCCGGCACATCGCCATAGATCCGCCCGCCGCGGACTCCGCCTCCTACAACGAACTGAACGCCGCCCCAGCCATGGTCGGTTCCGTCGCCATTGATCGCCAGGGTTCGCCCGAACTCTGAGGCCGTAAATAGAGTCACGTCATTCGCAATGCCGAGCTCTTCCATCGCGCCATAGAAGGCCACAACCGCCTGGTCGATCTCGCGCAGCAAACGCGGTAAATCCTGAGCCTGGGCAGAGTGGGTATCGAAGCCACCAACCGCCGCATAGAACACCTGACGGTTCATCAATAGTGAGTTGCGCGTCGAGATGGTGCGAGCAATGGCGCGCAATTGCGCTCCCAGAAAGCCTGGCGGGAACTGGGTCTGGAGGGGTTGGCTCGTCTCCAGGGCCGAATTGAAGGCTTCATTCTTCGCCAGGCCGCCAGAGATGGCCGCCGCCATATCTCGCCCGATCAGACTGTCGGGCGTGTTCATCCGGTTCTCAAAATGGGTGCGGAGAGCGGCCAGGGTGGGATTATCGTCCTGCCCGAAAGGGTTGTACCCATAGAAATCGAGAATATCGAGCGAGCGAGCGCCATCCAGACCCACCAAATAGGGCTGAGTGACATCGCCCGTCAGGAAAACGTCGTTTCCGAGCGTTGAGATCGCCGTGAAATCGGCAGTCTGGTTCGAACCAGAGGCAAGAATTTCGTCGGCCATGCGACCACCCCAGCCATTGCGCGCGCCTTCCGGTGCCCCGGCAGACCACTGGGACTGCTGATCATTGTGGGAAAACAGGCCGGCGGGAAGCGCTGCCGACTCATCCTCGACATCCTCCCGGGTCACTGGCTGAATCAACGGCCCCACATTGGAAACAATCGCGGCCCTGCCGGACTGGAACATGCCGTGGAGGCCAGACAGTTCAGGCGCGAGCGCGAACTGACGTGCCCCGAAGTCTCCAGAGTTGTCTGGTGCCAGGGGAAGCAGATTGCCACGCGCCCGAGACGCTTCCGTGGAGAAAGACCCCAGCAAGGATGAGCGGATGTCAGCGTAGGAGTCGTAGCTCGATTGGTCGTAAGGCAGCAAAACGTCATTATGGTCGAGACCACCGAGGAAAAAGAGGCAGACCATCGCCTTGTAGCCGGACGTATTTGCAGCATGGGCCGTCCCAAAACCGGGTAGAACGCCGCCTGCCCCCATCGTGAAAGCGCTTCCGGCCCCGAGAGCCGCAGCAGACTTCAAAAGTGCGCGCCGTGTTAGTGTCATGGTGTGTCTCCCCTCAGCGCAAAACCAGATAGTCAGGTGAGGTCATCACCATGTAGACGGCGAGTTGAGCCCTCGCGCGCATTGTGTCGAATTCCGGATCGTAGGGATGAACCTCCGGAACGGCGGTAACCGCAGCAATGATATTGTCGCGCGTGCCCTGAGCGAGGGCTCCGTTGGTGAGCAGAATATCAAGATGGTCGACCAGCGCGGCCGGGTCGTTCGCCATGGCGATTTCGTCGGTATAGGCGGTGTAGAAAGCTGCAGCCTCAGGGCCTTCGAAATACTGATCGGCATAATTGAAGATGTAGAACGCCATGAAGTTGGCATAACTCGTCACCGTGCCAGCGTTCACGATCTGCAGTTCGGGAACCGTCATGCCCGCCGCACCGCTTTCCGTGCCTGGCGCAACGTAGCCGGGCCGATAAAAGTTGAACACGGATGGCGATTTATAAGGTCCCTGGGCCAAGGCATCAGCGCGGCCCGCATCCCAGATCGACCAGGCATATTGCGGCGTAATACCCGTCGCATCAAATGCGCGCGCCCAATGGACAAAGCGCACAACCGGCTCCCGGACCTTGCCGAATTGATCATCTTGCGAAGGATTGCGGGCGGCTTCATCAAAGAGAACCGCTGCGAGCGTCGCCGCAAGGTCGCCCCGCTCACCCGTCCCGACGCGCTGATTGTTTGGCAGGACGAAGCTGCCGCTTTCAAACGTGCTCGCCACCCGGTCTACATAAGCCGGGTCAGGGTCTGACGTGACAAAGCGCTGGATCAGTTGCCGCGAGAGAAATGGTGGCAGGTTGGGATGGTTGAACAGTGTATCGATCGCCGTATCGATGCTCGTGGCGGCGTCCGTGTTGGCTGCGATCGTCGTGCCGAGGAAGGATTTTTCCAGCTCGCTATGCCATTGCGGCGCAATGCTGATCGGCGAAATCAATTCCTCTGGCGTCGCCTCGTAGAACCCGCAGAAGAAGCATTCCTGGTTGACCGAGAGGCCTGTAAACACTTTCGCCAGACCCTGAACGTCGGCATTGTCATATGTGGACATCGGTTCGCCCGATGCGTCGGTACGCACGGTGCCGTCCCGATTGAGCTCGACAAGACCGATGGTGAACAGCTGCATGAGTTCGCGGGCGTAGTTTTCATCCGGCATCCGACCAGTGTCCGGATCGCCTTTGATGTTTGTCATATACGTCAAATACTCGGCCATGGCGGGGCTGTAGGTGACGTCTTCGAGCACGTCCCGGTAATTGCCGAACGCGTTCCGGGCGAGGATATCCTGATAGTAAGCAACGGTCGTTGGGATGCCCGCGAGTGTTCCGCCGTCCCGGCTCGAAATCACAAGAACTTGCGACAACGCAAAGGCCATGCGCTGGCGAAGCTGGTCTTCACTTTCAATCGCGTTGACCCAGAAGGCAAAGGTCGCCGCATGTGAGCCTTCATAGGTTAACCCATCCGGACTGGTCGCGGTTGGCACAGTCGCAATGTAGTTCTGGACGTATGGAAGGCTGAGCGTCGGCGCCATGTTCACCTGCTCAACGAACCAGTTGGATGCGCTCTGCCCGGTCAGGGCGGCAATATCGTCAGCTTGCCCACCAAATGTTGCCTGATTCAAGAACCGCGCGGCTTCGCGCTGGGTTTCCAGAATTGATCCATCTGCCGGAGGGGGTGGGGGCGGCGGCGGTGGGGGAGGCGAGCCTGGACTGCCGCCACTTCCGCCGCCACCGCTACAGGCTCCCAACAAAAGCGCTGCGCCGAGTACACTGTGGCGCCAGTGCCCGCTGCCGACTTTGCCCACCATGGTTCCCTCCCCAATGGCGTTCCAGAACGTGTGGCGATCAGGGTCGCCGCAAGTCTTGAACGTATCATGAAGGAAATCCGTCGGTGTGAAACCTCGTTCAGATTATCTGTTTTTGCCGGGCACCCATTTTACGTCTCGGGCGCCATTCTCATTTGCGGCGCGCCCGGCAACAAACAGCCAATCGGACAAGCGGTTGGCATAGGACACCGCTTCGGCGCTCACGATTTCTCCTTCGAGACTCGCCAGTTCAGCGATCAGTCGCTCGGCTCTACGTGCAATTGTCCGAGCCACATGCAGATGCGCCGACAAAGCTGACCCTCCCGGCAGAACGAAACTGTCCAGCGGTGGAATGTCAGCGTTCATGGCGTCGATCTCAGACTCAAGCCGGGAAACCTGTGCACTTGTCACCCGTAATGGCTCCCAACCGAGGTCTTTGCCTGTGTCGGGTGTCGCGAGATCCGCGCCGAGATCGAAGAGATCGTTCTGGATGCGAAGGATGGCCGCAGACATGTCGCCGTTTGCGTGGAGCGCACAGATTCCCAGGGCAGCATTGGTTTCGTCGACCGTGCCATAGGCCGCCACTCTGGGGTGCCACTTGGGAACGGGCTCTCCCGTAGACAGGCGCGTTGTGCCCCCGTCACCTGTGCGTGTGTAGATCTTATCGAGTTTGACCACTTTGCTCTTCCTACCAGGGCAGGGTGAATTTGCCGGCCACAAAGCCCAGCAGGACGAGAAGACCGACGGCAATCGCCTGCACGAGGACCCGCATCCGCATCAATTGGTTTGACCGAGACGCCTGGCCCGCATCCTTTCGCACCAGATTGATGAGGCCCAGGGCGAGGATGACAAACACCCCGGCGAGCGCAAGATAGAAAGCGATGGTGAGGGCAGATTGCATTGTGCTGGGCCTTGGGGTCACTCGTTAATGCCCCTAGACTAGGGCGTGCGGATCAAAACACCAGCGACGCCGTGCCCCTTGAAAAAATGACGCAGGCGTCATTATTGTAGTTCAAGCATCGGAGTCAGCCCTTGGCCGCAGCGAAAACAGGTCGAATTGTGATTGTCGGCGGCGGCCAGGCCGGCGCGCAAACGGCGTTTTCCCTTCGCGGTTGGGGGTTTGAAGGCCCCATCACCCTGATTGGCGACGAAGCGGCGCCACCGTACCAACGCCCACCCCTCTCAAAGGCCTTTCTAAAGGGCGAACTGCCCGAGGAACGCCTCTATTTCAAACCAGAGACCTGGTATGCAGAAAACGGTGTCGATCTTGTCCTCTCGACCCGCGTGACAGCCATCAACCGTTCACAAGGAACCATATCGCTCGAGCGCGGAGATGCAGTGGGATACGACCATCTGATTCTGGCAACGGGGTCCCGCCCTCGGCCCCTGCCCGTGCCAGGCGCAGCCCTTGAAAACGTGTTTGAGTTGCGCAGCCTGGAAGATGTTGAGCGCCTGGCCCCGCATATGCAGCCGGGTCGGCGCCTGGTCATTGTCGGAGCAGGTTATATCGGGCTCGAAGCGGCTGCAGTGGCCCGCCAGATGGGCCTTGACGTCACCGTATTGGAAATGGCGGAGCGTGTTCTGGCGCGCGTCACGAGCCCGCTCATGTCTGAGTTTTACGAGGGCGAACACCGCGCTCAGGGTGTTGATATTCGAACGAATGCGCGGCTTGAAGCCCTGCATGGTGAGGCGGGTACCGTGAAAACGGCCCAACTGGCCGATGGCGAACAGATTCCAGCGGACATTGTCCTGGTGGGTATCGGAATTCTACCTAATGACGATCTCGCCAAAGAGGCAGGGCTTGCCTGCCGGAACGGAATTCTGGTGGACCGTGATGGTCGCACAAACGATGCGCGTATCCATGCAGCGGGCGACTGCGCCCATCGCCCTCTGGTGCACTACGGCCGGTCTGGACGCCTCGAAAGCGTCCACAACGCCATTGAACAGGGCAAGCTGATTGCCGCTGATCTTCTGGGCCGGGACCGTCCGCCGGAAGACACGCCATGGTTCTGGTCTGACCAGTATGATCTGAAGCTGCAGATCGCAGGCCTGTCTGCGGGATATGATGAAATTGTCGTCCGCGGAGACCCCGCCGAGCGGAAGTTTGCTGCGTTTTACCTGGCCGGCCGGCGCCTGATTTCCGTGGATGCCGTCAATAGCGCGCCGGAGTTCCTCGCCAGCAAACGCCTGATTGCAATGGGCGCAAAGGTTGCACCTGAGCGCCTGTCGGATATGTCGATCACCATGAAAGAAATCGCGGCCTCTGCGGCCTAAAGGAAGGAATACGACGCGATGGTCAAAATTATCTACAAGGATCACACCGGCGAGGCCCGTGAGATTGATGCCAAGGTCGGTGAGACCGTGATGGAAACGGCTATCAAGAACTCGGTACTGGGCATTGATGCCGATTGCGGCGGCGCCTGCGCCTGCGCCACGTGCCACGTCTATGTCGATCCGGCCTTCATGGATAAGGTTGGTAAGCCTGAGGACATGGAGCAATCCATGCTCGATTTTGCGGAAAACGTATCGGAGACCTCTCGCCTCTCCTGCCAGATACAGGTCCGCGAAGAACTCGACGGCATGACGGTCACCACGCCCGAAAGCCAGCACTAGAGACCCATGATCAGGGGGGCTCAGGTGTCTGAGCCCCCCTGATATCCTTCGACCAGAACACCGAGCGCCGCAATCCAGTTGATGACGTCAGGCTCAACGCCCTCGCGCTCCAGCATGGCGACAAGAAGGTCAGAGGCCTCGCCCGGCGCGTCACACTGGGCGACAGCAGCCTGAATACGCGGCACGGACCGCTCCTGAAAATCCTCGAACATATCTGCGATCGTGTCCGCCTGCCCCACCAGACGCAGCGTTGTCAGCATGCTTGGGTTTTCCAACTGCCCCGAAAGATCACGTAGCGCCCGGATCTCGCTGCGATACTCACGCGCAAAGGGGCGGATGATCTGCTGGGTCTGGTAGTCTACCCATTCAGGCGTGCACGGTTCCGGCTCCAGACTCGCGCATGCCGTCGTAGCGAGCGCCGTAAAGGCGAGACCGAGGGTGCTTGCATGGGTCAAAATCGATGTTCGCGGCATCTTACGCTCCTGAATCTCTCTGGCTCGACCATCGGTCAGGTGCCGCCGAGCGACAAGTCTCCCGTCGAGATTTCGTTTCCCCGTCAGCGCAAAGCTGATCATAGTTCAGGAGACAAAACAGAGAGGGCACCATGGCTGACGCACGCAGTATCATTCTCCACCAGTTCGACACGTCACCCTTTTCGGAGAAGATACGGCTTGCCTTGCGCATGAAGAACCTCGCCTGGGCGAGTGTAGATGTGCCTATCATCATGCCAAAGCCCGACCTGATGCCTTTGACGGGCGGGTATCGGCGAACCCCTGTCATGCAGATCGGCGCGGACATTTTCTGTGATACAGCAATGATCCTGATGGAGCTGGAGCGGCGCTTCCCGATTCCATCGCTGAACCTTCCCGGCCATGAGGGTCTTTCAAGAATGGTCGCGCATTGGGCCGACCGCACGTGGTTCCAGATTTCAGTTGGTGTGATCTTCGGCGCGGTTGGGGACTCACTTCCGGCCGCCTTCAAGGAAGACCGCTCCGCCATGTCCGGTCGTCCGTTCGACACTGACGCAATGGCTGCGGCGGCCCCGATGCTGCGCGACCAGTGGCGCGGGCACCTGATGCAGATTGAAGAACGCCTCGAAGGGGGACGCGGCGCAGGCAGCGGCAACTGGCTGATCTCCACGAAACCGGGGCTCGTCGACGTCCATGCTCATATGAACATCTGGTTCGTTCAACAGAACATCCCCGACTTCGTGGAAGAGTGTTTCGAAGGCGCGCCATTGACGCGGGACTGGTATGTCCGCCTCGGCGAAGCCGAAGGCCAATCGCCGGAATCGATAACGAGCGAAGACGCCCTGAGCATCGCCAAACACACGGGACCGCGTCTGAAAGCCGCCGCTGTGGATCGCTTCGAGCCGCAATCCCTCGTCTTGGGAGAGCGTGTCGCTGTTGCGCCAGACGACTATGGCAAGGACTGGGTCGATGGCGACCTGGTCCATGCTGACAACCAATCCATCATTCTCCAGCGTGTGGATCCTGTCGTCGAGACCCTGCATGTCCACTTCCCGAGGACAGGGTTCATGGTGCGCCGGGTCTAGAGCGCAGCTATCAATTCACTGCGCGCAGCTTGAAGACGGCTCGCGATATCAGGCGCCGCAACAAGATCTGCCTCCGTCACCATGGTGTAGTTCACATGCTGGGTGCCGATACCACCTGAAAGAGCGGTGATAAGGTCTGCCAGCAGCGTGTAGGCTCCTCGGGTTTTCGAGCGCAAATTCATCACGTCGCCATTGTTCTTGCCGACAAAACTGTCACACCGGATCATCTGTCCGGCCGGATTGAGATAGACGGTCCCGGTGATCACCTGGCACCCCGCTGACCATGTGCTCACATCGAACGTCATCCCCTTGCCAGCCCAATGGATATTGATGCTGGAATTGGCTTCCAGCCCCCGGTCCAGATCCTCAGGGTCTAGTCGTTGATTGCTGCCCGCTCGAATGATCAGCACGCCATCATCGCCGCCGAGGTGCAGCGGGCGCAACGCGCGATACTTCTTCTGATGCCATCCGAAATTATAGATGTGCTGGCCGGGCACGAGATACGGCCTGCCCCGTGAATCCGTGGTCGAGCCAGGCTCCGTACTGCCTTGAAATTTGAACACCATGCCGTCGATGAGGAGGACGAAAATGTCATCGAACTTGCCGTCGAATTCGGTGCGTCGAACGCCGATCAAATGGATTTGCCCTGCGCCCTCGGTCACCCAGTCTGCGGGTTTGCGGGTATCGGTCTGTGCGGTGAAGGCATTCACGGCCTGCGTCACCCGGTCGGGTGAGGCGATATAGTTGGCCTGGGTTGATCTCAGGAAGTCAATCCAGAGGTCATACTCGCCCGGCACTTGCTGCCAGTCAATCCGCCTGTTCCAAGAGCATGTCCGCACCATAGACGATGTGGCGGGTATGCTGCCGGACGGTCTCTATGGCCCGAAAACCCATGAGCATCTGGTTCGATACATGGCTGGAGGGCGGCGCATG
>JBCBUL010000039.1:0-21998 GCA_039818165.1 Pseudomonadota bacterium | reverse complement strand
CTGGATATATCAACGACATCTCATCGCTCCGTTCTGTTCCGCAGACCGCACCAATGGACCGATCCGTCCTGCAAATATGCACCACAATTGGGACACACCGCCCCGTGCGGGCTCAACGCCTCGTTTGCCTGCCAGTTTCATGCCGCTCCAGCACATGCGGGCTTGGGCGTTCCCTCACATGGCCAAGTGCACACGGCTAGCACCAATCGCTCGACAAGCTCGCTTAACTCTCCTAGCTGTGCCGCGCGCGCTAAACTTGCCAGAGCCTGACGAGGAACGATCGGTGGCAGCCTCCAGAAGACACACTTAATGGCCATGGCAGACGCTTCGCATAAACGCGTGCTGGTGACGGGCGCCGCTGGCTTTATCGGCGCTCACACTGCCCGCGCCCTGGCCGACCGGGGACATACCGTTTGCGGGCTCGACAATTTCAACGCCTATTACGATGTCGACTTGAAAAAGGCACGGGTCTCCAGGCTCTGCGCCGGTCTCGATGTCCACGAACTGGACCTGGTAGATCGCCCGGCCCTGGAGCGTGTATTTCAGGACTTTGCGCCCGATGTCGTGGTGCATCTCGCGGCCCAGGCCGGCGTTCGCTACTCGCTGGAAGCGCCGTTCGAGTATCTGGAATCCAACATTATCGGGCACACTTCGGTGATTGAGGCCTGCCGCAAGCTTGGCGACGGATTTTCCCACCTGGTCTACGCCTCATCCAGTTCAGTTTATGGGAACCGGGCGGAGACGCCCTTCTCGGAGGACGACCGGGTCGATACGCCAAATTCGCTTTATGCGGCCACGAAACGTGCAGACGAATTGATCTCCAGCACGTTCGCCCATTTGTACAAGCTGCCCCAGATCGGGCTTCGCTTCTTCACGGTGTATGGCCCGTGGGGCCGGCCTGACATGGCCTATTGGCAGTTCTCGGACAAAATTCTGAGCGGTGAACCCATCCGTGTCTTCAACCATGGCAATATGCTGCGCGACTTCACCTATATCGACGACATTGTCAGCGGCGTGGTCGCGACGGTCGAGCGCGCGCCCGAGTTTCCAAATTCAGCCCGCCCGCACCGGATTTACAATCTGGGCCACGGCAAACCGGAAGCCCTTCTGGACATGATCAACGTCCTGGAACGCAGCCTTGGCAAAGCGGGCAATTTGCAGATGGAACCCATGCCCCTGGGCGACGTTTCCACCACATTTGCCAGCATCAACGAAATCCAGCGCGATTATGGCTTTCAGCCCACCACGCGGATTGATGAAGGGCTTCCCCGTTTTGTGGACTGGTATCGGAACTGGCGAAACGGGGCGGCTTAGCGACCCCGATTGGCCTCTTTCTGGTGCCAGTTCCATGCGGTTTGAATGATCGTGTCGATATCTGAGTGCTGCGGCACCCAGCCCAGAACATCGCGCGCCTTGTCTGCGCTCGCAACGAGCGCAGGCGGATCACCTTCCCGGCGCCGACCTACTGCGCGTTTCACCGGCGCGCCCGAAACACGCTCGACCGCTTCAACAATCTCCATGACGGTTGTCCCGGTGCCCGTGCCGAGATTGAACACGTTGCTGGCATTGCCATCCTGAAGGTAATACAGAGCCCGCAAGTGGGCGTCGGCCAGGTCCATCACGTGGATATAGTCGCGCACACAGGTGCCATCGCGCGTATCGAAATCGTCACCGAACACCGTCAGTTCGAAGCCATCTTTCAACTGCCCTTGCAGGGCCAGGGGAATAAGGTGTGTTTCCGGCTCGTGGCGCTCACCTGTCTCCGCATCGAAATCGGCGCCTGCAGCATTAAAATAGCGCAGTTTCACCGATTTCAGCCCGTGGGCGCGATCATAATCGTCGAGGATTTTCTCCACGAACAGCTTTGACCAGCCATAGGGGTTGATCGGGCTTTGGGAGATTGTTTCGTCCATGGGCACGCGTTCAGGCACCCCATAGGTGGCGCAGGTGGACGAGAAGATCAGCTTGTCGATGTTCGCGCCGACCATGGCGTCGAGGATGTTGATCGTGCCGAGCGTGTTGTTGCGATAGTACATCCCCGGGTCGGAGACGCTTTCGCCCACATAGGCGAAGGCTGCGAAATGGGCGACGGCATCGGGCTTGACCTGCTCCATCGCCGCTTTGAGTGCAGCCGGGTCCATGATGTCGCCTTCGATGACATCGCCCCACTGGACCAGATCACGCCATCCGCGGGAGAAATTGTCGAAGGTGACGACATTCCAGCCGGACTTCGCAAAGGCCTTGCAACAATGGCTGCCAACATAGCCGGCGCCGCCGGTCACCAGAACTGTCTTATCCATACCCGCGCTCCCAAATCACTCTTGTCCGTCGCTATTGGAACATTGGTCTTCTAGCAAGTTCGGCACCAGAAGCCGCCGCGATGTTTCGCCGGCCGGGCAATGGACTTGCCGACAGAGTCTTTTGTCAAAACGGCTTCAATTGGGCGGCGCCAGTCCGAAATAGGTCGTCCTCACGTTTTTGTGTATTTTATATCGTATAGGTTATTATAAGTGACAGTTCGCCAGCAAGCAGAACGCAAGTCTGGATGCGGCGCCACACAAACTGACTGCTTCCAAGAAAGGACCCCTCCCCATGAGACTCGCAACATGGCTCTCCGCGGCGTGCGCCGCATTCCTCACCGCAACTCCCGCCCTGGCCCAGGACTGGTATGTCAGCGGCTCGATCGGTATCGTGAACCAAAGCGATAGCGACAATTCCGGCGAAACCGGCGCCTTCACAACGGGCAATCTTGGCGATGGATCCACGCTCGCCGTTGAAGCCGGCACCCCTTATGGATGGAACACCGAATTCGACAGCGGTATCGCCCTCAGCGGCGAAGCCGGCCTGAAATATGATGGCGGTCTGCGCTCGGGCGTCGAGCTGGTCTACACCCAGGCTGACGTGGATACCCATACCGGCGTCACGCTTGGCGGAGGTGATATCGGCGGTCTTGATGCCGCTGCGCTTGCCGGCGCGCCAGACCCGCTGAACGTCACCGTTGCTGACCTTGTGGCGGATGGCCAAGGCGAAGTGTCCACCGTCGGCGTGTTTGCCAATGCCTATTACGATTTCAACCGTGGCGGCCAGATCCAGCCTTACGTTGGCGCCGGTATCGGCTTCGTCGATGTGGACGTCGAGTATTCTCCGTCGGGCGTCGGCATCATCGACGACGGCGAAACCAAATTCGCCTACCAACTGAAAGCGGGCGCTGCGTTTCAGGTCAGCAATGCCTGGGAAGTCTACGGAGAGTACGCCTACCGGGCGAGCGATGACATCGAAGTGGATAACAGCCTCTTCCCTGGGTCCCTCGAAATCGAGAATGAGCAAAACATCTTCTCGATCGGCGTACGCTACACCTTTGGCCGGTAAACGCTGCAGTCCAGCTTGAGCCGGTTATCCCCGCTGCGCGCGCCCCTCCCCTCCAGCGCGCAGCGGGGGTTTCTCTTCGTTCAGCCAGCAGTGTAGATTAGTGCGCATCCCCGTCGGATACCTTTTGCCAAATGCCGTAGCGCCATGGCAGATACCATCGTGCGCGGGGCGGAATATCCGGCACGGGATCCATGCCAGAGCCGCCGAAAGGGTGGCATCGAATCAATCGCGCCAATGCCATCCAGATGCCGGCCCAAAGCCCGTGGCGCGATATGGCCCCGGCGGCATATTCGCTGCACGTGGGGTGATAACGACACCGCGCGCCAAATGCATAGAATACCGGGGAAAGCGTGACTTTGTAGACTTTCAGGAGAAAACCCGCCGCGCCGCGGGGCTCGCTGGGAGAGTCCTTTTGATTTGAGCTTTCCAAACCGCACATAGTTGTGCCTAACACGGGGCAGATGTGGATCAAGACGGCCCTTTGATGACCCAAACCGAAGACTCTCGAAGCGTGATTGACGAAAAGAGCCTGCGCCAGGCGATCAGTCATCTGGCGCGCTGGCATGCGGCCGGGTCGGTTTTGTCTTTGGTGATCACATTTATCCCCGCCTTCCTGATCGCGTTCTTTCTCCCACAGATCGATTTCGTCCGGAACGCAGGGCTGAACCTGATAGAATTTTTGCCCTTCGTGACCGAGGTGAACACCCGGCGCCGGGAAGTGATTATCTTTATCCTTGGAGCGATTTTGCTCCTTGTTCTGACGAATATCGGAACCGGAATTGCCAGCGACATTGTCCGCTCCCGGATCATCAAGCGCGTGAACGAGCAACCCCATCCTGTGGACCTCGCCGAAGCCATGAAAGCACGGCTGCGCGCGCGCTCTGGGCGGTTGGAACAGCAGTACCGCTTTTTCCCGAAACACTCCGGGGATGGTTTGCTTCAACCCAATGGTCTGTTCGTCGGCATTGGAACCATGGCGCCTTTTTGGCTGCTCATGGTGTTTTTCTTCATCTATTTCAGGTGGTAGCGCGCGCTGCCTGGGCCTGTTCTATCGCGGCGACGGCCGCCTCGAACGGCAAAAGTGTTGAAGCATGGCGGGGTGGATAGTCTGCGACACCGGCCAGATGGCGCAGCTCCCAAAACCGTCCTTCGGGCGGCGCGCCACCCTCTTTCAGCATCGCTTTCAGCGCATCCCGGGCAGCCACAATCTCCTCTACAGAGGCGCCAACGGCGTGTTCCGCGAGGATTGCCGTGGCAGCCTGTCCGAGCGCGCAAGCCTTCGGGTCAACGGCAATGGCCTCGACCCGCGTGCCATCCGCCGACAATTGAAGATCAACCCGCACGGTGGACCCACAAATGCGAGAGACTTTCTCGACGCTGCCATGGGCGCTTTCCAGAGCGCCGAGATGCGGAATGTCGCTGGCAAGTTCCAGAACGCGGTTGTGGTAGAGATCGACGGCCATAGGGGTGAAATCGGCTGGAGCGGTGCGGAAATCAAGGGTGTGTGCGGGCTTTGGCGTATATGCCAGCACCTGCGTCCGCAGACCCGGTGGGGCGCGGCGACCTGAGCGAATTATCGGGCGGCCCGCTACTTTAGCTCGTGTTGAGGTGCGCAGGCTCCGCGAAACAGCCCAATGCCAACACAGTGCGCAGCCTTTTCCCAGCGGAAGAGAGACCAAGGGAGTGCGGCGTTGAGATGACGAGCGCTCTCAGCAAGGGCAGGGCATTCGCCTCATCTCTCTGAAGGGCGAAGATAGCGCCGGAAGAGAGGTGAGGATTACCCACATCCAGCGTCGCGAGATGCACGCTCCGCGCACATCGTTCCAAATCCGCATCCCAACTCGGAGCATCCGGATCCACCATCCGCCAGACGCGGATGCCACCCCACCAGGTGATTTCGTAGGAGATGAAGCCCTGGCCGTCATTCTGTTCCAGCCGCCGCGTGAGCATCGCCGCAAACCGGCGCAGGTTCCAAAAGAAAACCGGCCAGAAGAACGGGTGCACGATCTCGCGCCAACGCAGGATTTGGGAGCGGGTGTCCATGGCCGCCAAGCTGACATGGCGCCCATCCCGGTCGGATAAGGTCGAGCTTATCCCTCGCGCGGGGCGTCAGACGATTCAGCGACTTCAATATCGGCGCCGAGGGCCCGGCGAACCTGGTCAATCTCGCGCTTTCGGCTGAGGAATTCTTCCATCATGGCCTCGTCTTCAGACAGTTTCCGGCCGGTTGGGAAGTTCAGCGACATGGCGTTCACATGGCGGCCATTGATCATGACTTCGTAGTGGAGATGCGGCCCCGTTGAGGCGCCCGTGGAGCCCACATAGCCGATCACATCGCCCTGGCGCACGCTGCGACCCGAGCGGATACCGGGTCCATAGCGCGACAGGTGGGCATAGGCCGTCTTGTAGCCATTGGCGTGGCGCAAGCGCACATAGTGTCCATAGCCGCCATAGCGCGAGGCGCGTTCGACGGTGCCATGGCCCGCCGCGTAGACTGGCGTGCCGGTGGGGGCGGCAAAGTCGGTGCCTTTGTGCAAGCGACTATAGCCTGAGATCGGGTGGCGCCGCATGCCGAAGTTCGACGAGAGGCGCGCGCCGTTAATCGGCGTTTTCATCAGGAATTTCGTTGCGGAATCCCCGCCCGCATCGAAATAGTCGCTGACGCCATCATCGCTCGGCACATGGAAATAGAAGTCACGCTTCAGCGCACGCCCGTCCAGGGACGCGAAAACCACGTCCCCCAGTCGCACAGGATTTCCGCGCTCGTCGACCAGGCTCTCATAGACAATCTCGAACCGGTCGCCGTGGTGAATTTCACGCTGGAAATCGACGTCATAGGCAAAAATCTTGGCGAAATCGACGACTTGCTGGTCGCCTGCGCCCAGATTCAATGCCGCCACATACAGGCTGGACGAGACTTCGCCCGCCACGCGCAGAAGCTGCGGCCTCAGCCGCGCCTCCAGCTTGGTCGCTTCAAAGTCGCCTGCCGCGTTGGTGGCTGACAAAACCGAATAATCTTCTTCAGATCGCAAACTGACGCCCAAAAGGCGGGCTGCCGAGGCACCTTCTGCAAAGGTCAACGTTGCTGACAGGCCAGGGCGGACACGGCGCGGGTCAATGTAGTCAGCTTCAAAAACCGGCGCGAGGGCACGGTGGGCTTCTGCCGGGCTGGCGCCGAGTTCGATCAACAGGTCCGACAGCGTGTCGCCTCGGCCAAGTGTGCCGCTCACACTGGAGACGTCATCGGTTTGGGTTGCGAAATCCGCATGGGCAAGCCGCAGGAGTTCTGCCGTTGCTTGTGTCGGTGCTTGCTCAGGCTCGGTCAGGCTTGATGAGGTCAACCCGGCCGGCGCTGAATGGGCACCCAGGGCCGCTGCGCCAAGAACGGTAAGACCGGCCGCCGCGGATACAAGCATAGCAGCGCGCTGAAAACGTTTCTGGGCGGGATTTAGAGGCTGGGGCATCAATGAACCTGACGGTGACTCTACGAATGTCTTGCGGCGAAGCTAAAATCAGACCCCATTCATCCACCACCAGCCATTAAATTTCCCCAAAGCCGTGCCATTTTCAACTCCAGACCCTGACTTTTCCTCATACCCGACGATCCGAGACTTGTGACCAAAGCCCCATCTCTTCAAAAACCACGCCGGATTTGGCGATGGATTGGCTTGGCCTTGCTTGTGCTTTTGGTCGCCTTTGGAGCGTTCGTCTGGCTTTTCCGCGTGCCCATCGCAGAGGCCTTCGGACAGCGCGCCTGCATGGCGCGAGGCCTCTCATGCACGTTCAGCATCACCAATTTGCAGGCCAACACCGTCTCATTGGAAAACGTCGCTGTTGCGGCACAGCCCGGCGCCCCGCCCGTTTCCGTGCCTCAACTGGATCTCTCCCTGAGTTGGCAGGGCCTGTCCCCCCAGGTCTCGTCGGTCGTGGCGCACCGCCCCCGGCTGGTGGCCGAATTCGATGGAACGGATCTGACCCTTGGCGGTCTGGAAGCGGTGCTCTCTGGCAATGGCGGCGGCGGAGCTCCCCTCCCGAGAGTGGATGTGCGCGAAGGCGAGGTTGCGCTCACCACGCCCGCCGGCACGCTTGATGGCACCTTTGACATCACTGTCACCAGCCAGTCAGAGGCCCGCCTGCTCGCCCGCCTCCAACCCGCCGAACTCGCCACGGGTGGGTCCGTGCTCACGCTGAATGCCGGGGAATTGGATCTCACGCTGTCAGACGGGCGGCTGGCGGGGATCGCGGACCTTGAGATCGACACGGGCGCTTTTGGTGCATTCAACGCGCAGAGTGTTTTGTTGAGGGCTGAGGTGGCACCCGCTGCCACGGGCGCGGAGGACGCGCTGGTCTACCGTCTGGCAGCGCGCGCACTTGCCTATGGCAGGCTCGACGCGCAAGCCGTCACCTCCAACGGCACGGTCTTGTTGGATAGCAATCGCCTGGACGCAGAGGATCCGCTCGCTGCACTGAAACTCGTGTCCGGAACGTTCGCTGCCGATACGCTGCGGGCTCCCGGCCTCGCGGCAAGCGGCCTGGAGGTGGATCTGGATCTGGAACGGTCCGGAATGGGCGATCTGGCCGGCCCCATCGCCCTTACTGCAACGACGACCACCCTCTCGGGCGTTGCAACGTCTGACGCTCTGGCCGTGACCGGTGACCTTGAAGCGGCCCCCCTCGGGCGCATTGTCTTTGATGGACAGGTCACGGCGCGGGGCATGTCCCTGGCGCAAGCTCAGATCAACCGGCTGGTGCCTGCCCTCACCTGGCCGTCGCCGGCCAAAGCCCACGGTGAAGCGCTACGGGAAACCTTGGCGGGGGCCCTCGATGGGTTCGATACGGGCACGCGCCTGAGCGCTGTGCGGTCCGCCGATGGCGCTCTGGAGATCGAGGCTCGAGGGGCGACGCGACTTATGGCAGAAACCGGTTTGTCATTGGCCATTGAGCCGTTTGGCAGCGGTCCGTGGTTCAAGGCGGGTGAAACGGGCATGACCCTGCGCGGCGCACTTGGCCTGACGGGCGGCGGCGCGCCGGACCTTACCGCCCAGCTTAATGACTTCACGGTTCAGGATGGAGCGCTGACGCTCCGCCTTGGCGACCTCGACCTGGAAGACTGGACGGTCAATGACACGGCGATCGGAGCGGGTTTATCACGATTTGAAGCCGTGCGCGCGCTGGGGCGGCTGGCCCTTTCCGGTCAGGGTGCGCTTCGCTTCGATGGGGCGCTTGGCGGCGCGGATATGGGGGATTTGAACCTGTTTGGCGCGGTGGATGCGGTGCGCGGCAGCGAAGGATGGCGCGCCCAACTCGGCGGCGGCCGCTGCCTGTCACTGGCGTTTGATCGCATGGCGTTGCCCGGTTTGGAGCTTGGCGCCCTGACCACGTCGCTGTGCCCGGAAGATGGCCGGATCGCCCGCCAGGCGGTCGACGGCTCCAGCGGGACACTGCGCCTGGATGCGATCTCAGTACCCTTCTCGCTTGGCGCCAGTTCCGGGGACCTTCGCCTGCCCGCCAGTTCGCTGGACTGGTCGCTCAGCGATCGGGTGACGACGGATTTAAGCCTTGCAAGGCTGGCAATGGACCTGAAAACCGGGCCGCGTGACCTCGCACTTTCGGCAGGCGAGAGCGACATCACCGTGATATTGGGCGGCAGCGGACTGGAAGCGTCGGGGCGCCTGCGTGAGGTCACGTTTGATGGCTCTCTGATCCCGGCCAATGCCAGCGCCGGGCGCTTTGATTTCCGTTTGCGCGGTGGCGGCGCCGGAGGACTGGAAGGCACTGCGGACATCGCCAGCGTTCGTGTGTCTGACTATCGCGAAGACCCCCTGTACACGCCCATGGTGGCTGATCTGAGCGCGGATTTGTCCGATGGTACTGTCCGGCTCTTGGGACCAGTCCGGTTGGAAGCGACCGGGCGACACGTGGCAAATGCCGAAATCGACGTCTCGTTTCCCTCGGTGGACGGAATGATCCGCGTCACGGGACATGATCTGGTGTTCCGCCGCGGAGGACTTCAACCCAGCGACCTGTCGGAGCGCCTGCGTGGTTTCTTCACTGACACGCGTGGCGCGCTGGACGCCGAAGCGCGCATCAGAATTGACCGGGGGAATCTCTCCGGCACGGGCGATCTGAGCGTCAGGGATCTGGGCTTCCAAACCGTCGCCCTTGGACGGGTCAGCGGCGTAAATGGGGGGATTTTCTTCTCCGATCTGTTGAAACTGCAAAGCCCGCCGGGACAATCCATGACGATCCGGTCCATCGATCCGGGCCTGGCCCTCGAAACCGGACGGCTGGCCTTCCAGCTCACGGGCGGCGGGTCTGCGGCGTTGGAACAGGCTGTCTGGCCATTCGCCGGTGGCGTGTTGGCGGTTGAACCGATGCAATGGAACATTGGAGCAGAGCGCAGACGGCTCACGGTCCGGGCAGACCGTATCGGGTTGGCCGCATTGACCGATACGCTACAGCTGCCGGGCTTCCAGGCCGAAGGACAGGTCTCCGGACGCTTCCCGATCATCTTCGAACCCGGACATGTGTTGATCCAGAATGCCTCGCTCCTGGCCGATGATCGCGGGGGTGTACTTCGCTATACCGGCGGCGTCGGCGCGCAAGCCGGAGCGACGAATGAAAGCGTTGCCACGGCTTTCCAGGCCCTGGAGAATTTCGAATTCACCGTCCTTGAGCTGGGTGCCAATGGCGACCTGTTGGGGGATGTCACCGTCACCGCCCGGCTGGAAGGGCGAAACCCAGACGTCCTTGAAGGTAGCCCCTTCAACTTCAATATCTCCGTCGACAGCCAGCTTGGCCAACTCCTCACAACCGCGCGGCGGTTAACGGGGCCAGACTGGCTGGCACAGGTGACCGCGGAACGCAGCGGCGGCGCCCAACCCTAGGGCGTTCAATTGACGTTCAGGCCGCAGGAGGCACAGTGAGGCATGACAAGACGCAATGTTCCAATCCTCCTTGCAGGCGCGAGCCTCCTGGTCGGCCCAGCTGCCTGTACCGTGGCGGTCAAAGCCCCAACAGAGCCGATCACGATCAATCTGAACGTCAAGATTGACCAGGAAGTCCGCGTGCGCCTCAGCGATGAAGTCGACGACCTGATTTCCGCCAACCCAGACCTGTTCGGCAGCGACGCAGAGAGTTAGCGCCATGATCTTTATCCGTTACATCGTCACGCTTGCGGCCATTGCCGGAACCGCCTTCGCGCTCGCAACGCTCAGCCAGCCTGCAGAGGCGCAGGGCGCTGAGATTAACGCGGCCAAGTCCGCTGGCGTTGTCGGCGAGCGGATCGACGGTTATCTCGGCATCGTCGACAATGGCGCAGTGGATGCGTCCCTGCGCCGCCGTATCAATGAAGTCAATGCGCGCCGCCGGGCCGCCTATGATGAGATCGCGGCGGATGCTGGCGCCACTGTAGCCCAGGTCGCCCGTGTGACTGGTGAGAAGCAGGTTGAGCGCGTGGCACCGGGCCAGTTCTACATGGATGAGAGCGGTCGCTGGGTCCGCAAACCCCGTTGAAGACCTCCATCGCCCTTGCCGTCGGCGCTGTCGTTCTACTGGTTTTTGCCGCCATCGGGGCTTACCTGGCCAGCGGCGTCAGTTCCGGCGGATTGCCGATCGCGCTTTGGTTGCCCTATGGCATTGGGGCTTTCCTGACGATTGTCGTCGGCTCAGGCCTGTTTGCGCTGACCTTCTACAGCTCACGGGCCGGATATGACGAAATCGACAGGCCGGAAGACGGCCCAGACGGGTGATTTCCCCATGGAATTGCCCTAGGGATCAACGCGAATCTGGTAGATCAAACCCAAATTGTCTTGCCCCATGGAGGCCACAGCCGTGATCGATCCCGCACTGCTTTCTGCCTATGTCGCGTCCCGCATTTGCCATGACCTCGTGTCACCGGTGTCTTCGATCACCAATGCCCTGGACATGCTGGATTCTCCCGCAGACGCCGAGATGCGCCAGATGTCGGAGGATCTGCTGAAGGATGGCGCACGGAGCGCCTCAACGCGGCTGCAATTCCTGCGCTATGCCTTCGGGTCCGTCGGCCTGTCTGATGGGGCGGCTGACATCCACGAGGCCAAGACCCTCACAGAGAATTTCGTCGCATCCCACAAGCCTTCAATCAGCTGGGACATTGAAACCGACCATTTGTCGTTTTCCCATGTCCGCCTGATGATGAACCTGGTCATGATCGGGGTTGAAAGCCTGCCGCGCGGCGGGGTCATCCACGTGCGCATTCGCAATGAACAATCCGGCATGACGATCACCGTAACTGCCAAGGGCACACGGGCAAAACTGCGCGAGGACACGAGCGCTGCCCTGGCCGGAAAGACCCCGTCGGGTGGCTGGGAACCGCGCAACATTCAGGCGCTTTTCGCCAAGATGTTGAGCGAGGGACTGGGCGCGGAGTTGCATGCCAATGAGGCCGGTGAAGAAGAAATCATCATCATGGCCCAGGGCGTACGCGCCGAGGGCTAGCGCCCGCCTGGTTTGCTAGCAAAGCCTTAACCTCGCCTGCCTAACGTCCGCCCGGAGCTGAATTTCGGGTGGAGTCCCCATGAAAACCTGTTTGATCGTCGATGACAGCCGTGTGGTTCGCAAAGTTGCGGGCCGGATCGTGGCAAACCTTGAATTCCGAATTCTGGAAGCCGTCGACGGGGCCGAGGCGCTCGCCAAATGCCGCGAGGCCATGCCCGACGTGATCTTGCTGGACTGGAACATGCCGGTGATGAACGGACTGGATTTCCTGCGCGCGGTGCGCCGGGAAAAAGACGGCGCGCTGCCGAAAATTGTCTTCTGCTCCACAGAGACCGACCGGAACCACATTTCGGAAGCCCTGCGATCGGGTGCGGACGAATTCGTGATGAAGCCCTTCGACAGCGATATCCTGCAGTCCAAGTTCGCCGAGGTCGGCCTCGTTTGAGGGTTTGTTAACGGCGCTGGCACCAGTGTCGACCGGAAGAGTTCCCAAAAGAGGCCACCCATGCAGGAAGCCACGTTCGCTGCCCTCGCCGACCTGGCGCTGAGCAAGACCGGCCAGTACATTTCTCCATCGAAGGCCTATCTGGTGGAGACACGTCTTTCGGCGATCCTGCGCCGAGAAGGCTTTGCGTCCTGCGACGATCTTGTGGCCTGCCTGAAGGCCCGGCCGAACCCTGTTTTCGAGACCGAAATCGCTGCGGCCCTACAAACCCATCAGACATCGTTCTTCCGCGACCGGGACGACCTGGCGCGGCTGGTCTCCGATGTGGTGCCCCACAAGCTCAAACGCTCCAAGGCTGGTCGGCTGAAAGTGCTGTGCGCCGGGGTCTCGACGGGTCAGGAAGCCTATTCCCTGGCCATACTGCTCAGCGAGCACTCACAGAGCCTGCGCGGCGCGCGGATCGACATGACCGCCACCGATATCTGCAAGCAGTCCCTGACCGTCGCCCGGGCAGGGACCTATGGCCATTTTGATATCCAGCATGGCCTTTCGGTGCACCGTCTGCTGCAGCATTTTTCCCAACTTGAGACCGGCCAATGGCAAGCTAGCGAGGAGCTTCGCCGCGGCATTGGCTTCCGCCAGCACAATCTGCTCGATGCGGACGCGCCCCTGGGCCAGTTCGATATTATTCTCTGCCGCCATGTGCTGAGCGGGATGAGTAAGTCCATGCGTCAGCGCGCGGCGGAATTGCTGACCCAGAAACTGGCCCCGGAAGGTGTCATCATCCTCGGCCAGGGCGAGACGCTCACAGGTGTCACAAGCTGGTTGGAACCGTCACGTCGCCATCGCGGCGCCTGGATCTTCGTTCCCGAGGCCCAGCGCAAGGTCGCCTGAGCTTTTTTTCGCTGACATGTCGAAATCATCACCGCTCGCCCGTCTAGGGGGTGAAGCGCGGGGCATTCTCGTGTTTCAATCCATTAACGGCACGCGGGAGCTTCGCCATGAAATACATGCTGATCATCCAGGAACACGAAACCGATTGGGCCAAACGCAATGACCCGGCCGATGCGCCAGCCTATTGGCAAAGTTGGCAGACCTTTGGCGAAATCGTTCGCAAGGCGGACCCGGACTTCTCCGGCACAGCTCTGCAGCCCACCGATACGGCAACGACCGTTCGCGCCAGTGGCATCCAGGACGGCCCTTTTGCTGACACGCGCGAGCAGCTTGGCGGGTTCTTCCTGATCGACGTCGCCAATCTGGACATTGCACTGGAGATTGCGGGCAAGTGTCCGGCCGTCGACAACGGCGCCGTCGAAGTGCGCCCCATCCTGCCCATGGAGGGTTGAGACAATGAAATTCGCACTTTTTCTCTACGACAAGGAAGACTTCCAGACGATGGACGAGGCCGCGCAAGCTGAAATTGTTGGCCAGTATGGCGCCTACAGCGAGCTTCTGGAAAAAGCCGGTGCCTTTGTCTTCGGCGAACCACTCGACCACTCGGGCACGTCAAAGACGCTTCGCCCGTCCGGCGGCATTGAGGATGGCCCCTACGGCGACACCCATGAGCAATTGGGCGGCTTCTATATCATCGAAGCGCCATCCCATGCCGAGGCCATGGACTGGGCCCGCAAATGCCCAGCGCATGCCCATGGCGGCCATGTCGAGGTGCGTCCCGTCCCAAACTATATGGATGCCTGAGGCGGACGCGCAGGCTGCGAGGGCCGCTGAAACGGCGGCCCGAACGGCCTATGGCCGACTTCTCGCAACACTTGCCGCCCAGACCGGCGATATCGCGACGGCGGAAGACGCCCTGGCCGATGCTTTCGCCACGGCTCTGAGGGCCTGGCCGTCATCTGGAGTACCGGATGCACCCGAAGCCTGGTTGCTGACCACGGCACGCCGCAGAGTGATCGACCAGTCCCGGCGCCGCGAGACCGCCAGCAATGCGTCATCGGACCTGATCCTGAGACTTGAGGAGGCCGCCCTGGGACGTCTCGACCCCGATATGCCGGATCCGCGCCTCGGCCTGATGTTCCTTTGTGCTCACCCGGCCATTGATGCCGCCGTGCGCACGCCCCTGATGATGCAAACCGTTCTGGGACTGGACGCGGCGCGCATTGCCGGCGTCTTTCTGGTCAACCCATCAGCGATGTCCGCACGCCTTGTGCGCGCCAAGGCCAAGATCAAGGCGGCCGGTATTCCTTTTGGCATACCCGGCAAAGACGCCTGGACTCAGCGCCTCGGCAGCGTGTTGAACGCGGTTTATGGGGCATTCACCGCCGGGTGGACGGAAGCAGCACCTGAAGATGCGGGTGGAGACAGCCTCGCCAGCGAAGCGGAATGGCTTGCGCGATTGCTGGCTTCCCAACTGCCCGAAAGCGGAGAGAGCGCAGGCCTTCTGGCGCTGATCCTGTTTTGTGAGGCCCGCCGCCCAGCGCGCACCGGCTCTGACGGCAGCTACGTCCCCCTTCGCGACCAGGACACGGCGCTCTGGAACATGAACATGATCGGCGAGGCCAATGACCTTTTGCGCGCGGCGGCAAAGTGCGACGATGGCGGCCGATTCCAGATCGAAGCAGCGATCCAGTCGGTGCATACCTTGCGGTCTGTAACCGGCGAGACCGACTGGCCGGTCTTGCTCAGCCTGTATGATGCCCTTTTGCGAGTGGCGCCCAGTTTTGGCGCGGCAATCGCCCGGGCGGCTGTACTGGGAGACCTCGGAGACGCTGCAGCGGGTCTCGCTGCGCTGGATGATCTGCCGATAGACAGGATCGACGCGTACGGTCCCTACCATGCCACGCGCGGCCATCTCCTTCTGCAATTGGGAGAGACCCGACTGGCCCACGACGCACTGCTACGGGCGTCAGAGCTGTTGGGTGACGGCCCCGCGAGCCGTTGGCTTAGGGATCGGGCAAAGGCTATCAGCCCGCACTGATCGGCTCGCTCCAGGGCGCAAATCGCCGGGTTACTTCTTCATATACCGGGCGTTTGAACGGAACGATCAATTCCGGGGCTTCAGCGAGTTCCGCCCAGCGCCAAGCGTCAAACTCCGGCGTATGTTTGTCCAGCCGAACATCGCCGTCAGACCCCTTGAAGCGCAGGGCGAACCATTTCTGCCTTTGGCCGAGATAGGGACCGCCCAGACGGCGTTTCAGATCTGGTGGAAAATCATAGTAGAGCCAGTCATCGGTTTCCTGAAGAATATCGACCAGCTTGCGCGGCACGCCGATCTCTTCTTCAAGCTCACGCAGCGCAGCTTCGGCCGGCGTCTCGCCCTCGTCTACACCGCCCTGGGGCATCTGCCATTGGAAAGGGCCGCGGCCGTTGATGCGGCGACCAAAAAAGACGTGCCCAGCTTTTGAAAACATCGCCAGGCCCACGTTTGGCCGGTAACGCTCCGGGTCTCTCAAGAGTTCTGTCATGGGCGCATGTTTAGCGCAAAGGCCAGCTTATGGAAGCGAGGCAGGCGTGTCATTCAGCCCGGAGAGGTCTGTGGTGACCGTTGGCGCTGCCGGGGCTTGCTGAAGGGCGGAGGCGGGCGCAAGAACAATCCCTTTGGCCGCCAGCGTCTCGCTCCAATCCTTGATGATGTCGATCGTCAGGGGGTACCCGATCGCTGTACCAAGCGCGGCACCACTCTCCAGGGCAGCCGCCTCAAGCGCCAGGAGCTGGCCTTGCATGGAATCAGCTTCCATGCGCGCATCGATGACGAAATTGGCGCGGGCATATCGTGCACCCGCTGCTTCAGCGGCAGACCCAAGCTGGCTTGTGGGCGGCAAGCTGCCATCGTCGATAAACGCCACACCCCGTGCCTTCAGCGCATCAAACATGGCTTTTGCGGCCTCACTGTCAGCAGCGAACTTGTCGCCCTGGTAATTGAGTACGCCGAAATAGCCGTGTCCGAGCCCGAGGACTTTTTCAAGGTTCGCACCATTTGCGCCCGTATCCAGAGCGGTGCTCAACATGTTTGCGTGGGGACGGACGCGTCCGTGGGTATGGGGCTCAAGCGGAAGTTCGATCAGCACTTCATGGCCCGCTTCCCGGGCGCGGCGGATCCAGGTCTGTAGCCCGCGTGCATGGGGCGCGAAGGACAGCGTCACTTCAGGGGGAAGTTCGTCAATCGCAGACTTTGTATGCGTGTAATTGATGCCGAGGCCACCGAGCACGAGAGACACGCTGGGCTGGCCCGTGCGTGCATAGAAGGGACGTGCATAGGCGTCAGCAATCTCTTCGCCCGTCTCCGAAATGATCGGCAACCGTCCGGCTTGGGTGCGCTCATGCAGTCCTGGCAAAGGGGATTGCGGCAATGCGCCCAGATCGGCCGTTTCTGAATACGCCTCGCCGGGATAGACCGTCCGGCCATTGATCCGGATGCCCTGGCGGTCATCGCTCGCGGTCATCACGGGCGCATCACCCTGCTCCAACTGCACGCTGGCGGGCGTATTTACGCCAGGCTCCGGCACGCCCAGGCTCGGCTCAACGGAGAGCGCAGGAGGCGCGACAGGCTGCATATTAGCAACGCGCAGCGTGGGAAACTCCGCATCGGCCAGGCGCGATTTCAGCGCGGGCGGTGTTGAGGGTTGATCGGTATCGAACATGGCCATCGCATAGCGCGGCCCAGCGTCTTCAGCGTTGCCCGCAAGATGGATTGCGCCGCCCGCGGCCACGGTCAGGGCCGAGAAGGTCGCCGTGCTCAGCGCAAAATGCAAAAGCCCAGATTTCAGGGCTGAAGGTTTCGTCGAGCGCCGTTCGGACATGCTTCGCCTCTTCTTCCATTATGTGGAGAAATTCGAGACGTATTCGTGCGCTGAAACCAGTTAACAACCGGCAAAAATTTCTTAAGCCTCGGCAAGAAACCGATCACGATTGGACGCAGGCGATCGGCGAATGCGCTCCGACTGGAAGGTCCTGCCTAACCCGCGTTCGGCGCAGCTTCGGCCCGGCGGTAAACGCCGCGCAGGACCTCAACAGCACGCTCCAGCTGGTAGTCGTCGCCGTCATAGTCTTCCGGCGGCTGGTCATCTGGAATGTGAGGACCGCGGCGCGCCTCGCCATTTTCATTGTCCAGGGCGTTCGGAAGCTGGGCTTCTGACCAAAGGCGCGCGGAGTTCAGCTCTTCCTCGGTGACGCGGCGCTGGGCAACTTCGAGATCGGGTTCAATGCCGGTGGTCTGGATGGAACGGCCGGCGGGCGTGTAGTATCGTGCCGTGGTCAGCCGGATGGCCCCTTTTTCAGCGCCGAGCGGGATGACCGTCTGCACCGACCCCTTGCCAAAGCTGGTTGTGCCCAGAACGGTTGCCCGATCCCGGTCCTGCAAGGCGCCGGCAACGATTTCCGAAGCGGAGGCTGAGCCGCCATTGATCAGAACGACCACAGGCACATTCCGGAACACCTCGCCGGAGCGGGCATTATAGCGCTCTATGTCGTTCGCGCGGCGGCCCTGGGTCGACACCACTTCGCCGCCGCTCAGGAATTTATCGCTGACGGAGACGGCCTGGTCGAGCAGCCCACCGCCATTATTGCGCAGATCCAGAACGATGCCCGAGGGCCGTCCCATATCGTCTTCGATGGCCGAGACCGCATCTTCCAAAAGGTCGGTGGTGCGTTCATTGAAGGTGGAGACGCGCAGATAGGCGATGTCAGGCTCTAGCGCGCGCCAGGTTACGGATTTGGGGCGAATTTTTTCCCGGGTCAGCACGACGTCGAAAGGTTCCACGCCTTCGCGCAGAACTGTGATGGTCAGGGATGTGCCGATCTCGCCGCGGATATCCCGCACGGCATCGGAAACCGTCTGGCCGACAATCGGGCGCCCGTCGATGGCGGTCAGCAGGTCACCGCTCTCAAGACCGGCCCGGCTGGCGGGAGTGTCATCCATGGGCGTGACGACCTTCAGGAAGCCATCTTCCATCGTCACTTCGATGCCAAGGCCGCCATACTCACCGGAGGTTTGCACTTGCATGGCGCGGAAATCATCGGGCGACAGGTAGCCGGAATGGGGGTCCAGGCTCGACAGCATGCCGTCAATCGCCGCTTCCATCGCCTCGGCTTCATCGATCTCGGTGACGTAATCGCTTTGGGCGCGCGCGAGGATTTCGGCGAACAGGTCAAGCTGTTGATAGGTTTGCCGGCGTTTGTCCGCGCTCGCAGAGTCCGGCCAGGCAAAGCTGGAAACCCCAACGGCAAGGCCGCCCATGACGACCCCAATGGCAGCACCCGTCAACATTGCCCGCATCGACAAACTCCTCATGCGCGGCGGCGCATTTCCTCAACCGCCATTCATCCACCGGGCAGGGTTCAACGACGCATCGCCCTGCCGAAGTTCCAGGTACAGCTCCGGTGGAGGCTCGCTGCGCCTGGCCATCTGGCCCACCGGTTCCCCGGCGCTGACAGACTGGCCTACAGATCCGTAAATCTGGCCAAGTCCTGCCAGTATAACATGGTAGCCATCGCTTGTCCGCAAGATCAACATCTCACCGTAACTGCGAAATTTTCCAGCGTATTCTATCCGCCCATCCACGGGCGCCAGCACCTGGGCGCCAATCCGGGCCTGGATGAACAATCCCTCGGAGGTGCCCCCACCGGGCAGGCGGTCGCCATAGCCGCGCACGACGAGCCCCGTCACGGGGCGCCCGAGCTGGCCCAAATTGGACGCGCCAAGAGGAGCGAGCGCCTGTTCCGGAACGCTCGGGCGCGGCGAGGGCGCCACGTTGGGGCTGACGGACGCATAACGCGGGCGGATCGAGGGCTTGCGTCCCGGCAGTCCCGGCGCACTCGTCTCAAGATCGGCCAACAGAGCCCGCAGTGAACTCGCCCGGGCGCCCAAATCGGCCACACGGGCGCGCAGCTGATCGGCATCCACAGTGACATTATCAAAGGCAGAGCGCTTCGCGGCCGTGAGTTGCAGGATTTCCTCTTCCTTCAGCGCGAGCACCGCTTCTGCGGCTTCAAGCCGGGCCCGTTCGCGGCGAATTTGGCCTTCGAGCCGGTTCAGCCGGTCAATTTCATCGGTCAGGGCTGACATGCGCTCAGCCAGGCGCGGTGCGGCATCCCCGGTGACGATTGCGCGGCGCACCGCTTCGTTCGCCCGGTCTGGCGACACAATCAGCGCTGGCGGGCGCTGACGCCCGGTCGTGGCCATGATCCCGAGCAGATCTTCCAGGGCCGCCCGGTCTTCCACCAGGGATTCCCGGGTCGAAAGCATACGTGTGCGCAGGTCGATCAGGCGAAGCTCTGCTGCCGTCGCCTGTTCTTCCCGCCGACGGCTCTCCATCGCAGCGGAAATCAGCTGTGCTTCCAGTACGGCAAGGTCATCGCTTGTGGACATGCGGGCGGACTCGATTGCCGCCAGCTGTGCTTCCGCCGCGCGCTTCTCCGCCTCCAGTGCTTCCACCTCGTCAACGGTAAAGCTGTCCGGTGCTGTCCCCATAAGGGCCAGTGCCGCGCAAACCGCACCAAGAGACCGAAGAACCGCCATCGCACCAGATTACGTTAGGACACGTGACCGAGATGTTAACAGATTGTGGCACTCAGGCGTGCCAGGGCGCGATCAATTCTCTGTGGGAATCCCCCATCGGCTTCGGCGGCGAAAGCTGGATGGTCCAGCACAAGATGTCGAACAAGGCGGGCAACCCCTTCCAGCAATGCTGGAACGCGCGACAGGTCCAGCGGATTGTCGCCAAGGTCCACATGAACGGCCTGGTTGCGCAGCTCGACCAGTTCCAGCGCCTGTCTCTTGGGGCCTGTCAGTCCCCCCAGACGCTCAGGATCGCCCAGATGGTCCGGTGAGGCGGCCCGGCGCAGCAGCGTCTGCAAGGTGGCCACCCGCGCCGGTCCATCGCCGCTATCGGGATGGCGCACGGCATCCGGCTGCGCCGTATCATACCCACTCAGCGCCGCCACAAGCGCGCCCTGCAGGCCAATACACGCCGCAATCGCGACCCAGCGCCAGGCGCCCGCCTCGGCCTGGCCTGCTGCAAAGTCCAACGCATCGGCGCAACGCTCCAGTGCGGCACGGACCCGGCGACTATTCCGTGCCAAGCGTGCCCTCTTCAGCCGGTTTGCGCAGGTCCCAGCCCGTTTGCGCCACGGCGTAGGTGAACGCCGCATAGGCCGCGACATTCTGGCGGAACGCGTCCGGATCAATCTTGTCGAACGTATCGTCGGGCGTGTGGTGATAGTCGAAATAGTCCTGCCCGTTCTGGCGCGGCGTCACCACGGGCACACCCGATCGCCTCAGAACACCGATATCCGGCCCGCCAAAGGCCTGATTGTTCCCGCGCAGAATGCCCAGTGGCGCCAGCATGTCCTGCAGCGCGCGGGCATAGCCCAGCGCTCCGTCGCCAAAGCGTGTTTCAAACCGCCAGATCCGGTCCGCGCCGAAATCGCTCTCGGACGCAAAGACATGCTTGCCAAGCTCTTCGGAATGGCGCCGCGCATAGGCGTCCGCGCCGAGCAGGCCCACTTCCTCCGCGCCATAGAGCACCACGCGGATCGTGCGCCGCGGGCGCTCGCCATGGTCCAGGATCAGCTTTGCCGCGCCCACAACGATGCCGCAGCCTGCCCCATCGTCCAGCGCACCTGTGGCCAAGTCCCAGCTATCTAGGTGGCAGCCGATCAGGACGATCTCATCGGCCAGATCCGTCCCAGGTATCTCTGCAATCACATTGCCCGATGGCGCGCCCACGGCCGTCTCTACCTGGATGTTCAGCTTGATGCGCACGGGCCCACGCTCCAGCAGGCGCGTCAGCTGGTCCGCGTCGGGCGGGCTCAACGCCGCGGCGGGCCCGGCGCCAATCGCCTCGCCCCGTGCCATCATGCCCGTGTGGGGAAACCGCCGCGCCTGCGTGCCCACAGAGCGGATGAGGCAGGCCGCCCCGCCGCGCTCGGCCGTCATCGCCGCGCAGGAGCGCCGCTTGGCGACCGCCGGGCCATAGCCCGAGCCATCCATGGTCCGCGTCATTGGCTCGTCGATGAAGACGATCCGGCCCGACACCTGGCTGGCCCCCGCCGCTTCTAGCGCCGAGAGGCTCTCAAACCGCACCACCTCTGACTCAACCCCGCCATTGGGCGTGGCGGCAGACCCGCCCAGCGCCGTGATCACAAGCGGCTGGGGCGAAGGCGCGGCGATCTCAGCGCTGTCCACGATCCGCGACCAGTACGGAATGGTAAAATCCTCAATCGCGACATTGGAAAAGCCCAGCGCCTCAAGCTCCGCCACGGCCCAGTCCCGGGCCAGCGCTTCAGCCTCGCTGCCCGCCAGGCGCGGTCCCACTTCCGTGGTCAGATCCTCGACGAATTGCAGGCCGACCTCATCGCCCGCCAACGCGGACTCCATCAGCAGTGTGGCCGTCTCGGAAATCTCAGTCGGCATGGGCGCTGCCGCCACCTGCGCCGACGCTCCGAACGCCAGCCCAACCGCCGCCCCCGCACTCAAAACCCGCTTCCACATAAACCCGCGCCCCACGCTTCTACCCTGTCAGAAAACTGACATGCGCCGACCCCCACCACAAGGCAAGGCGCGTTGGCTGACCGCTGCTGCATCTCAGATCAAAAAGGCCCTTGCAAACGCGCGCGCGATGCGCTTTATCCCCGGTCTGGCAGCGACACGGTTCGCTGCTTACCCATAGGATGCGGGCGTAGCTCAGGTGTAGAGCACAACCTTGCCAAGGTTGGGGTCGTGAGTTCGAATCTCATCGCCCGCTCCAAT
>JBCBUL010000038.1:0-23173 GCA_039818165.1 Pseudomonadota bacterium | reverse complement strand
CGGCGAACTCAGCGCACGACAGCCGGTCTGGGTGGCGTGCCGTTCCAGTTGCACTGGAAGCAGACAGTGCGTGAACGCGCCAAGATTGTCGTGATTTGCGATGTCTCCAATTCAGTGGCGCAATATGTCCGGTTTCTGCTGCTTCTGTCCCATTCCCTTGGCGATGCGATTGATGACTTGCGGGCTTTTGCCTTTTCCGCGCGGCTGGGGGAAATCACAGACCTTCTGGATACGGATGGGTTTGAGGGCGCCATGGAAACGATCCTGAGGGCCTACGGCATGGGCTCAACGGATTACGGGCAGGCGCTGTCTGACCTGAGCGTGAAGTACGCCAACGCCATAGACCGGCGCACGACAGTGATCATCCTGGGAGACGGACGCTCCAACCATGGCGACCCGCGCATGGACCTGTTTCGGGAGCTTACGGCCCGGTCAAAGCGGACAATCTGGCTATCGCCGGAGCCGGAAACCATGTGGGGCACGGGCGATAGCGAATTGTTGCGCTACAAACCGCACTGTTATGCCATGGGGCGAGTGTCGACATTGAACGATCTGGAGCGCACCCTGGACAGGGTGCTGGCTAGCTATCAGTAAACGCGCGTCTCAGGCCCGTTTCAGAAAGCGGTTCATGAACGGCTTCGCGGTAAACGACTCGCGGCGTTTGCGCGGCGCGGCCGCAGGGCGTACGCCATCGGGCAGGCGGGGTGGAATGTGGGCTGCAGACTTCAGCAACCGCTCCAGGCTGGCGTGCGGCACCCGTTTGTCCTTGGGAATCGAATAGGGATGGCTTTTCCACTTATGGAAGCATGACTGCCAGTACTGGAACGTCATCAGATCGTCCGGCGTGCCCCAGCCGATATAGTGGTCAATATCGAACACGCGCACATCCAGGCCGAGGGCGATCGCGTCCTCAACCAGGCTGTCCACGTAGAATTCATTGTTCACACGGCCATTTCGCTCCACGAGGCGCTGAGTACAGCGTGCAAAGTCGCCGGCGCGCCGGAATGTGAAGGTTCCGGTGACCATGGGTGCGGTTTTCGGGTCATCTGGCGCGGCTTTCACCCGCATGCCGATAATCCGCCCATCCTCGTCGGTCTCACACCAGCCAAACTGCTCGGGCCGGCGCTGGCCATCTGCGTGTCCACGGATGGTCCAGACGATGACGTCCGGTCCGTCGCCCGTCATCAGCGCTTCGAAGGTGGAGGTATCGTACAGCATGCCATTGTCGCAGGCGCCAATGGTGAGAGGTTTGTCCAGTGAGAGCCCTTCAAGCCCTTCGAGGCAGGTGATGGCCTGTCCCTCGGTGAGCCCGTCCAGAATATGGGGGCTGGCCTCCACGAAGGAGGTGCGCAGTTTGCGCTGAATTTCCACGAGCGATGGAAGGTCCTTGCGCAGCACGAAGCGGGTGACGGGCGCGTCAGGCAGATCGCGTGCGGCCTGGATCACCATGGGCCGCCCAGAAACCTGGATTAGCGGCTTTGGCGTGGCGTAGCCTGCCTTGGAAAAGCGCGAGCCGAGCCCTGCCATGGGCACCATGACGGCGCCGGTCTGTTGCGCCCGGGTGCCGCTGTCCAGCAAGAGCCGGCGAAAACAGGCAGACCAGCCCAGATACTCTTCAAGATCGGCCGGCGTGCCCCACTGCATGAAGTGCTGAAGCTCATACACGGCGGTGCGCGCCCCGGCGTCTTGCAAAACCTTGTAGGCCAGGGAAACGTAGTATTCTCCGTTCACGGAGTAATCGAGCGCCATTTGTGCGCGCAGGGCTGACAGGCAGAGCTCGCCGGATTTGAAATAATACGTGCCGGAAGACGCGTACTCATTCATCGGCGTGTCGGTCCAGGGCTGTTTTTCCTGAATATCGTCCATCCAGAGCCCGGTTTCCTTCACATAGGCATAGAAGGTCGAGCCGATCGAATGGGGGTGGAACCCGCGATAGGCCGGAATGGCGCCATCGCATTCGGTTTCCGTTACGAAGGACAGAAACTCCGAATAGTCCCAATAGCAGGTGAAGTCGCAATAATTGATAATAACGGGCCGCGTCGGATCAATGTGTTCGGCCGCCTGCAGCACCGCATTTGTAGGCCCGAGCTTATGGGCGCCGATGCCGATAATTTTGCCCGTTGGGCAGTACCGGCGCAGGGTTTCCGCCATGCGATAATCCGGGTGGGACAGGTGGTCTTCATTGCAAATGAAAATGAAGTCTTCCGTATCCGGAAACATATCGATGACGTGGGCGATGATCGGCTTGCCATCCACGGGTATGAGCGGCTTCGGCAAGGTGTGGCCCGCCCGGCGGAAACGCTCGCCAAAGCCAGACATGGGAATCACGATTTGTGGGCGGAGGGCGCTCATACGGCAATATCCTTGGCTAGGGGCCGGGCCTTGCGGGAGGCATCAACAATCTTGCGGTGGGCCTCTGCATCCCAATTGCGCAATTCTGCTTCATCGGCAGGTGACAGCGGGGCCACTTGGCGGCCCTTCGGTATTCTCAGCGCGATCTGGACCAGCATGTCCGCCAGGGCCGCTGCGCCGCCGCGCAATCCCTCGCGCAGATACAGGCCGTGCCCTTCAAGAACAATGAGGCCGGGCAGCGTGCCTGTGGCCTCACCGAATTCGGCAATAACGCTGGGTACGGAGTACACTGTGCGGGCCAGGGCGCCGCCGCCACCAAGATAGACAACCTGGTCTGGGACGAGCGCACCGGACGTGAGGGCCGCCACGGCTGTGTCATCACAGGCCAGGGCGGTTGCAAGCGGGTGATCGAGAGGGGCGTAGCCCGGTAGAACCGGCAAATCCGGGGAGACCATTTCAAACGCGCGTGCAGGAAGATCCAGCGTTGCGCATGTCTCTCTCAGGCGCGCTTCAGTGATGGCTGGGCGCTTCCCGCCGACGATAATGCCGTGATTGGCCAGGATAACGGTGTTTACAGGCGCGGTGTCGAGAAGCGCCTTGAGCGCTTCCGCAAGGGGTTGTCCGGGCTTGGTGTAGGGCACCACCGGTATGTCGCCACAGGACTCCCCAATCAGGGTGCGGACGATTACGCCTATGGGGTGGGCATGCAGAACGCAGCGCTGGGGCATCAACGCGTGCATGGCTGTCTCGATGGAGGGTTTCAGAGATGTGTCGCCGCGCACAGCCGGAGAAAAGTCCGCCGCGCCTGCCATGGCGAGCGTCTTCGCCGCTTGCAGATCCAACACCGCAAACATGTCGGTATCTTCCGCGTCTGCCATCCAGTGACCGGAGGCTTTCACTAGAAGCCGACCCAGCGCTTTTACGGAGCTGTTGCCCCCGCCACCCTGGACGAGAAGGGGCTCCCGCCCGACCGAAGCACTGACGGTACGCAACTCCTGATACAGGGACGGGTGAGACATTTGAGGGCCTTCGACTATGACGGATTTTCGTCAAAGTCGCAGGCTGAGGTTTACAAACCGTTCAGCGACCTATTGCGCTGGCGTCAGCCAGGCAGATTCCGCCAAATCGACTACGTCACCCATGATATTGGTGATCTTGAAGTCCTTCGGCGTGTATACGCGTGCCACACCCATCTGCTTCAGTGCCATGCCGTCTTCCGGCGGGATAATGCCGCCGACTACGAGCGGTATGTGCTCAAGACCGGCCTTGCGCATTTCCGAGATCGTTTCGCGTACAAGGTCCAGGTGGCTGCCGGACAGGATGGACAGGCCGAGCACATGGGCGCCGGCATCCTTGGCCTGGGCGACGATTTCTTCCGGCGTGAAGCGGATGCCGTCATAGACCACTTCCATACCGACCGCGCGTGCCCGAGCGGCAATCTGTTCGGCCCCGTTGGAATGCCCGTCCAGGCCAGGTTTGCCGAGCACATAGGTCAGGCGCCGCCCAAGCTTGTCGGAGAGCTCGTCCACGCGGGTTTTCACGGCCTCCATGTCTTCATCGCCGCCCGTATCGATCACCAGCGCCACGCCGGTTGGCCCGCGATATTCGCCAAAGACCTCGCGCAGGGCTGAGCCCCATTCCCCGGTCGTGACACCGGCTTTCGCGCAGGCAATGGAGGGCTCCATGATATTCCCGCCGAGGCTGGCGGCATCTTTCAGTGTGCGGAGGGCTTCGTCGGCAGCGGTCTGATCCCGGCTCCCGTGCCAAGCCTGCAAGGCGCGAATCTGGGCGTTCTCAACGGCAGGATCGACGGTCTGGATGGCGTCTTCGCCCGCGCTCAGGGGGCTTTCTTCTGTGGTCGTATATTTGTTTACGCCAACAACGGTCTGCGTGTCCGTTTCGATGCCGCGTACACGTTCCATGTGTGAGGCGACCAGCTGTTCCTTCATATAATCGATGGATTGAGTCGCGCCGCCGCGGCCGTCGATCGTCGCCAACTCTTCGCGTGCAAAGCCTTTCAGCTCCTCCGTCTTGCCATCGACGACATGGGAGCCGTCAAACAGGTCTTCGAACTCCAGCAGGTCAGTTTCGTAGGCCAGGATCTGTTGTAAGCGCAGGGACCATTGCTGGTCCCACGGGCGCGGCAGGCCCATGGCTTCGTTCCAGGCGGGAAGCTGCAAGGCGCGGCAGCGGGCTCGCTTGGACAGCGTCACCGCCAGCGCTTCAATCAGGATACGGTAGACATTGTTTTCCGGCTGCGGCTCGGTCAGGCCCAGGGAATTGACCTGCACGCCATAGCGGAAGCGGAGCGCCTTGGCGTCTTCCACGCCATAGCGCTGGCGCCCAATTTCTTCCCAAAGGTCAACAAAAGCGCGCATCTTGCAGAGCTCGGTGACAAAGCGCACGCCCGCATTCACGAAGAAACTGATCCGCCCAAAGACGATTGGGAAGTCCGCTTCCGGCACCTGCCCGCCTGCTTTCACTGTGTCCAGTACGGCTATCGCCGTGGCGAGGGCATAGGCCAGCTCCTGTTCCGGCGTCGCGCCCGCCTCCTGCAAGTGATAGCTGCAGACATTCATCGGGTTCCACTTGGGCACTTCGGTATAGCACCAGGCGATCATGTCCCCGATCAGGCGCATGGAGGGCTCGGGCGGGAACACATAGGTGCCGCGCGAGAGATACTCCTTAATGATGTCGTTCTGGGTCGTGCCGCGCAGTTTTTTGCGGTCATCGCCACGCTCGTCAGCCAGGGCAACATACATCGCCAGCAGCCAGGCCGCGGGAGCGTTGATCGTCATGGAGGTGTTCATTTCCTCCAGGGGCAGTTGGTCAAACAGGGTGCGCATATCGCCGAGATGAGAGACGGGCACACCGACTTTCCCGACCTCGCCCTTGGAGAGGATATGGTCACTGTCAAAGGCGGTCTGTGTCGGCAGGTCGAAGGCAATCGAGAGGCCGGTTTGGCCCTTGGCGAGATTGCCGCGATACAAGGCGTTGGATTTCTCAGCGGTGGAGTGGCCCGCATAGGTGCGAAAGATCCAGGGCCTGTCCGGCGCGTGCTGGAAGGGGGTTTCGGTGTCCGCCATGGGCTCTGGTCCTTTATCCTCCGGCCGGGTTGGCCCCGGTTTGTGCGCTGCAAAAATGACGCCGGTGTCAGGCCTTGGCAAGGGATTCGAGAGCCATGAATTTATGCATGGTGTGGATGCCGAAACTCTGCCTATTCGCAAGTGCAGTATCAAACTAGGTAGATCGTCTCGCACTCGCGCACAGGATATCACCCATGATGACTGCTGATCTTATTGGTACGTTGGCCGCCTGCCTGACGACGGCGTCGTTTCTGCCCCAGGCTGTCAAAGTGTTTCAGACCCGCAATACGGAGGGCATCTCGCTGGCCATGTATGCCATGTTCTGTCTTGGGGTTGCGCTGTGGCTTGCCTATGGAGTGATAACGGGCGCAATGCCGGTGATCCTCGCAAATGCTGTGACGCTCGTGCTTGCATCGGGCATCCTGACAATGAAACTGCGCGCCGTTCTGTCAGAGGGTTACGGCACAAGGCCGATCCTTTCCCAATAGGCTGACTGGACGGCGCGCGTGACCGGGCCGGGCGCTCCTGCGCCTATAACCTGGCCGTCGATCTCGACAACTGGAAGGACCATGCCGACTGACGAGGTGAGAAACACTTCGTTGGCCGCCATCATGTCATCGACACTGAAGGTAGACTCCAGCGCATCGATGGCGCCGAGCTCCAGCACGGCGGCGCGGGTAACGCCGCCCAAGATGGCGGGAGACAGGTCCCGCGTAAGCACGACGCCCCGGGTGTCCACGATCCACACATTGGCGGACGCAGCCTCGGTAACCAAGCCGTTTTCGTGCATGATCGCGGTTTGCGCGCCACGCTCTGCGGCCCGGCGATAAGCCAGGGCCTGACTCAATAATTGCGTCGTCTTGAGATCGCGCCGCGCCCATCTTGTGTCCGGCAGGGTCACCGCTTCGATCCCGTCTCGTGCTCGGTCGTCCACCAGTTTTCGGGACTCGCAAAAGGCAAACAGGCGGGGGCGAAGGTGCGCTGGCCCCGCAAAGTCTCGCTCGCCATAATCGCCGGACGTCACCTGGAGGTAGACCACACCTTCGTCCAGCGCATTCTGGCGGCAGAGCGCGGTTTCCATCGCCTCAATCTCTGGCAGCGACAGCGGCAACGGCAAATCGATCCCCGCAAGTGAGCGTGCGAGCCGGTCCAGATGTGCGCCGCTATCCACCAGACGCCCGCCAACTACGGATATCACTTCGTATACGGAATGGGCAAACAGGAGCCCGCGATCAAACAGCGGCACTCGTGCATCGCGTGCAAGCTGAATCTTGCCGTCCAGATAGACATAAGCGCACGTCTTCACGGCAGACTCCCCAGGCAGCTCATTCAATTCACACTTTCCCGACACCTAAGCGGGCATATGTTCTGCCCCGGTGCAACCAAAGTCTATCGTGCTGCACCGCAACAAACCGCTTGCAATTGCACAATACGTGCATCAGTCTGACGGCCTGGGAGGTTCCGTAACAGGCGAAACGCAGGATGGAACTTTAATTCGGAGGGATAATTAATGGCCGATACGCAGACGGGCCGTGTCCAGAAAGACATTTACGATCTCGGCGAAATCCCGCCGGAATTCCATGTCCCAAAAATGATGCATGCCTGGGCCATCCGGCGCGAGCGCCATGGTCGCCCCGCCACCGCCATGCAATTGGAACAGGTGCCAGTGCCGGAAATCGATAGCGACGAAGTCCTCGTCCTCGTGATGGCGGCTGGCGTCAACTATAACGGTGTCTGGGCGTGTCTCGGCGAGCCGATTTCCTGTTTCGACAACCGCCATGTGCATAAGGACTATCTGGTTGCTGGCTCCGATGCCGCCGGGATTGTCTGGGCGGTTGGCAAGAAAGTCACGCGCGTAAAGCCCGGCGACGAAGTCGTGATCCACTGCAATCAGGACGATGGCGACGATGAGGAATGCAATGGCGGAGACCCGATGTTTTCGCCCACCCAGCGCATCTGGGGGTATGAAACAGATGACGGCGCCTTTGCCCAGTTCGCACGGGTCCAGGCGCGCCAGTGTATGCCGCGTCCTAAACACCTCTCCTGGGAAGAGTCGGCCTGCTACACCCTGACCCTGGCCACCGCCTACCGCATGTTGTTCGGCCACCGGCCCCATATCGTGAAGCCGGGCCAGAATGTTCTGGTTTGGGGCGCCTCAGGGGGATTGGGCAGCTTTGGCGTTCAGCTTTGCGCTGTTACAGGCGCCCACGCGATTGGCGTCGTGTCCAATGATGACAAGTTTGACTTCGTTTATTCCATGGGCGCGAAGGGCGTGCTGAACCGCAAGAACTTCGACTGCTGGGGCCAGTTGCCCACGGTGAACGGTCCGGAATTCGGGGACTATATGAAAGCATGCCGGAAATTCGGCAAAGCGATCTGGGAATTCACCAACAAGAAAGACGTCGACATCGTCTTTGAGCATCCGGGCGAAAGCACCTTCCCGGTCTCTGTCTTTGTTACCAAGCGCGGCGGCATGATCGTCATCTGTGCCGGGACGACCGGGTTCAATCTCACCATGGATGCCCGTTTCCTCTGGATGCGTCAGAAGCGCGTGCAGGGCTCTCACTTTGCAAACCTGGCCCAGGCTTCGGCGGCCAACCAACTGGTGATCGATCGGCGCATCGATCCGTGCATGTCGGAGGTCTTCCCTTGGGCGGATATTCCGACGGCGCACGAAAAGATGCTCGATAACAAGCACCTGCCAGGCAATATGGCTGTCCTCGTCGGCAGTCCGCGCCCGGGCCTGCGCACGGTGGAAGACGTATTGGACGTTGGGCCGTTGCCGGCAGCCTAGTCCGCCGGGGACGAATATCCTTCAGAATGGAACCCGCGGGTCTACGGCCTGCGGGTTTTTTCGTTCGTGGACGGTCGATTGAACTCGCCTCATTCGAGAATCCCCACATCGCTGCATTCGGCGCGAGTCTCACAATGGTGCAAGGCGGAATTCTGAGCGCTCAGTACAGTGATTCCCAAGACCTGTAGTATTATCCGGCAGTCTACCGCACGGCTTTAATTACCAAGTCGGCGTTAACTAAAATACAGACAGCTCAGGCGCGAAATCATGCCAAAAAGAGTGCTGCACAAAGTGTACACGCTTTGGGGGAATGCGCTTTAGCGCGCCTGTTTGCCTGCGTATACGAGAGGAGACTAAGCGGCGTTGTGCCGGGAGTTGGCCTGATCTCCCTGGGGAGAGGCAAGGGCAAAAACTTAAGTGAAGCCAAGGGGTTTGGAATGAAAATCGTTGGAAAGGGCGCCATCATCGGCGCAGTGCTCGCCGTAGCACTGCCGCTTACGGCAACGGCCCAGTCAACCGAGCGGGCATTGTCCGAAGCAGAGATCCAGGAGCTGCTGGAACGCTCCCGCGCTGCTGGCGTCATGGTCTCGCGCGACACCGCAGACTTTAACTATTTGGGCGGATCGCAACAGGCAGCCGAAACCCAGGTTTGCTGTGAGCCAGTGCAGGAAGAAGTCACCACTGAGCGCCGCGAAGAGGTCACCGAGGAGTTCTTCGACGCGATCACATCACGCACCGTGATCCAGCCGCTCGAGCGCACCATCGTGCAGCCGATTGAGCGTCAAATCCTCCAGGGCCGCGTTGAAGACATCATTGAGCCGACCCGTTTCGAAGAAGACATTCTTCCCGTCATCATCGAAGAAGATTCTGTTCCTGCGGTCATCGAAAACGTCATTCCACAAGAAACCGTGGAGTCCCGCGAGGAAGTCAGCGAAGAATTCTACGATGTCATCGTCCAGCGTGATGTGATCCAGCCCGTAGAGCGCGTCACCGTTGTTCCTGTTCAGCGTCGCATCATCCGCCCGCGGACTGAGACGGTCACGGCGCCGACCCGGTATGAAGAGAACATCCTGCCGACAATCGTCGAAGAGGATGCTGTTCCAGCGATCCAGGAAACCTTCCAGCCACAAGTCACGGAAAACCGTGTCGAGGAAGTGACCGAGCGCGTTATCGAATATGTCTCCGAGCGCAACATCACCCAGCCTCTGGAGCGTACGATCATCCAGCCCATCGAGCGCCGTATCCTGCGCCCGACCACGGAAACGATCACCCGCGACACCATTTTCGAAGAAGAAATCCTGCCCACGCGTGTGGACACGGAAGCTGCTCCGGACATGGTCGAGAACATCATCGAGCAGGTGACCGAGCGCACCGTGTACGAAGTGGAAGACGTCTACATCGACCAGATCACGCGCAACGTGATCCAGCCGGTCGTTGTGACCAACGTTCAGCCGATCACGCGTCGCATCCTGCGTCCGCAGTCTGAAACGATCACCGAAAACACGCGCTTCGAAACCGACACGCTGCCGGTCATCGTGGAAGAGGCCTTCGTGCCGGAAACCATCGTGAACTACATCCCGCAGGTCACTGAAAACCGCCGCGAAGACGTCACCGAGACGACGTTCGAGGCCGTGACCCAGCGCGACATCTACCAGCCTATCGTTCGCACCATGGTTCAACCCGTGACCATCCGCCGGGTCCGCCCGCAGGTGGAAACGGTGACCAACCCTGTCCGCGTTGAAACCAACCGCGTCCAGCAGATCATCATCAACATTGGTGAAGGCTGTAACTGCGGCGGCGCGTTCTAATCGTCCAAACCAAAGTCGGCGGATAGTCCGCCGACGACCTTAGCCCCCGTTCGAA
Organism: Pseudomonadota bacterium; assembly: GCA_039818165.1. Taxonomy (GTDB): domain Bacteria; phylum Pseudomonadota; class Alphaproteobacteria; order Caulobacterales; family Hyphomonadaceae; genus UBA5336. The sequence goes on along the minus strand of JBCBUL010000038.1, from coordinate 13,078 downwards.
ATGAGCGGGGGCTTTTTTTATCGATCATCCGTCCGATGGAGGGTCTACGATGGCACGCTCAACGATGTCGGAGATCGAGACGGTATAGTCAGCCCAGTCATAGCGATTGAGCCGAAACGCCCAGCCAATCGCGCGGGCATTCACGTCCTGCGCCCTGCGCGCGCCTTCTGCCGCTTCAACCGCGCGAATTGTCAGGTACAGTCCGTCGGGTTCTTCATAGGCCTCGGAAATCACTTCGAGACCGTCCTTGGTCAGGGTCGTATGGCGCGCGACGGGGGCCGTCTCAAGCGCCGTATCCGGCTTCACATCCAGCGGTGAGAACCGCGACAAGGCAAGGGCCGGGGTCGCCGCGGCCAGGCGGCTGACCAGCCTTTCATTTTCATGGGCCGGACCAGGAATGAAGTCACGCGGACCGCCATCGGGCTGGCGCACCAGGTGGAGGCGCTCGCCCTCAGGTGTTTCGAGCACAACGCCCGCAATCGCGTCAGGCACCATGGCGATGACGTCGAAATCGAGCCACGCCCGGCGGCTGTTCAGGGGCGGCAACTCCCCTTCGCCGCTGAATGAGAGCTGCTCACCGCGATTGCGCAGATAGAGGGTATCGCCCCGGCGCCCGGCAATGAAATCGGCGACGATTTCGCCGCCCGTGGTCCGCAAGAGGATTTCCGCGCCATTGCCGCCCGCATCCGGGTCCGCAAGACCCAGCTGATCCAGCTTGCGGGGATCCTGTGTTTTCGCGGCGCCCCAGCTCAGGCTGCGCAGGCCCGTCAGAAGCTCACCGATCCGATCCTGGCGCACGGGATAGCCGGCATCACTGTCGAGCCGCCATCCGTCCCCAGCGCGTACGAGGGCATAGGAATTATCCGCCAAGCGCACATCAATGCGCGCCACGTCCGCCACTGGGTCGAGCCCCAGCAGAACGGGTGTACCCGCGCGGGGGTGTCGTTCCAGCTCGCTGCCGCCGGAGAGCGACTCCAGACCCATCAAGCCGAGCATGACAGCACTGGCGGCTCCAATCGCCAGGAGAGTTCTCCCCCGCTGGCGGCGGATCTCTGCTGGAACTGTCATGCGCGCTGCCCCCGCCACCAGATGACGAGCCCCAGAAGCACAGCAAGCAAGGCGCCGCCCCAGATATTCACGGCCTTTAGGACGGCCTCCAACTGGTCAATTTCGCTACGAAAGCCACGCTCAATGTCGCGTAGCCGCGCCCGGGTCTCGAGGATGTCTGAGCGGAGCGCCTGCAGCTGGGCGCGCTCTTCAATGGAAAGCCCCGCTTCCAGATCCCCGCCCGTTGCCGCCGCCGCCACCAATTCGGATTGGAAGGCATCCAGTTCCGATTGCACCGTGAACAGGCGCTCCTCCAGCCGGGCCTGTTCGTCAAAGAACTCTGCTTCCGCGGCTTCGCGCATGTCTTCCACAAGCGTCATGGGGCGCAGGCTTTCGGCCCGTGATCGCAGCGCCAGGAGGCCATCAATGCCCGTTAGCGCATCAATGGCGTTCAGGAGGAACGCTCCATTGTCGGCAATCACCGCGCCGCCATTGGGATTGATGTAGAAGCCGTCATCGACGAAGTCCGCGTCAGCGATGATGACGATTGCGGCCTCCCGCTCGGCTTCGGTGATGTGGGGCGGCGCGATCGCGGCTTCGGCGCGCATCAACTCGTCTTCCACGGGATCGCCCGTCAGCGGCAGGCCCGGTCGCCCATTGGGGAAAGCCGTGCTGGCTGATCCGGTCAGCCGAACGGCGAGGGTCAACGGACCGTCAAGCGTGTCATAGGCCAGCAGGACGTCCTGGGGGGGCATTTCCCGGACGGCATCGGCGGCTGGAATGAATGATGGCGCCGGGCCCGTAGAAATCAGCGTTTCCGTCACGAATGGAGACGATGACGCCACGAATAACGCACCGGGTGCGCCCAGATTCACCGCGCGCTGGAGCTCTGATGTGATGGGATCGGTGCGCGACATGTTTGCTGGGATCGCTGCAATAAACAGGGGCTGGCCGACAATATCGCTGCGCCCGTCCGGCGAAATGGTCTGAACGGGCAGGGCATTGCTGGCATCGGCCACCGCGCCTTCGGCCAGAACCACCTGCCAGTGGCGCCCAAGCGTGCCCAGATCACTGGTCGGCGGGGCCGGATCGATATTGAACAGGCCACCGCCACCCGCCACTTTCGCCGCTGGGTCCACCAGCCAGATGAGCCGCCCGCCGCGCAGGACAAACTGGTCCACCAGCCAGGTCTGGTACTCATTCAAAGGGCGCGGATGGGCCAGCACAAGCACGTCCAGATCCTCTGGCAGGCTCATGAAAGCGTCATCAATCTGTTCTAACCCGTAGGAGCGCTTCATGTCGCGCAAAACGCCATATCCGGTCTCAACGCCGTCGCCTTGCAGGCCCTGAAGGCTGGACACCAGGCCTACGCGGGCGGGGGATGGATCATCCAGCCGCGCCACCATTCGGGTCAGGTCATATTCCAAAGTGCCGCCGCGCTCGGGCGCCAAGAATGGAATGATCCGCTCATCATCCACGCTATTGCGTCCGATCAGGCCGAAATACAGCGGATCAGTGCCCTGGGTGGGCACGCCCGTCAGTCCGGCGGCGAGGGCCACATCTTCAGCTTCTGAAAAGGGTGTCGCGTCCAATTCGCGAACGCGCAGGCGTCCGCCACTGGCGCTTGCATAAGCTTCGAGAAGCTCTCTCACCCGGGCAGCATGGGCGCGTATCCGGGGATAGTCCTGTCCGACGCGCCGGGAGTAAACGAGTGTGAGATCGATTGGCTCGGCGACAGACCCCAGCGTGTTCCGGGTCGCATCGCTTAGCGTGTAGAGCCCGCGCTCGGTGAAATCGACGCGGGCGCTGGCCAGACGCGGCTGGAGCGCGAGGTTCCCAAGGATAAAAAGACCGATCAGCGCAAGCGCTGTCACAGTAGGCCAAGCGCGTCCTGTAAGTGCGGTCATGGCACGCGCCTCCGCGCCGCCCACAGACCATTTAGGGCGAGGAAGACTGCAATCACGCTGGCGAAGAAGAACAGGGCACGTGCCTCAAGGACACCATTTTGCGCCGCCTGAAAGTGGGTCAGGAAGGAAAATGTCGCCACGCTATCGGCCACAGCCGGGCCAGCGAGACTGGCAATGCCCGAAAGCACGAGCGGCCAGCCGGCGGCCGTGAAGAGAAAAGCCACCACCACCGAAATCACAAACGCCGTTACCTGGCGCGAGGTGAGTGCAGACGCCGCTGCACCGATGGAGAGATAGGCGCCAGCCATGGCAAGGCTGACCAGATAGGTTAGCGCAATCGCGATATTGTCCGGGCTCCCGAGAATATTGGCCGTCACCCACATGGGCACGGTGAACAAAAGGGCGACTGCGGCGACGGACCATGCCGCAAGCAATTTGCCGAGGACCACACCTGGCAGGGACACCGGAAGCGACAGGAGCAATTCATCGGTGCCAGACGCGCGCTCATCGGCCCAGAGCCGCATGGCCAGGGCGGGCAGGAAAATCATGTACAGCCAGGGGTGCCATGTGAAGAAGGGCGCCAGGTCCACGCTGCCCGTATCGAAAAAACGCGCGCCTTCCCAGGTGAACAGTCCAAGGGCCACCAGAAAAACGGTAAAGAAGACATAGGCCACGGGCGCGGCGAAATAGGCGCGGATTTCGCGGGAAAAGGCCGCTTTCAGCCCTCGAAACGGAGTCACCAGCCCAGCGATCATTCGGCGGTAGCCTCGCTTTGGTCTGTCAGCTTCGTAAAGGCCGCTTCCAGTGTTTCGTCGCCTGCAAGCTCACCCGGCGCCGCATCGGCTACGATCCGGCCCTGGTCGATGATGGCGACGCGCGAACACAGCACGGGCACGTCTTCCAGCGTATGCGTCGAGATAAGGATCGCCTTTTCCGGGGCCATCCGCGCAATTAAGGCGCGCACGGCTCGTTTCTGGTTCGGGTCGAGACCATCCATCGGCTCATCGAGCACCAGCACGGGCGGATCGTGGAGGATCGCGCCTGCCAGGCCAACCCTGCGGCGATAGCCTTTGGACAGGGCCGAAATCGGTTTCGACACAACAGCGGAGATGCGCGCGTCGGCGATGGCCTTGTCCACAAGGTCGCTCCGCTCCCCTTTGGGTAGATTCCGCGCACTGGCGAGGAAGTTCAGGAATTGCGGCGGGGTCATATCGCCATAGAGGGGTGCGCCCTCTGGCAAATAGCCCAGCGAGGTCTGGGCGCTGCGCCGGTCCGAGACGATAGAGTGGCCCGCAATGGTCGCATCGCCGCTGTCGGGCAGCATGACTCCGGCGATCATCCGCATGGTGGTCGACTTACCGGCCCCGTTCGGCCCGAGGAATCCCAACACTTCGCCCTTTTGCACTTCGAGCGAAAGACTGTCGACGGCCTGTTTGCCGCCATAGGATTTCGAAAGGGATTTCAGAACGAGCATGTGAACCTATCACCGATCTAATCCGAACCCCGAACTTGGCTTAACGGCCTTGGCCGACGGATTCCAGTGGTAACGCGCACACTTCTTGTGCATGAAAACGTGAAACTTCTGCCAATTCGGAGGATACAATCATGGGCATTTCTACACATTCGTTCGAGTATCAGGTCGGCGGCGCTTCCTATGAGGGTTACCTCGCCCTTCCGGAAGGGCCTGCGGCGAAGGTTGTTCTGGTTGCCCACGCATGGGCCGGCCAATCCGATTATGAGCGCGGGAAGGCCGACCGTATCGCCGCTGAACTTGGATATGCGGCGTTCGCCATTGATGTTTATGGCGCCGGAAAACGCGGCACCACCGTTGAGGAAAACCAGGCGCTGATGATGCCGTTGGTGGAAGATCGCGCAGAGCTGCAGGCCCGGCTGAACGGCGCCGTGGACCACGCCAAGACGCTGGACGGGGTCGACACCAGTGCGCGCGCTGCGGCCGGTTTCTGCTTCGGCGGCCTCTGCGCGCTGGATATGGCGCGGGCAGGCATGGATGTGGCTGGCGTCGCGAGCTTCCATGGCTTGTTTGGCGCGCCGACCAATATTTCCGGTTACACAATCGACGCCAAGGTTATCGCCTACCATGGCTGGCTGGACCCCATGGCCAAGCCCGAAGACGTGATGGCCCTGTCCCAGGAAATGGACGCCGCCAAGGCGGACTGGCAGCTCTACGCGTTCGGGAATGCCATGCATGCCTTCACGACACCCGGCGCGAACAATCCCGAAATGGGAACAGTCTACCAGCCTGAAGCTGACAAGCGCAGCTGGGCGAGCTTCGGCCAGTTTCTTGGCGAAGTGCTTGGCTAAGCTATCTTAATTGGAGGGCGAGGCCCGACTAAGCGCTGCAGCGTTGGCCTCGCTTTCGCCCCAGATGCTCCCTAAGCACAAAGGATGATCTCAGTTATCCTTGCGGTGGTGACCGCACTTTCCACACCGGTCGCCAGCGTATCTCCCTGCGAAACACTCACCCATGGCGAGGCGGTGTACACGGCCTGCGCGCTGGATCTAGAGGCCTATGAGATCAGCCTGCACTGGCAGGACGGAGCCGGGGAGCTGATCGGCCAGCCGACGCGCCTGAAACGCTTGCTGGAAGCATCTGGCGAAGAGGTCGCCCTCATCACAAATGGCGGAATGTATCACACCGACCGCCGTCCCGTGGGGCTTCTTGTCAGTGAAGGCGAGGAGCTCCGTCCCCTCGTGCTGGGCGAAGGTCCCGGCAACTTCCAATTGCTGCCCAATGGTGTGTTCTTTGTGCAGGGCGGCGTTGCAGGCATCCTCGACACCGAGGCCTATGCCGAGGCAGAGATTGCGCCGGAAATTGCAACCCAATCTGGCCCTATGCTGGTTGTTGATGGTGAGTTCCACCCGGCATTCCGGGAAGCCAGCGACAGCGTATACCGCCGCTCAGGCGTGGGGGTGTCCGACGATGGCCAGACCGTCTGGATTGTCATCAGCGAAGGCCCGGTGAACCTGTACCAATTTGCCAGCGTCTTCCGCGATGCATTGGAGCTCGACAACGCGCTTTACCTGGACGGGAAAGTCTCCCGGCTGGATATACCAGCAGACCAGCGCCGCGAATTTGGCCTCGCCATGGGGCCGATCCTGGCGGCTACCTATGCTTCGCCCGATGAGACAGTAGACGACTAATTGCGGTCGTCAGGACCGTCCGCCACGTCTTCGGCAATCTCTTCGATATCATCGGCAAGATCGCGGGCCGCTTCGCCGCCGCGCTCGGCCGCAACGCCCATCAGCGCGTCCATACGCGCGCCTGCGGCTTCAAACGAGCCTTCCGTGAAGCGGAACAGCAGCATGATCAGCACAAAGAGCGCCATCGCCAAAAACACGATGTTGTAGATAAGTTTCGCCATTGCCCATCTCCCTCCGGCGCCATAGCCTCTTTGTATAGACGTGGATTTCGACACTCTTGTGGCATGGCGTCAAGTCAGGGGGCTGGATGATGGTGCATCGCGCACTGGCAATGGTGATTGGGCTCGCGGTGTTCATGCTTCCGGCCTGTACCAGCACACGCGGCCTGCTCGGCTCGAATGCCTGCCTCATGCTGGATGACAGCACTGTGCGCCTGCGCGGTGAAATCAATGACGCAATGGAAGCGTGCGCGCGCGAGACACTGACCCGCGACGTGACCCGCGTGGTCGTGAACACACCCGGCGGTGAGACAGGCGCAGGCCGTGCCATCGCCCGACAAATCGCCGAAGTGCCGCGCACGCTGGTGATCGACGGGGAGTGCAGTTCCTCGTGTGGGAATTACTTCGTCCCGGCCGCGGCGCGCCTGGAAGCTACGCCGGGCTCCCTCATCGCCATCCATGGCACACCGGACCCCGCGCTGATGGAAAAATCGCGCCGCAGCACCAGTGAAAGCCTTGCCGCCGACGTCATGGCTGGCCGTCTCACAGAGGCACAGCGCCAGGAACAGCTCGCCGCCCTCGATGCGCAAGTTCAGCTCACCCTTGAGGATGAAGCGCTGTTCGCAGCTGAGTTCGGGGTCCCTCCGGGCTGGCGGCTCTACCGCGAACGGGCGGATGACAGTATCGTCGATGCCTTTGCCAACCACTTTAACGGCAATCCCCGCCCGGTGCGCCAGCGTGTGATTGGTAGAGCCACGCTGGTGGTTGAGCCGACCCTTCTGGAAAGCTGTCTGCCGCGTGTGGACCCCGGAAACTATCGCACCAATTTCGAGGCGACCGTGATCGGAGATGCGCGAGAGCGCGCGGCCATCGAGGCCCGCAATGGCGTCTTCTCCGGCACGCTGATTTGCAAACGCCCTGAAGGAGCCCATAGTTCATGAGCCTTATCCTCTACGGCCTGAAAAACTGCGATACGTGCAAGAAGGCGCTGAAGGCGCTCGAAAGCGCCGGGAAAACCGTCGAGTTTGTCGATATTCGCGCAGACGCCGACCTGGGCGAGAAGGTCCCCATCTGGTTGGAGACTACCGGCGACAAGCTGCTGAACAAGGCGTCCACCACTTGGCGCGGCTTGAGCGAGGCGGAAAAGCCATTGGCGACGAGTGACCCCGCTCCGCTCCTGATCGCCAATCCAACCCTCGTGAAACGCCCCGTGATTGAGGCAGACGGCACCGTCCATGTGGGCTGGAAGACAGACGTGCAGGACGCGCTTCTGGCCTAGGGTTGACCGGTCGTCGCCGCGAAAGTGGCCACGAACGCGTCCACGTCTGCAAGGTCTTCATAGCAAAAGATCCACGCGGCCTCCGCTGCATCCGAGAAATCGAGTCCGCCCGCGCCGATGGACGGATTGTTATAGCCCCCAGTCGCAATGGTCTCATCGGTGGACCCGGTACCGTTCGCCGCCAGGCCGAGCGTCCTGGCCTGTTGCCACATCGCGCCCGTTTCCGGGTGTGCGAGCAGAGCCGGCCAGGCCTCCCCGCTCGGCGTATTGAAGCCCGGTGTTCCGTTGCCAACGGCATTGCCGTCTTTAATCTTGATGTAGTCAGCTTGCGCCTTCAGGAATGCCAGCGCGCCCGGCGATGTGACCTGCTCGTTCCAGTCGCTGTGCTGGACCACATGAAAGTGTGTCTTGGCAGGCAGGTCTGGCGCCAGACTTAGGGCATGTCTCAGGGCGCCTGCGCTGACATCCGACTGGCCGCCTTCCATGATCCAGACATGGCCGCCTGCGCCTATGATGTCGGCCGCTTTCCGACCAAGCGTCTCGATGGCGGCCGTGCGCGACGTGTGCGCATCGAGCCAGCGCTCGCCAAAGGCGTCGGCAAATAGGGGCCCGGGGTCCACATAATCGCCGACCTGAACGCCATAGGTGCCGGAGACGGCGAAATAGTCCACGCACTTGAAGCGCGGATGCGCCAGAAGGGTCGCGACCGCCGCCGCAGAGTGGAGATCATCCGTATCCGTCTTGATGTCAAAATGGGCGAAGAAGACGTCCGTGGGCGGATTAAACTGGCCGATGGGCTCATTCGCACCGCACGTTGGGGTCTCGACCCGTCCGTGTTCGGAAGTCTGCACGCAGGCCGTGAGGGTGACCGCAAGTCCGATAATTGCCCCGATAAGCGTCCGCATCGTTCCCTCCTGATAAGTCAACGCACACTGACAACGCTGTCAACTGGCGTCAACTCTGTGTGGGCGGGGCCGGGTTTCAGGTGAGGCGGTCTGTCAGCCGGTCGCGCACGGTAGGCCATTCCTCGGCCAGGATGGAGTAGTAGACCGTGTCGCGCGCACTGCCGTCATGGTTCACCATGTGCCGGCGCAGCATGCCCTCGAACCGCCCGCCAAGCTTCACGATTGCGGCGCGGGAGCGGGCATTTCGGGCGTCCGTTTTCAGCTCGACGCGCTCAAACCCGCAGGCAAAGGCGCGCTCCAGCAAGCGGAATTTCGCCGCCGGATTGACCACGGTCGCGCGCATATCGGCGCGATACCACGTACCGCCAATCTCCAGCCGCTTGTGGCGTGGCTCCACATTCAGAAATGACGTTGAGCCGACGACCTCGCCTTTGAAACGGACAATCCAGCGAACCTCGCAGGGCGGCTGATGATGATCCCAGAAAGGTGGCCAGAATGTCTCGAAATGATCGCTATCGGCGCGATAGCCAAACCAGGTCCACGTCTCAGGATCGTCCGCAGCGGCGCGAATGGCCTCGCGATCGTCCACCTGCGGCGGAGACAGGCTCACTCCGGCCAGCGGTTCCAGAGGGGCGTTGAGGGCGTCAGCATCGACCATGTTTCTCCCCTAGCCAAATCACCGCCGCGGCACTAGGCTTGACTAATCCGAGGGGCGCGCGTGCACGCCCTGAGATGACGGTATGCGACCGGCAGCACCCTTTGAACCTGATCCGGTTCGGGATGGTCCCAACCCGGTGGAGGGACGGAGCGACCAGACGCTAAAGCGCCTGGCGCTGAACATAGACCGTGTCATCATCTTCCAGTGTCCAGACCCCATCGCGCTTCTCAATGATCTGCTCTTCGCCATCATCGGGATCGATGAAGATGTTTTCACCTATCGGTACCAGTCGGTAGGTATACCCGCTTGGCGTCGTGAGGCGTAGCCCGCCATGTTCAACCGAGAAAGAGAAGACCGTGTCCTCACTGCCGAGCTCAACATATTCGCCGGCATAAGACGCCAGATCCGCATCGTTGAGCTCAAGCCGGGTTTCCCGGCGCGGTTCACCTGTTGGCCAGCCATAAAGCAAATTGGCCGTGCGGTTGATATCACCTGAAAGCTGCATTCCCATCGCGGAATCGACCATGGTGACGATGACATCGCCTTCGGCCGGCACGCCCATGATGTAAGCCCGGAAATTTTCGTTCCAGCCACTATGCCGAATTCGCAGTGTGCCGTCCCGCGTCTCGACGCCAACGCCGAGGCCATATTCCTGCGCCAACGGCGTCATCATCTCGCGGGCAATGTCCACATCGATGCCCGCTTGAGTGTCTCCGCCATAGGCGGCCATCAGAGCCACCGCGAAGCGTCCATACTCCGTTGGAGTAATCCATAAGCCCGCCGCCGCACCTTCGGGATAGCGATACCATCCGCCTTCCATCGGCGCGCCGCCCCATCCATGGCCGATCGCCACCTCCTCAGGGGAATAACCGGCGCCGAGAGGATCAATGGCAAATGTTGCCCGCTGGATGCCGATCGGCTCAAACACCAGTCGCCGCATCAACCCATCGAAGTCCTCACCCGATACATGTTCGGCCCAAAGCTGAGCCAGCTGGTATCCGCCGCCTGAATAACGCCGCTCTCCCTCGTCAATGGGTGTGAAAACGACCGGATCGGTATTGGCAGGTTCGGTTCCAGAAACGATTTGAACGCTGGTCGGGATCGGCTCTCCAGCAGGGTAACCGGGGAACCCTCTAACACTGGCGCCATTCGTGTGAGACAATAGCCGACGAAGCGTGATGCGTACGCCGTCCGGATTTGCGGCAGCAATGTCGAGGCCTTCGATCTCCTGAAGCGTTGGCGTAAGGTCCTCGTCAAAGCCAACACCTGTCTCGACTGCGAACGTCAGAATGCTGGCAGCCGCAACCGTCTTGGAAAGCGAAGCAGCCTGGTAAAGTTTTTCCGTGTCGCTCTGAGGACCATAAGCGTCGGCCCAGTCCAACTCACCATTTTGGAAAACAGCAATGGACACAGAATTTACCCGCGAATCCTGTCGTCTTTCATCCAATGTCCGCCCGGTGCTGGGATCCCCGGGAATCGTCACTACGGGTGTGAGTTCCGCTTCCAGAGCAAGTTTCAAGGTGTTCTCAGTGTCGGTCTGAGCCGGTGGCTCTACAGGTGCCTCGCTGCAAGCGGAACAAAGTGCCAAGGCGAGCCCGGCGATCCATTGGCGAATGCTCATTGTTCCACCTCCAAAACCAAATAACCTGTGATAGCGCAGAGAGTCGTCAATCACAATCATAGCGCGTGATCCACCATGTCGGCTTTCAAGCTTGTGCTCGGCGCGTATTACTCTAGGATCGAAGCTATCCGAGGGGCGCCCGTGCACGGGCTGAGATGGCAGTATGCGACCGCCAGCACCCTTAGAACCTGATCCGGGTTAAACCGGCGTAGGAACGGAAAAACTGCGCGCGCTGCCCGGGTCTTCACACTTGGAGACCCACCCATGAACAAGCACACCCCCCAAGCCGAATTCACCACGCCTGAGGTCACCACGGGGCCGCTGCCAAGCTCCCGCAAGGTCTACACCAATCCCAAGGCGGACCCGACACTGCGTGTGCCGCGCCGCGAGATTGACCTGCACCCCAGCGCCAATGAGCCGCCCGTGCCGGTGTATGACACCTCCGGCCCCTACACCGACCCGGACGTTGAGATCGACGTGGAAAAGGGCTTGCCCCGCCATCGCACGGCCTGGATCAAGGAGCGCGGCGGCGTTGAGGAATATGAGGGCCGGGAGGTGAAACCCGAAGACAATGGCGGCGCCACGGGTAAATACCTTGCCCGGGAATTCCCCATCCGCAATGCGCCCCTGCGCGGCGTTGGCGATGCGCCAATCACCCAATACGAGTTCGCCAAGGCCGGCATCATCACCAAGGAGATGGTCTATGTCGCCGAGCGCGAGAATCTTGGCCGCCAGGAACAGCTCGCCCGCGCCGAAATCGCCATCGAACATGGCGAGAGTTTTGGCGCCGAGATCCCGCCCTTTATCACGCCGGAATTCGTGCGCGATGAGATCGCCAAGGGCCGCGCCATCATCCCGGCCAACATTAACCACCCGGAGCTGGAGCCCCAGATCATCGGCCGCAACTTCCTGGTGAAGATCAACGCCAATATCGGCAATTCCGCCGTCACCTCATCGGTCGAAGAAGAGGTCGACAAGATGGTCTGGGCCACGCGCTGGGGCGCGGATAATGTCATGGACCTCTCCACGGGCCGCAACATCCATAACACCCGCGAATGGATCATCCGCAACTCCCCCGTGCCCATCGGCACCGTGCCGATCTACCAGGCGCTGGAGAAAGTCGATGGCGTGGCCGAAGACCTCACCTGGGAGGTCTACCGCGACACCCTGATCGAGCAGTGCGAGCAGGGCGTGGACTATTTCACCATCCATGCCGGCGTGCGGCTCGCCTATATCCACCTCACCGCGGCGCGCGTGACGGGCATTGTCTCCCGCGGCGGCTCGATCATGGCGAAGTGGTGCCTGGCCCACCACAAGGAGAGTTTCCTCTACGACCATTTCGAGGACATTTGCGACATCATGCGCCGCTATGATGTCAGCTTTTCCCTGGGCGATGGTCTGCGCCCCGGATCCATCGCCGACGCCAATGACCGCGCCCAGTTCGCGGAGCTGGAAACCCTGGGCGAGCTCACCAAGATCGCGCACGCCAAGGGCTGTCAGGTGATGATCGAAGGGCCGGGTCATGTGCCCATGCACAAGATCAAGGTGAACATGGACAAGCAGCTGCGCGAATGCGGCGAGGCGCCCTTCTACACGCTGGGGCCGCTGACCACCGACATCGCGCCGGGCTATGACCACATCACCTCCGGCATCGGCGCGGCCATGATCGGCTGGTTCGGCACGGCCATGCTCTGCTATGTGACGCCGAAGGAGCACCTTGGCCTGCCCGACCGGGATGATGTGAAAGTGGGCGTGGTGACCTATAAGCTGGCGGCCCATGCCGCCGATCTGGCCAAGGGCCACCCCGCCGCGCAGATCCGCGACGATGCGCTAAGCCGCGCGCGGATTGAGTTCCGCTGGGAAGACCAGTTCAACCTGGCCCTGGACCCGGAAACCGCCCGCGATTTCCACGACCAGACCCTGCCGAAAGAGGCCCACAAGGTCGCGCATTTCTGCAGCATGTGCGGGCCGAAATTCTGCTCCATGAAGATCACCCAGGACGTGCGCGACTATGCCGATGGGCTTTCTGATAATGAGAAAGCCGACCTCGAACGCCAGGCCGAAGAGGCGACGGCAGGCATGAAAGAAATGAGCGAGAAATACGAGGAAATGGGCCGCCAGCTTTATGTGGAAACGGATTAGGCTGGCCATCATCCTGACTCTCGGCGCCGCATGCCTGGCGCTGATGGTTTGGAAGTTCACAGGCCTCGAAACTTGGATGAAGATAGACACCTACCTCGATCGCGGCGGCAGCTGGCACTACGATATTGGGGAGTGCTCG
>JBCBUL010000037.1:0-23424 GCA_039818165.1 Pseudomonadota bacterium | reverse complement strand
TGGATGAGTGGTCACAAAATCGAGCACCCGATGACGAACCTCCGCAAAGCCCTGAATGACGTCCACCTTGTCCATATCGCCGGGAGCATCGTCCTCGTGCTCCGCGATGAAGGACTCTAGGTCGTCGTCATTCAGGGCTTTGCGGAGGTTCGTCATCGGGTGCTCGATTTTGTGACCACTCATCCATTTTTCCTTCTCGGAAACCCTTAATCACCGCGTTTAGCTCAGACGTATATACTCGAACGTCGTCCCCCCACGGGTTTTCCTTGTCTCCATTAAGAGGCCGTCTGTGAATCCGAAGTGGCTGCGATTGATCCACAGAGTAGCGATAGTGCTTTGTCTTTTTGAGGTCGATCGGCAGAAAGCGAGGCGATCCCTTTTCCCTCCCCAAAAGCGTCAGCTCTCCTATTCTGGCAAGGGTCAAAACCCAAACAGCGCAATGCCAAACCCGCTTTGCATCTGAATTTACAGCTTTGTCCAAGGAATCTGAGAGGCGGCTAGATTCTAATAGAAGGCGCTCTGCCGCTTCGGAAAATGAAACTGATGGCTCATCAAGTCCCGGAGCCTCCTCGGCATTTTCCGAAAGCTTGCGTCGAGCCTCGTCTCGCTGTTTGAACGGTGCCGCTATGGTGGCCCCCATCCAAAGAGCCAGCGCTACCGACACCACAAAAACTACTGTGATCCACGGATTAGTTGTCCACGCTGCGATCACAGCGCCACCGACAATTTCGACAGCCCAAAACCATAACGATTTGAGCGCCGTTGTAGTGTCGCGCCATCCCCGGCTGAGCGCTGATTCCGACAGGCCATTCTGCATAATTGCAAGATAAGCCGATTCTCACCGTACATCAATGGTATACACCCCAACATTAAGAAGTGAACACTGTTCACTTTCTGAAATTCGTTCTATATCTAGAGCGGAACACAGAAAGATCCCGATGCCTGACCAACCTTGTCCTGATCCTGCCCACGAATTGACCCCGGCTGAGCGCAGGAGGTTACGGGTGCGCACGTCCATCCTGGATGCCGCCGAACGCATGATTGCGGAGGAGGGTGAGGAAGGGCTGTCCATTCGACGGTTGGCGGAGGAAATCGACTACTCGCCGGCGGCAATCTACAAGTATTTCGGTTCCAAGGATGAACTTGTGGATGAGTTGAAAGAGGCGTTTTTTGCGCGCATCCTCACCCATGTAGACTCGGTGCAGGGCAGCGAAGAGCCGTTTCGCCATCGCGCGCACAATTGCCTGCGCGTTTACATCGAAGAAGCCCTGGACAAACCTCACCAGTATCTCGGGGCCTTTTCAGGGGTGGTCGACCCCAATGACGACATCAAGAAGGAAGGCCACAAGGCACGCGCCTTCGACTATCTGATTTCGATGGTTGAGGAAGGCCAGGCGCTTGGCCATTTCGATGCTTCCCGGAACCCCGTGACGGTGGCGAAGGCCGTTTGGGCCTGTTGCCACGGCGCCGCCAGTCTGCTCGCCCATCTTCCGCACTTTCTGGAAGGTATGAAAAGTGAAACGCCCGTGGAGCGGAGTGCTTTCCTCGATCTGCACGCGGAAATTGTCCTGAACGGGCTTTATCGACGATGACTCAAATACGAAATCCAGGCGCCATACGGCGTCGTAACACCTTTTGGACATTGCCCTTGAGAGGCTGGGACTGATGGAACACGCAATCGAAATCCGCGAGAAAAAGCCGAATGCCCTGAAGGGGCTGCTCTTCGTGATCGTATTGGGCCTTGTGTTTGCGGGCCTTTACTTCGCGTCCCTGGCGCTGCGGTCTGAAGAAGGCCCCAAGGTTGCAATCACGCCGCCAACGCCGATTTCCGCAGCCGTTATGGAAGTCTCCCTCCAGGGCGATTTTGACCTTGAAGAAAGCTATACGGGGCTGATCACGCCGCGGCGCGAAAGCCAGCTTGGCTTCACCTCCGGAGGTCAGATCGCGACACTGAACGCGGATGTGGGCGACCGGGTTTCTGAGGGCCAGCGACTCGGCGTTCTGGACACGCGCAGCCTTCGCGCCCAGCTTTCTGCAGCGCAGGCCTCGATCGAAGAAGCAGTCGCCAATCGCGATCTCGCGCTGACGACGAAGGATCGCCAGAGCGACCTTCAGGATGAGGGTTTTGTTTCCCAGCAAGTGGTCGATGAGTTCGCTGCCCAGGCCAGCGCGGCCGAGGCGCGGCTTCAGGCGGCCAGGGCCCAGGCCGATACGCTACGGGTTCAGATCGACTTGGCACAGATCCGGGCACCTTTCACGGGCGTCATTACAGAACGCTTCGTGGATGAAGGCGTGATTGCCGCGCCAGGACAGGTCATTTTCACGCTGGTGGAAAGCGGCACGCTTGAAGCGCGGATTGGAGTTCCCGCCAGCGCGATGGACAGCCTGGTGCCGGGCGACGATTACCTTCTGGATGTTGGCGGGGCGATCATCGAAGCGACCCTGCGCGCGGAAACCGGCGTGATCGACAATCGCCAACGTACCGTGACTACAATTTTCGACATTGCCGAAGACCAGAATGTGTCCACGGGCGCCGTTGCGCGTTTGGCATTGGACCGTTCAGTGACGGAACGCGGGATCTGGGTGCCGGTTTCGGCGCTGAAAGAAGCCTCTCGCGGCCTCTGGTCCGTCTATGTGGCAGAGCCCGACGGGGCGGGCCATGTTGCGCAAACCCGTTTGGTGGAAATTGTCCACACGGATGGTCCCCGAGCCTTCGTTCGCGGAGCGCTTGAAGATGGTGACCTAGTGGTGAGCAATGGATTGCAGCGCATCACGCCCGGGCAACCCATAACGACCCGGCGGCAGGCGGCCACAGGCGCACTGGCCGGTGTCCCAACCTCCCAAGACCGCTAGCGAGAGGTCTGATCCATGCGCACCCTGTTTTTCCGACTGCCGCGCCTCACAATCCTGCTGCTGCTCGTCGCCATTGCGGGCGGGCTTGGCGCGCTCATGACGCTGGACCGCCAGGAAGACCCCACGCTTGTGGAGCGTTACGGTTACGTGCTGACGACGCTGCCGGGCGCCGATGCCGAACGGATGGAAGCCCTGGTCACAGAGCCCATCGAAGACGCGCTCCGGGAATTGCCGGAAATCAATGAACTCGACAGCAGCTCGCGCGCAGGGGTCAGCCAGATCAGCCTGGATATTCGCGAGGACCTCACTGAGGCGGAAGTGGAAGATGCCTGGACGCTGATCCGTAACCAGGTCGAAGCGGCCCGTGCGAGTTTCCCGGCCGGGACGTCTACACCCTTTGTGAGCCGCCAATATGTCGGCGCCACAACGATGATCGTCGGCTTGACCTGGGAAGGCAGCGGCGAACCCGAACTCGCTGTCATGGGGCGCATGGCCAATGAGCTGGGCGACCGCTTTCAGAATCTTGGTGGCACGGAACTCGTTGAAATCTATGGTTTGCCCCGCGAAGAAATCACCGTTGTCATGGACCCAGACGCCCTCGACGCGGCGGGGCTCGACACGGTCCAGGCCGCACGGCTGATTGCCCAGGCAGATGCCAAGACGCCCGCGGGCCAGCTTCGCACGGGTGCCACAAATGTGGGCGTTGATATCGGCGGGTCGTTTGAATCGATTTCCCGCATCCGGGAAGTACCCCTGGTTCAGGGCGCCGATGGCACCAGCGTTCGCGTTGGCGACGTCGCCGATGTCCGCAAAGGCCTGGAAGACCCGGTGACGCGGATGAACTACCACAATGGAGAGCGGACCATCCTTGTGGGCGCGTTTATCCAGACGGGACAGCGCGTTGATCTCTGGGCTGATACGGCTCAGGCGATGGTGAATGATTTCGCCGCGGCCGCGCCCCAAGGCGTGCGGATCGAGACCATTTTTGATCAGAGCGACTACACCAATGCGCGTCTTGGGGACCTGTCCGGCAACCTGCTCATGTCGGCTGGTATTGTTGTGTTGGTCCT
The DNA here is from genome assembly GCA_039818165.1 of Pseudomonadota bacterium. GTDB lineage: Bacteria > Pseudomonadota > Alphaproteobacteria > Caulobacterales > Hyphomonadaceae > UBA5336. The sequence goes on along the minus strand of JBCBUL010000037.1, from coordinate 19,501 downwards.
GTTCCTCTGCATGGGGTGGCGTGCGGCGATCGTGGTGGGTGCTGCCTTGCCGCTGACCATTCTTTTGGTTCTGATCCTGTTCAACATCTTCGGGATGCCCCTGCACCAGATGTCGGTCACCGGCCTGGTGATCTCTCTGGGACTATTGATCGATAACGCCATTGTTGTGGTCGACGAGTTTGACCAGTACCGGGGCAAGGGACTGAGCCGTGCCGATGCCATCGACCAGTCCCTGTCACACCTGTTTGGGCCACTTTTTGCGTCCACACTCACAACCGCGCTGGCCTTTGCGCCCATCGCCCTTTTGCCGGGCGGCGCCGGCGAGTTTGTCGGCATGATCGGCGTTTCGGTTATCTTTGCGGTGGTTTCGTCCTTTGCGATTTCCATGACCATCATCCCGGCCCTGTCAGGCTGGTTTGACCGGAAACGCGCCGGAGAAGGCAGTGCAGATCGCAAACGTCGCTGGTGGCGAGACGGCATTGCCGTGGACGTCATCAGTGACGGGTATCGCTACACAATTGGCGCGGTACTGCGCTTCCCGCCCCTTGGTATCGCCATAGGTGTGACACCTGCGGTCCTGGGTTTCATTATGGCGGGTACGTTGCCGCCGCAATTCTTCCCACAAACCGAGCGCGACCAGATCAATCTCCAGATCAGCCTCGGGCCGTCAGCATCTACGAACGAAATTGTTGAACTGGTGGAGGACGCCTCGGCCTTCCTCCTGGCCAAGGACGGCATCACGGGTGTGAACCTCACCATCGGCGAGGCTGCTCCGCGCGTCTACTACAATGCGTTCAACAACACCCAAGGGGTAGAAGGGATCGCCGGAGGGTGGATCCAAACCGAAAGCCCGGCCGCGACCCGCACGATCATTGATGGCTTGCAGGAAGAGTTGCGGGCGCAGTTCCCTAGCGCAATGTTCTTGGCCGTACCGTTTGAACAGGGTCCGCCCGCGCCCGCACCGATCCAGATACTTTACCTGGGCGACGACCTGCGGACACTCGCCGATATTGGCGATGAAGTGCGCCGCATCCTCGCCGAAACGCCGGGCATCACCTACACATCCGCAAGTCTACAAACCGGGACCCCCCGGCTGACTTTGCGCGTGGATGAGTCCGCTGCGGCCATTGCGGGCCAGCGCCTGACGGGCATTGCCCAGTCCTTGAATGCCGAGCTCGAAGGCGTGCGCGCGGGATCCATCCTCGAAGGTGTTGAAGAGCTTCCTGTGCGCGTTTTCGCCGGGGATTACAGGCGCACGGCCACAGCGGACCTCGGCGCAAAGACCGTTGGCGATGGCACACCGCTCAGCGCCCTTGGGGGCCTTACGCTGGATCCCGATATTGGTGTGATCACCCGGCGCGATGGCCAGAGGGTCAACGATATCCGCGCCTGGCTCGAGCCCTATACGCTGCCAGGTCCCGTATTGGCCGATTTCCGTGAGCGCCTTGAGGCGTCCGGATTTGAAGTCCCGCGGGGATTTGCTGAAATCACGGGCGGCGAGGCCGAGAATAGCGGCGACGCCCTGGGCAATCTGGCGGCTACGGGCATCCCGCTCATCCTGGTTATGGCGGGCGCCGTGGCACTGGTTTTCAATTCCTTCCGCCTGGCGCTTCTCATCCTGACAACCGGATTTCTCGCCGTGCTGATGGCGATGTTTGGCGTCTGGTTGTTCAACCTGCCATTGGGCTTCAACGCAATCATCGGCGCGCTTGGACTTTTGGGCATCGCCATCAACGGGTCCATCGTTGTGTTGTCGATGCTCAAGGCCAATCCGCAGTGCGTGGCCGATGATGTTGTCGCCCAGCGCGAAACTGTTGTGGATGCCACCCGCCATATCGTGGCCACAACGCTGACCACGATGGGCGGTTTCGTCCCGCTACTGCTTGCGGGCGATGCGTTCTGGATGCCTCTGGCGGCGGCGATTGCCGGCGGTGTGGCGGGCTCGGCCTTGCTTGCGCTTTACTTCACGCCTGCGGTTTTCCGCCTGATGACGATGAGGCCTTTCAGCCGCTTTCTGAGAATTTTCACCGGCGGTGGACGGCGCGAGCCTGTGGCTGCGGAGTAGCGGCGGCGTCAGATATCCTCGGCTTCGAATACGTCGCGGTCAAACTCGCCTTCCCACTTGGCAACGGCCGTTGCGACGGCCGCATCGCCGGTGACGTTGGTCAGCGTGCGCATCATGTCGAGCAGGCGATCAAATGGCAGGATGAAACCGATGATCAAGGCCGATTGCGCGTCGGAAATGCCCACCTGCGTCAGCGCTGCGCCAGAAAGCAGTAGTCCGGCGCTCGGAATGCCTGCAGCGCCGATGGACACCAGGGTCGCCATGAGCGCGACCACCACGTACTGGGTCAGGGTGACTTCCAGGCCAAGCGCTTGCGCACCAAACAGTGCGACCATGCCAATATAAATGGCTGTCCCGTCCATATTGATGGTCGCGCCGAGCGGAAGAACGGATCCGGCAACGGCCTTGTCGACACCAAGGTTCTCTTCAGCGCATGTGATTGTGACGGGCAGGGTCGCCGAAGAGCTTGCCGTAGAATAGGCGACGGCTTGTGCGTCTGTGACGCCGCGCAGGAATTTGAACATGTTGAGCTTCAGCAAGCCCGTCATGATCACCCCGCCATAGGTGATGAGGATGTGGAGCCCGCATGCAATGTAGAGCGCGGCTGCAAGCGTACCGAGGCTCTGCAACACGCCGAGACCCTGAGTTGCCATGACAGTGACCATCAGCCCGAAGACCCCAAACGGCGCGGTCTCCATCACAAACATGGTGACCTTCATCATGGCTTCCGAAGCGCCATCCATGAAGTTGGCCACGGGTTTTGCCACATCGCCTGCGGCGAGGATGCCGACGCCAAACATGATGGCGAAGAAAATGATCTGAAGGATTTCACCCTTGGCGAGGGCCTCTACCGGGTTCGTCGGCACGATTTTCAACAAGCGCTCGACAAGGCCGCCGGCTTCTGCGGCGCGCTCCCGGGCACTGTCCAGCGCGGAGGCATCGGCATTGGCAAACGTCTCGGGTGAAAGGCTGGCGCCGGGCTGGAACAGGGTCGCCATGATTAGACCCAGTGTAACGGCGATGGCGGTGGTTCCGAAGTAGAGTCCCAGGGTGCGCAGTCCCAGACTGCCAAGGCGTTTCGGGTCGCCCATGGCGATCATACCCGATACCAGGGTGAAGAATATCAACGGAACGATGAGCATGCGGATGAGGCGCAGGAAAAGATCGCCAATCCAGCCAAACCAGGTCGTTGCGAACGCCCCGCCCGCCTCGGCGCCCATGCCGTAGCGAAGGCCGAGGCCTACGGCGAGGCCGAGGAAAAGGAACGCAATGACGCGCTTCCACAGATCGATCGCGAACCAGGCGCCCATGCCTTCGCCCCTTTGCTTAAAGCTTGAATCAATTGGCGGCGACCGTAGTGCCGCGCGGGGGCGCGTCAATCGTCGAGATGGGCGTAGAGCGTGTCAGCGGCGTCCCGGAAGGCGAGTCCTAGGCCGCGGAGATTGTGGTCATTTGCGGAGAAGGCAACGACAAGGCCCGAAGCCGGATCGGCATAGACCTCCGCATAGTTCATGGTGTTGGACCCGTTGTGCCAAAGCAGGCCGGGCCGATCGCCGCCCTCCTGCACCACCCAGCCCATGGCGTAGCGCTCAAGGCGCGGCGCGTGCAAGACCGCAAGGCTGTCATCGCTCAGGAAATCCTCGCCATCGGCGGTTTCTCCGGTCAGGTGCGCGCTGGCATAGGTGGCGAGGTCTTCAAGCCTCATATGGGCTCGCCCGGCAGGGCCGAGGACTTCGGGATTATCGGCATTGCCGCTGTCTGGAGATACTGCGCGGCGACCAAAGCCCAGGAAAACGGGCCGGTGCCCGCGTGGTTGGTCAACCGTTTCACCGCTGCCGGCCGGACCAAAGCCGGCGCTTTCGAGACCGAGCGGTTCGAAGACATGCTCTTTGATCAGATCTTCCCAGCGCGCGCCCAACTGCTGTTCCATCATGGCACCGGCGATGATGTAGCCGGCATTTGAGTAGGTGAAAGTGTCTCCCGGCGAGCCGGCTGGGTGAGCATTTGACGGGCATAGGCAATCCGCTCTGCGCGGGCATCTGGATTGGTTCGTTCGAAATTCAGAAAGGCCCGCATGGAAATGTTTGGTGCAAGGCCTGATGTATGCGTCAGCAATTCCCGGAATGTGATGGGTTCGAAGCCGGGGTCGATCCCGTTAATCTCACCCCCCAAGGCGTCCGCGATTGTCAGGTCCCGGCTGAGCTCGCCGCGTTCCACAAGGCGGGCTGCCAGGGTCGCTGTCATCGATTTCGTAATGGAGCCCAAATGCCAAAGGTCGCCATTTTGCGCGGCCACATCGCTGGAGATCGCGCGCAGGTCGACCGTAGCCTCGCCTTGCACAATCCCATCCGCCATGACGAGAATTGAGATAGCGGGTGCGCCGGTGTCATCCCGGATCTGCTCTGCAATGGGCTCGAGGTCCCCAGATGAGAATTGGGCGACGGCGGGCAGGGAGAACACAAACGCCGCAGCGCAGCACAGCAAGGCTTTCATATCATGGGCTCCCTACGTCACCGCTTTTCGTTTTTCCGCTCTGCGTTAGTCTACCCATAAACGGAGGAGATGCGCCATGGATATGAGTTTCGACCCCACTCTGGATGGGTTCCGCGCCGATGTGCGCAGCTTCTTTAAGCGCGACTATCCCCAGGACATTCTGGAAAAGGTGCGCGATGGCCGGTCACTGACAACGCCAGAGGTGCGCAACGCGGAGATGGCGCTCGGTGCGAAAGGCTGGCTCGCAAGCGCCTGGCCCGAAGAGTTCGGCGGCCCGGGCTGGAGCCTGGAGGAGCAGTACATCTTCGATGAAGAGTTGGAGCGTGCGGGCGCTCCGACCGTCACGCCTATGGGTGTGATCTATGTCGGACCGGTGATTTACACGTTCGGCTCCAACGACCAGAAAGACAAATGGCTCGAAGGCATTCGCTCTGGAAGGGACGGCTGGGCCCAGGGCTATAGCGAGCCGAACTCCGGATCGGACCTGGCTTCACTGCAATTTTCGGCCGTGCGCGAGGGGGATGAATATGTCCTCAATGGCACCAAGATCTGGACTAGCGCCGCCCAGCACGCCGACTGGATCTTCCTGCTGGCGCGCACATCCAATAACGGCAAGAAGCAGGAAGGCATCACTTTCATCTGCTGTGAAATGGAGCGGGCTGGCGTGACGCTGACGCCGATCATCACGATCGATGGAAAACACTATCTGAACCAGGTGCATTTCGAGAATGTCCGCGTGCCGGTGGACTATCGCATCGGTGAAGAAGGCAAGGGCTGGAGCTATAGCCAGTATCTTCTCGGCCACGAGCGCACTTCCTATGCCCGCATCGGCGGCAAGCGGAAAATGCTGGCGGATTTGCGCGCGTTGGCGAGTGCGGCCGAGGATGGCGGCAACCGTCGTTTGATCGATGACGAGGACTTTGCCCACAAGCTTTCGGCGGCGAATATCGCCCTGGATGGGCTGGAAATGCAGGTTTTGCGGATATTGTCAGCCGTGAGCGCCGGTGGCTCGCCGGGCAATGAGGCGTCGATCGTCAAAATTCTGGCGACGGAGACTCACCAGCAAATTACCGAACTGATGATTGAAGCGGGCGCCCGCGCTGCACTGGCCAAGACGCCCGACTCAGCGCGTGGCGACTTCAATACAGCGCCCGAGACAGGTTACGCCCCGCCGGCCATTGCGACCTATTTCGCCGGCCGCGCCCAAAGCATCTACGGCGGCACAAACGAGATCCAGAAGAACATCATCGCCAAACGCGTGCTGGGGCTTTGAAGCTCAAAATGTGAGTATCGTAGGTTGTTGTACTCAAAAATAATCGTTAACGAACGTTAACTTTTTTGGGGGCAGGTCATTGTTTCAGTTTATCAATGCAGGTCCAGCGAGGGTCTGCAACGCTGCTTCCCAAGTGGGTATTGAGTGCGGTGCTGAGGTTCTACGCTTAACGATCTGGCATGCCTTTTTGATCCTCGGTGTTTTCCTCGTCACAAGTCTGCTAGCATATTTTATTTCCAGGCACCGTAGGCTGGATCGGTACTCAAAAGTCCAAGAAGTTCAATGTCCTTACGGTGCCGCCTCAGAACCTCGCGCCTTAAGACTACACCCCTACAAAATGGCCAGAGCACTGAACCAGCCAGGGTTCGACAAGATTGCAAAAAGCAAGGCAGCTACTGGGCTCAATGAGAGATATGGTGACCGCTATTTCGTCGTTGAAGTACGAGAGGGTGGCCGGCGTTTGCTTCAGCGCGAGCTCAAAGTAATTGCGTGGTGGCATCGCCTGGAAGAAAACGAATTTCAAGCAGATCCCGAGACTCTCTCTTTGATTAAGAAGGGGAGTGAGAGTAAAATCGACGATGACACGAATGATACTACGGGCGCCGACGGTATATTCGATATCTACCTCAGACCTGTGAGGTGGTGGGATTTCCGCCATTGGCTAAACCACCCCTCTCGGGAAATTAGGTACGCTCTCTATGTCGCCATTTTTGCCACCTGTCTCGAGTACTCATCTGATTTTACAGAGTTTTTGAGAGCCCTTTTCCGGACGCCCATGTGAATCAAGTTTAGTTCGATACTCTGATCCGGGTTTTTATTGATCCTAAACATGCTGGTCGATCAGGATGGGGTTGCCGTCCGGGTCGGTGAGAAAGATGTGGGCTGGCCCGGTGGTTTTGGGATCGGCTTCGAGGGCGAGCTCCAAGCCAGCGTCTTTCAGCTTGGCCTGGATGTCGCGGACATCGTCGAATGTCTCGAGGGCTTCGGCAGACTGGTTCCAGCCTGGATTGAAGGTGAGCAGGTTCTGGTCGAACTTGCCGTGGAACAGGCCAATCTTGGTGTCGCCGCTGGCCATGATCAGGTAGTCTTGCTCCATGTCGCCCGCCACAGCGGCAAAGCCCAGCTTTTCGTAGAAGGCCCGGGACGCCGCGAGATCCTTAACCGTAAGGCTGATTGAGAAAGCGCCGAGTTGCATGGGATAGTCTCCATCTTGTGTTGAGTGTTGGATCAGTTTGAAGCGGGTAAAACGCGCGGATTGCGCAGGATGGCCGCTGATATGAGCGAGACGATGAGCCCGACGGGGAAAATCTCGAGAAACGTGATTGGTACCCGAAACAGTGGGTTGGCGTATTGCGTTTTCATCGCCTCGAGTTCTTCGGTCAGGCTCGCCAATTCGCTCTCGGTGGCGCCTTTTTCAGTTGCCTGTTCCAGCAGACCCGCCATGTAAGCGTCGATGAAGGTCGAGCCTGAGAAGGCGAGGTAAATTTCCCAGACGACCACATAGACCAGGGTCGCCACCAAAGTGATGAGGAGGCCGACTTTCAAGGCTGGCCAGAAACCGATGATGCCACCATGGTGGATATCTCGGTGGCGTTTGACGCCGAAAAATACAGCCGACAGCGCGAGAAGCATGATGAGGTAGCCCAGCCATTCCAGCGCGGGCGAGATTTCATCGCCTGAAAAGACGAGGCTGAGCGTGATACTCGTAATGATGATGAGGCCTGAGATGAGGCCGTAGACAAGGCCGATACGTAGCATCGCTTTTCCTCTGATAGCGTGTGTTCTGAAATCAGTTTTGCGCGTTAGGCGCGTGCGTGCCAGTCACCCAAAAGGGTGAAATCGAATAAAAATGGCTTCGAATCGCGGGTTTTGGCGATCAGGGAAGGAGCGAGAGCTCTCTGGCCCTTCGAACGGCTTGGGTGCGCCGGCTGACGTCCAGTTTCTCGAAAAGACGCGCCATATGCGTTTTCACGGTGTTCGGAGAAATATCGAACTTGCGCGCGATTTCCTTGTTGGAGAGCCCGTCTGCGAGCGCTGAGAGGATGTCGAATTCGCGGGGCGAAATGCCCAAACTGGTCATTGCCGCGGTGTTCTGCTCGAAGACGCCTGGCTTCGGTGCAGGCGTAAGCTGCCGCCCAGCCCATAGTCCGAGCAGCGCAAAGCCGACCGCGACGATCGAAATGTAGAGCTCTGACTGAAACAGCCGTGCCGCATGGCGATACTGAATCCAGGTGAGGACAAAGGCAGCCAGGGCTAGTGCAACACCCGAGAACGCAATCCTGCCAAGACCCACAGACGTGATCTTTTTGCGAAGTCTTGTCAGGCGCGGCGCGGGCAAGGCGGGATACTCGCTGGGTTGAACAGTTGCGCCTGTAAACTCGCGCCATCGGGCTGAGGAAGCAAGCGCCTTACGACCCGGCTTTCTCACCGGCGCTCTTTTCAATGGCGCCAACAGCCTGTGCCAGAGACGCCGTCGCGCTGCCCGGACGTTTGGGTTTGGGCTGGCCCGGCGCCGGGGCCCAACCCGACAGCCACGTGATGACGAAGCTTGCCCGGATACGCCCGTCCGGGTCGGAAAAGTCCCGCGCATAGAGCTCAGCCGCCCGGCTCAGGATGCGGCGCGACAGGGCGCGCCCGCCTGCGGCAAAGGCGGCTTGCTCACCCATGCCTCGCAAATCCTCGATCAAGTTGAACATCGTGTCGTAGCGCACGGTGATCGTGTCGACATCTGCCACCGGAAGGGCGAATCCGGCACGCTGGAGCAGGGCGGCGCTGTCTTGCAGGCCAGGCAGGGGCGATATGCGCGGCGTTGCTCCGCCGGTGAGCTCTGTTTCGGCGCGCATGAGGCATTCGCGAAGTTCCGACAAAGTCCCCGCGCCGAAGTAGGCTGCCAGAAACAGCCCGTCCGGCTTGAGTAACCGGTTTGCCTGGATCAGCACGCCGGGCAGATCGTTGACCCAGTGCAGTGAAAGCACGCTGGCGACAAGATCGAACTGTCCCTCCTGAAAGGGCAGGGTGGCCTCGTCCCAAATCGTCGCTTCGAGCCCTGAGCTCTGAGCCGTTTCCGCCATGGACGGGCTCGTATCGACGCCCCGCATGGCCTTAACTTTGCCCGAACTCAAAAGGGCACGCGCCAACTGTCCGCCATGGCAGCCAAGATCAAGGCCGAGCTCGAAATCGTTTGATGTATCGGCAAGTCTCTCTGCCATCTGGCTCGACACCCGCGCCTTGAGGAAGTCATAGTTCTGGAAGTGCCGTGCCGCGCGATTTCGGAAATGCGCGTGGCGCTGGGCATCGAAGATGATCGGGGGCGATGGGGACGTCATGGGCTTCGATATGGCTCGTTGGGGCGGGCGCGCAATGCAGGCTTTTACCGCAGGGGCGGAGGCGCTGTGGCCGTCGCGCTCGCTTGTCTCCTCCCGTCGCGACATTGGTCAAGGTGCGGTGTCACCGGAGGAGTGGGCGCAGCTGACCTTCCTCATGGGGCCGGTGTGCGACCAGTGCGGCTCGCCGCAGGAGATTGACCTTGGACCGCTTGCCGTCTGCGCCGCGTGTATTGCGCGGCCGCCCAAGTGGACGTCCGCACGCGCTGCGCTGGCCTATGATGATGCGTCCCGCAGGATCGTGCTGGACCTGAAGCGCGCAGGTCGGCGCGATGGCTTGAAGACCATGGCGATTTGGATGACCCAGGCAGGCCAGCCTTTGATTGAACGTTCTGACCTCATGGTGCCAGTGCCGCTTCACTATCGCCGACTCGCATCACGCGGATTCAACCAGTCCGGCTGGCTGGCGTCCGCTGTCGCGCGCCGGACGGGCGTTCCGGTACGCGTGGACATTCTCAAACGTCGGAAGGCCACACCAAGCCAGGCAGGGCTCAGCCCGAAAGCGCGCCATCGTAATGTGGCTGGCGCGTTTAGCGTAAGGCGCGGCCGTGAGGGCGCAGTGGTCGGAAAGTCTGTCTTGCTGGTGGATGATGTGCTCACGACCGGTGCAACGCTTACCGGATGTGCGCGCACCTTGCTGAAGGCCGGGGCGTCCCGTGTCGATGTCTTGACACTGGCCCGCGTTGTGCGGGTGCGAGACGCCTCTATATAAAGCGGCAGCGAAAAACAGGAGTGCCAGTCCCCATGGCCAAGGTCACCATCTATACGCGCGCTTTTTGCCCCTTCTGTACGCGCGCTCTGAAGCTGCTCAATGACAAAGGCGCCGACTTTACGGAAATCGACGCCGGCATGGACGCGGCCAAGAAAACCGAAATGGTTCAACGCGCTGGCGGCGCCCGCACATTTCCGCAGATTTTCGTGGGCGACACCCATATCGGCGGTTGCGACGATATGATGGCTCTGGAGCGGGCCGGAAAGCTTGATCCACTCCTGGCCGCATAAATCGAACTTCGATGATCAAATACGCTCTGCAATGCGCTGACTGCGAGGCCGAATTCGAGGCCTGGTTTGGAAACTCGTCCGCTTTTGACGAGCAAAAAGCCCGGGGCCTGGTCACCTGCGCAGTGTGTGGATCTGTCTCTGTGTCCAAACAGATCATGGCCCCAGCCGTTGCGGGCACAAAGCGGACCGTAAGCAATAGTCCTGAGGACATGCTGAAAACGTTCGTCGCCAAGGCAAAAGCCCATGTGGCGAGCAATTTCGAGCATGTCGGCGACAGCTTCGCCGATGAAGCGCGAGCCATGTATTATGGCGAAACGGAAGAACGCCCCATTTGGGGCGCAACCACGCCAGAAGAATCCAAGGCGCTGAAGGATGAAGGCGTGCCTGCGGCACCATTGCCCGCGCCCTTTGTGCCGGATGTCCCACCAACGGATGACGATACAATCAACTAGGGGCCCCTGCGCGCCGCTGTCGCCTTGACCGCCTCCCGGCCTAGAGGCATGACGGACAAAACGTTCAGAACGGATGACTTCCTAATGGCCACTTCAGAATACAATCACGGCTCAATGGAGATTTCCGACCAGGAAAACACCTGGAAGGGCTTCATGACAGCGTCCGTCTGGGGCTCCGCGATCATCATGGCGATTGTCGCCTATGCCACGCTGACCCTCGCGATCGGTATGAACTGGATGGTGTCTCTCATCCTTTGTGCAGGCGCGGCCATTCTCGGCGGGCTCTTCATGGGCATGGGCGGCACATGGATTGTCACTGTGATCGGTCTGACAGCTTTGGCAGTGTTCGTGCAGATCGTGATTACGATCGCAAAAGCGCTTCTGGGCTAACGTCGCCCTAGTCCAGACACTTGGTGCAGATTGAAACTGTTGGGTCTGCGCACAGGCGCGAGAGTTCCAGTTTCCCACCACAACACTCGCAATACCCGAATTCGCCTGAATTCAGGCGTTCCAACGCGTCTTCAATTTCGCGAAGTTCAGCGTTGCCGGTCGGGGCCTCGGCTGATGTCTGTCCGCCTTGAATATGCGGGGTAGGACCAAGATCAAATTTCACACCCATGATGCTGATCGCCCATTAGGGGTTTGGCAAGGGCTTGTTTGCGATCTACCTCGCTGTTTATCGTTTTGCGAGATGCAGAAGCCGGAGGATCAATATAGTGGCCCATTCCCCCTTGATCCTTGACCGGGCCACGAAGCGCTTTGGCGCGTTCACGGCCGTTGACCAGCTGAGTTTCGAAGTCCCGAGCGGATCCATCGTCGGGTTTCTCGGGCCGAACGGCGCAGGCAAGTCCACAAGCCTTCGAATGGCCCTTGGCATCATGACTCCCGATCAAGGATCAGTCTCCCTGTTCGGCGCGCCGCCCCGCCTCGAGGCGTTGCGCGGTGTGGGATTTCTGCCGGAGGAGCGCGGCCTCTACAAGAAGATGAGCGCGCGCAACACCATCGCCTACTTTGCCCGGCTGAAAGGCATGACGGCCAGCCAGGCGAAAGCGCGGGCTGACGAATTACTAGAGGCCACGGGCCTTGGAGAGTTTGCGCGCACCAAAGTGTCCAAATTGTCCAAGGGCATGGCCCAGAAGGTCCAGATCCTCTCGACCCTAGCGCATAAGCCGAATTTCCTGATCCTGGACGAGCCGTTTTCGGGTCTCGATCCGGTCAACCAGCAGGCTCTGGAAGAAATCATCCGGGCCGAACACGCGCGCGGTGCCACGATCCTGTTCTCCACCCATGTAATGGAACATGCAGAGCGGCTGTGCCAGTCCATCGTGATGATGGCGAAAGGCAAAAAAGTGTTCGATGGAACGCTGGAGGCCGCCTTCGATGCGCTGGGGCGACGTGCGCGTATTGGCGTTGAAAACGGGTTTGATCTCGGGTCAGCGCTTCGCCCTGCCGGATTTGAAGCTGCAGCGGAAACGTCCGTGACAGACGATGATGCGACCTGGTGGACAATCTCCCTGCCCGATGACCGGAGTGCGCAGAACGCCCTGCGCGCGGCGATCGATGCCGGTGCGCCGATTTCTGGCTTCCAGCAGGAAGAGGCGCGGCTGCGAGATGTATTCATCGCGCTGGCCGGTGACGACCCTGCCTCGACTGCAGACACAAGCTCTGACCTCGAAGAGGTGGCCTGATATGCTTCGATCCATCTATCTCGTCGCCCGGCGCGACTATCTCGGATATGTCACGGCATGGGGATTCTGGCTGGGGCTTCTGATCACGCCGATACTTTTTGGCCTCGGCATTATGTTGCCCTCCTTTGCGGCGTCGCAGACCCCGGTGCGCTACTTCACCGTGATTGATACAAATGGCGCGTTCGAGCGGGCCATCGAGACCGAGATGGAACGACGAGCGGTCAACGTCGCGCGCGGGATGGTAGAGACCACTGGCGTGTTGCTCGGCGAGCAGGAAACTGAAGCGGCGCTAGCGCGGTTTGACGCCGCGATTGAGGCGGGCGACAGGCCCCAAGCCGCATTGGAAGCGGCAGCGCCCCGATTGGCCAGCGTGCAAGTGCCCGATGGCGACTATGCACTGGTGCCCGCGCCAGCCCGGAATATCGACGGATTGCGACCGTTTCTGACAGGAGCGCAGATGGTGGACACACCGAGCGGCCCCAAACCGCTGTTCGGTGCGCTTATCTATACTGGCGATGAAATCGAATACTGGAGTGAGAGTGCCACCTTTTCAGGCATCACCTCGATTGCCCGCAGGGCTGCCAATACGATGGCGCGGGAAACTGTTTTTTCTGAAGAGAATGTCGATCCCGGTATTCTGGATCGAATAGACGAACGTCGACCATCGATCTCCGAGAAGCTTCTTAGGGAAGATGCCAATCAAAGCGCAGAGATGACCATTGCGGACCGCGCACCACAATTCGTGGCCGTTGGTCTGACCTTCCTGCTGTGGACGCTGATTTTCTCCGTGGTGAACTACCTGCTCATGGGCACGATCGAGGAGCGCTCCAACAAGATATTCGACACACTGCTGACATCGGTGAAGCTGCCGCACCTTCTGGCGGGCAAGCTCATTGCGGTCCTTGCCGTTTCGCTGACACTCATGTCGGTCTGGTCGCTGGGCGGTACAGCTGTCACGGTTGCTGGCTTTTCTGCCATGCCGGGCGAAGTGCGCGATATCGTGAGTGCGGGGGTTTCTGCGGCGCTTGATCCGGCCATGCTGATTCCTGCGCTCATCAGCTTCCTGCTGGGGTACCTGATGTACGGCTCGGTGTTTCTCGCCCTTGGCTCGCTCTGCGACACGATCCAGGAAGCCCAGACCCTGATGACCCCGCTGATCATTCTCATGATGGTGCCCTTGTTCATGGTGACGATTGCCATGACCGACCTGGAAAGCCCCATTATCGGCGCCATGGCCTGGGTGCCGATCTTCACGCCTTTCCTGTTGATCCTGCGTATGCCGACGGATCCGCCGCTCTGGGAGATCGCCGGTCAGCTTGGTCTGATGACACTTGCCACGCTTGCGATTCTTTGGGTGGCTGCCCGTGTGTACCGCGCGGGCGCGGTCCATGGTGCGGGCGTCAATGACGCCATGGGCATGCTGAAGCGCAGTGTGGGACTAGGCCGGGCCTAGGCAGAAAAAGAAAACCCCCGCACCGCATGTGCGAGGGTTCTCCAGAAATTCGAACGTGTCCGTCTGGCCTAGACGAGGCCTTCGCGCTGGGCGCGTTTACGGGCCAGTTTCCGGGCGCGGCGCACGGCTTCGGCGCGCTGGCGCGCTTTCTTCTCCGAAGGCTTTTCGAAGTGGGTGCGCGATTTCATTTCCCGGAAGAGGCCTTCGCGCTGCATCTTTTTCTTCAGGGCGCGCAGGGCCTGTTCGACATTATTGTCGCGGACAATGATCTGTACGATGGTCAACTCTCCATTTGGTTCCAGAGCCTGCAGACCCCAGATATGTCATGTGTTTCGATGTGCGTCGGTGACAGAAGCGGCGCCTATATCACGGGCCAACAGCTATGACTACCACAGAAAATGCGAGTGAAACAACGCCATCGGCTGAGATCCGCGCCCGCTGGCTGGAAGTACTCCTACCCCGGATCGGTGAGGAGGGGTGGACAGAGCTTGCCATGCGCCGCGCCGCAGACACGGCTGGGATGAGCCCCGGTGAGCAGGCTCTGGCGGCACCCGGCGGGGTGGATGACCTCATCGAGGCCTTTTTTGATAGCGCTGAAGCACAGGCACGAAACGCAATCGAAGCTGGGCCGTTGGATGAAATGCGCATCCATGAACGCGTCGCCTTTGGCGTGCGCATCTGGCTGGATACGCTAGTGCCCCACCGCGATGCCGTTGAGCGAGCAAGTGCCCGAGGCTTCTGGCCAACCCATGCTGGAGATGCCGTCCAGCGGTGCTGGAGCGTTGCGGATATGGTCTGGGACGCGATCGGCGACACATCAGAGGACTATAACAGGTACACCAAGCGCGGACTGCTCGCGGCGACCATCCCGCCGATCATCCTTTATTGGCAGCGTGAACCCGGTAGCGAGGAAATGGATTCGTTCATCGCCCGACGTCTGAAAACGGCAATGCAACTTGGCCAAACGGGCGGGCGAATCGTGAAGCCGTTCCTCGACCTTGTGTCTGGGTCACGGAGTGCCGATTAAGAGACGCACAACGTGCCCCATTTTCCGGCCCGGGCGGATATCGGTCTTGCCATACAGCGTGAGGCTGCCCTGCTCTAGCAAAGTCTCCAATGGCGTCGCGGCATCGTCGCCGATGAGATTGTCCATCTCTGCTGGATAGAGCAAATCGATTGGGCCGAGCGGCCATCCCGCAACGGCGCGAATATGGTTCTCGAATTGGCCTGCCAGGCAGGCTTCCGGCGTCCAATGACCTGAATTGTGTACTCTGGGGGCGAATTCGTTGGCGAGGACGCGGCCATCGCCGCAGACAAAGAGTTCGAGGGCAAGGACGCCGACATAATCCAGTTGATCGGCAAGCGATTTGGCCATGGAGATGGCCTGTTCTGCCGTTTCTTCAGGAATGGCTGCAGGAACACGTGAGCGACGCAGAATACCACCGGAGTGCTGATTTTCCGGTATCGGATACGGGGCTATTTCGCCGCCATTGGCCCGCGCGATGATGACAGAGACTTCCAGGTCAAAAGGGACAAAGCCTTCCAGAATGGCTGGCGCTTCCTGCAGTTCTGTCCAGGCTGATGCAAGGTCGCTTTCAGCGTTCAGGCGCACCTGGCCTTTGCCGTCATACCCGTCCCGGCGGGTTTTCAGGATGCAGTCAGGACCAATCGCTGTGAAGGCCGACTGCAGGTCATCCAGAGTGTCGACCGCGCGCCACGGCGCGCAGGCAATGCCGCACGCTTCAAGGAATGTTTTCTCGGCGACCCTGTCCTGGGCCACGCTCAGTGCTTTCGCGCCCGGTCTCACCGCAACCCCTGCGGCCTCGATGGTTTCGACAGCGGAAACGGGAACATTTTCCCATTCCAGGGTGACGACATTACAAGCGTTGGCAAAGGCCTCGAGCGCTTCGGTGTCGGTATAGTTCGCATTGATATGGCGGTTTGCGACCTGCGCGGCGGGCAAATCATCGCCCGGAGCGAAGATGATCGTTTTGAGTCCGAATTTCGCGGCAGCGCTGGACAGCATTCGGCCCAATTGGCCGCCGCCGAGAATACCGATGGTTGCGCCAACCGGCAGCATCATCCCCTGTCCACGCTCTCGGCAACACCTTCAGACTGCTGCGCGCGGTAGGCTTCGAGCTTTGCGGCGACGTCATCGCTTTGCAGGGCGATGATCGACGCGGCGAGCAAGCCGGCATTCACCGCTCCGGCTGTACCGATCGCCAGGGTGCCAACGGGCACGCCTTTGGGCATCTGCACGATGGATAGCAGGCTATCCATGCCCGAAAGCGCTTTCGACTGCACGGGAACGCCCAGAACGGGCAAGGGCGTCATGGAGGCGACCATGCCCGGCAAGTGCGCCGCGCCGCCCGCGCCCGCGATTATCACTTGCAGTCCACGTCCCTTCGCTTCGGTCGCAAATTTTACCAGCCGCTCAGGTGTGCGGTGCGCCGAAACAATCCTGACCTCATGGGGAACGCCCAGACGTTCAAGCATATCGCAGGCGCCGTCCATGGTCGGCCAGTCAGACTGGCTACCCATGATGACGGCGACGAGGGGCATATCACTGGACTCTGAGGCGGCCATGGTGGGCATCAGGCTCCGTTGGTTACAAAGCGCGCGAGCATAGGCATGGCGCCTCGCCGGTCAAGCCAGCGTTTGGCGAACGTGGGTATTGCCCAGCAATCACCGCACTTTTTACTGCCTAATGCGTGTTCAGGAGGTGCCCGGAGTGCGCGAAAAAGCGCATCGTCAAGTGGAATATTCGACTCAATCCCTCAACCGGCCCGTGACTCGCCTGCCTTTGCTATGGTTTCATTCCTGCATTGAAGTTTGGAAGCAGAAGAGAAGGAGCGTGACATATGTCAGTACAAGGCCGGATTGAAGAACTCTCCCATCGCCACCGCAAACTCGATGAAACGATCCAAGCTGAACAGAAACGACCCGCTGCTGACCCTGTTACGATCAAAGACCTGAAACGACAGAAACTCCGAATTAAGGAAGAACTGCAACACCTGCGACAACCTTAGCAGCCAGGTCGCCTCATACGGGCGCGCAGGGCGTTAGACGGTCGCCGTGCCCGGATTTGGCAAAGGGGTGTGGGCGATCATGAGGAGCGCCCATGTCCAGCTCAGATTTTCAAGCTTTTCAGCCCGGACACAGGGGCTGAGCCATGGAGCATCGCAACACGCTCATTCTCGGCCTTGGCCTTGAGATCGGCTTCTCCATCGCGCGTCGGTTTCACGACGCATCCCACAATGTGGTTGTTGTCGACAGCTCTGAAGCTCGCGTGAAAAAGGCGCGGGCTGAACTGCCCGATGAAGTCAAAACGCTGAATATGAAGCGTGACAGCCTGCCCCATAACGCCTTCGCCGAAATGGAGACCTCGTTCGGCGCAGCGGACAATCTGGTGCTCATCCCAAAGATCACGCCTGCAGACACTTTGCTCGGCCTGGACCCGAAAGAGTTCAGTGAGCGTCTGTCAGACATCATTCCACTGCAGGCCTTGGCGATGCAGGAATTTGCCCGGCGTGTGACCGACCTGGAAGAAGAAGTGGAGGCTCGCGCCGCCCAGCGCCGCCAGCGCGGGTCCATCACGGTCGTGTTGTCCCTCGCGGCGAAACTCTCCCAACCCGGGCAGTTTACCGCCACAGTCCTGCAAGCGACAGCCGAAGCCCTGGTGAAGGCCGCCGCGCTGGAACTGGCGCCCCACAATATCCGAGTGAATGCCATCTGCGCGCTGCGTCCGCGGGCGGAAAAGCGAGAAGGCTCCAGCCTTCCAAATCGCACGCCCCTCGGCCGCGCGGCCAGTGGAGACGAAATCGCCGAGGCGACCTTTTTTCTGGCCAATGATTCCGTCGCGATCATTACCGGGGAAACGCTTGTGCTCGACGGAGGGCGGTCCAATCTCTCCGGTACGCTGTTTACACTCGGCTCTTCCTCCGGGACCTGAAAAAGTCCTTCAGCAATTTGCTTGCCTCGCCAGCGACCGTCTCATCCACAATCACGTTCGGTCGCCAGTGACAGGTCGGCTGCTCGAAGAAGCGCGGGCCATGCAGCACAGCTCCGCCCTTTTCATCGGTGGCCGCAAATATGAGCGTGCGGATGCGCGCCAGGCTGATCGCCCCCGCGCACATGGCGCAGGGCTCCAGCGTCACATAGAGATCGAGCCCTGTGAGACGGTAATTGCCAAGCCCCTCGCCGGCTGCCCGCATGGCCACAATCTCCGCATGGGCGGTCGGATCATGGCCCGCGATTGGGGCGTTGGCCCCCTCGCCGACAATCTTTCCGTTCGATGGGTCGACAACAACTGCACCCACAGGCACTTCGCCGGCTGTTGCGGCGGACCGCGCGAGTTCCAGAGCGCGTTGCATGGGGGTCAACATACTGCCTGTACTCCAACAAACCCCAAGATTGATAACAGGATACAAGCCGTCAACGGGATAAGGATGTAGCGTTCACTGTAGAAGCTCCAGGCCGTCACAAATTCATCCGCGGAAGCAAACGGTCCCTGCTTCTCTATGACTCGCCTGATCATCCACCCGTTGAACGGCTCTCCGCCGCCCAGAATGCTGCCGATGAAC
Organism: Pseudomonadota bacterium; assembly: GCA_039818165.1. Classification (GTDB taxonomy): domain Bacteria; phylum Pseudomonadota; class Alphaproteobacteria; order Caulobacterales; family Hyphomonadaceae; genus UBA5336. The sequence continues at coordinate 1,109 of JBCBUL010000037.1, read as the reverse complement.
ATGGCGCGGCTGTGATTCGGCAATGCCGCCACGTTTGCCCGTATGATGATGGGAAATGCCAGAAACACGCCACTAGCCGTCATGGAGAGCGGGAAAAAGAACGGCGGTGCCATGCCGGCTTCTTCGCAGGTGCTAAGTCGCTCAACACCCCCTATCCAGAGCGACAGGGCAAACATCACTCCCATGCAAATCACCATGGTGACGATCAGAACTGCAATCCAACGCAGGTAAAGTGAACGGTCTTGGTCCCAGGACAGGATTTCGCTTGCCAATGGGTCTGGTACCCGCGCAATTTCAAGCCTGCGTGCCAACTCTTCCATAGGGGTCCCTCTTGCCCTGCATGCATAGACGCCCCAGAGCTCTCCCATGAGAATCGTTGCCGGACAACATAAGGGTCGCCCGATCACGGCGCCGAAGGGGCGGGGCACACGGCCAACCTCTGACAGGGCGCGCGAGGCCGTTTTCAACGTGCTTGCCCATGCAGACTGGGCACCACCGCTTGAGGGAGCGCGGGTGATTGACCTGTTCGCTGGCTCCGGGGCGCTGGGGCTGGAAGCGATCTCTCGCGGGGCCGCGTTCTGCCTTTTCGTGGAGACCGACCATGGTGCGCGCGGCGCTATCCGCGCCAATATTGAAACCATGGGGTTGTATGGCATCACGCGTCTTCATCGGCGCTCCGCCACAGACCTCGGCGAAAAACCCGCGGGTGTCGGCGCGCCATTCGATCTGGCTTTCCTCGACCCGCCTTATGGTAAGGACCTGGTCATTCCGGCACTTGAGACCTTGGTGCGTGGGCAGTGGTTGCGAAGCGGCGCCCTCGCCGTTGTGGAGGTCGGCGCAGATGAAAAGCTGACAGTGCCGGAAGGCTGGGACATCTGCGATGATCGTTCAAGCGGCGCCGCGCGAATTATGTGTCTGACGTGGACGCCTGGAGAACACAAAGAAAAATGACTTGGAGGCCCCGGCCGGAATCGAACCGGCGTACACGGATTTGCAATGACTTGCGCCTGTCGCGACATGCTCAGCATGCCACAAAAAGCGCACTGAATTTATTGAAAAATAGCGATTTTGCTCCGACATGCGGTGTCATAATATGCCACAGAACGACG
>JBCBUL010000036.1:0-25329 GCA_039818165.1 Pseudomonadota bacterium | reverse complement strand
CCCGGCAGGTCTTGTCCAACGCTGTGCGCGCTAAAGCGGCCGGCGCGCAGGGGAAATTTCTGGTCAAAGATATCATCGAGATCGGCTTGAGCCAGGTCTGTAAGTCGGTGCTTACTTGCCATGTCTCTCGCGGTAGCGCTGAAGCATCTCTTCGCCCGTGGGCATCGGTACATTCGCCGGCTCGGAACGCCGGGCATCTAGTAACTGCCCCAATTCCTGAAGTGCATCGTCTTCTGACTTTGCATCGGCTTCAGCCAAGTCGATGGCATGGCGTAAAAAGTCTACTTCAGACGTAAACTGCGACGACCCTGAGATGGCCGCCTTGATCCGTTCGTAAAGATCCGTTGGTAGCGTTAAAGCTGACATGTCATGATTATACCGGCTTATTTGGGCGCCAGCAAACCAGCCCTTACCAAGGACATATACAAGGCGCCTAACACGTCACCTCTTGACCGATGCCCAAGGGCCAAGTTTGGCCCTTATTTGACGTACACATTTCAAGCGTGAATGACTGAGCTCAGTCGGATTTCCGTCATTAACTGAACCGTCTCAGCGCATTTGCGATGACCTTTGCGAGCGTCAGCATTTCTGGAGATTGGGCGTCGTGATTGGCCGCTAGCTCCGCCCTAAGGTTGATCAGGTCAAATACGAGCTCGCGATCATCGGGGCGCTGGATACGGCTTTCGATCCAGCCGACGCAAACCAGGCGCGTGCCATCGGTCACGTCAGCGACTTGATGGAGGCTTGTGGAAGGGTAAAGCACCAAATCTCCAGCACTACTCTTCCAACTCTCAGTGAGGCCCGCGTGTTCGATGAGGAGTTCTCCGCCTCGATACTCATCGGGCTCTGACAGAAAGAGAGTGAACGACAGATCGGTCCGGATCGCTGCGTCGCCATTTCCCATGAAGGCCTTGTCCACGTGAAGCCCATAGCCGCCGCCCGCCTCGGTCTTGCTCACCAGCAGCTTGGAGAACCGTTTGGGCTGGGCCGCCGCTCGCAGCACCGGATGCGATTGGATCGCTCTTGTCAGCGCGTCCTTGAGCTTTACTCCGGTCCGCGATGAGAGATCGGCTTGGCTGTTGTGCTTCACGGCGCTTGCAACACGGCCTGCGGTTTCAGTGCCGTCGCGCCAAGCCAAGGTCGACACAAGCTCGCGCGCCTGGATTAGGTCGGCGTGATCCAGAAGGTTGGAAATCGTCAGAAGCATGAACCGCCCACTTGCGAATGATTTTCATTTCGTACACTAGAGATAGATCGAAACGTACGGGCTTGGAAGGATCATGGCGTGACGACGAGGAAATTGAAGCGGTGGGGCCAATTGGGATTGGGCACAGCTCTGGCTACGGGGACGTTGGCAGCGTGCGGCGGCGAGCCCGCTGAGCCGGTGACGGAACCTGAGGTCGTTGCAGAGGCCCCTGTCACCCCATCCGATGACGCGGCCCAAATTGGCGAAGGTGAAGCTGGCGGCGAGGGCGAGGGAGAAGGCGGGGAAGGTAAAGGAGGCGTGTCCATCTCCGCTGCAGCAACCGATCCGGTTGTCTTCAACTCCGCCCTTGCGATTGCCGAGGCCCATGTCATTGCCGCGCGGGATGCGTTTGCTGAGGGCGAGACCACGGCGGCCTCGGAGATGTTTGGCCACCTCGTCAGCGAGGTGCTGTTCAATCTGCAGCCTGTGTTCGAACAGCGCGGCGTGGACGACTTCAGCGATCTGTTCACAGGAGCTGCCGTTGCCATCTTCGACGGTGAAGACGCGGCCCAGATCAACGCCCGCGCCGAAGAAATCTTCGCGGCCTTGGACGCCGCTGCGGAAAAAGCGCCAGACGATGGCTCAAGCGAAGGGGCGATTGCAGCCGGTGTCGCCGCCGATCAGATCGAACGGGCAACCGACATGTACCGGGCTGCCGCTGAAAGCGACCGCTATGAACCCTATCTCGATGGCTATGGCTTTTTCAAAGCCGGCGAGGCCGCATTCCTCGGGTCTGAGGCTGAAATCGAAGCAGAGGACGCCGAAGCGGCAGATGCCATCCGCACGGCCCTGACCTTGCTCAACGAAGCGTATCCCACAGCGCTTCGTCCGGATGCGTTGGAAGCAGATCAGTCAGCACTGACGGTAGCCGCATCACAGGTCGTTTTGGCGGTCGGAAACTAGCTAAACCACCACATTGGCGCCTGCCCACCAACTATTCGGCGGGCGCCAGTTCTGCCTCAGCTCTCCTGCTCACCTTGTCTGAACGGCTTTGGGGCAGGACGTAAGCCACGGCGATCGTGCTCAAACCCAACACGGCCATGGACACATCCACCCAAGCTGAGACCGTGTGATCGGACGCCAAGGCTGAGATGAACCAGCCTCCGGTCACCGCCCCGTTGAGTACAGGAATGAACAGAGCGAGCGCGCCGGACGCCATTAACAGCTCGCGTGTCGTGGCATAGTCATTCCGGCGAACAAGCGCGTAGCCTAGCCCTGCAAACCAGGCGGCGAAGTAGGTCCAACCCGTTGCAGCCAGTCGGCCCGCCTCCGCGCCAAAATAGAGTTTGTCGAGATAGAAGATGGCCATGGCCGCAACGGGCAGGCCCATGATGACGCCGGTATTGAGGTGTCCAAGCCGGTTGTAGAAGCCTTCGGACTTTGTGCCCTCATTGCCGTGTTTGCGACGCTCGATCCACATCATGCAGCCTAGCGCGGTGATGACCGCCAGAGATAGGCCAAGGACGAAGTACAAGAGTTTCAGCCAGATGCCACCGAACGTGCCGTAATGCAGCGGGGCGATCGAGTTGGTCACTCGGTTAGCCGGGGTGATTTCGCGGTACGGATCATCCGTGATGGGTTCACCCGTTGCACCGCTGATAGCAAGAACTTCGAAGGTCGTCAGCTCCGTATCAGGTGTGTAGTAAACGTCGATCTCAGCGGCCGCATCGCCGTAATTGGCGAAGATCAGCATCGCTGGGGCTTCACCGCTTTCCGGGTGCTGGAAGGCGCGGAGTTCATCGACTGTGAGCATCTGCACCTGTTCACCCGTAGGTGTTTTGCCAGGGCCTAGCACGGCATCGACCAGTGTTTCCAGGTCGCCCTTGAAGGCGATGGCCGCAATGAGTTGGGATACAATCACGACCACGCCTAGGAACGCGCCGGTGAAGGCAATCATGACGTAGAAAGGCAGCCCCCAAATCCCAACGACCTTATGGCTGTCTTGCCATTTCAGACGCTGGGAGCGCTTCAGGCGCATGGAGTATGCCTCTTCGCGGATTTTGGTATGGGCGATGATACCGGACAGGATGGCGAGCATTAGAATGATGCCGACGATGCCGACGAGCGACCGGCCAACCGTGCGCCCGCCGAGGCCATCGGGCCACATGAAGTCCCGGTGGAAATCGAGCAGCCAAATGCCCAAACCATCGCCGCGCATTGAGATGGGCGCACCCGTTCGCGCGTCCCAACGCTGTTCCTCGAAAACATGCTCATCGTTTTCGTCGTGGAACTGCATCATGCCCATGTAATAGGGCGCGTAGGTGCTAGGATAATCGAACCGGAGGAATTCCAGTTCCGCGCCGCCGGAGGTCTCTTCCATCCAGGTCGTAAAGACCTCGTCCATGGGCGCTTGCTCAGCAACAGCTGGGACAGACACGCGAAGCGCCGGATCTTCCCAGGTTCGGATTTCATTGTCGAAGAGGGCGAAGCAGCCCGTCAGCGCCACAACATATACGATCAGACCGAGTGTGATGCCGGTCCAGGAGTGGAGATCATAATTCCGAAGATGACGGGCGCGGTCCATGGGTCAGCTCCTTCAGATCAGACGGGTGGCGGCGTGGTGAAGACCACCGCGCCGCTGAGAATGGAAATTGTTATCAGGCCTGCCGTGACACGCCAGCCGCGTTTGTCCCAGTAGCACCAGAATTGAAACGCCACCCAAATGATCGGCACGGCCAGTGCCATCCAGAGGGCCAATGATTTGAACTCCAAGGGCAATGTTAGCAGCAAAGCAGCGCTGAACAGCATCGAGGCAATGAGTGCCCAGAGAATGACACTTGTCAGCCGCGGCGCCTTCCAGGTGAAAAACCCGATGAGCGCCAGAACGACGCCTAGAATGCCAAGGATGATTGGGCTCATAGCAGGGCTCCTATGGCGGCAAGCACGCCAATGCCGCTCAGGCCCATTGCAATGGGGGCATGCCAGCCAGGCTTCTGTGCGGCGAGGAACAGCCCGGCCACAAAGACAAGCGTGAGCAGTCCAAGCCATAAGGGAATGCCGCGCTCCCACCCTTGGAGTGGAGCCAGCATCATCAATGTCAGTGCAAATAAAGCGACGGCACCCGCTCGCATGCCGAACCGGGCTGGCTGAGAGCCGCGCACACCTGCAAAGGCCGAGCGACGGTCATCTGCCTGGTACAGGAGCGCACAGGCCGCAAAGAGCAAACAGGTGGCTGAAAGAATGATCAGCATGTTTTGTCAGCCGGAGAGGCGACCGGAGCCACCCCTCCGCGTGCTGTCCCCCTAAAATTCTGCGCTCAGAATGACGCCCCATTCTGCCGGATTGCCGGCTGTGATGTTGCGCGAGTCCGGGCCTTCAATGCCTTCAAAAATGCCGAAGGTGTAGAACTCATCGAACACGTTCCGGCCAAACACCGAGATTTCGAACTGGTCGAACTTGTAACCGGCGCTGAGGTTCACCAATGTGGCGCTATCGTTCTCAAAAATCTCGGTGTTTTGGATGTCGTTGAAGGATGTGTCCTGGAAGGTAGCATTGCCCGCAACGTAGAACCTGTCGGTCACATACTGGCGACCGCCGATGGACCAGGTGAGGTCCGGAGAGGCGGCAAAATCTTTACCGCTTAGATCCTGACCAGGGCTTCCATCTTCCAAGGTACACGAGACGGCACCCGGCGCGGCCAAGTCCGCGACATCATCTGGCGCAAAGCAAAACTCGTCGAATTCCGTCTCCGCAAGGCCCAAGCTTGCATAGAGACTGGTCCGATCCGTCGGCGCATACTGAATTTCAAATTCGGCGCCGTAGATCGTGGATTCACCCGCATTGATGACTTCCGTATCGAACAGGCTGCCGTTTCGAAACACCGTTAGCTGCTGGTCTGTCCACAAGCCGTAATAGGCGTTGGCGTTGAAGATGAGAGTTCCGTCCAGATAGGTCGACCGGTACGCAACTTCGAAATTGTCGAGATATTCCGGATCGAATTCGCTCGCCCCGCCGGTCGCATCAAAGTCGACGCCGCCGGCCCGATAGCCGCGCTTGTAGAAGGCCGCGACCGAAACGGTGTCGCTGACGTCGTAGGTCACGCCGATTTGGGGAAGGAACGCGTCATAGGATGTGGACGAAGGCGCATTGTCTGTCGGCGTAAGCTGCGCCGCCAGAAGCGCGTTCACCTGTGCGACACCTCCGCCGGCAGCTGGTCCAAACGCCATCGTGATGGCGTCAGGGTCTGGCAGTGGTGTCGAGGGATCAAGCGTATTGATCGAATTTGTGATGATGTCCTGGTCTTCCTGATCGAACCGGAAACCACCATTGAGGCGCCACCGTTCGGCAATCTGCCAGTCCCACTCGGTGAAGAAGGCGAAGTTGGTCGTGGAACTCTCAAACGGGATCAGCGTGTTGACCAGGACAGGGTTCGGATAGAAGGGCAGAAGCGTATCTGGCACACCAACAAGGGCCGGGTTGATAGCTACGAAACCCGTTGTGTTATTCTCGATATCGACTTCGGTGTAGTAGATGCCTGCAACGCCGCTCACGGCATCACCGGAGTAACTCAGGCGTAGCTCTTCTGCCCAGTTTTTATCTTCTGCCGTTCGACCGCGAAAGGCGTCTCCACCGTCTGGACCATTATCATCATCGTTGAAACGCTCGTAATCACCATCGAGGTAGGATGTGATCGATTGAACGGACCAGTTTTCGTTGAAGTCATAGGTGACATCCAGTGCAACCGTGACCCCTTCGAAGCTCTCAAAACCGGCGAGATTGGCATTGGCATCGCGGCTTTCAAAGCCCGTCAGATCGCCGCGATAAATGTCCCATCCACGGCTTGTTTCGGCATATTGACCGGTCAACTTGATGCTCAAATCGGCGGTGGGTTCAATGAGGTACTTGGCTCGGAACGTGGTGTTCTCTTTTGGGTCGGCAGGCTGATCCAGAAGGATGTTGTCCACAAACCCATCGCTCTCGAAATACTCGGCTGTGAAGCGCAAGGCTGAGTTGGCCGTCAGCGGAATATTGACCATGCCTTCGCCGGAATACGTGTCGAAATTGCCGATCTGAGCGCGAACAGCACCTTCAAACTCATCCACATTCGGGTTTTTTGTCTGGACAACAACCGCGCCGACTAGGGCGTTCCGCCCAACGTTAGTGGATTGCGGTCCCCGCAGGATCTCCACCTGCTGCACATCCCAGAGGTCGCGCGGTCCAAAACGCGTGGCAAACCCGGTATAGGCGACCCCATCAAGATAAATGGAGCCAAGCTCACCATCACCGCCGCGGGTTGATGCTGAGTTCTGGCTGATCCCTCTGAGCGCAAAGCTCTCGCTGTTCGGACTGATGGCCGCAACATTGGCCGCAGCTGCATACACGTCCTCAAGGTCCAGAAGTGACAGCTGCTCAATCTGTACGTCAGAGACGAGCGCGACGCTTTCCTTGGTGTCTTGCAGCGTCCGCTCAATCTTCTGCCCGGATACAACGACCGTACCTAGACGGGCCTCGTCTTCCTCAGCGACAGGTGCCGGTTGCTGCGCAATTGCGCCAGCGGCAAGAAGGGCGCTGACCGACAGCGCCGTGGAAAACCGATACATTTGCAAGAAACCCCGTATTGCAACTCACTCTCAATTTCCTCTATTAAGAATGATAACGGTTCGCAATAGGTAATTTCACGGATTGCGTTCCAGCTGGAGCGTTTAGGCTCTAGAGCAGATCCCACAGGCCAACCGACGAATGGTTGAGCTCCACCTCAATGCGATACTGCTGAATGACCGTTTCATACCCGACAGCAGACACTGGAAAATCTACAGCGATTGACCGTTTTTGGCGAATACTCGCCGCATAGCGATCTCTTGTCAGCCCGCTTGGTCTGGCCGTTTCGCGCCGGTTACCCTGCGCCTGCCCGCTGGCCGGTTTGGGTCACATGTTGGTCGTCGCCAATCGGCAGTTCGAAAGTCCGGCGGCGGGTGCAAGCTGCGTTTAGTTTGAGTAGGCACCATCGTTTCGGCAGGCCGGCGGCGCTGAAATGAGACCATGCCCAAACGTCGTGTCGTGCCCCGCAGCCCCCAGATCGCTGGTTGACTTCGACAGGATGGCGCGAACCTCATCCACGGAGCCTGAGGATGCGGTCTCCGCGTCGCCGGCAATTCTCATCGTGACAAAAGGGGCGGCGATCGACGTCCCCGTCAGAAAGCGCCCGTCGCTGGCAAGGTCTACATACACATCGACGCCGGGGGCGCTGAAATCGATCTCCTCGCCCCGCACGGCATTGTCGTAGATGTCTGTGTCGGCGTCGATGGCGGTCACCGCCAAGGTCGAGGAGAAGCCGGCGGGGTACCGCACAGACCTGTCTGGCCCATCATTGCCGGACGCGGCCACGACAATGACACCATTGCGCTCGGCGGACTGGAAGGCTCGGTCGAGGATCTTGTTGTACGGGCCAGACAGGCTGATGTTGATGAGATGGACATCGGACTCAATCAGCCAGTTCAGCCCCCGAAGCATGGAGTCCACGCTCGCCACTTCGCCGAGCGTGCCCGATGGCGAAACGATGTCAGCGTGGAACACGTCCACATTCTCCAACAGGCCCGGCATGTGGAGCAGTTCGACAATCGCGGTCCCATGGCCAGCGGGCTCATTTGATGACGGATTTCGGGAGAAATCGGCCTGATGGACCGAAGCCGGAAGCTCAGAAGAAATCGCCGTGTCAAGGACACCAATGGCGGTTAAAGCCTCGCACCCGGCTGGATCCCAACCCATCAGTTGTGGTGCATAGGTTCGACGGTCCGTTTGCGTGGCTTGCGGCGCGTAGGCGTGGTTGACCCCGGCCGTGACGCTCGGCTCAAGACGCTCCAACTCGCGAATAGCTGACCCGCCATCCTGGCCTGGCGGAATTCGCAGGGTGAGCATGATCAGATCCAATCCGCCGAGCGTGTCTTCGGCCGACACGCGGTAACCGAGCGGGACCGCCTTGCGGATCAGGCTGCGGGCCTCGGCGGGTGATGGCGTGACCACCACGATTTCCTGGGGATCGACGACGAGATCCTGGTCCGCACGAATTTCGGCATCGACGGGAAGGTCCAACGCCGCGGATTGGCAACCACAAAGAATGGCGACGAAGACCGGCAGTAGGAACGTTTTTTGGATCATCATGACGGTCGCCTGTTTGAAGCTGTTGAAGGTTGGTCGCTGAAACATCCGAAAGGGTTCAGAATCTTTGGGACACAGTGAGCCAGACCTTGTCTGTGTCTGCGCCAAAGCCGTTTTCCCGGTATCCGGCCCAGGCGAGTGTCCACCGCACGCCATGCAAGACCGCGCTCGCATTCAGGCCTACCTCATGGCCATAGGCCTGATCGCCTCGGGCAGAGGTGAAATCGTTGAACTGCACACCCAGGCGCGAACCGCGCAAAGGCCCGGCTGATCCGAAACGCCAGGTTCCGCTGAACTGAACATCCTCGATGCCATCTGGCGGTGTAACGATAAAAGTGTCCGTCGCGCCCTGAAATTTGTGGAGCGTGGCGAGGGGTGTCTGGAAGGCGACGCCATTGTCGGAGCCGAGGTGTTCGTATCGAAGACCCACGGTTACGTCCGGCCATTCCAAAGTCACGCCAGCCCGGCCATAGCTCGGCTCGCCGCCAGCGCCCTCCTGCCGGGCAAGACCTGCGGTCCAGAACACCCCAAGATCGCCGGTGAAGGTTCGGCCATCAAGGGCAATGCCGACAGTCTCTGAACGTTGAACATTGCCGGCTCCAGCGTCCAGATCCAGGTCGTAGCGAAATGCGGATACCTGTCCTGCGGGCGTCGGCGCGCTGGCGAGGAGAAAGCTGCTATCGCTGTCAAACGTTCCGTCAGCGCGGCGATTGCCCAGAACGCGGTTTACCTGCCAAATGTATCCAGCTTCCAATGTGGCGCCGTTGGAGGCGGTATAGCGAGCACTCAGCGCGTCATAGGTTTGCTGGTTCTGTCGAAAGTTGACCGTGCCGATGAACCGTTCATCGGACTGCGCGATCCTCTGACGGCCCAGAGTGACGGAAACTGCGTCTGAAGGCGTGAACTCGGCCTGCAGTCGGTTCAACTCCAGCGTTTCCGTATCCGAGATCGCGGGGCGAGACGGCGCAAAGGCCCCATTTCTGTCGTCCGGCAACACGGCAGCGATGGCTTCCGTTTCAGCAAGCACGGTCAGCGTGGAAAAGGGACTGGTCTCAAGGCTTGAGCGCAAGCGCAGGGTCAGTGCTTCCGCCTCGTCCTGAAATCCATCTATCCGGACATGCTCCCAACGCAAACGCGCATCATGCTGAACGACCAAATCTGGCGCGTCTGCATGGGCCTGCGGGCTACCGATCGGCAATATCCATGAGCTCGCCGCGGCGAACGTCAATGACGCAGCTTTTCTCCCCATTCACCGCACCTTTTCGGTTTCGGACGCGACTAAGTCGCCCAACCGGCAGAAAAGTTCATTTTGTTTGAACCGAAGCAAGGGCTCGTTCGACACAGTTTCGTGACCAGGCCATATCGGCTGACCAGAGAAGGGTGCGTGATGACACCGCCACATGATTATGATCTCGAAACGCTCATGGCGTATGTGCGCGGTGGCCTCGATACCGCGACAGCTGACGCAATCGAGGCCTCCGCCGCCCGTGACCCGAAACTCGCGGCTGACCTGGCGGTCGTTCGCGGCGTGAGGTCTGCCGAGGCTGATCGAGCCGACGACGCTGCAGCAACCGAGTTCGGTTGGGCGCGTTTATCGAAGGCGATTGATGCGAGCACGCCCCCTGTTTCTCGGGGCCAGCAGTGGCGTGAAACCCGGCTTGGCTTGCTGCAAGTCGCCGCCTGCGCCGTGGCGGCCATAGCCATCTGGCAAGCGCTTGCTGTTCCGTTGCTCGCGCCGACGTCGGACGGTTCTGATGTCTATGTTCCGGCCACGGAAGCGCCCGCAGAACAGCACGCCCTGAAAGTGATGTTCCGGGACGCCGTGACCGAAGCTGAGTTGAGAACGCTATTGCTTTCTGTCGATGCGGATGTGACCGGCGGTCCCTCTGCCATCGGTCTCTACACCCTGTCTTTTGAATCCGAAGAGGCTCGGGATGAGGCCGAGTCGGTCCTTAAGGCGGCAACTGAAATCGTTGACGTGGTCCAGCGCGACTAGACAAGTTCACTTCGAAAGACAGTGAAGCAGCAGCTTTTTCGCATGGTGGACCCGGGACTTCACGGTCCCCTGGCTGACACCCTCGGCATCGGAAATTTCCCGGTAGGTCATGTCCTGGAAGAAAGCGAGCGTAACCGCGGACTTCTGGGCATCGGTCAGTTCATCGAGACAAGCCCTCACGCGGTGAGCGTCCTGGGCATTCGAGATCACGGCTTCTGCATCGGGCGCCTCATCGGCGATGGTTTCGTCGGGTTCGGAGACAACCAGGCGGGAGAGCTTTCGAATGCGGTCCACGGCCTTGTTTCGGGCGATCGAGTACATCCAGGACCGCACCGTGGAGCGTGCCTGAAATTTTCCGGCGCTGGACCAGACTTCCACAAATGTGTCCTGGACCACATCGGCGGCCTCAAGCGGATCATTTAGCCGGTTTCGAACGAATGCTGTCAGTGCCGGAGAGTGGCGTTCATACAAAAGGCGCATGGCTGCCTTGTCACCGCGCTCAATCGAACGGATGAGCGCGTCGTCTGAGGTGTCCATACCGTCGGTCAAGATGGCCGGGCCCTGTCAGGCAGATTTCGCATCGTCTTCGGCAGCGTCTAGTTCGGATTTCGCGTTGTCGAGCAGCTTTTTGAGGCGATCTTGATCTGCCCCGCGCCGGACGAGTTCAAATGCTTTTTGAATCTCATCATCGACATTCGCCGGTTGAGAGACGGATGCATCATCACGCTTGTCTGACTCGTTGCTCACGCGTCTGCCCTTTTGTGCAATTGGCTCTGCACATCGATAACACGGCAAACCCCTAATTTGTTCAAGCTAGATTGAATTACATGCTTGGCGAGTATAATCTCTAATTTTTACTCGTTTTGAGGGCGTGGAGGCTTTTGCGCGCCGTCGAGAGACGGCTCATCACCGTCCCGATTGGGATTTGCAGCGTTTTGGCCGTTTCGGCGTAAGTCAGACCTTCGACACAGACGAGCAGGATCACGCTGCGTTGGCTTTCTGGAAGTTCGGAGATGTGTTCCAGAACTTGCCTCAGGTGCAGTCGGGTCTCGTCGTCGGCTTCCGGCGACTCCAGGTCCGCTTCGGCTGCCTGTACCAATCCCTGTCCGCGGCGAACGGCCATGGACCGGGTCATGTTCCGCCAAATTGAAGCAAGGATGGAGAATAGCCAGGCGTCCAAACGGGTGCCCGGTTGGAACTGCTCGGCGCGTTCAAGCGCCCGGGTGCACGTCGCCTGGACCAGATCGTCTGCCAGACTGCTATCCCCACATTGAGTCAGTGCAAATCGCCAGAGGCGATCCAGCATGTACTCAAGGCCTTGCTCGACCTCTAAACGGCCATCGCCCACAGATAACTCCAACGCCAACATACTCATCATCCTGCTCCGTCTGGGCTGACAGATAGCCAGCCGATGGACTGTGTCCCGGACAAACAGGCGTCGTGTCAGGTCTCCGGACGGTTCAAAAAAAGAATAAAAAAGATTCCCGAATAAATCGGGCTGCCCGCCTGTTCTTCCCGTGATCCACGCCTTCGCCCCCGGAGGCTGGTCGCCGCATTGGTCCATCACGAAGGAACAGACCCATGGCCTATGACTCTCCCAACACCCGGTCAAAACTGATCGGTTCGGCTGCGAGCCTTGCAGCCTTTTTGATGTTCGCCGGACGCGCCCAGGCGCAGTCCTATGCAGACGACTCCAGCAGCCTGGTTGATATTGCTGGCCTCGATGGCGTTACCAGCGTGACCCAACCGGGCGACGGCTCGGTTCTGGTCACCCTCGACACCGGTGAAACGCTGACCCTTTCAGCTGGCGACGTCGTGATTGAAAACGGTGTCGTCTTCGCAGATCCGTCTGTGATTGCGGATGCAGGTGCCGCGGCCGGACTGTCGATCAACCCTTATCTCATCGGCGCCGCGGCCGTTGGCGTGGGCGTGATCGCCGCGGTGGCCAGCAGCGATGATGATGACGGTGCCGGGGCCAACAACAATATCGTGCTCAATGCCCCGCCGGTTTTCACCTCGGGTACTGAGGCGTCGGTCGAAGAGAACACGCTGGAAACCGGTTTTACCGCGACGGCGCAGGACACCAATGGCGATGCGCTCACCTTCTCTATCTCTGGCGGCGCCGATGCCGCGCTCTTCGCCATCGACGCCAACACCGGTGCCCTGTCCTTTGCACAGGCGCCTGACTTCGAAGTCCCTGGCGACGCCGACGGCAACAATGACTTCGTGGTGGAAATTTCCGTCACAGATGGTGAGTTCACGGCTACGCAGACGGTGACCGTGACCGTCACCAACATCAATGACAACACACCGGTCATCGTGTCCGGGAATGCGGTAACTGTCACTGAAAACGGCACCGATGCCTACCAGGCCGAGGCCAATGATGCCGACGGCGACGCGATCACATTCTCTCTTTCCGGAGATGATGCAGCGCTTTTCGCCATCGATGCAGCCACGGGCCTCGTCACTTTCATTGCGGCACCGGATTTTGAAGCTCCCGGCGATGCCAATGGTGATAATGCCTATCAGATCACCGTGACCGCCAGCGATGGCACAAACACGGTCTCGCAAGCCGTGACCATCACCGTTGCAGATCAGCTCGAAGTCATCGGCACAGACGGCAACGACGCGCTGACCGGATCCGATGACGCCGACATCATCGATGCGGGCGCAGGCGATGATGTCATCGACAGCCTCCAGGGCAGTGACCAGATTTCGACCGGAACGGGCCGCGATATCCTGAACTTCGCAGGTGATCCATTTGAGGGCGCCGATGTGTCCGCAGAAGGCCGCCAGATTGTTGGTGGCGAGGACTTCATCTCAGACTTCGATTTCGCCAATGATGCCTATCGCTTCGATGCCGAAGACTTCGGAGTAGGTGGCGAAGTCCGCTTTGCATCTCTGGATGCGAATGCAGATGGCGCTGCCATCCCGGCCGGCTCCAATGTCATCGTGTTGCTGAACGCTGACAATGATGGTGACGCCTCCACGCCGTTCCTCGCGGGCACCGCAGCGGCGCAAATTGCTGCGCTGGTCGATGATGCCGGTCCCGGTTTCTTCGTTTACTGGAACTCCAATCTTGGCGTGAACCGGCTCGTCTACTCAACCGATCTGTCGGACCCGAGTGCCGACCTGAAAATCGTATCCCGCCAGACGGACCTCAGCGGCCAGGATGCGATTGATGCGCTTGCCGATTTCAACGCTGAGAACTTCGAGTTTGTCTCCAGCACCGTGGTTGGAAGCGAGGCGGGCGAGACCGTTCTTGGCACTGACGAGGCTGACGAGATCTTCGCCGGCGCGGGCGATGACCGAATTGAAGGCGCTGGTGGCTCTGACATCATCACCACGGGCACGGGCCAGGATGATGTTGTCTTTGCCGGCGACCCCTTTGAGGGGGCCGATGTGTCGGCTGCCGGTCGCCAGATTGTTGGCAATGAAGACTTCATCACCGACTTCGATTTCGGCAATGACCGTTTCAATCTGAACGCAGCCGACTTCGGCGTCGAGCAGGCGGGGATCGATGGCGATGTCCAGTTCCTGGCGCTGGATGCTAATGCCGAAGGCGCGATCGTTCCCGCGGGAACGAATGTTGTCGTTCTCCTGAACTCAGACAATGACGCTAATCCGGACACGCCATTCCTGGCGGGCACGGCGGCTGCTCAAATCGCTGAACTCACCGAGGCCGATGGGGCCGGGTTCTTCATCTACTGGAACTCCAATCTCGGTGTGAACCGTCTAGTGTATTCCACCAACCTCAATGATCCGACGGCGGACCTCAAAATCGTCGCGCGGCTGTCTGATCTGGAGGGCCAAGACGCCATTGATGCCCTTGCGGACTTCTCGGCTGAAAACTTCGTGTTTGAAGACGTGGACGCCGCTGACGACACCTTTGTGGTCAACGCGGTCAACGATGGAGATGTTATCGCGCTCGGCGCCAACACGGTCGAGAACGCCGATGAGGCCTCTGACATTGCCACCGGTGACACAATCGACCTGTCGAACCTTACGGAAGGCGTGTCGGTTGATCTTGATGCCTTCAACCAGGCCGCTTTGAACCCGGTCGCCACGACCCAGCAGGGCCGTCTCAGCCAGGGCGAAAACACAGTCACCCTGGTCGATGTGGAGAACATCATCGGCACAGACTTCAACGACACGCTGTTCGGCAACCAGGAAAGCAATGTCATCCTCGGCGGCGCCGGTGACGACAACATCCACCCGTTTGGCGGCGTCGACTTTGTCGATGGCGGCGAGGGCACCGATACGCTGAACCTGTCGGCTGCGACGGGCGTCACGGTCGATCTTGAAACCAATACGGTGGGACCAAACACGTTCGCGAACTTCGAGAACGTGCTCGGCTCTGTAAATGGCGATGACACACTCCTCGGCGATAGCGGCGTCAACGTCCTCAATGGCCGGGATGGCAATGACATCCTCAACGGTCGCGGCGGATCGGATACGCTGATCGGCGGCACGGGTGCTGACCAGTTCCAGTTCTCCGGCGATCCCTTCGACGGCGCTGATGTCTCAGCAGAAGGGCGCCAGATTGTCGGCAATGAAGACTTCATCGAGGACTTCGAGTTCGGCACACCCACCACGACCATTGAAGTGGTGCGCGCCAGCACGACGGCCGATGTCGTCTCGGAAGCCGAGGCCGGGAACATCTACTACAACATCCACTCCACCAACTTCCCGGCAGGCGAAGTTCGCGGACAGCTTGAGCTGTCTGAGGACAATCGGGATGAGGCTGGTTTCGGCTCAGTGACCTTCACTGCCGTGCTCAATGGTGAAAACGAGGTCCAGGACCCACCGGTTGTGACCGAAGCCGAGGGCACTGGAACGGTGACCTTCTTCATCGCCCCGGATGGTTCGGTGACCTACGAAACGCTGATCGAGATCAACGCGTTCGACGATGACACGCTCACCGTAGGCCACTTCCACAACGCACCAGCCGGAGCCAATGGGCCGGTCGTTGTCGACATCCTGGCCGATGCCCGCGCAGATCTCGGATCCATCGAGGGCGGCACCGATGAAGTTGGCACACTGGCGATCGATGTGACTGACGCTGCCACTACGGCCGAGGTGCTTTCAGAAGCCGAAGCGGGCAACATCTATTACAACATTCACTCGTCAAACTTCCCGGCCGGTGAAGTCCGCGGCCAACTGGAACTGGTTTCTGATGAGCGGGATGCTGCAGGATACGGTGATGTCACCTTCTCAGCCATTCTGAATGGTGAGAACGAGGTCCAGGACCCAGCCGTGGTGACCAATGCCGATGGTGACGCCACCATCACCTTCACGGTCGCCAGTGATGGTTCGGTGACCTACACGACCGATATCGACATTGAGAGCTTCGATCCCGATACGCTCACTGTGGGACACCTCCACAATGCGCCAGCAGGTGAAAACGGCCCAGTGGTCCAGGACATCCTGGCCGATGCCCGAGAAACCACGGGTGAGATTGCAGGATCGACCGTAAACGTTCCAGCGCTCGACATTGTCGTAAACACCGCGGCCACGACCTCCGATGTCCTGTCGGAAGCCGAAGCTGGTAACATCTACTACAACATTCACTCCTCCAACTTCCCCGCCGGTGAGGTTCGCGGACAGCTGGTGTTGGTATCAGATGAGCGGGATGCAGCCGGGAATGGCGATGTCACGTTCACGGCCATTCTGAATGGCGAGAACGAGGTGCAGGATCCCGCCGTGGTGACCAATGCCGATGGTGTCGGGAACATTACCTTCACCGTCGCGAACGGTTCGGTATCTTACACCACCGCGGTGAACATCGAGAACTTCGATATTGGCACATTGACGGTTGGCCATCTCCACAATGCTCCGGCAGGAGCCAATGGACCGGTTGTCCAGGACATTCTCGCCGATGCCGCTGCAGATGGATCGGTCACAGGCTCGACCATCGAACAACCCCAACTCGACATCACGGTTGCTGAGACGTCCGTTGAAAGCTCGGTGCTCGCCGAAGCGGAAGCTGGAAACATCTATTTCAACATCCACTCTTCCGACTTCCCGGCAGGTGAGGTTCGCGGTCAATTGGCCCTGACCGAAGATGCTCGGGATGCAAATGGCTACGGCACAGTGACATTCTCAGCAGTGCTGAACGGCGCCCAGGAAGTCCAGGATCCGGCCGTGGATACATTTGCCGATGGTACAGGCACCGTTGTGTTCACCGTCGCAAATGATGGCTCGGTGACCTACGAAGCGTCGGTCAATGTCACAGACTTCGATGTGGCCCGCCTGACTGTCGGTCACCTGCACAATGCGCCTGCCGGTGAAAACGGGCCCGTGGTGGTTGATCTGCTTGCAGATGCCAATGCTACTCAAGGGTCCATCGAAGGCGGCGAGGCAACGATCCCCACGCTCGACATCGCGGTCGACTTTGCTGAGACGGATGCTTCGGTCGTCAGCGAGGCGGAAGCCGGCAACATCTACTTCAACATCCACTCCTCCAACTTCCCGGCAGGTGAAGTGCGCGGGCAGCTGGAGTTGGAAAGCGATGCCCGGGATGCCAGCGGCTACGGCACGGTCACCTTCACGGCGATCCTCAACGGCCTCCAGGAAGTCCAGGATCCGCCGGTGGACACCGATGCGGAAGGCGTCGGAACAGTGACGTTCGACATCGCGCCTGATGGCACGGTGACCTACAGCGCCACAGTCGACATCGAGAATTTTGATGTCAGCACGCTGACGGTGGGCCATCTGCACAATGCACCCGCCGGTGAAAACGGTCCGGTTGTTGTGGATCTGCTTGCCGATGCTCGTTCACCTGCCGGCTCGATCGATGGGGCAAATGAAGGCGGAGACGTCTACAGCCTCAATGCAGCGGACTTTGGTGTAGAGGGTGACGTGTCGTTCCTGGCACTGGATGCCAATGCGGATGGGGCCTCCATCGCGGCGGGCACCAATGTCATCGTGCTCCTGAACTCGGACAATGATGCCAATCCGGACACGCCATTCCTGGCGGGCACGGCAGCGGCTCAAATCGCTGAGCTCACCGAGGCCGATGGGGCCGGGTTCTTCATCTACTGGAACTCGAACCTCGGTGTGAACCGGCTAGTCTATTCGACCAACCTCAACGACGCGTCAGCAGACTTGAAGATCGTGGCACGCCAGACGGATCTGGAAGGTCAGGAGGCCATCGATGCGCTCTCAAGCTTCTCCGCTGAGAACTTTGTCTTCGAGGGTGGCTCCGAGGCAGCAACCGCTTCGCTGACAGAGACGGAAGAAGCCGACCTGACCCAAATGATCTCTGATCTGGAACCGGTCGACTTTGCCGCGGAGGTCCCTGTCGAGCTTGGTCTGCTTTCAACGCTTCCATCGGAATCGGGAGAAGTGGATGCCTCGGCAGGCACGCCAGTTGGTGCTTTTGTGGGCGTTGATATCGACCTGGACGTCGATGACGCCGACGCCGCTGCAGTTGCCAGCCAAACGCTGAATGCCGCTGACGGCTGGTAGCCCGCGAAACGGTTGAGCCTGCTTCATCCCCATTAGGCTCAACCCTCGCCGGTCCGGAAACCCCCGTCCGGACCGGCGACCCCTTTTTTTCAACAGACATGAGTTCGACGGAGTAACCCCATGGCCGACGGCGCTGTAAAACCCCCATCCACACTCAAATGGCTCTGGCAAATGTCTGGCGCTCAACCCCGCCGCGTGCGTGGGCTTTTTGGGTTCAGCTTTGCGGTCAACCTGCTCTTGATGGTCTCCCCGCTCTACATGCTCCAGATCTACGACCGTGTGCTGTCGTCGGGCTCGGCGCACACGCTCATCTGGATGACGGTCATCGCCGTTTTCTTGCTCACGATTTATGCGGCTGCTGAAGCGGGCAGGCGGCGCCTGGCGGCCATCGCGGGTGCCAAACTGGACGCCGCCCTTTCGGAAAAGGCATTCGCGAGGTTTGAGCGCGCCCTTGACCCGCCCTCGGCGCTGCCGCGCGACCTCTCAAATGTTTCCAGGGTGCAGAGTCCCTACCAGCACGGAACACTGCTGGCCTTCTTCGACCTGCCATTCGCGCCGCTTTTCATTGGCGTTCTGTTCCTGATCCACCCACTTCTCGGTTGGCTGAGTGTCGGGGGCGCGCTGATCGTCTTCGCCGTCGCTGCCTTATCGGAATGGCTGAGTCGCAAGCCCGCCGGTGAGGTGGCGATGGTCCATGCGAGGGCGGGGCAACTCGCAGAAGGCCTCGCCCGCCAGCGCTCTGCATTGGTGGCTATGGGGCTGGTGGGCCGCGCCTACGACACATGGAAATCGGTAAAACAGGAAGGTGACGCGCAAAATGCACGGGCATCGCGCAGCGACAGTGCGTTCACCGCGATCTCGAGGGGCCTGCGCCAAATCCTCCAGGTGTTCATCTTGGGCGCTGGCGCAGCGCTCGCCCTGTCACAGCAACTTTCACCTGGCGGTATTGTTGCCGCGTCAATCATCCTGTCCCGCGCCCTTGCACCGATCGACATGATTGTCGGCAGTTGGCGGTCCATTGTTCAGGCAAAGACCGCTTGGGGTGACGTCCATGGCCGGCTTGGGCACATCACCATCGAGGACGAGAAAACACCGCTTCCCGCGCCCAAGGCACGTTTGGACATCGACCGGCTATCGGTCACGGCGCCGGGCAGCGAGATCCCCCTGATCCGACCGTTTAGCGTCACGCTGGAAGAAGGCACTTTGGTGGGCGTTGTCGGCGCCAATGGCTCTGGCAAGACCACCCTCCTGCAAACGCTGGCAGGCGCCTGGCCACTGGCGTCAGGTTCGGCAGACCTTGGAGGCCGCAGCATCCACAATTGGCCGTGCGCCGATCGGGGGCGGCATATGGGCTATGTGCCCCAGGATGTGGAACTGTTTCCCGGCACCGTTGCGGAGAACATCTCCCGCTTCGGCTCCGGCTCGGCCGAAGAGATGTTTGCTGCGGCGCAGCTCGCTGGCGCCCACGACCTGATCCTGGGCTTGCCCGATGGCTATGACACACCCGTCGGCCCGGGCGGCGTGCACCTGTCGGCCGGCCAACGCCAGTTGATCGGCATGGCGCGAGCCTTTTTCGGTTCGCCCGTTCTAATGCTGCTCGATGAGCCCACAGCCAATCTCGACGCCGATGCCGCCGGCCAGGCCATCCATGCCTTGAAGTCGCGCGTTTCGGATGGCGCCGTTGCCTTGGTGGCGAGCCATGATCCCCGGCTACTCGCCGAAGCGGACATTGTCTTCACCGTCAATCGCGGCGCGATCGTCGCCCAGCCCGTGAACAAAGCGGCCCCACCGTCCAAGATTACAAAGATCCGGGAGATGAAACGATGACCTCCGAAAAAGAGACTGAACGAGACGGAATGGTCCGTGCGTCTGGGTATGCCTGCGCGCTTGGCCTTGGCGGTTTCCTCGCTTGGGCCGGGTTTGCCCCCCTCGAAGAAGGCGTGGCTGCCGGTGGCAAGATCATCGTGGAGAACGACCGCCAGGTGGTGCAGCACTTTGAGGGCGGCATCATCGAAGCGATCAATGTCCGGGAAGGGGAGTTGGTCGAGGCCGGGCAGATTGTGGTGACGCTCAAGGAGACAGCATCCCTCTCAAACCGCGACCAGTTGCAAACACAGATTGGCGCTCTGGCGGCGCGCGAAGCGCGGTTGCAGGCTGTATTGGAGGGACTCGACGTCCTCGATTTCTCCGCGCTCGAAGATCTCAAACTGAACGCCGCCAGTCTCGATGCGCTGGTGGCCGAAGAGCTGAACCTCTTCGATGCCAACCGGCTGTCGCTCGAAGCAGAGGTCAGGCTGTTGAGCCAGAGAGCATCCGCCGCTCGCCGCACAGCAAGCCTGAAGGACGCCCAGATCAACAGCACCCAGTCGGCCCTCGGCATCGCTGAAGACGAGTTGGAGCGCAACACCACGCTTCTCTCCAATCAGATGGTTCGGGCAGATCAGGTGGCGCGCCTGGAGAGAGAGGTTGCGGGCCTCAACGCCGATATCGCACGCCTAACCGCCGAACGTGACGAAGCCACCGCATCTGCCAGCGATGCCGAGCGGCAGATCGACCAGCTTCGCGCTGAACGCCGACAAAACGCGTCTTCGGAGCTGCGCGACGCACGTGCAGAACGGCTTGCCGCTCTGGAAAGCCTCAACGCCGCCCAGGATGTCCTCGACCGGGCGGTGATTGTCGCGCCGGTGTCGGGTGAAGTGCTCAATCTGGGCTTTACCACCCCGGGGTCCGTCGTGACCTCAGCTGAAACCATCATGGAGATCGTACCCGAAGAGCAACGTGTGGTGGCATCGGTTCGGATCCGTCCCACGGACCGGGCCAGTATCTTCGTCGGCCAGACGGTTCGCACGCAGATCTCGGCCTATCGCAGTTGGGAATCCCCCCGGATCGAAGGCGAGGTCCAAAGTGTCAGCGCAGATCTGAAAACAGATCCGGTGAATGGCACAGACTATTATGAAGCGCGAATTCTGCTTGCGACCGATGCGCTTGCGCCGGGCGACACCATCGAGATCGTTCCGGGCATGCCGGTCGATGCCTTCATCTATTCCGGACACAGCCGGACCACGCTCGACTACCTGTTCGCGCCGATGATGGAGTCGGTGTTCAAAGGGCTGAGGACAGGCTGATGGCGACCCCATTCAAGACGCTGGCGGCAGCGCTGGTCGCCATTGTGCCGGGCGCTGTTGCTAACGCGCAGTCAGCTCCAGATGCTTGCTTACCCCTACAGGATGCTCTGCGGCTGTCGGTTCTCAACAGCCCATCGGTCGGTGCCGCAGAAGCCGCGCGCGACCGTGCCCTTGCAGATCTTGTGGATGCCGAGGCCATTCGCCGGCCACAACTCTCCGCCTTTGCCCGCACCCAAGCCGGGGATGAAGGGCTCACCGGTGCCGGGATCGAAAACACGCTTGGCCTGCGGGCCTCCCAGAGAATCTATGATTTCGGCGTCTCGAGACTGGATCGGCAAGCCGCTCAGAGCCGGGTCGATGCCCGGCGCTTTTCGATCGATTCCGCTGAAACCAACGCAGCTCTGGACACGGCGGATGCGTATATCGGGCTGGTGGAAATCGAAGCCCGGTTGTCGATCACGGCGGACCGCGAGGCGTTTTTCAGACGGCAACTTGCGGCCACAGAAGCCGCATTGGATCTGGGCGCTGCAACGCGCGCTGATCTCGCAGAAGTGGCCGCCAGGCTCGCGGAGGCCTCAGCAGACCGGCTCGAGCTCACATTTGAGCGAGACCGCTTATCCACCGCGCTGTCTTCAGACTTGGGAGAGGTTGTCCGTCCTTGCACCGTCACAAGCGTTCGCCCGCATGCTGACGGGACCAGCAGTATCATCGACCGGGTTGATGCGGCCCTAGAGAACAATAGCGAGCTGCGAGTGCTGTCGGCGGAGATCAATGCCCAGGACGCTTCTGTAGAGCGCGCGGCCCGCAACCGCCTTCCGGCCATCGATCTCGTTGGCGTCGCATCCTACGCCTATGACGACCGGGTCGGCCAATGGGAATATCGCGACCGAATAGGTGTCGATGTGAGTGTGCCGCTGTTGTCTGGTAACGCGCTTAACGCAGAACGCCGCCGCGCTGGCGCAGACCTCGCCACACGTCGCAGCGAAAGAGAGGCGTTCCGGCGGGACCTCATTGAGGCGGTGGAGGTATCGAGCCGGAGGCTGTTGTCCCTTGAGGCGCAGCTCGCCCGACGCCAGGACGTTGTCGACCGGCAGGCCGATCAGTTCAGCGCTGCGGAATCTGAATTCGACGCGGGCGTGAGAACACTGCCCGAACTCGTCGAGGACCGGTTGGAACTTGAAGCGGCTAGACTGCAAGCCGTAACAATCGAATTCAGCCTCGCCCGGGAGCGCATCAACCTCAGTGCACTCACGGGTGACTTGGTAGACCGGTCCTGATCACACTTCGAAACAAACCTATGTCTGTTTGACCGCCAAAGATGGATCCGTCGTGCTGGCAGTCGAATGTCGCCTTCCGGCGATGTTGAGACTTTCGTCGAGCGCGGGCCAGCGGTGAGTGGGGCGCCCGGAAAAACGACTTCGCACGGCATCTTGCGCAACTGAGAAAATGACACCGCTGCCTTAGCGAGTTGGCTCTAGTTGGCCATACCTGATGAGAGGCCCTGGTTAGCATCGCGTGCGAGACGGAATCCCAGATGGGACGTGCCGAACGCCATGTCCTGAGCTTGGCGCGCTGCCGGCCTAAATCGAAAACAATAAGATGTGGCGCAAAGGAACGACCCACCTTTGATTGTACCGACGGCAATCCCCGGCTGGCTGGGATCAAAGCCGTTAGCGCCGGCCAGCCTCTTGTCGTGCTCGGCATGTGATGGCCCGAAGGGTGTTGCTGTCCATTCCCAGACATTGCCGATCATGTCGTAAATCTCGAAGCCGTTGGGAGGATAGGAGGCAACAGGTGCAATTCCAGTAAATCCGTCGTCTCCGGTGTCCGCAATCGGGAAAATCCCCTGCCAAGTGTTGGCGCGTTCTGTGAGCGCTTTTCCTTCTGCCTCACCCCACCCCAGAAACGCGCCATCGATGCCACCGCGCGCCGCGAATTCCCATTCTGCTTCTGTTGGAAGCCGTCCCCCAGCCCAGGTCGCAAAGGCTTCGGCGTCTGCTCTGGTAATATGCACCACTGGCTCATCCGGATGGGGGGCACGACCGTCAGGTCCCATTGGAGTGCGCCAGTTAGCTCCTTCCATAAGGCGCCACCATTCCAACTCTTGTCGAGCGGCTGTCTTCGGTGCCGCGAACACCGCAGATGCTGGCGGTAGGTCAATGCCAGGGCCGCCTTCCTCATCCGCGCGCCAGCCCGTTTCTGCGCGTGTCACATATCCGGTCTCAGCGACGAAAAGTGTAAACTGCGCATTCGTGATTTCGGTGACCGAGATTTCGAAGGCGTCTATGCAGACTTGATGTGATGGTGCCTCTTCCGGATAGGCGCGATCCTCACCCATTGTGAAACATCCGCCGTCCAATGGCACCCAGCGCAAGTCCGTTGACTGTGCAGCAACGTCCCTGAAAATCAGAAGCGCGATCACAAAGAGCGTTGTCCACTTCATGTTCAGGGCGTCTCATAGGCACTACGCCAAGCCTCTATATCACCTTTGAAGTGTGCAATCTCGGTTGGATACCGGGCGGAGACGTCGGCCAGCTGGCCTGGATCATTCACGAGGTCGTAGAGCGCGGTTTCACCGGTGTCAGGTAACCACACGAAGTGCCAGCGCAGGTCCCGGCGGTAATAGCCGCTGAGCGCTGCGCCCATGTGGTCGTCGGTGAAATCGTCGGGATTGCCGCGGAAATTGGTGCCTGCGCGGTGCTGGGTCATGCGCCCGATGAAGAAATCACGCGGCGCTGGCAGGGCGTCGCCTGAAATCACCGGCCGAAGCGAGTAACCCGGCAGTCCTTCGGGAATGTCGACCCCGGCATAGTCGAGAATGGTCGGCATTATGTCCAAGGCGCTGGCCAAGGTCTCGGTGTCTCGGACAGGGATGATTTCACCGCGCCAGTAAAAGATAATCGGCGTGCGGAAGCCGGTCTCGAAGAATGAGCCTTTGCCTCGCGGACCGCCATTGGCGAAGGTGACGTTGTCATTGGCGTACTCCACGTCTGGCGCCTGTTCCCAGCCATTATCGTTCACGTAGACAATAAGCGTATTGTCGAGCAGGCGCTCCTCACGCAGCGTGTCGAGGAGTTCCCCAACACCCCAGTCGAACCAAGAGATATTGGCGTAGTAGAGCTTCGCCGATTCCGACAGATCGTCGCGATCTTCGAAGTATTTGTAGAACTCATCCGGCGCATTCAGGGGCGTGTGCGGCAGGGCGGGGCCGTACCAGATGAAGAAGGGGTGGTCGGCATTGTCGCTGATGAAATCGGTGACCGGGTCCATGGTTTCCCGACCGATGCGCTGCCCTTGACCTCCCATGAAAGTGAAGAACCAACGATCACCGAGTTCAGCGGCCTCCGTCCATTTCCAGGTTCCAGTCATGCCGTCGGTGAAACCACCGTGGGCGTAGGATTGTTCCCACCATTTGCCGCTTTGATGGGAGACATAACCAACATCGCCCAGCATGCGAGGCAGTGTACGAAACTGTTCGATGGCGGACGTGGCGTACTAGTTGCGCAGAATGCGACGTTCCCGGTCGGTGTCCACGCCTTCAGGTACGGGCTTCGTGGCCATGGCCTCATCGGCGATGGCGTTCATTCTGGTCTCGTATTGGACAGGGTAGAGGCCAGTGATCAGGCTCTGCAGAGTGGGGCGGCAGAAGTTCGAGGTGGCATGGCCGACTTCGAACACCGCCCCGCCATTGCCGATGATATCCATGTTCGGCGTGATGACGTTCTCATCGCCGAGGAAGCCGAGATAAGGCCAGCCCAGATCATCGGCTATGATCAGTACCACATTGGGCGGACCACCGGGACGGCGCGGCACCACGGTCCGGTCGATTTCGCCGGCATATGTGTCGTCAAACACGCCGCCAAAATCGAACGCCTCTTCAGTTGATGTGGTGTTGTCTGAAACAGCGCAGGCCGATAGGAAAACCAGCCCCGCCGCCACTGTGGAAACGCGTTTGCCCATGTCCCTCTCCCCTTGTTGTGTATGTTTGGCTTTTAAAGACCATTGCTGAGCCCACAGCTCAACAGCGGAAACTTAAATTCCAAATCAAGGCGCTTCGAGATGTTCCATGTTTGATGATGCGTTTAAGACCGCACGCCAGCCGAGCGGGTCCGTTATCCTGGACATGGATGGAGAGCAAATCCCGCTCATCCTTCGAAACTCTGTCCTTCCCCATTAAAGCTGGGCCATCTGGTGGTTACTGACCCCGATGGCTCAACAGGGATTAGCAATGGCTCGGAAGCGGTCCCAACCAGCGCCTTGGATGGGGCGCTTCGGCTCGCTTGCCGGCAAGTCTGTAAGTTTATCGGCCCAGAGAGGACTCCCGACCCTTTTTTCATTGAATCAAAAGAACAGCACGTTCTTTGAATTCTTGGTTGGGCATAGGACGTCGGCATATT
>JBCBUL010000035.1:0-26314 GCA_039818165.1 Pseudomonadota bacterium | reverse complement strand
CAGCCCGCGAGGCTGGCGGGTGACCAGCAAACAATTGCTCCAGCAACCGCTGGGCGGCAGCTTCCTGGTCAGGCGATTGGCTCCAGCGCTCATTCTGGAAGACTATGGCGACGAGTGGTTGAACAAAGCCATGTTCAATGAGCGCTGGAGCCAATCGCCTGACCAGGAAGCTGCCGCCCAGCGGTTGCTGGAGCAATTGTTTGCTGGTCACCCGCCAGCCTCGCGGGCTGAAGAAGTCGAAAAGATCGTCGACCGCATGGCCGGACGTTTGCCCCTGGTGGGTGCTGGCGGCACCAATGGCGATATTCTGCGCGCGTCCTTCCACTCCTTTACCGGATTGCTCGACACGCATCTCAAGGAGACGCTGTACATCTTCGGTGGCCGACCGGCGGCGGCTGATTTCTCCCTGGCCGCACAGTATCGCCAGATGCTGAGCGATCCCACGCCGGGGGAATGGCTCCGCGACCGCGCGCCCTTCGTGACCGAATGGTGTGAGATGATGCAGGCGCCAAAGGCCAATGATGGCTTCAAATCCCTTGGAGAACTCCGCGAAACCCTTTTGCCGTTGTTCAAGGATGATGTCGCGAAGTCATATCTGGTTTGGGCGGCGGCGAACTCCGAAAACGCCTCGAAGCGGCGCAAGAAGCTCTCGGTGAAGATTAAGGGCAAAGCCTTTGAGCAGGACACCCAGAAGTATGCAGCAAAGGCATTCAAATCGGTCAAGAAAGCGATTTCCAAGATGAAATCGCCAGACGGGCTCGATGATTTCCTGAAAGAGGCCGGGATGGCGAAAGCGCTGTCCTGAAAGCTGATCCACCGCCTCTTTTTTGGCGTAATCTGATCACCATATTATCGCCGCGCGATAAGACTTATGCGCAAACCGGGGATGGGCGGCCGCCGCCATGCGGGGCTACACACCTTTCCCAGAACAGCCAGCGCCGTTTTTTGCTGCCTTCGGGGGTGGATGACGCGTCAGACAAGGAGGATTTGTCATGGCCACAGGAAACACATCGAGCCGCGCGCTCGCGCTGAGCCCCGAACAGGGCCTCAGCCGTTATCTCAGCGAGATTCGCAAGTTCCCGATGCTGGAAAAGGGCGAGGAGTTCATGCTCGCCAAGGCCTGGCAGGAAAATGGCGACTCCGAAGCTGCCGAAAAAATGGTTACCTCCCACCTGCGCCTCGTGGCGAAGATCGCCATGGGTTATCGCGGCTATGGTCTGCCCATGGCCGAGGTGATCTCCGAGGGCAATGTGGGCCTCATGCAGTCGGTGAAGAAGTTCGATCCTGACAAGGGCTTCCGCCTTGCGACTTATGCCATGTGGTGGATCCGAGCCGCCATCCAGGAGTATATCCTGCGCAGCTGGAGCCTCGTGAAACTCGGCACGACGGCCGCACAGAAGAAGCTTTTCTTCAACCTGCGCCGTATTAAGGGCGAAATCGCCGCGCTTGAGGAAGGCGACTTGAAGCCGGACCAGGTGACCGAGATTGCCACACGCCTGAACGTGTCGGAAAAAGACGTTATCTCCATGAACGGGCGCATGAGTGCGTCCGATGCCAGCCTGAATGTTCCCATGGGCAAGGATGGCGACATGGAATGGCAGGACTGGCTGGCTGATGAGGATCAGGGTCAGGCGGCTGAGTTTGCCGACCGCCAGGAATTCGACGCGCGCATGGATCTGCTGTCTGCAGCCATGGAAGACCTCAATGAGCGCGAGCGCCACATCCTGACCGAGCGCCGCCTGAACGATGAGCCGAAAACGCTCGAAGAGCTGAGCCAGGTCTACAATGTGAGCCGCGAGCGCATTCGCCAGATCGAGGTGCGCGCCTTTGAGAAGCTCCAGAAAGCCATGCAGCGCATGGCCAAGGAGCAAGGCCTGCCTGTGGCGTCCGGCGCATAGCGTTGGACGTCGTCCACGCCCAAGGGCAAAGCCAAATCCGTGACGCGGACCGGCTCCGGGTCGCGCTGGCGCAGATATCACCCGTCTGGCTGGATCGGGAAGCGACCCTTGATAAAGTCGTCGATGCCATCGCCCGTGCCGCGTCCGAAGGCGCGGGTCTCTGCGTTTTTGGCGAGGCGCTCGTGCCCGGATACCCCTTCTGGGTGGCGCGAACGGGTGGCGCGCGCTTCGAAGATGATGACCAGAAAGCCTGGTTTGATCGCTATCTCGACCAGGGCGTGGTCATCGAGCGAAGCGATCTCGATGCCGTTTGCGAAGCAGCAAAGTCCCATGCTTGCGCAGTTTACCTCGATATCATGGAGCGCGCACCGGACCGGTCCGGCACCACGCTATACTGCTCGCTGGTCTATATTGATGCCGAAGGGATCGTGCAGTCCTCCCATCGAAAGCTGCAGCCGACCTATGAGGAGCGCCTCGTCTGGGGCATGGGCGATGGAAATGGCCTCGTCTGCCACGACCTTGGCCCGTTCCGGGCCGGGGCGCTGAACTGCTGGGAGAACTGGCTGCCCCTGGCGCGCGCTGCGCTGCATGGACAGGGGGAAACCCTGCACGTTGCGGCCTGGCCCGGCGGCGTCCATAACACGTCGAGGCTGACCCCGGTCCTGGCCGAAGAGGGTCGCTTCTATGTGCTTTCCGTCAGCGGCGTGTTGACCGAGCCGCCACAGGACCTGGATCTGCCGGGCGTTGAGCTCCTGCGGCCCAAATCCATGCTGGCCAATGGCGGATCGTGTATCGCTGCCCCGAATGGCGAGTGGGTGATCGAGCCAATTGTGGGCCGCGAAGCGCTCCTCATTGCAGATCTCGACGCATCACAGGTCCGCAAGGCCCGTCTCACCCTGGACACGTCCGGCCACTATAGTCGGCCCGATGTGTTGTCCCTCAAAATCGACCGGACACGCCGCGCAAACATCTCCATAGTCGGCGAGGATTAGACCCTGGAGGCGTTACCATGACTGACGCATTCAAATTGGGTTGGGAGGAGTGGCTCTCCCTCCCCGAGCTGGGTCTGCCTGCGATAAAAGCAAAGGTCGACACGGGCGCGCGCACTTCTGCGCTCCATGCGAGCGTCATTGAGCCATTCGGACCACCTGAAACGCCTCAGGTCCGGTTTCTGATCCAGCCAAACCCTGACGACCCAAGCCTGGAAGTTACCTGCTCCGCCCCGGTGGTGGACCGGAGAAATGTGACCAGTTCCAACGGAGAAACTGAGCTTCGGTACGTGATTGGTGCGAAGGTCGAAATGGGCGGGCGAGAATGGGATTTGGAAGTTACACTGACCAATCGCGAGAACATGTCCTATCGGATGCTGCTCGGGCGAACCGCAATTGTCGATGACATGGTCGTGGACCCGAACCAGTCCTTCGCTCAACCCCTTAAATCGTATTTGGCCTATCGGGGTATCCCGCGCCGAAAACCCGTAAAGCGGCCCCTGCGCATCGCGCTGCTGACGCGCGAGCCAAAGAATTATTCAAGCCAACGCATCGCCCAGGCCGCACGCGACCGGGGTCACGTGATCGAAATGATCAACACGACGCGGTGCTACATCAAGATCGGGTCGCTCTCCAGTGAAGTGCACTATGACGGCAAGGTGCTGCCACGCTACGACGCCGTTATCCCGCGCATTGGCGCAACGGTGACCTCATACGGCACTGCTGTGCTCCGACAGTTTGCAAATACGGGCGCCTATTGCCTGAATAGTGCCAATGCCATCGCCGCGAGCCGGGACAAGCTTCTGGCCCATCAGATTCTCGCCGCCGCCAAGATTGGGATGCCCCTTACCGCTTTCGCCAATTCACCGAAGGACACAAAAGACCTGATCGAGCTTACTGGTTCTGCGCCGCTGGTGGTGAAGCTGCTTGAAAGCACCCAGGGGCGGGGCGTTGTTCTGGCCGAAACGAAAAAGGCTGCGGAAAGCCTCGTTGATGCATTTCGCGGCCTCGATGCCAACTTCCTCGTTCAGGAATTCATTGCTGAGGCAGCGGGTGCGGATACACGGTGTTTTGTCGTGGGCAATCGGGTGGTCGGTGCAATGAAACGCCAGGCCGCCGCCGGGGAGTTCCGTTCAAACCTCCATAGGGGCGGGACGGCGACGGCGGTGAAACTCACGAAGGAAGAGCGCAGCGTCGCGCGCCGGGCCGCCCGCGAATTGGGCTTGGTGATTGCCGGTGTCGATATGCTCCAGAGTGAGACGGGTCCGAAAGTTCTCGAGGTCAACTCTTCCCCGGGCCTTGAGGGGATCGAAATGGCCACGGGAAAGGACATTGCCCTTCAGATAATCGAATATCTTGAAGGCAAGGTGCGCACGCTGTCGCGCAATCGGGAAAGCGTGCACTAGGCGGTCCTATTCTGCCGCTTTCGAATGTGCTGCCTCGCCGAAGTGTGCGGCGATCGTATCCACGAGCTGCTTTGCCACTGACGCCTTGTCCATGCGGGGCCAATGCTGGATGCCGCTTGCGCGGATCAGGGCAATCTCATTGTCGGCGCCCCCCATGACGTCGCCTGAGACGTCATTGGCGACGATCCAGTCGCATCCCTTGCGCTTCAGTTTGGCCTGGGCATGGTCCTCAACGTCATGGGTCTCGGCGGCAAAACCGATGACCAGTGACGGGCGCTGCTTCTTTTTGCGTGAGATCGTTTTGAGGATGTCCGGGTTCTCGGCCAGGTTCAGTGCGGGGGCATCGTCTGTGCCTTTGAGTTTCAGCTTGCGGGCTGCAGCCTTCGCGGGGCGCCAATCTGCCACGGCGGCGACTGAGACAAACACGTCCGCCGGTAGGGCTGTCTCGGCAGCCTTCAACATGTCCCGCGCGGTCTCGACATCAATTCGGGTGACCCCGGCGGGTGTGGGTAGGCTCACTGGGCCAGAAACAAGTGTCACGCGTGCACCGGCGCCTGCCAAGGCCTCCGCAATCGCATAGCCCTGCTTGCCCGACGAATGGTTGGAGAGATAGCGCACGGGGTCGATGGGCTCGCGCGTAGGCCCAGCAGTGACAAGGGCGTTGAGACCGGTCAGCGGACGCGCCCCGCCTATGAGGGTGCGTTCAATTTCATCCGCAATCGCGCCGACGTCGGGCAGGCGCCCGGGTCCGAACTCGCCGCACGCCATGGCGCCCTCATCCGGCTCCATCACTGAAACACCATCGGCACGCAGGGTTTCAACATTTCGCTGGACGGCCGGGTGTGTCCACATGCGCACATTCATGGCGGGAACCATCAGGACGGGTTTGTCCGTTGCGAGCAGGGCCGTGGTGGCGAGATCTGTTGCAAGCCCGCCGGCGGCTTTTCCAAAGAGGTCTGCAGTCGCTGGGCACACGACGACCAGGTCTGCCGACCTCGACAGCTCAATATGCCCCATCTCCGCCTCGTCGGTGAGGTCGAACAGGTCCGTGTAGACCTTGTCGCCCGACAGCGCAGCCACGGACAGGGGCGTGACAAATTCCTGCCCGCCTTTCGTGACCACGCAACGGCTGGCAATGCCGCGCTTGGACAGAGTGCGGATAAGCTCTAGGGATTTGTAGGCCGCTATGCCGCCGCCAATGATGAGCAGGATACGCTTGCCGGTCATGGCCGCTCCGAAACAGTGTTCATGGGGTCAGTAACCACGAAATCGTTGCGAAAACGACGCCAAACAAGGGCAAAAGCCTGTGATCAGGGCGTCGGAGCGCCCAAAACATAGCCTTTTCGCGTCCCAGTGCCGCGCCAATAGCCTGGTGCGCCCACAAGCACGTTGCGCGTGCCACGCCGGCGCGGGGCAAGATTGATGCGGTTGTTTACCGTAACAGCAACACGGCTGCGGGGGCTGCGCTGGGATGTGGGTTCGCGAGCAGGCATTGCGCAGCCCACCGGCTCGGCGCGGTGGACCCGCACGCCATGGACCGTTTCTGTGGTGGTTTTGGAATGACAGGCAGCCGCGCCATGGGCTGTAACGCTCGGCATTGGCCCACCCGCCAGATGGCCATCAGCGTGGGCGAGACCCGCGAGGGCGCTGGCAAAGGTCAGGGCGGTCAGGGCGCGGATCATGGGGCGTCACCTCTCAGGCGTGATTTGCCCCAGTCTGTGACGCTGATGCCGCCTTCGCCATCACATTCTCCAATCGCGCGGGCTGTCCATGGTTAAATTCACCGCTGGCATTGCCCGCAAAAGAAACTGGATCGGCCCGATTGGACTATGCGTTTCACGGGTGCGGCGCATGTTGGACAGGGCTGGCCTTCCTGATCGTAGACGCGGAACGTGTGCTGGAAATAGCCAAGCTCGCCATCGGCGGCGGCAAAGTCCCTGAGCGAGGATCCACCGGCTTCAATTGCTTCGGCGATCACGGCGTTGATGGCGGACGTCAGGCGTTCGGCGCGCGCCGGGCCAATGCTGGCCGCTTGTCGCCGGGGCGAGATTCCAGACCGGAACAGGGCCTCGCAGACATATATGTTCCCGAGACCTGCAACGATCTTCTGGTCCAGCAAGGCGGCCTTGATCGGCGTTTTCTTCCCGGTGAGGGCGCGGCGCAGATATTCAGCGTTGAATCCATTCGACAGGGGCTCCGGCCCCATCTCGACAAGGCGCGGATAGGCGGTGAAGTCGGCAGTGGGCCAGATTTCCATGAATCCGAACCGGCGTGGGTCATTATAGACGACACGTGCTCCGCCCTCGATATGGAAGATCACATGGTCATGGGCGGGCAGTGTGCCTGTGTCGTGGTGGAAGGCGCCGGGTTGGGAATCTTCCACTGTGAAACGGCCAGACATGCCCAGATGCATCACCAGCGTTTCGCCAGTAGAGAGATCCATGGCCAGGAATTTGGCTTGCCGCCCCAGGCGTTCCACCCGCGCGCCGGAGACTCGCTCGGCGAATCGTTCCGGGAACGGAAACCGCAAGTCCGGGCGGTTCACGGCGAGCTCAATGATGCGGCGCCCTTCAAAAGCAGGGGCCAATCCGCGGCGAACCGTCTCGACTTCGGGCAATTCAGGCATGACACGCGCATATATGTCGTTAAGTCACAAGCCGCTATGGTTCATTCGATGACAAACACACCGCCCGCAGATGAAACCGTCCCGTTCGGTTTCGAGGATGTCGCCGCCGACGAGAAGGAAGGCCGTGTGCGCGGCGTCTTCGACTCGGTCGCGTCGAGCTATGACCTGATGAATGATTTCATGTCTGTGGGCATCCACAGGCTTTGGAAGCACGATACGATCGCGAAGGTGAACCCCCAGCCAGGCGAAAAGCTGCTGGACGTGGCGGGCGGCACCGGGGAATTGGCGAAGGCCTTTCTGGAGCGGGCTGACCGCGCAGAACGGCGCCGCCACGTGGCGCGCCCGGCCAGCGCGATTGTTTGCGATATCAATGAGGAAATGCTCAAGGCCGGTCAGGCGCGCAGCGACATGCAGAGCTATGGAGAGCGCATTGGCTGGGTTTGCGGAAACGCCGAGGCGCTTCCCTTTGAGGATCGCAGTTTTGACGCCCTGACCATCGCCTTCGGCATCCGCAATGTCACCCATCGCGACCGGGCTCTGGCGGAGTTCCGCCGGGTTCTGAAACCGGCAGGCCGCCTCGCCGTACTCGAGTTCTCCCATATGACGGCGCCGATGCTGCAAAAGGCCTATAACGCCTATAGCTTCAGCGTGATCCCGACCCTTGGTGGCCTCGTCGCGGGAGACAAGGACAGCTACCAGTATCTAGTGGAGTCTATCCGACGCTTTCCGAAACAGGACGACTTCAAAGGCGAGGTGGAAGCCGCCGGATTCCGGCAAGTGTCCGTGACGAATTTCTCTGGCGGCATCGCAGCGCTGCACTTCGGCTGGGCGGTCTGATCCATGGCGGGGCTGGTTGGAGACACGTGGCGCCTGATGCGTGCGGGGGTGGCCCTTGCGCGCCACGACGTTGTGTTGCCCGGCGAGTATCAGAACCGGTTGCCGCTTCCTGCGAAACTTGCTGGCAAAACACTCCGCGTGTTCGGAGGGGGCGCCGACGGGCGACCCGGAGAGCGGCTCGCGACCGCCCTGGAAAAGCTCGGACCAGCCTACATCAAGCTCGGCCAGTTCCTTGCCACCCGGCCGGATGTCTTCGGCGTCGAGACCACCCAGGACCTCTCAAGGCTGAAGGATAAGCTCCCGCCCTTCGGACAAGACGCAGCGCGCAAGGCCCTCGCTGACGAATTCGGCAAAGACGAGGCACAGGCGTTGTTCCCCAATCTGGGCGACCCAGTTGCTGCGGCATCGCTCGCCCAGGTTCACAAACTGGAGCTGCCAGACGGGATACGCGCCGTGAAAGTCCTGCGCCCAGGGATTGAAGCGCGGATCGAGAATGCGCTCTCAGCCATGCAACGGGCGGCGCGGACGATTGAACAAGCCAGCGTTGAAAGCCGCCGGCTCGAACCTGTTGCGTTCACCGAGGCGATTTCCGAGGCGATGCTGCGCGAACTGGACCTGCGTCTGGAGGCGGGTGGCCTGGATGAAATGCGCGAGTTGAGCGCAAAATCGGGCCATTTTGTTGTGCCCGGCGTGGATTGGGAGCGTACGGGCCGGCGGGTGCTCACCATGGATTGGCTGGACGGCACGCCGCTCACAGATCCGAACGCGCTCTTGGGTCCAAATGTGGACAAGGTCGCTCTTGGCAACGCGGTGACGCGTGGGTTCCTGACCCATGCCATCGAGCATGGGGTGTTTCACGCCGATATGCACGAAGGCAACATGATGGTGTTGCCCGATGGCAGGCTCGGATTGCTGGATTTTGGCATCATCGGCCGGATCGGGGAGGATGAGCGACGCTTCCTCGCGGAGATCCTCTACGGGTTCATCCGACGCGATTATACGCGCATCGCCGAAGTTCACTTTGAAGCAGGCTATGTCCCACCGGACAAATCCGTCGGTGACTTTGCCCAGGCCCTTCGCAGCGTTGGCGAACCGATCTATGGCAAGAACGCGGAAGACGTCTCCATGGGCCGGCTCCTGCTCCAGCTTCT
Source organism: Pseudomonadota bacterium (assembly GCA_039818165.1). Taxonomy (GTDB): domain Bacteria; phylum Pseudomonadota; class Alphaproteobacteria; order Caulobacterales; family Hyphomonadaceae; genus UBA5336. The sequence goes on along the minus strand of JBCBUL010000035.1, from coordinate 17,407 downwards.
GGACTACACGCACCAGTTTGGCATGCATCTGCGCCCGGAACTTGTGCTCTTGCAGAAGACCATGGTGCAGGTTGAAGGCGTCGCCCGCGCGATTGATCCCTCCCACGATATCTGGAAGGCGGCGGAGCCGATTGTGGAGGGCTGGGTGAAATCCCAGCTCGGCCCGGCGGGCGCAGCAAAATTGGCGGCCAAGAACGCACGGGAGGTGACAGACCGCCTGAAGCGCCTGCCAGACATGATGGACAAGTTCGAGCGCTATCTTGAAGTCCAGGCGGCGCCACCGGCCCCGCTGCCCCGCGAGCGTTTCGCGCCCTGGTGGGGCTGGTTCGGGCTGATTGTCGTTCTGTCCGGCTTGGCTGCATTCACTCTGAGTTAGAGCGGCATTACCCCAAATAGGCTGGCGGCGCCATCAGACGTCCGGTCGCCAGTCGGCGGGGGCCAGTTCGAACCCGTCGAATGTAAATCCGGGCGCGACAGAACACGAAACGAGCGTCCAGGCGCCAAGCGTCTCTGCCGTTTGCCAGTGCTGAGCTGGCACGACGACATGAAGGTGTTGGCCCGCTCGCAACTCCGGGCCGAGTTGGAAGGGCGAAGCGCCTTTTCCGTCGGGCGGGGACAGTGTGAGTGCCAACGGTCCTCCGGCGTGCCAGAACCAGGCTTCATCGGCATCGACCCGGTGCCAAGCGGACACTTCGTCGGCCTGCAGCAGGTAGTAGATCGCTGTCATCGCCGCCCGCTGGCCGTCTGGGGCGCTTGAGCGGAAGGTCTCGACGAAATGCCCGCCCTCTGGGTGGGGCTTCATGCCAAGCAGGCGGATGACCTCCCGGGCCCCGAGGTCACCTGAAATCGCGTGCATCAAAACCGGTCCTTGCGACCGCGGATTTCCGCAAAGGTTGCGGCAGCATCGCCCGGATGGCCCATGGCCGCCTGTAGCGCCGGATTGTCTGCCCGCAGGAAAGGGTTGGTCTCCAATTCCAGAGAAAGGGGCATGGGCACGGTGCGCTCGCCCCGCGCCCGTTTGGCGTCTATCTCCGCGACATAGGCCTTCAGGGCTGCATTTTCAGTCTCGATGGTTTCAGCAAAGCGCGCATTGGCCTGCGTATACTCGTGAGCGCAATAGAGCGTTGTTTCAGGCGGCATGGACTTCAGGCGCGCCAGGCTCTCCCACATCATCTCCATTGTACCTTCGAACACCCGCCCACAGCCCAGCGCGAAGACAGCATCGCCGACGAAGGCAGCGTTTTCCGTCGGCATGTGGAAGGCGATATGGCCGAGTGTGTGGCCGGGCACATCAATGATCCGGGCTTCAAGTCCGCCCAGTGAAACGGTGTCACCTCCGCTGACGTGCCGGTCGATGCCTGGAATCTTGCTGGCCTCGCCAGCCGGTCCGACAATCGTGCATCCCGTCGCGTCTTTGATCTTGAGGTTCCCGCCAGTATGGTCGGGATGCCAGTGCGTGTTCCAGACCTGGGTGATGGTCCAGCCCTGCGCCGTGGCTTCGGTCAGGTACTTTTCTGCATCCGGCGTATCAATCGCGGCGGTTTCGCCTGAGGCCGGATCGTGCGCCAGATACCCATAATTGTCGCTGAGGCACGGAAATTGATGAACTTTCAGCATTATAACAGCTCCTCGGCAGTCCTATCTCTGCTAGAACCATAGGCAAAAACCATGCGTCAGGACAGCGTCAGTATTAAGCGTTTCTATGCCGGGGCTCTGGGCCGTGCGGCAGGCTGGGCGCTTATGAGCCGGGTGGGCGACCTGTGGGAGAGTGTAGACCGGCTCAGCCTTCTGGGCGTGGGTTACCCCATGCCGATTATGGACGCCCTGGCGCCGCGTGCGGAATCGGCGCCGGCGGTGTTGCCCGATGCGGCCGGACTGGTGCGCTGGAATCCTGCCGAGCGCGGCAACGCCACCCTTGTTTCGCCGGAAGATCGTTTGCCGTTTGCGGACTCAACCTTCGACCGGGCTGTGATGCTGCATGCGCTGGAAGAGGCGGAGAATCCACGCGCAGTTTGCCGGGAAGTATGGCGTGTCATGGCGCCCGAGGGTCGGATTGTCGTGGCAGCAGCCAACCGGGCGGGGCTGTGGGCGCGGGCTGAGCGCACCCCTTTCGGTCATGGTCGACCCTGGACCCTGCGCCAGTTGTCGAGCCTGCTCAGTGATTGTGCTTTCCAGGTGACGGCGTCGACGCACGCGCTTTTCATGCCACCCGTTGGCCTGTCGCTCGTGACGGCGGGTGTGCAAGGCTGGGAACGCGCCGGGCGTACAATTGCGCCCGCCCTGGGCGGGGTCGTCCTCGTGGAGGCCGTCAAACGGCTTTACATACAACCTGGCGGCGGCGCGGTGGCTCCGGCGGTATCCGTTGCCAAGGCGCGCAAGGCCGCAGCCGCCACACCGCAGCAGCGAAACGGCTCCAACACCCCAAGAGACTCAGCGAAGCGAGATTGACGCGCTGCAACAAATTCTACACAATTGCCGTGTGGATGCGATGGAGATGGGCATGAAAATGGTCACGGCAGTCTTCAAACCGAGCCGGCTTGACGCCGTGATTGACGGCTTGGCTGAAGTGGGTGCAGCGGGGCTCACCGTCTCTGAAGTGCGCGGATATGGTCGCCAGCAAGGCAAGACAGAAGTCTACCGCGGGGCGGAGTATGAAGTGCGCCTCCTGCCTAAAGTGAAGATCGAGATCGCTTGCGCCGATGCTGACGCGCCACGACTTGTGGAGGCGATCGCAACGGCCGCCAACACCGGTACCATTGGAGATGGCAAGATCTTCGTCCTTGATCTGGAAAGTGTCATGCGCATCCGAACGGGCGAGCGCGACGAGCAAGCCATTCAAGGTTGATTTGTCGGCGCCGTCATTGACCTGTCTTTAATCCTGAATAGCGTCCCGGCATGTAGAGTCAGGCCGAGGAACGTCACATGTCCCAATCTGATCCAGTCGATCGGAGTATCTCACTCGGCGCGAAGATCGCTGTGTCGGTGCTCTTTGCGGCGCTCTATGCCTCATTCCTGATCGAGACTGGCGTGCTCGCCATGGAATACTCAGAGACCGGCCTCGCCATGCGGCTCGCCACGCTGGACGCTCAGAATTTCATCTTTTTTCCAATCGCCGGATTGCTGGCCCTGATTGGATTCTGGCGTCCGACCGTACTCCTGGTTGATGCGTTTGCGCGCAACACGGTGAAAGGAGGTCGCGCGATCCTTGTCCTGGTGATCGCCGCCATCGCAGGCGCCACATGGGGCTTTTCCCTTTTGCTGGCGGATGGCACGACCCGATCGCTTTACGAGGTCTCACCTGTCGCCATTCAGGCTGATGGGTCCGATCCTGTCGCTGGCACACCGGCAACCCGCCAACCCGTAGCCGATGTGCTGACATCCCTGAAAATCATGGCGCTCGGCCCCGAGGGTCTGACCCCGCATAAGGCGCGCTGCGATCGCGAGTGGTTGCAATTCTCACCCGCTGCGAATGAAGAGAAATTCTGCGTACCTGCGGGCGCCCAGCTCACCGTTGCAGATTGCTGCAAGGTGAAAACCGCCTTTCGCGCCCATGTGAACGACCTGGCTGAAGCCAATCCATCCATGACAGCCCAGGTGCACAGGTGGGTGTTGCCGGTGAAAGTTTTCTTCCTGCTGCTGCTCTTTGCGGTGGGGGTTCTTTTGGTGCGGTTTCGCAAGACCCTGGCGGTGATCCATGGCGACCGGCTTCACGACATGTCCTTTGGCATGGCGCTTGGCGGTCTTGTGATGCTGTGCTGGCCGATGCTCAATGCCGCCTATCTTGAGACCACGACCCTGCTCACCGGCGATGGCTCAGCTGGCGCGTATGCTGTGATGGCGCCGCTCATCGCCCTCGCATTCGGGATATGGGCGCTCTTGCTGATTTTCTTCCATTTGCGGTCTTACCCCAGCCAGCTGGAGTATGCCGCGAGGCTTGGGGGGTTCGCCGCCGCTGCCATTGGCGTTCTGAGATATGAGGAAATCACGGGCTTCCTGATTTCAAATCTCGGAATTGGCGGTGGGATCGTCGCAATCGTGGTCTTCGCGGTGGCTGTGCTGGCCCTGATCGCCGCGGTCGTCTCTGGTGTCAGCCCCAAAGACTTCGACTTCGACAAGAGCACTTAGTCGCCGCGTTCTATCCGTGCTTTCCCGCGCCCGAGTGCCAGCGCCTTGATCGCGCCGCGAAAGGTGCGAACTTCCTGCGTGGTCCAGTTGGCACGCACCAGCGCCGAGCGGAGATTGTCCTTCATGAGGGGCGTTTTCTCTGGCGGGAAGAAATAGCCCGCCCGCTCCAACTCGTCTTCAAAGTGTTCGAACATGCGAATGAGGTCGGCGCGGTCTGCGGGCGTGTCGACCCCTTCGCTGCCGGAGAAGCGGCCACGCTGCTTCGACCTCCCTCCCCAGGCCTGGGCGAAAACGAGAACGGCCTGGGCCAGATTGAGCGATGCGAAATCCGGGTTCACCGGATAGGTCAGGATCACGTCGGAAACGGCGACAGCATTATTCGGCAACCCAAAGCGTTCACCGCCAAACAAGATACCGGACTGTCCGCTCTGCTCTGAAAGGTCTTCGGTGGCCTCAGCCGGCCCAAGGACAGGCTTTTCCATGCCCCTTGGCCGGGCCGTCGTCGCATAAAGCCGTGACAGGCCGGCGCTCGCATCCTCCAATGTATCGAACACGCCGACCTCAACCCCCGCCTCGAAGGCGCCGGCGCTCATCGGTTCAGCCGCTGGATTGGGCCAGCCATCGCGCGGGGCAATCAGGCGAAGGTCGGTCAGGCCGAAGTTCAGCATCGCCCGCGCCGCCGCGCCAATATTTTCGCCGAGTTGGGGCGTGTGCAGGATGATGGCAGGGGCGAGCGGCGATGTGGGCATGCCCGGCAAGTGGCCCTCATTTTCGCCGGGGTCAATCTCGACCGCTTCACCAATTGATCGACAAAACCCCGCCACGCCGGCAAGGATATCATACGGAGAGGCTTGCTTCTGAGACAGAAAACGGGAGCCGCCGGGGGCGTGCCGGGTATGATGCCGTCATACCAACTTTCAGAAGCTCCGGAGAGGATCCAGCACGCCGGTCTCGATATCCCAAGCGACGACGAACTCAAGCTGCGCCATGGTATGGACTATCCGCGCGTCTACCAGCGAGAACCCATGCGGCCATAGCCGCTTTTGACGCCACACCGCGCTCTGATATAGCCGCTGCAGAAACGCACAGCGGAAGGATGCGCACCCATGGCAAAGATCAAGGTCGAAAACCCCATCGTGGAGATGGATGGCGATGAAATGACCCGGATCATCTGGCAGATGATTAAGGACAAGCTGATCCACCCCTATCTCGATGTGGACCTCAAATATTATGACCTCTCGATCCAGAAGCGGGACGAGACCGACGACCAGATCACCCATGACGCCGCCCACGCCACCAAGGAGTTCGGCGTTGCGGTGAAATGCGCCACGATCACGCCGGACGAGCAGCGCGTGGAAGAGTTTGACCTGAAGAAGATGTGGCGCAGCCCCAACGGCACGATCCGCAACATTCTTGGCGGCGTTGTGTTCCGCGAGCCCATCGTGATTTCCAACGTGCCGCGTCTTGTGCCGGGCTGGACCAAGCCCGTCGTCGTCGGCCGTCACGCGTTTGGCGACCAATACAAGGCCACTGATTTCCTGGTGCCCGGCAAGGGCAAGCTCACCATGAAATGGGAAGGCGAAAACGGCGACACGATCGAAGAGGAAATCTTCGACTTCCCCGATGCGGGCATCGCCATGGGCATGTACAATCTCGACCAGTCGATCCGCGATTTCGCCCGCGCCAGCTTCAACTATGGCCTGCAGCGCAAATGGCCGGTCTATATGTCCACCAAGAACACCATCCTCAAAAAGTATGATGGCCGCTTCAAGGACCTGTTCCAGGAGATCTATGACGCAGAGTTCGCCGACAAGTTCGCCGAGTTTGGTGGCACCTATGAGCACCGCCTGATCGACGATATGGTGGCTGCGGCCATGAAATGGTCCGGCGGCTATGTCTGGGCCTGTAAGAACTATGACGGCGACGTGCAGTCAGACACGGTTGCCCAGGGTTATGGGTCACTCGGCCTGATGACGTCGGTGCTGATGACGCCCGATGGCAAGACCGTCGAGGCCGAAGCTGCCCACGGCACAGTCACGCGCCACTATCGCAACCACCAGAAAGGCGAGGCGACATCGACCAACTCCATCGCGTCGATCTTTGCCTGGACGCGCGGTCTTGGTCACCGTGGCCGCATGGACGGAACGCCCGAGGTCTCCAAATTCGCCCAATTACTGGAAGACACTGTCATTGCAACGGTTGAAAAGGGTCAGATGACCAAGGACCTCGCCCTGCTTGTCGGCCCCGACCAGGAATGGCTCACCACTGAGGGCTTCCTTGAGGCCGTGGGTGACAATTTCGAAAACGCGATGGCGGCAAGCTAGGACCGAGCTGCCTTGTTGAACTTCAAGCTGCGCCGGTCGAAGCTGGGGGACGAGAGCGCCCTCGCTTTGGTCGGCGCAGCAACGTTTCTGGATGCATTCATCCACGACATACCGGGCCCGGATCTGGTGGCCCATTGCGAGCGCGAACACAGCCCTCAAACATATCGGCGCTTCCTCGAACAAACCGACCCGCGTTGGGCCTGTTGGCTTGCTGAGCACCGGGAAACGCGCGCGCCGATCGGCTATGCTGTGACGTGCCCGCCGGATTTGCCGGGCGATCCCGGCCCCGATGATATCGAGCTTAAACGCATTTATTGCCTGTCGCGGGCCCATGGCTGCGGAGCGGGACAGGCGCTCTTCGATGCGGTGTCAGCACACGCCCAGGCTTTGGGTGCGCCGCGAATCTGGCTCGGCACCTACGAGGAAAACCGCCGGGCCATTGCCTTTTACCAACGCAACGGCTTTGAAACCGTCGCAACGCGGCAATTTCAGGTGGGCGACCAGCTTTTTGACGACATCGTCATGGCAACCCCGTGACGTAAGCCCGGCCCATCAGGTCTGGGCTGGTCCTGCGCGGAAACCTTGAAACCTGCCATCGCGCTGGTATCGCTTCACTATGACCTCCCATGCCGTCGCCGCTTTTTATCAATTCACGCCGCTCGACGACCTGCCTGCCTTGCAAAGCTGGCTGCTCGCAGAGTTGGCCGCGCTGAACGTACGCGGCAGTGTCTTGCTGGCCGATGAAGGGATCAATGGCACCCTCTCAATGCCGCACGCATCCTATGACGCGGTCCTTGATGTGCTGCGTGCCGTGCCGGGGTGCGCGGGCCTGCGGGCCAAACGGTCGAGCAGCGAAGGGCATGCCTTCCGTAGGCTGAAAGTCCGGCTGAAGCGCGAAATCGTGACCCTCGGCGTTGAAGGTGTCGACCCGAACGAGACGGTCGGCACCTATGTGTCGCCGGAAGACTGGAATGCACTGATCAGTGATCCCGACACGTTCGTCATCGATACACGCAATGATTATGAGGTTGAGCTGGGGACGTTTGAGGGCGCCGAAAACCCGGGAACAGACACGTTCGGTGAGTTTCCCGACTGGTTCCAGCGCGCCGTCGAAGCGCGAAAGCCCAAGCGCATCGCGATGTTCTGCACGGGCGGTATCCGCTGCGAAAAAGCCACCAGCTATGCAAAGCAAACCGGCCTCGATGATGTGTATCATCTGGATGGGGGAATCCTGGCCTATCTGGAAGCGGTGCCGGAACCTGAGAGCCTCTGGCGCGGCGAGTGTTTTGTCTTCGACGAGCGTGTGTCGTTGACCCACGGCTTGGATCAGGGCGTCGCGGTGATCTGCCGGGCCTGCAAGTTCCCTGTCAGTGCAGACGCCCAGGCGCACCCGCACTACATACCCGGCGTCTCGTGTCCGCACTGCCATGACAGAACCACGGCGCAGCAAAAGGCTCGTTTTGCAGAGCGACAGCGGCAGGTAGAGCTCGCCGAAGCGCGGGGCGCGCCCCATTTGACGGGGAAATGAACCCCCGCACCCCCATCCTCTATTCTTTTCGCCGGTGCCCCTACGCGATGCGTGCGCGCATGGCGCTCCATGCCGCCGGGACTGAATGTGAATTGCGTGAGGTTGTGCTGCGAGACAAGCCTGCGGAGATGCTGGAAGCGTCGCCGAAAGGGACCGTCCCGGTGTTGGTCTTGGTGGATGGTCGCGTTCTGGACGAAAGCCTCGCCATCATGGATTGGGCGTTGGCGCAGGCTGACCCGGAAGGCTGGACGCAGGCCCCGGCAGACAGGGTGCGTCGCTGGACAAGCGAGATTGACGGGCCGTTCAAGCACCATTTGGACAGGTACAAGTACTCCAATCGCTATGGGGGCCTCGACCCCGAACCGCATCGAGCTGCTGCCCAGGAGATCCTTCAACGCGCCGATGCAGCCATCGCCGAGCATGGACACCTCGTCGGCGTGTGCGAAAGCCTTGCCGACATAGCCGCCTTTCCGTTTGTCAGACAGTTCGCAAATACCGACCGGGACTGGTTTGATGGACTTGATTTGCCCGCGCTTCACCCCTGGCTGGCCCGGCACCTCTCATCGGCACGCTTTGCTGCGATCATGGAAAAACATGCCCAGTGGACAGGCGGCGCGGGCCCCCTTGTCTTTTCGTCCCAGACCCGTCATACCCCGCCGCTCTCCCGGGCGGCTGGTGCCCCCGGAGGGGCAAACGGAGTGTAGCTCAGCCTGGTAGAGCACTGTCTTCGGGAGGTAGGGGCCGGAGGTTCAAATCCTCTCACTCCGACCAGGATGGCCGCGGCCTGTTTGGGCTGCCGGGCTCTTGGCCTCCTGACACGATACGCGCTTAGGCGTCTTCCAGAGCGCTTCGCACCTCTGCTACAGCTTCGCTGGCCTTGCTGCCATCCGGACCGCCAGCCTGGGCCATGTCCGGGCGACCACCGCCACCCTTACCGCCAACTGCGGCGCTGGCGCGTTTGACCAGGTCAACGGCTGAGAACCGATCCGTCAAATCCTTGGTGACGCCCACCGAAACGGCCGCCTTGCCTTCGTTCACGCCGACAAAGATGACAACACCAGAGCCGATCTGGGCCTTTGCTTCATCCACGAGGGCGCGCAGGTCCTTTCCGCCGACACCGTCCGCCACCCGGCCGATGAATTTCACGCCAGAAATTTCCTCTGGGCCGCTTGGCGCGCCGCCATCGCCGCTGCCCGCCATGGCCAGTTTCCGTTTGGTCTCACCCAGCTCGCGCTCAAGTCCCTTTCGTTCATCCAGCAAGCCAGAGAGCCGTGCCGTGACGTCTTTAAGGGGCACTTTCAACTGATCGCTGACATCAAGCGCCACGCGGGCCTGGCCCTTTAGGAAGGCGAGTGCTTCTGCGCCTGTTGCGGCTTCAATCCTGCGCACGCCCGCTGAAACGCCCTGTTCGGATGTGATAACGAATGCGCCAATGTCGCCGGTGCGCTCCACATGGGTGCCGCCGCACAGTTCCACGGAATAGGGTTTAGCGTCATCCTCGAGCGCGCGGCCCATGGTCAAAACGCGGACTTCGTCGCCATACTTCTCGCCAAAAAGGGCAAGCGCTCCGGCCTCAATCGCGGCTTCAGGCGTGGAGTGGTCCACGGCCACATCTCGGTTTTGGCGGATCACTTTGTTCACGGCGTCTTCGATCTGTTCAATTTCCGCGCCTGTCAGCGGAACGCCGTGGGAGAAATCAAAGCGGAGCCTGTCTTCCTCGACCAATGATCCCTTTTGCGCAACATGGGCACCAAGCGTCTGGCGCAAGGCGGCATGCATCAGGTGGGTTGCGGAATGGTTGGCCATGATCCGTGTCCGGCGATCCGCGTTTACCTTCATGTCCGCCATCTGCCCTGTCGCGATGGTCCCGGAAACAAGTTCCCCCATATGAACATGCAGGTCACCTGCCCGCTTCTGGACATCGCGCACGATGAAACGCCCGCCCTTGGCGAAGTGAATCTCGCCGTGGTCGCCTGCCTGCCCACCGCTTTCTGCGTAAAACGGTGTTGATTTGAAAACCAACTCACCAGGGCCCGCTTCGAGGGTATCGAATTCAGCGCCATCACGCACAATCGCTTGCACCTCGCCGGTGCCGGAGGTCGCACCGTAACCGCTGAATGCCGTCGCCCCAACCCGGCCGCGAATGTTAAACCAGATGGCGTCTCCGGCCGTGTCGCCCGACCCTGTCCAGGCGCTTCGGGATTCTGCCTTTTGGCGTGCCATGGCCGCCTCGAAACCGTCGGTGTCGATCGAAATATCGCGACCGCGAAGGATGTCTTCGGTCAGGTCGAGCGGGAAGCCATAGGTATCGTAGAGTTTGAAAGCCGTTTCGCCGGAGAACTGGTCTCCTGCGCCTATTCCGGCGCTCGCCTCTTCGAGCAGGTTCAAACCCCGGCCCAATGTGCGCTGGAACCGGGCTTCTTCTTGCTCCAGCTCCGCGGTGATGGCTGCCTCGGCGCGTCCCAGCTCCGGATAGGCCCCGCCCATTTCAGACAGTAGGGACGGCAACAATTTGTGCATTATGGGTTCACGCGCGCCGAGAACATGACCGTGACGCATGGCCCGTCGCATGATGCGGCGCAGAACGTAGCCGCGCCCCTCATTGGACGGGGACACGCCATCCGCTAGCAGGAAGGACGAGGCGCGCAAATGGTCTGCAATCACCCGGAAGGAAGACAGGGCATCGCCTTCTGCTTTCCGCGCATAAACATCCTCGGCGGCGGAAATCAGGTTTGCGAACAGGTCGATCTCATAATTATTGTGAACGCCCTGCAGGACTGCCGCGATCCGTTCCAATCCCATACCCGTGTCGATCGAGGGTTTCGGCAGTGGCGCGCGCTCCCCGTCTGCGCTCTGATTGTATTGCATGAAAACGAGGTTCCAGATCTCGATGAATCTGTCCCCGTCTTCATCGGGCGACCCTGGGGGTCCGCCGGCAATCTTCGGGCCGTGGTCGAAGAATATCTCCGAGCACGGGCCACAAGGTCCCGTATCGCCCATGGACCAGAAATTGTCCGATGTTGCGATCCGAATGATCCGGTCATCGCTTAGACCGGCGATGGATTTCCAGAGACTGGCGGCTTCGTCGTCTTCTGAAAAGACGGTTACCAGCAGTCGTTTCGCATCGAGGCCGAATTCTTTCGTGACCATGTCCCAGGCAAACGAGATGGCCTCTTCCTTGAAGTAATCGCCAAAGGAAAAATTCCCCAGCATTTCAAAGAATGTATGGTGGCGCGCCGTATAGCCGACATTGTCGAGGTCGTTATGCTTTCCGCCGGCGCGGACGCATTTCTGAGACGTCGTGGCGCGCGGCGATGTCGGAGATTCAGCCCCGGTGAACACGTTTTTGAACGGCACCATGCCAGCGTTCACGAACAAAAGCGTTGGATCGTCTTCGGGAACAAGCGGTGCGGAGGCGGCCCGCGTGTGCCCCTGCTTTTCAAAGAATGAAAGAAACGATTCGCGTATTTCGTTTACGCCGGTCATGCAGATATTCCCATAGAGGAGTGAGCCGGCGAGGCCGGATGCGGCGATATAAGCCTTTCGGCCAACTTCGCCAAATCCGACGTCAGATTCGTTTAGCCAGCCTCGGATTCCGGAGGGGAGTCCTCCAGGTCCATCCCGGCCGTCAGCATGTCTTCGGTAAGCAGACCTGCCTTGTGGCGCACCGCTTCTTCGATCTGAAGCGCGATCTGTGGATTGTCCTTGAGGAACTGGCGTGTTTTCTCGCGGCCCTGGCCAATGCGCTGGCCATTGAAAGAGTACCAGGAGCCGGATTTTTCAACGACTTCGCCTTTCACGCCCAGGTCGATCAATTCCCCGGTTTTGGAGATGCCCTCTCCATAAATGATGTCGAACTCAATCTGACGGAAGGGCGGCGCAACCTTGTTCTTGACCACCTTCACACGGGTCTGATTGCCGATCACCTCATCGCGATCCTTGATCGCTCCAATGCGACGAATGTCCAGGCGGACGGAGGAGTAGAACTTCAGCGCGTTTCCGCCGGTGGTCGTTTCCGGGCTGCCAAACATCACGCCGATCTTCATACGAATCTGGTTGATGAAGATAACCATACAATTGGTCTTGGAGATGGATCCGGTCAATTTCCGTAGCGCCTGGCTCATCAGGCGAGCCTGGAGGCCTGGCAGGCTGTCACCCATCTCCCCTTCCAATTCTGCGCGCGGTGTCAATGCCGCCACGGAGTCGATGACGACGACGTCCACGGCGCCAGACCGGACCAGCGTATCGGCAATTTCCAGTGCTTGCTCGCCAGTGTCGGGCTGAGACACCAGCAAATCATCCAGGTCGACCCCGAGTTTGGCCGCGTAGACCGGGTCCAGCGCGTGTTCCGCGTCAACAAAGGCGCATACGCCGCCGCTGGCCTGGGCTTCTGACACAACATGGAGCGCCAGCGTTGTCTTGCCTGAGCTTTCCGGGCCAAAAATCTCGATCACGCGGCCTTTTGGCAAACCGCCAATGCCGAGTCCGATATCCAGGCCAAGCGATCCTGTCGAAATTGCTTCGATATCCAGCGCCTTATTATCGCCCAGGCGCATCACTGAGCCCTTGCCGAAAGAGCGCTCAATATTCCCAAGGGCCGTCTCTAGGGCTTTCTGCTTGTCCACGACGCTGTCCTCGTCCACCAGTTGCAGGGTGGGTTTGCCCATGAGTTCTCTCCATCTGTCAATGTCCAGACGGAAATAGCAAGCCGTTCCCGTCAACCTAAGCCTCTGCGTACCACAAATGTTCCGCAGAACAAAATAGAAACTTTTTGGCTTGGTCTCTTTTCAAGATCGGCATGATCGTGCATGTTATGCCCATGCTAACGAAACGCCCCCCGCCCCCTGGTATGGCCCGCGTGAAGTATCTCGACGGCGATCTGCAGGTCGTTGAGCCGGGTGATTTTGTCCTTTGCGCTGTCACAGACCGCAAAATCCCGCTCCAGGCTTTGCGATATTGGAGCGTGGATTTGCAGGAGGCGTATATAGACGCGGCTGCTGCGGGCCAGAGAATGGCCGGACGGAGCGCGGCGGACTGAAATGGCATCGGAGTGGGTCTTCGGCGTGCTGATGACGTGGTTGGGTTTCTGGACCGCAGGTGTTGGAGCTCCCAACACGGTAGAAGAGGTCCGGTGTGGCGGCGCCCTTGGGCAGGGCGGATTGATTGTGTGTCAGGCCCCTCCGCAAAGCCGTTTGTCCTATGACGGTTATACTGTGGATGTGGGCGATGACGGGCTCGCTGTTTTCGGAATCAAACGCGGAGCAGAGCTTGCGGCCACCATTCGTGGAACAGCGGATGGGCGGGACGTGTCGGTTTCCCTCGAGCTTGAAGCGAGGAATGACCCGTTCCGGGTGATCGAGGGTCTGGAGTGCGACAAGGTGGATGCGCGAACGCCTGAGCAAAGGGCGCATGCGGGCGAGAGCTGGGTGATTAAACGCGACGCGTTTGCCACTTTCCACTCCGGTGTCTCCTGGGCCGATGGTTTTGTCCGACCGGCCGAGGGACGGCCAAGCTCACCGTTTGGTCCGGCGCGGAAATACATCGGGGTGAGCGCGGAGACAGGCGAGGCTTGTGAAAGCGTCTCGGTCCACCGGGGATACGACATCGCGACACCGGTGGGGACACCGCTCATTGCGCCTGCGGGAGGCGTGGTCATTCTGGCCGATCCGGATCTCTACTATGAGGGCGGCTCGATCTTCCTCGACCACGGTCACGGGCTTGTGTCGGTGTTCATGCATTTGTCATCGGTGGATGTGGCCGTTGGCGACGAAGTGCGGCCCGGGGATCTGATCGGGAAAACGGGCAATACCGGTCGCACGACGGGACCACACCTGCATTGGGCCGTGAAATGGCGTGATTTGAACAGTGATGACCGCGGAAGAGATTTCTACGTGGACCCGGCGCTGCTGCTGGCGGTGGATTGGACAGAGTTTTCCGCCCGCACAGGCACGCAAGACGCAGGTGTCGCTACGCCCTGACCCCACCTCCTGCGCAGGCTTCTTTAGTGTTCGCAAGACTCGCCGACTTTATGGTTTGAGAATGAGAGCGCCTTGTGTCGCGCCGGATTCAAGCCGGGTCTGCGCCTCCGCGGCCTGATGAAGCCCCCATGTGCCAGATATACTGGGCTGCAACGTGCCTGCGGAAACAGCGCCAAGGAGCGCCGAGGCGCCCGCCATGAGGCTCTGCCGGTCCGGTATGAAATGAAAGAGGCTAGGGCGTGTCATCACCAGAGACCCCAATTGGCCCAATCGGCCCGGAGCCAGGGGCGCTGCCGGTCCAGAGGCATTGCCGTAGGTGATCCACCAACCACGGGACTTCAGCGCGGCAAGACTGGCATCCTGGCTCGCCTTGCCGACACTGTCATAGACGATGTCGACGCCCGCCGCGCCCGTCAGGTCCCGAACCGCTCCGGCAATGTCATCTTGGCGCATCAAGACATGTTCGGCGCCGAGTGCGCGGGCGCGTTCTGCCTTCCCTTCCGTCGACGTTACGGCGATCACATGGGCGCCGAGGCTTCTCGCCCACGGCACGAGCAACGAGCCTACCCCGCCAACCGGGGCCCAGATGAGCACGGTATCGCCGGGCCGGGGCTGTTTGACTTCGAACAGCAGCATCCACGCGGTGAGCCCCTTCAACAGAATGGCCGCCGCGTCATCATCGCTGATCGTGTCCGGAAGGGGAATCAAGCGGCTGGCCGGCGCATTCAAATGGGTCGCATAACCGCCAGCCCCGAGGTAGCCGACCCGGTCACCCAGGCTGACATCGTCGACGCCTTCGCCCAGAGCCTCGACGACACCGACCGCTTCTACGCCAGGAATGAAAGGCAGTTTGACCGGATAGAGGCCGGTTCTGTGATAGGTGTCGATGAAGTTGATGCCCGAGGCCTGAACGGCAATTCGGACCTCTCCGGGCCCCGGTGCTGCCAGGTCCAGTGGCTCATATGAGAGCACGTCCGGGCCACCGGTTTCCCGAAGCCTGATGCAATGTCCTTGTTCCATGGCGTTTCTCCCGCGAATCCCGCCAGACTGGCGTCATGGAAACCCTATCAATGATCTGCGGTGTGGACGAGGCCGGTCGTGGCCCCTGGGCAGGTCCGGTTTGTGGGGGCGCGGTCATCCTCGACCCCAACCGGCCCATCCAGGGCCTGGCGGACTCCAAGAAACTGTCATCCGGACGCCGCGAAGCCCTGGCGCAGGACATCGAAACCCACGCTTTGGCCCACGGTCTTGGCTGGGCAAGTGCGGCCGAAATAGATGCGCTCAACATTCGCCAGGCCACCCACCTCGCCATGCGGCGGGCTATCGAAGCGATGGGCATCGCGCCAGAGTTCGCGCTTGTGGATGGCAATGATTTACCCGCCGATTTGCCATGCCCCGGGCGTACCGTGATCAAGGGTGACCAGATCGAGCCGTGCATATCAGCGGCATCGATCCTGGCCAAAACCGCCCGGGACGCCCAAATGATCGCGGCGGATGCCCGATTCCCCGGATACGGCTTCGCCGACCATAAGGGTTACGGCACAGCGGCGCACACTCTTGCGCTCAAGGAATTGGGCCCGTGCGAGTTACATCGGCACTCCTTCGCGCCGGTCGCGAAAGCTTTGCGAGCTCGCGCATCCCACGCCTGACGCTGGGACAAACTTGCCCGCGCGAGAGCCGTGACCTACCCCTAGCGCCATGGACATGAAATCCCCCTCCGCCCCCGATTATGAAAGCCTCACATCGCCAGAGGCCATCACAGCCGGGCTTGGCGGCGTCGGCTATATCTCCACGCCGGACATATCCATGGCGGTGTTCCTGGCCCATCGCCTGCGCAAGCCGGTGTTGATCGAGGGCCCTGCCGGGGTCGGCAAGACCGACCTGGCGCGCTCTCTGGCGACGTTCCTGGATGTCCCTCTGGCGCGGTTGCAGTGTTACGAGGGTCTGGATGAGGGCAAGGCGCTATATGAGTGGAAGTATGGCAAGCAACTTCTGTACACGCAGATTCTGAAAGACCGCCTGAATGAAGTTCTCGGTGATGGCGACCTTGAGAGCCTGACGGGTCAACTCAGGACGTTTGAAGACCTGTTCTTCTCCATGGATTTTCTCGAGCCACGCCCCTTGCTGACGGCGATGCAGCAGGAAGGGGGCTCCGTTCTGCTCATTGATGAGGTAGATAAGTCCGACGAGGCGTTTGAGGCGTTTCTTCTGGAAGTCCTGTCGGACTATCAGGTCACGGTGCCTGAAATCGGCACACTTCGCGCCAAGGTCCCGCCAATTGTGGTGCTGACGTCGAATGCCGTGCGCGAACTCGGCGATGCGCTGAAGCGGCGGTGCCTGCACCTGTTCATCGGCTTCCCGGACGCCGCGCGCGAGCGCGAAATCGTGGCGGCGCGGGTGCCCGATGTGGAGGAGACTCTGCTGGCCCAGCTCGTGGCCTTTGTGCAGGCGCTGCGCGAGGAAGATCTGCGCAAACGCCCCTCTATCTCGGAAACCGTGGACTGGGCCCGCGCGCTGACGCTCTTGCATGTCGAAGCATTGGGCGAAGACACGGTCCGGAAGACTCTCAATCTGTTGCTGAAGTATGAGAGCGATATTGAAGCTGTGGACACGAAGCTGGGCGCCCTGGCCCGCGCTGCCAAAGGGGCCGGAGAGACGGCGTGAGCGCGACCCGTACACTGACGGATTTCATCAGGGCGCTGCGGTCTGCCGATGTGGCGGTCTCCCCCGCTGAAGCAATTGACGCTGCCGGTGCCTTGTCTGTTGTGGGGTATGCGGACAAAGATGTCCTGAAGTCCGCTCTGCGTCCGGCTCTGGCCAAGTCCGAGGACGAGGACGCGGCCTTTGACCGGTTGTTCGACCTCTATTTTTCGCGATCTGAGGCACGTACCGACGGTGCAGACGGGTCAGCTGATGACACTGCGGCGTCTGAGAGCGACCCACCCCCGGAAAACCTGCTGGATCTGATCCAATCCGGCGATGAAAGTGCGATTGAAACGGCGATTGAGCGCGCCGGTCGCGCAGCAGGCGCACAAGACATTCGGTTTTCAACGCAGACGGCCTACTATGCCCAGCAAATCTTGAAGGAGATGGGCGTTGAGCAATTGGAGGCCGATCTTCTCGAACGGCTACAGGAGCGCACACCCGAGGGGGAGGCTGAAGCCCAGGCGATGATCGAGGCGCGCCGGGACATGCTCCGCCGCGCGCGTGACTATACCGAGCGTCAGTTCGATGTGTTCGGCGCGGGCGCAACGCAGGCGTTTCGCGAGGACTTACTGTCCAAAAAGCCAATCAACGCCCTGGACCGGGCCGATTATGCCCGTATGCGCGCGCTTGTGGAAAAGGTCGCCAAGCGCCTGGCCACAAAGCACTCGCGGCGGCGGCGCAAGCAATCCGTCGGCAAGCTGGATGTGCGGCGAACTCTGCGCACGAATGCCGGTCTGGGTGGCGTG
>JBCBUL010000034.1:0-29009 GCA_039818165.1 Pseudomonadota bacterium | reverse complement strand
GTGACATTAATGCGCAGCTCATCGAAACTATGACCCGCGCCTTCAACCGTATAAAACGCATAAGGAACGGAGAAGGCTTGCGCTTCAGCTTCCAGCCCCAAAGCTTCTGAGTAGTCGACAATGGGATCTTGGTCGCCATGGAGAATCAACATCGGCGGATCGTTGAGGAACACCTGACCGTCAAACGGCACCCCTCCCCAATAGTCGATGAACACGTCCGGTTCGGATTCAAAAATGGCAAAATCGTCAAGACCATAAGTCATCACTTGCCCGATATTTGCGCCCGCGGAATTGCCCCAAATTGCAAACCGCTCCGTATCAATGCACCGATCAACCGCGTTTTCCTCAATCCATCGAACGGCGGTAACGCCGTCCTCGATTGCGCTGGCTATGGTGTTGGCCACATTGGTTTCTGCATCGGAAACCGGATTGGTTATGGCGCGGCTTAGAAGCTCATCTCGAATGGGCTCGAACTCGAACGAAGGCAGGGGCTGATCGCCCGTAAGCCGATAATCGATGGCAATCCCGACAAAATTCAGTTCGGCAACCGCTGATCCCAGCTGCTGAAGTTGGGGTGTGCGCCGGGACCCATTTTGAAATCCACCACCATGAATCAAGAGCACATATGGCCGTGGTTCCGTACAAGGCTCACCGGATTGATAAACATCCAGCAGCAGTGGAATGGTCCCGTTTCGAACGTTCGCCTCCGAATAGACAACTCCGATCTCGTTTTCAGGCGTCATGGTTGTAGGAGGGGGTGGTGTCGGCGGCGATTGAGGTGGCGCTGCAGTTGTTGAAGCCGTTGGCGACCCCGCACCACCGGAGCATGAAGCGAGAGCGACACTGAATGCGAGCGCCAAAGCAAACTCCGATAAGGGCTTCATAGTGCTTTCTCATCTCCACTCGGCTTTAGATCGCGGGCGAACACGTTATTATGGATCACCATAATAATTCGTACCGATTGAGAACGCAATTGAGAATGCGCGCATGATTTGAGACAGTCCGGGAACTGACCGGATTGGAAAAAATGGGTTCACAACGCCTGACGCCTGAAGAAAGACACCAATCGTTTCTGGATGTCGGCCTGGAGATATTTGGAAAGCGATCCTTCGACGCTGTCTCAGTTGCCGACATATGCGATGCCGCTGGCGTGAGCCGACCTCTGTTCGAGCACTATTTCGGCTCCAAGAAGGCCTATTACGTGGCTTGCGTTGCGTACTCGCTTGATCATTTGGAGCAAACCGTAAGGTGGCCAGCGATTGAACGCTCTATGGTTGATCCCCAGAAATACCTGGAAAACATGTTCGGTTTCATAAGGGAGCATCCCGCAGGTGCCGTCCTGCTGGAGCGAGCGGGCGGTGTCTCTGACGCCAAGGTTCTGGTTGATCAATTCAATGATGAAACCACAGAAAGAGTTCTCGGAACTCTGCCCGAACCGTCGCGAACAATGGAAGTTCGAACGGCAATAGAGTGCTGGCATGGTGTGAACAGCAGGTTGATCTCCCGCCTCATACGTTCGCCGGAGATGACGGTCGAATGGGCGGCCCGCTACTCAGCGGCCATGCTGAATTCGCTGATTGCTGAAGCCTCCACTACCTAGTCCGGCGACTGGAAGCTGGCGCCTTGCATGGTGGCGGCCTCTCGGCCCGATACCGATGAGAAAGCGCCTGAGAGCGTGCGGTAGAATGCGATGCGCTGCTCCGCGCTTTCGCTGAGCGCCCTGTAGCGGTCTGCCCCGGGTAAGCGCTGGGGACCTTCGTCGCCCATGGCGAGATCCATGATGCCTGAGAAAAGCTCAGCCGGCAGGCCGCCGCCGGTCACGCGCTCCATGGAGCTGTCGTCATCATTGCCAACCCACACGCCGACAACTGCGGAGCCCGAATATCCGACAAACCAGGCATCGCGCCAATCCTGGCTTGTGCCGGTCTTGCCCGCCACGGTGCGCCCGTCCACGCGGGCGGCGAGCCCGGTCCCATTGTCCACCGTGCGCACCATCATGGCCGTCATATCCCGCGCGACATCGGCTTCCATGGCGCGGCGCACCGTCGGAATGGGTGGTTCATAGATGACGTTGCCGCGCGTATCCTCGATCCGGGTGATCAGCAGCGGGTCCAGCCGCATGCCGTCGCGCATGAAGGCGCCATAGGCCCGCGTCAGCTCCTGTAGCGTTACTTCCTGGGTGCCCAGGGCAATGGAGGGCAGGGGCTGCATGTCGGCCTCGATGCCAAGGCGCCGGGCAAGCTGGATGACCGTTTCCTCGCCCACTTCCTGGGTGAGTTGCGCAGACACCGTGTTCAGGGACTCCGCATAGGCTTCGGCCAGCGTGACCGGGCCGAGATACACGCCCGTATAGTTTTTCGGTTCCCAGCGCCCGATCTTGAGCGGGACGTCCTGGCGCACATCATAGGGACTGTTGCCGGCCTCGAGCGCGGCGGCATAGACCACCGCCTTGAAGGCTGAGCCGGGCTGGCGGCGGGCCTGGGTCGCGCGGTTGAACTCCGATTGTGCATAGTTCACCCCGCCGACCAGGGCGGCGATATGGCCATCATCGCGGATGACGATGGTGGCGGCCTGTTCCGCCTTAGCCGCTTCGCCCTTTTCCTGCACCGCCGCTGTGACAAGCGATTGAACGGCGGTTTGCAACTCCGGCTCGATCGTCAGAGTGACGACCAGATCAGGTGGGGCGCTCTCCGGCAGCAAACTGTCCAGTTGGGCTGCTGCTGCATCGAGCACATAGCCGAATTGGGATGTCTCTACGGCGCGCTCGGCCAGGGCGATCTCTTCCATCCGGGCAAATTCGGATTCGAGTTGAGAGATGAAACCCGCATCGACCATTTCGCCGAGCACATAATCCTGCCGGGTGCGCGCCTCTGCCAGATTTCCCGTGAGGGCCAGCCGGGATGGCGCCTGTGGCAACGCAGCGAGCAATGCGGATTCCGCAAGCGTCAGCTCCGCTGGGGGTTTGCCGAAATAGTGGGTGCTGGCAGCATCCAAGCCATAGAAGCCCGCGCCGAAGTAGACCCGGTTCAAATAGAGCTCCAGAATCTCTTCCTTGCTGAGCTGTTGTTCCAGCTGCCGGGCAAGCTCCACTTCCTGCACCTTGCGTTTGATGGTCTGGCGTGGGCCGAGCACCAGATTTTTGATGAGCTGCTGGGTAATGGTGGACGCCCCGGACACGGTGCGCCCATTGCGCCAGTTCAGCCAGGCCGCGCGCACAATCGCTGTCGTGTCGGCGCCGTCATGGTCATAGAACCGCTTGTCTTCCGCGGCGATGAACGCCTGGGGCACATGGGGCGGCAAGTCTGCGATTCGGACCTGTCGCCCATAGCGGGGGCCACGAATGGCCAGCAAGCTATCATCCTCGGCGCGAAACTCCACGGCGGGCTCGCGCTTGACCGACCAAAGCTCAGCGGTGTCGGGCAAGTCCGGCATGTCTGAAATCAGCGAGTAGTAATACGCTCCGCCTGTGCCCATCCCGCCAAGCGCCAAAACCAGAATGCTGAGCAGGCCATATTTCAGAATGGGGCGGCGCTTGCGCGCCGGTGCGGCGGGTTTCGCTGAGGCGCGCGGCTTTGCCGATGGAGGAGGCTTTTTCAGCGACATGTATTGGGTCCAAACCCGTCTGGAGAGCCACGAAAGTGGCGCGAATCCCTTGCTAACTGGTTCACGAATACGGCGCCCATGGGGCGAAATCGCCTTACGGCTTTGTAACGGGCGGGTCCGGTAGCATTTGCTCGAGGGTTTCAAGACGGTCGGCTTCGGCGGCGGGCTTGTCCCAGCGGATGCGATTGATGCGCGGGAACCGCATGGCGATGCCTGATTTGTGGCGCGGGCTGCGCTGGAGACCTTCAAACGCTACCTCGAAGACCAGGCCCTTATCCTGCGTCGCGGTCACGGCACGCACGGGACCGAACCGATCAATCGTGTTGTTGCGCACGAACTTGTCGATCTGTTTCAGCTCGTCATCGGTAAAACCGAAATAGGCTTTGCCTACCGGGGTGAGTACGTCACCGTCATCGCTGTCGCGCCAGACGCCAAAGGTGAAATCGCTGTAGAAGCTCGATCGCTTGCCATGTCCGCGCTGCGCATACAGCAAGACCGCATCAATCAGAAACGGATCCCGCTTCCACTTGTACCAGGGGCCTTTCGGCCGGCCGGCAAGATAGGGGCTATCCCAGCGTTTCAGCATGACGCCTTCGATTTCGGGCGCGGGCGGGGCATTCCTGGACGCATCAAGGCTCGCAATATCATCCATCTCAACAAGCGGAGACAGATCGATTCGGTCAGTTTCGAGTCCACCGACGAACGCTTCAAGACGTTCTCTGCGGGCGCGAAACTCCATCGCGCGAAGGTCCTCCGCGCCGATCACAAGCGCATCGTATGCGCGAATGAAGGCTGGGCGGTCATTCATCTGACGTTTGGAGACGGTCTTTCGGTTGAGGCGTTGTTGCAGATCATTGAAGGGTGCAACCCCGCCATCGGGCGCGCGCACCAGCAATTCGCCGTCCAGGGCGGCATCAAAGTCCATGGCGGCGAGCACATCCGGAAAGGTGTGACTGATGTCGTCGCCCGTGCGAGTATAAATGCGGCGAACGCCCGCCTCGCTTACGGCCTGTACGCGGATACCGTCATACTTCCATTCGGCGGCGAAGATATCGGGCCGCACAATGTTTGGGTCCACTGCGTCGGGATCGTTTCGTTTGTCCTTGGCGACCAGAGGATGGGCCAACATGACAGGCCTGAAGGGAGCTGTGATTTCCGGGTTGGGCTTGGGCCCATGACCTTCCAGCCAGGCGAACAAACCCACATAGGGCGCGGCGAGGCCGTGCCAGATCTCTTCGATTTCGCTGACATCTACCTCGCCAAAGCGTGCAAGGGCGGTTTTTGTGAGCCGGGCCGAGACTCCAATTCGCAGCCCGCCTGTCACCAGCTTCAAAAGCGCCCAGCGGCCCGGTGGATCCAGTGCGTCCAACCAGGTTTCCACCAATCGCTGGCCTTCGGTCCGGCTCGCCTCCAGCAAGGCAGGAACGACATCTTGGATTGGCGGCGCGCGATTGGCGCCTGGTTTCCCCGGCCATACCAGGCTCACCGTCTCTGCGAGGTCCCCGATATAATCATATGAAAGATGAAACAGTTCCGCATCCATGCGGGCTTCGATGAGTGCGCGAATCGCTCCGGCCTTCACCCCCGGAATGTCGAGTTCGCCCGCAAGCGCGGCCAATGCCCACCCTCGGGCCGGATCTGGCACGGCTTTGAAATAATTCTGCAGGTGCGCCAGCTTGCCGTTTCGCGACGGAGTCAGCACCAATTGGTCAAGAAGAGCGGCGAAACGATCCATCGTGTTTAGGTAGGCGCCTTGTCGCACACGGACAATTTTCTGTTGGAGACCTTTTGACACGCGCGCCTCGCGCAATATTGTCGTCGAAGGCTTACGCGTGGGGCGGAACCAATCAACTGAATGGCGGCGAACATGCCGCGCCAAAGTCCCGATATCGGGCAAACTGAATGAAACATTTGCGGCCCGCAAAGCTGCAATGAGGGGATAAAACTATGCAGACACCAGCAGACCGACTCATGAGCGACTTGAACGCGTCGCTGGAGGCACATCGCAAGGCGGCGCTTGAAAGTACGGATCTCAAGGAACTCTACAGTGTGGCGGAGGCCGCATTGGAAATGCTTGCCATAATACGCCAGCATCAACTTGACCGCGTCGCTGAGACGGCCTGAGGGGCGTACCCCGTCCGCGAGTAAGCGGCGTTCCGGACGGGTTCACGCTCTACTTCGAGTATCAGAAGTCTGTATCGCCTTCATCTCCATCCGCGACTGCGAATGGATGAAGGGGGGAGCAGTTTTCGTTGGCGGTGGGCTTTCCATTCGACAGACGTTCCACCGCGGGCTTGGCCGGTGGTCTGAGCAACTGTCCCTGGCGCTGGATCATGATTTTCTGCCACACTTTGCGTGAAAGATTGGTCGTTAGCTCCTCAATCTCATTCACCGTTGCGATCACGACACTGTCCTGGCTGGTGTTCATGGACAAAGCGGCGAGTTTTCCCGTGAGCGAAAGCATTTCTGCGCAATAATCCAAGTATCTCACCAGTTCGAAATCGGTCATGTCGCGGACCGGCGAAGAAGGTGTTTTCGCTTCATCCTGGCCAAGAATGCTCGTCGGGTCCTTGGTCAATTGGTGCATGTCGATGACGTGGGCGATGGAGCGCAACTGATGCAAGTCCGCGAGGATTTTGCCGCGCCGTATGCGCGCTTCGAGATTGAGCAGGAACCAGGCCGCGGCACCGGCAAGTATCACCAGGTTGAATAGTGCTTCGACGCCCTCAAGTGCGCTGAGCGTTTCCCCCTCGAGCCGAGGCAACCGATACTTGTAGACGCCATAGACAATTGCGCTGAGGAACAGGCCAAGTGTGAGACCCTGTCCTGCCCAGATCCAGTAATTCGGTTTGCGCAGTACTTTTGAGCGCTCGCCATGGGCATGAGCCAGTTGCAACAGTTCCGAGCATACCGCGCCAATGCCGCGCTCGGGGAACCGCTCATGGATACGCTGGTTCAATCGCTCCAACGTCCCAATCAGCTTCTCGGGGTTCAGACTACGATAGGGCACGGGTCGGCTCCGCCGTCAGGTCGCAAGATCAGTTGCGGCAGAGCACATCATTGGCGTCGCAGGCCGAAATGACGTCATCAATCCAATCCACATAGCCCGCCACATTGGTGTACTGGCCGCGATAGGTGCCTGCACAGGGTGTCGAGCCCCGTGCGCTTTGGACATTCGACAACACTCCGACCACCCGTTGTTGCCCGTCATCTTCGCGTACATAGAGCGGCCCGCCACTGTCGCCCTGGCAGGGTCCCTTGCCGTCCAGGCTTTCGACAAGGATGACGCCTGGACTTGCGCTGACCAGGCTGACGTCTGCCGATAAGAGCAGTGGCGAAGGGCTGGAGCCGTAAGAGGTTGATCCCCAGCCGGCCATGACGGCGGTGGTGTAGTTCTCCGGCGAAAACGCTTCCTCTGGCGCGCCATAGGTCGCGATGGGAATATTCCGGATGGTTGGCAGTGTTTCGTCGGACACCTTGATCAGGGCGATGTCGTTGATCATCGCGGTGTCCAGGCCGCTGTATCCGGCATGGCAGATGGAGGCCTCAGCATTGAAGATATTGGCGCTTTCACTGTCGCGGACGTTCACGGTGCCTGCGATGAAATTGATTTCCTCATAGCCATCATCGACGCAGTGGGCTGCCGTGAGGAACCATTGCTCGGCAATACGCGTAGCGCCGCAATGGCCGCTCGAGCGGTCGCCCACGGCGTTGTAGTTCACCGGCTCCATTTTCACGATACCCGGAAACAGGTCGAGGGAGGAAACCGCCAGCGTAACGCCCACAACTTGAGTCTGTATCAGCGACTCTGTCTGAGGGCCCAGCTCTGCGGACTCATTGATTTCCGCAAGCGTCAATGTGGGTTCGGCCGTTTCCGGCAGACCACATGTGGCGGCATTGATTTGCGAGAGATGGGTCACAAGCGGCGCAGGGGGCTCATCCGGCGCTGGCTGGGCCGGGGGTGTTTCGATTTCTGCTCCAAGGTCAGCGCTATTGGTTTCGGCAGGCGTCGTGTTGGGCGCCGGGTCCGATACCGGCTCGCTTGGTGCGGGCGTGGTCCCGGGTTGGTCAACGCCGGGCACTCGCACCGCATCACATGCTGCCAGCGCCAGCGCGGCCAGTAGCGCAGTCATTGCCGCCTTGTATGTCATGGGAGCCCTCGCTTTTTGTCACCCAACGCCACCATAGCGCTCCCCGGTCAGGCGAGGTCAATCCCCTTCATCACCATACCCGACCAGGCGAAGGGGCCTGGCCTTTTGGCCCTCAAGCTCCGCCCAGCGGCAAAGGGCATCTTCTCGGCCATGGGTGACCCAGAGTTCCTCAGGGGCCACATCGCGCAGTGTCTGAGTCAGTTCGTTCCAGTCCGCATGGTCTGAAATGATCAGCGGGAGTTCTACGCCGCCTTGCTTTGCCCGTTGGCGCACACGCATCCAGCCGCTGGCAAATGCCAGAATGGGATCCGGAAAGCGGCGGCCCCACTTATCCCGGAAGGCGGAAGGTGGCCCGAGCACGATGCCTCCGCGAAACTGCTCGTCGGCGCCCTTGGTCTCTTTATCCAGTGTCGCGGTGCGCAGCTCACCAAGGTCTATCCCCTCCGCCTTGTAGAGTGTGCAGAGCTTCTCCAGTGCACCGTGGATGTAGAGCGGGGCATCATAGCCCGCCTGTCGCAGCAGCTTGATCACCCGTTGGGCCTTGCCCAGGGCATACACGCCGACGAGGTGCGTGCAGTCTGGAAACGCGCTCACGCTCGCCAGCAGTTTCGTGATCTCTCCATCGGTGTCCGGGTGGGTGAAGACGGGCAGGGCGAAGGTCGCCTCGGAAATGAAGACGTGGGTGCGCGGCACCACTTCGAAGGGCGCGCAGGTGGGGTCATGGCGGCGCTTGAAGTCGCCGGTGCACACCATGCGCAGGCCCCGATAATCCACCACGGCCTGGGCCGAGCCGAGCACATGGCCCGCAGGCGCAAAAGAAACGCGGACACCGTTCAACTCGACGTGCTCGCCAATAGGCAAGGCTTGTTGGGACTTGGCGAAGTTCTTCCCGTACCGCGCTGCCATGATCTTGATCGTCTCGGGCGTGGCCAGCACTTTTCCGTGGCCGGCACGGGCGTGGTCCGCATGGCCATGGGTGATTACGGCGCGTTCGACGGCCGTCCGTACAGGATCGATGTAGAAATCACCGGGCGGACAGTAGAGCCCGGCCGGTGTGGGTTTCAGCAGGAGATCAGGCCTCAACATGTCCGTCATATGGCGCACGTCGGGACAAATGACAGCGCACTACACGATTGCAATGCGCACCGGCCTTGCATCCGTGCGCCCTTCGCCGCAGTTTCGCCGAAGGCGTGGGGCAAGGGGGACGAGTCGAACGAACGGAGCGCTATAATGCGACCAGCCCTGACCGCCCTTTCCCTGTCTCTGGCCCTGTCACTGACCAGTGCGCTGGCGCCTGCTGCCGCTCAACAAGTCGATGGACCGGATATGTCGCTGGTGGCGGGCTACAAGGCTGCGTTCACGTGCTCGGCGATGTTCAATGGGGGCCAGAGCTTGGCCGAGATCGAGTCCAATGAACTGTCCGGAATCTACCCGGATTATCGCGCCCCTCTAGCAAGCCTGCCTGCCGCTCAGATCGACAATGAAGCGAGGACGGTCTCGGTGCGCTATGCAGACGGGAAGCCGCCTCGGATTGCGGTGTGGCGCGAAGGCTTTGGCTGTACGCAGCTGCCTGCGGGCGCAGACGCCTCAGCCGCACGGTTCCTGCCACGCTTCGGTCAGGTCGTCCGCCCCAGCGGTCAGGACCGGGCCAGTGCAATCGGCGCCAGCGTTCAACTCACCCTCCCGGTGCACATTACAGACCGTCTCGCCGCACCAATGACCTTTGCGTTCGACGAGGCGACTTACGGCCAGGGCACCCGCACCAGCGCCGTGGTGGTCACCTTCAAGGGCGAAGTCGTGGCAGAGCGATATGCGCGCGGCGTCGATGCGGAAACGTCCCAGCGGACATGGTCGGTGGCCAAATCCATCACAACCACCATCCTCGGGGCGGCCGCTGGAGACTCGCTTCTCGGTCCGGATAGTTCAAACCTCTTGGAGACCTGGAGTGAAGGGGCAGATCCGCGCCGGAACATCACCCTCGCCAACCTCTTGCATATGAACAGTGGCCTTGAATCCGGCGTGCGCGGCTCTCGCACGGACGCAGTCTATTTCGGCGGCGCCCGGGCCGTGGACGAAGCGTTTACCCGTCCCCTGGAGGCTGCGCCGGGCAGCCGATACAAATACGCCAACAATGACACGCTGGCGGCGATGCGGGCCCTGCGCGAGGCGATCGGCAACGATGAGGCCTATTTCCGCTATCCCTACTCCGAAGTGCTCCACAAGATCGGCGCTTTCCGCACGGTTCTCGAAACCGACTGGAACGGTGATTTTGTCAGTTCCTCGCAAGTCTGGACGACGGCGCGCGACCTGGCTCGGATTGGCCAGCTTTACCTGAACAATGGCCGTTGGGGCGATGAGCAGATCCTGCATCCAGAATGGCGAGACTTCGTGATGGCGCCAGCGCCGGCCCAACCGGAGAACAATGATTTCGGCTATGGGGCGGGCTTCTGGCTCTTGCCCAATGCGCCGGGTGTGCCTGCCGATGCTTTCGCGGCCATGGGGCATCGCGGCCAGTATGTGGTGATTGTACCGTCCCGAGATGTGGTGATCGTGAGACGCGGTTATGACCCCAGTGGAGAGTACCGTTTCGACATCACCGGATTCACTCGCGATATTGTTGGCGCGATCGATGCCGCCGAAGCCCAGCGCATTGCAGCGGAAGAAGCCGCCCGCGCGGCTGAATGGGCCGAATATGAAGAAGCGCTCGCCCGGTCCCAGGGCAGCAACCGTACCCCCGAAGAACGCCGTGCCCGCCGCGAAGCCGTCGCCGAACGCCGCCCCCTGTCCCAGCGCAATAATTGATGCAAAGAACCAGCAAGCCCTGCTAGCACATCAGGCGCCACGCAGGGTGCGTCAGGGGCTAATCTCGATCAACTCAAGCGCAACTCCAACGAGAGTCCTGGACCAGTATTTTTGTTCGCGAGCGCTTAAACCCGCTCTTTTTCCTTCGGCACTTCAGCCTTTCTCGGTTCAGCGCGTTTTTTCGGTTTGGGCAGGAGGCGAAAGCGGGATTGGCACCAGGCGAAATCCACGCCGACATCAAGCAGGGCGTCTGCGCGCCCGCATGGGCAAGCAAACTCCATGACGGCAGCGACGACGTAGGTCTCGCCCGCCACTAGCGGTACTGGCCAGCCCGTCACATGGTTAGGGGCGGCATTCACACACAGGACAAGATCCCCGGGGCCAATGGCTTCGCTCATGGGAAGGGCCATAGCACAGCCGGACGGAAGGACCCACCCCGTCTGTACCCGCTCCCCGGTCCTGACCGCCCGGTTTTCCTTGCGTAAAATCACTGTTCGCGGGACAAGCGCGCCATGGAGATGACGCCAGACCAGACGCCGAATGAAGATGATGCCAGCCTGGATCCGGTCCTGCTGGCGGACCTGGCCGATGCCGTTGGTGAAAATGATCGCCCTTGGCTGTCGCGAACACTGAATCGGCTGCATCCGGCAGATGCTGCAGATGCCCTGGAACAACTTTCCAAGGACGAGTTTTGCGCAGCAGTGGACTTGCTCGGCGGGGAACTGCCCAGCGATATCCTGATCGAGCTGCGCGATGAGTATCGCGAAGACGCCGTAGAGGCCCTGCCCGATGAGGCCGTTGCAGAGGCGCTGGACGCCCTGGACTCCGATGATGCGACAACGATCCTCGAAGACCTTGAGGACGACCGGCGGGAAAAGATCCTCAGCGACATCGCTCCACGCGACCGCGCCGCCCTCGAGCAAGGACTGGCCTATGGCGAGGAGACAGCTGGCCGCCTGATGCAGACCGAAGTGGTCGCTGCGCCAGAATTCTGGACTGTGGGCGAGGCGATCGACCATGCCCGTGATCAGGGAGAGGCTCTGCCGGTCCAATTCTACGAGATCTGCGTCGTGGACCCGGGAATGAAGGTGAAGGGCGTTGTTCCGCTGTCCATGCTCATGCGTTCTCCGCGCGACGTGGCGCTGACCGACATCATGCTATCGCTGCAAAGCGATATTCGCGGCGACATGGACCAGGAGGAAGTCGCCTACCAGTTCCAGAAATACCACCTTGCCCAGGCCCCGGTGAAAGATGCCGATGGGCGGCTGATTGGCATCATTACCGTTGATGACATGGTCGAGGTCATCCAGGACGAGAACACAGAAGACTTGCTGGCGCTGTCCAATGTGTCTTCGGCCGATGGGTCCGACACGGTGCTGGAAAGCGTGCGTGCGCGCGCGCCCTGGCTTGCCGTCAATCTGCTCACCGCGTTTCTGGTGTCTGGCGTGATTGCAGTATTCGAAAACACGATTGAGCAGGTTGTTGCCCTGGCCATTCTGATGCCCGTTGTGGCAGCGCTCGGTGGCAATGCGGGCAGCCAGGGGCTGGCTGTCAGCGTGCGCGCCATCGCAGAGCGTGAGTTGGAGGGCACGGCCGCGCGCCGAGCTGTGTTCCGCGAATGCCTGACAGGACTGGTCAACGGATTGATTTTCGCCCTTGGCGTCGCCGCAATCGCTTTTGTCTGGTTTGGTGACGCGCAATTGGCGCTCGTTATCGCGGCGGCTATGCTAGCAACATTCTTTTGGGCGGGGCTCTCGGGCGTTCTGGTGCCTCTGTCGCTCAAGAAAATGGGGGCCGACCCTGCCGTGGCATCGTCAGTGTTTGTGTTGACGTTGACCGATATCGCCGCCTTTTTCTCGTTTCTGGGGCTTGCGACGCTGGTGTTGCTGTAATCAGGCCATGGCGCGTCGATTGCAGCTTTAGGGGATGAACCGGGACCGGTGTGTCCCAAATCGGAGCAACCGATGGCAGGGCGCATGCGCACTTCGCAAACCGGCATCGACCTGATCACCCAATTTGAAGGGTTCAGAGAGCGCTCTGAGGCTTTGCCGGATGGCGGCCATGTCATCGGCTTTGGGCACACGCGCCATGCCAAGGAAAATCAGAAGATTACCCATGAGGACGCGCTGACACTGCTGAAGGGGCATGATCTGCCCCCCATCGAAAAGGCGATCATCGCGCGGTCCCTCGCGCCTTTGGGTCAGAACGAGTTCGATGCGCTTGTCGCCTTTGCCTTCAATATCGGGCAGGAGAATTTCCTCGATAGCGATGTTTTCGCTCTGGTGAATTCTGGGGCGAAGCTCAATGCCGCAGAGGCCATGGCAGCCTGGCGCAAAGCCCGCGTGGATGGCCGGGTGATTGTTGTAGATGCGCTTGTCCGCAGGCGGGCGGCCGAGAGGGCTCTGTTCCTGGAAGTGCCTGGCGGGCCGACACCCGCGGCAACGCCGGTTGTCCGCCCCATTCTCGATTTGGCCACAGCGATCTTGCATCCGCGCGACCCGTCTGAGGGGCTCGTGCCGTCTGAAGACTTGCCCGAGCCGGACGAGGCGCCTGAGCCACCAGAGCAAACCGCTGAGACGGAGCCAGACGCGGCAACAACTGAGCCGGATCCCGAGCCTGTAACGCCGCGGGCGGCAACCCGGAGAGCGACCGAACGGCTGACCCGTATCCTCGGAGAGGACACACCCGTAACGCCAATATCTGCGGCGCCAGATGAAGAAAGTGTCGAAGAGATCACTCGGGCTGTTTCGGCACTTGCCGACCCTCTGGACGAAGAGGCGAAAGGCGACGACGTTGCGGATGGAGATGGTGTCCAAGCACAGGGCCAGGCCCAAGGTCGCAGTTCGCTTGAACCCTCGCAGGCCGAGGAAGATGACCCTGTAGCGGCCGCTGCGATCAGCGCGCTGGCATCCAAACTCGAAGATGATGGCGGCGAGCTTCTGGAAATCCGGGAAGACGAGGACACTGTCCTGGAGCCTATCGCCACAAATGGCAGTGGCGGGGAGCACGTTGAGCTTGAAGAACTGCCTTCTCGGTTCGATGCGCAGACCGGCGACGTCGTTGATGACCTAGAGCCCCTTGATCTTGAGGACATCGACCCGATCCCAGCCAAGATAGGTGGTGCCCAGGCGCCATGGGGATCGCTCCTGCTCTATGGGTTGTCGGCCTTTGGCGGCGCGCTGATCGGAGCGTGGGGCGTCAGAAACCTGCGCGAGACGATGGCTTCAACGGTGCCGCTCGAAAGCGACTGGGCGCTGTATGCGGGTCCTTTCGCGATGCTGATCGGCGGTCTGATTTTTCTGATCATGGGCTATTATTTGCTGCGCGCGATCTTCTCCGAAGGGTAGTTGGTCGCGGCAAAGACCATTGGCGGGCAGGGCGGTTTCGGCTAGACCGCCCCCATGATCCCGAACACATATCCCACGCTGAACTTCGATCTTGGTGAAACCGCTGACATGCTGCGCGACAGCGTGAAAAGTTTTGCCCAGAATGAGATCGCCCCTCTGGCCGATGAGATAGACAGGAGCGATGTTTTTCCGCGCCAATTGTTACCGAAAATGGGCGAGCTTGGCCTCCTCGGCATTACCGTTGAGGAAGAGTGGGGCGGCACGGGTCTTGGTTATCTTGAGCATTGTATTGCGATGGAGGAGATCAGCCGGGCCAGCGCATCGGTGGGCTTGTCCTACGGCGCCCACTCCAATCTCTGCGTGAACCAGCTTCGTCGCTGGGGCACTGAAGATCAGAAGACCCGTTATTTGGGTAAACTTGTCACCGGTGAGCACCTCGGCGCCCTAGCGATGAGCGAGACGGGGGCCGGATCGGACGTCGTATCCATGAAGCTGCGCGCCGAAAAGAAAGGCGATCGCTACATTCTGAACGGCGGCAAGATGTGGATCACGAACGGCCCAGACGCCGACACGCTGATCGTCTATGCCAAGACCGACCCTGAAAAGCATTCGCGCGGCATTACCGCCTTTCTGATCGAGAAGGATTTCAATGGCTTCTCAGTGGCCCAGAAGCTCGACAAGCTCGGTATGCGCGGATCGGAAACGGGAGAGCTGGTTTTCCAGGACTGCGAAGTGCCGGAAGAAAACGTCATGGGTCCGGTCAATGGCGGGGTTGAAGTGTTGATGAGCGGGCTCGACTACGAGCGCGCTGTGCTCGCGGCGGGTCCGATTGGGATTATGCAGGCCGCGATTGATGTTGTGCTGCCCTATGTCCATGAGCGCAAACAATTCGGCAAATCCATCGGCGAATTCCAGCTGATCCAGGGCAAGGTCGCAGACATGTATGTCGAGATGAACGCGACCCGCGCCTATGTCTATGCCGTGGCAAAATCCTGTGACCGGGGTGAGACCACGCGCAAGGATGCCGCTGGCGCCATCCTGTATGCGGCGGAGAAAGCAACAAAGATTGCTTTGGACGCCATCCAGATCCTCGGCGGCAATGGATATACAAACGACTATCCAACGGGCCGCCTTCTGCGCGATGCGAAGCTCTACGAAATCGGCGCGGGCACCAGCGAGATCCGGCGGTTCCTGATTGCGCGGGAACTGTTCCAGGAAACAGCCTGATGCGCTGGGTGATGGTAGCGCTGCTGTTCGTTCTGGCCGGATGCGCCAGTGCGCCATCGCCCGACGATCCGTGTTTTTATGACCGAGAGGCCGTGCTGGCTTTATCTTATGATGAGTTCGACGGCGATGCCGGCGCGTGGCGACGCCTGGCAGACCAGGATGCCTGTATCGAAGTCGCCGCAGATCTGCTGGAAGCTTTCCGTGTCGAGCGCGGCACGAATATGCGACAAACCCGAAGCCTTGTGCACCATGAAGCCCAGCTGCGGGCGGCTCTGGGCGAGTCTCGCCGGGCCGTCCGTATGCTACGCACCCTCTTGCCGCTGAGCGAAGATACGCCTGAAATGCTCGCCTACCATGAGGCAGAAATTGCCTTTCTTGAGAATGATCGCACAAGCCTTCAAGCCGCTCGCGACCGACTCGCGGCCCTGCCGCCGCCTGCCGGATTTGCTGAGGGGGTTGAGAGCTTCAAGGCGCGTTATCCAGACATGCCGGCGCCTGTTTGGCCGCTGAACCTGGATGTCGTGGATGGTTTCCTGAACTGTTTCAACAAGCCATACGCGGAGGCATACTCTACCGAGTGCCGACCATCTGCCAACTAGCCTACGGCGACCGAAGGTAAAGGGCGGTCTAGAACCCGGCTGATTTCCGCAATCAGTTCACGCTCATCCACAGGTTTGGAGACATAGCCGTTCATTCCGAACGCAATGTATTTTTCGCGATCTCCACTCATCGCGTCCGCCGTGAGCGCAATACAGGGCACCTCTGAAATGGGCGCATCGAGGCGGCGGATTTCCTCAAACGTTTTCCGCCCATCCATCATGGGCATGTGAATGTCGAGCAGGACCACGTCGAAATGCTGCTGTGTGAGCAGTTGCAGGGCATGGACGCCATTTTCGGCTTCGCCGGTCTCTATTCCATGCGCGCCCAGAAGCGTGCATGCGACGCGCCGATTGATGGAATTGTCGTCGACCACAAGAATCCGCTGACCTGTCAGCTCACTGGAGGCTTTACGGCGGGCCGGCAACTGTTTCACTTTTGGGGACTCGGCAGGCTTCCTGGCCACTGCGCCGGCCTCAAATCGCAGCGTAAAGATCGAGCCGCGGCCGACTTCGCTTTTCAGGGACAGATCCCCTCCCATAAGCTCCGCCAACTGCCGTGTGATTGTAAGCCCAAGGCCGGTTCCTCCATGGAGGCGGGCGACGCCGCCATCGACCTGTTTGAATGCGTGGAAGATACTTTCCTGCTTGTTTTCCGGAATGCCGGGGCCGGTGTCGGACACATGGACGGTGAGCGTTTGACGGCCATTCTCGGCCGGCTCCGCTGTGATCGCGACAATTACTTCGCCGTGTTCTGTGAACTTCAGGGCATTGGAGATGAGATTGTCCAGGCACTGGCGTGTGCGGACAGGATCAAAAATCAGGCGCGCCGGTACGCTCGGATGAATGACGCCTCGGAACGTCAGGCCCTTCTCGCGCGCGGTCATTTCATGGACCCGGAACATGCGTGAAAGCTTATGGCGGACGTCGGCTTCAATGGGCGTGATTTCCAGCTTGCCCGCTTCGATCTTCGACAAGTCGAGAATATCATTCAGCAGCGCCATGAGCGTGTTGCCGGACTCTTTCAGAACGGAGAGATGCTGGGCTTGCTCGCCATCGAGTTCAGAGTGTTCGAGCACCTGCGCCATGCCGATGATCCCATTCAACGGCGTGCGGATCTCATGGCTCATATTGGCGAGAAATTGCGACTTCAGCTCAGCGGCCTCCTTGGCTTGAATCAGGGCACGCCGGAGCTGGGCTTCGGCTTTGCGTTCCTCCGTGATGTCGCGGATGTGGCGAATAAACAATGCATCGCTGTTGGCAAACTTCTGAACCACGGAAAGGGCAACAGATGCATGGACCAGTTCACCTCCCTTTCGGATGTAGCGTTTGTTTCTGACGTTCCTGTCAATGTGGCCGGCGACAAGGTCTTGAGCATAGCGCTCGTCCAGAAGAAGATCCTTGGGGTGCACCAGGTCCGTCGAGGTCAGTGACATCAACTCGTCTCGGGTATAGCCGAGCAGATCGGCGAAGGCCTGGTTTGCATATAACAGGTTGCCGTCCTTATCTGAGAGGGCAATCCCCTGGACAGCGTGATCGCAAGCCGTCTGGAACAGGCGCAACTCGTCCTGGATGTCGGTGTCGTCGCGGGCGATGTGGGTAACATCCTGAACGGTGACCACCAGTTCGTCCCCGTCTGGCACCGCGTTGATAAAGTGCCGGCGACCATTCACGAATTCGATTTGGCTTGGCCTGGTAACGAATCCGCCACCGGTCTTGTTCTGGGCGCAGTCCATCAGAAAAATGAAAGAGGGTTGCGTTTCCAGGTCCGGCGCCAGTTCAAGGGAGCGGACGCCTCGCAAGTCTTTGCTGCCCCAGCCAAACATCTTCTTTGCTTCGGCGTTTGCGTCCCGAATGATCAGGTCGATCACGTCTCCGGAAGGAGAGTTCACGGACTCAAAGCGCATGTAGGCAATCCGGGTGATGTCCCAGTTCTCTCCGGCCATGTGCTTTCCCTCATCGCTTTGAAGTCGGGAAAATGTCGCGCCGGGGTTAAAGAATGCTTAGAAGCCAAGGATGAGCGTTCGCCGACGAGCGTTAAGCCGGGACAGTCTCAGCGATTTGGGTTTCGCCCTTTCGGCGACGGAGTTTGTCACCGGGGAAAAGCTCTCCACCGTCCAGGGCTTTGATGGCTGCGTCGTAGCCAGCCTCGACAGCGGCGTCGTAGGCTTTCCAATCGCGCAGTTCGATTCCCGTCAGTTCAGGCAGGATGAGCATGTCAGTCAGTTCGCGCCCTGCGTTGGGATTGATGCTGAGGGTCGCGGTCCGCATCAGCAGCCCTGCAATAGGGGGCGGCGCCGAGAACCCGTGCTCCCACACCCAGGGTAGAAACCCCTTGGACTTGGTGAACTCTTCTGCGGATAAGCCTTCCGGCGCGCGGGCAACGTCGCATCCTATGACGGCCCCGCGGTGGAAATCGCGCATCACGTCGACGGGGAAGTTATTGAGCACCGCGCCGTCCACGAGCACCTCTCCTTCATCGATAACCGGGGGAAGAATTCCGGGAAGAGAGATTGAGGCCCGCAGTGCGCGGCGCAGAAGCCCCGAGCGATGAACACGATAAGCCCCGTCGGTGAGATTTGTGGAGACTGCAAAGAAGGGGAGGGCGAGGTCGCCGATCTCCGCCGATCCGAAATGCTCTTTCAGCCGATTATCGACCCGTTTGCCCTGAACCATCGAAACGACTGGCAGGCGCCAGTCACCCAGCGGATTCGACGAGACGAACGCCTTGCGGATGCGGCGCTCGATCTC
This sequence comes from Pseudomonadota bacterium, assembly GCA_039818165.1. Taxonomy (GTDB): domain Bacteria; phylum Pseudomonadota; class Alphaproteobacteria; order Caulobacterales; family Hyphomonadaceae; genus UBA5336. The sequence goes on along the minus strand of JBCBUL010000034.1, from coordinate 10,532 downwards.
TTCATCGTCCCAGCCCATGGCCACGCAGGCAGCGATCACGGCGCCCATCGACGCACCGCCTACAAAATCGATAGGGATGTTTCGTTCTCGGATGGCTTTGATAACGCCGATCTGGGCATAGGCGCGCGCGCCACCGCCTGACAGGACGAGCCCGATGGAGCGTCCCGCCATAACGCGGGCTAGTCGGTCGCAGTCTTCGCCCGCAAGTCCGTTCCAGTGGAATACTCGAGTGGCGCTCGCTGCATCCCGCCAGGTTTGTGGTCTTGAATACTGCCGTTCTCCTCCCGCATGGCAAAGCACGACATCGACAAGCTGGAAGGCGCGGGCGGGTGACGGGTCTTCCGGAAAAAGAGGCACGGACGGATGGGCATTGGCGCGGGCGTGGACCCAGATCCGGTCCGCCTGGCGCATGGCGAGCCGATACCAGCTAGTGTCGCCAATGGCGGCCGTTAGAAGAACAAGGTCATTCTCCCGCTCTAATTCATCGAAATAGGCTGTCGGTTTATCGTCGCCGCGCGCCTCATCAACAATGGCAACCCTAAGGCCCAATGTGTTGAGGGCGTCTCGAAGTGCCTCGGCGCGCAGATCCACATCCATGGTCGGAGAGGTCGAGATTAGCGCGAAGATTTTCGGCTCAGCCCGATCAGACCGGCGGCGCGACTGTTTCAGGCGGAGGAGGATCAGCCGGATCATGCCCTCAAGGATCTCAGGCTCGGCCTTGATCAGGCGGTCAAACCCCTTGCGTGTAATCTTCAGGATTTCGGAATCGCGCAGGGCGTAGACGCTGTTGCTATGGCGCTCGTTTTCAAGTTCGCCATCGCCATCACTGTCCTGGGCGAGGAAGAGCGCCATTTCGCCAACCGGCTCTCCGGCGCGGATATGAGCGACAAACTCGGTGCGGCCATCCATCGCCTTTCGGAATGTGCCGAGTGCACCGCTCACAACAAAATAGATGCAGTCTGACACGTCCCCGACTTCGAAAAGGGGCGTCCCTGCAGGAAGAGAGAACCATGTTGCTTCCCGCCCAGCCGCACGCAATGCCCGGCGAGGCACGTCAGCCAGAAACGGAATGGACTTCAGGAAGGGTGCGAGATTCGGGCCCATGCGCTGAAACATGACGATGCCCATCCCCTTCGCAAACCCTTTTTCGACGTCAAAGCTGTTTCATCTTCGCGTGACCTGTGCGTGACACCGGCCTTACGGAGCGTTCAGATGCGTTGGGAATGCAAAAGTCAGGCCCTTGAGCGCACCGCGTCTTGTTCTGTGTGGGGCGTGGACAAATATAACGGCTTCTGCGAACACACTGCGCGAAACAACCGCCTAAAACCAACAAGGTCTCCGTCCATGCAAGATACCCATCAGACAGCCCTCAACCTCGTTCCCATGGTTGTGGAGCAGTCGAGCCGTGGGGAGCGCTCGTTTGATATTTTTTCCCGTCTGCTGCGCGAACGGATCATTTTCATAACCGGCGCAATTGACGATGGCACGGCCTCGCTCGTGACTGCGCAGCTCCTGTTCCTTGAGTCCGAGAACCCGAAAAAAGATATCGCGATGTATATCAATAGCCCGGGCGGGTACGTGTCCTCGGGGCTGGCGATCTACGATACGATGCAATACATCCGGTGCCCGATCTCGACGGTTTGCATCGGTCAGGCAGCCTCCATGGGATCACTTCTGCTTGCGGCAGGTGAAAAGGGTCAACGCATCGCGCTGCCGAACTCGCGGATTATGCTGCACCAGCCTTCCGGCGGATATCGCGGTGTTGCTACGGATATTGAGCGGCACGCTGAGGAAATCATCGATCTGAAGCGGCGGCTCAACAACATTTATGTCAAGCATACCGGCCAGGATTACGACACCATCGAGGCCAAACTTGATCGGGATACATTCCTGACGGCGGACGAAGGTGTCGACTTCGGAATTGTAGACCGCGTGTTCGAGCGCCGCGTCGATGACGCTGGCAGCGAATAGCACACTGACAAGCGGCCCCACGCTTGCAGGGCGCTGCAACATATGATCGATTACAGGCGTCGCTATCGTTGGCGGTGTAAGGACACCATTAACGTCTGGCGCGGCATTGAGGCAGGTATGGCGAAAGAAAACGGCTCCGGCGATTCAAAGAATACGCTCTATTGCTCATTCTGCGGCAAGTCCCAGCATGAGGTGAAAAAGCTGATTGCAGGCCCGACTGTGTTCATCTGTGATGAATGTGTCGAGCTTTGCATGGATATCATCCGCGAAGAGAACAAGTCGGCGATGGTGCGCTCTCGCGAAGGTGTGCCGACGCCCCAGGAGATCTGTGACGTTCTCGACGACTATGTGATCGGCCAAGCCTATGCGAAACGCATCCTCTCTGTGGCCGTGCATAACCACTACAAGCGCCTGGCACATTCCTCGAAGAACGATAGTGTCGAGCTGGCCAAATCGAACATCCTGCTGATTGGCCCAACCGGCTGCGGGAAGACGTTGCTTGCGCAGACACTTGCCCGTGTCCTTGATGTGCCGTTCACAATGGCGGATGCGACCACGCTGACCGAAGCAGGCTATGTGGGCGAAGACGTTGAGAATATTGTCTTGAAACTGCTTCAGGCGTCTGACTATAATGTCGAGCGAGCTCAGCGCGGCATCGTCTACATCGACGAGATCGACAAGATTTCCCGCAAATCAGACAACCCATCCATCACCCGCGACGTGTCGGGCGAGGGCGTGCAGCAGGCGCTTTTGAAGATCATGGAGGGCACCGTGGCCTCCGTGCCTCCCCAGGGCGGGCGCAAGCATCCCCAGCAGGAATTCCTGCAAGTGGACACGACCAACATCCTGTTTATCTGCGGCGGCGCGTTTGCTGGTCTGGACAAGATCATTTCCCAGCGCGGTGAAGGCTCGACCATGGGCTTTGGTGCGGAAGTGAAGGATGCGGAAGAACGCTCCACCGGCGCGTTGCTGCGCGAGTGCGAGCCGGAGGACCTGCAACGCTACGGCCTGATCCCTGAATTTATCGGCCGCCTTCCTGTCATCGCGACGTTGGAAGACCTCGATGAAGCCGCATTGATCCAGATCCTGACCCAGCCGAAAAATGCACTTCTCAAGCAGTACCAGCGCCTCTTCGAAATGGAGACCGTAGACCTGACCTTCACCGAAGAAGCCCTTTCGGCTGTGGCGAAGAAAGCCATTGTCCGCAAGACCGGTGCCCGGGGGCTGCGCTCCATTATGGAAGGGATCCTGCTCGACACCATGTACGAGCTTCCCAATCTGCGCGGTGTCCAGGAAGTCGTGATCAATGGCGAAGTGGTCGATGGCAATGCCGAACCACTCTACGTCCATGGCGAGGCCCAGCAGAGCGCGGGCTAAGCTGGGCGCATGTATATAAATTCGAACGTGTCTTGACGCCGTTGCGACGGACTACTGGCTTTGGGTGGACCCATTTGGCCTATCCCACAGCTTTTGCGGACAATCATCCCAAGCCTTGACAAATCGCCTGTGCAAACCGGGTTGATCCGTCCGCCCACACCCCCAACATCACATCTGTCAGAAGACGAGAATCGCCCGACACTCGGGCAATCCCTGGCGCGTCGCCGCTGAGCGGGACATTTTGCGCCGAACCTAGGAGGCTTGAATGCCAGAACATAAGACACTCCCAGTCCTCCCCCTGAGAGACATTGTTGTCTTCCCGGATATGGTGGCGCCGCTTTTTGTGGGCTCGACAAGTCCGTGCGCGCCCTCGAAATGGTCGAGGACGGCGAGAATGAAATCATGCTGGTGGCCCAGCAGGACGCGACCGTGGATGATCCCGGCGCCGACGATCTCTACAAGATCGGAACTGTCGCCACGATCCTGCAGCTTCTGAAGCTGCCCGACGGCACGGTAAAAGTCCTGGTGGAGGGGCGCGAACGCGCAACTCTTGGCGCCTTGCACGATCGCGGCGATTATTTCGAGGCGGAGATCGCAACGCTGGATGCCCCCAGCGATGTGAGCGACGATATCGAAGCGCTTCTGCGCGCCGTGATCGAGCAGTTCGAAAGCTACGTGAAGCTGAACCGCAAAATACCGCCGGAAAGCGTCTCAACGATTTCCCAGATCACAGAGGCCGGCAAGCTTGCCGATGCGGTGGCCAGCCAGCTGTCGGTAAAGCTCTCTGATAAGCAGGAAATGCTGGAGATGACCGACCCTCGCGCGCGCCTTGAAAAGGTGTTCGCGCTTATGGAAGGCGAAATGGGCATGCTCCAGATGGAGCGGAAAATCAAAAACCGCGTAAAGCGGCAGATGGAGAAGACCCAGCGCGAATATTATCTGAATGAGCAGATGAAGGCGATCCAGCGCGAGCTGGGCGAGGGCGGCCAGGATGGCGGCGAGCGCGATGAGGTCGCGGAGCTTGAGCAAAAGCTGGAAGAAGCCAAACTGCCCGATGAGGCCCGCGCGAAGGCAGAAGGCGAGCTGAAGAAGCTGCGCCAGATGAGCCCGATGTCCGCCGAGAGCACGGTGGTGCGCAACTATCTCGACTGGATCATTTCCCTGCCCTGGGGCGAGCGGAAGGATATTTCAATCGATCTCACCAAGGCCGAAACCCAGCTTGACGATGACCATTACGGTCTCGACAAGGTGAAGGAGCGGATCCTTGAATACCTCGCCGTGAACAAGCGGACGGAGAAGTTGCGGGGTCCGATCCTGTGTCTCGTTGGCCCGCCCGGCGTGGGTAAGACCTCGCTTGGACGCTCCATTGCCGAGGCCACTGGGCGCGATTTCGTGCGCGTTTCGCTGGGCGGTGTGCGCGATGAAAGCGAGATCCGCGGTCACCGGCGGACCTATATCGGCTCCATGCCCGGACGGATCATCCAGTCCCTCAAGAAAGCCAAGTCGGGCAATCCGCTCTTCCTGCTCGATGAGATCGACAAGATGGGCATGGACTATCGCGGCGATCCGGCTTCGGCACTCCTGGAAGTGCTCGATCCGGAGCAGAATTCCACGTTCAACGACCATTATCTGGAACTCGACTACGATCTCTCCGATGTGATGTTCGTGACGACGGCGAATTCGCTCAACATGCCCCAGCCCCTGCTGGACCGAATGGAGATCATCCGGATCGCCGGGTACACCGAGGATGAAAAGCTTGAGATTGTGACCCGTCACCTCATTCCGAAAGTCCGTGAAAATCACGGGCTGAACGAGAATGAGTGGATCGTCACCGACGCGGCCGTGCGCGACCTGGTGCGCTATTACACCCGTGAAGCCGGCGTGCGGAACCTGGAACGCGAAGTGGCGCGGCTGGCCCGCAAGGCCGTGCGCGAGATCGCCCAAAGCGAGGCGATTACGATCACGGTGACGCCGGAAAACCTTTCCGACTATGCCGGTGTTCGCAAGTTCCGGTATGGCTTGGCCGACGAGACCGACCAGATTGGCGCGGTCACTGGACTGGCCTGGACCGAGACCGGCGGTGATCTGCTGACCATTGAGGCCGTCTCCATGCCTGGGCGTGGCAATATGAAAGTGACCGGCAACCTTCGCGATGTGATGAAGGAATCCATTCAGGCAGCCAGCTCGCTGGTACGGTCGCGGTCGGTCAACCTGGGCATCAAACCTACGGCTTTCACCACCAAGGACATCCATGTCCACGTGCCCGAAGGCGCAACACCCAAGGATGGTCCATCGGCCGGTATCGCCATGACCACGGCGATCGTTTCCCTGCTCACGGGTAATCCCGTGTCGCGGGAAGTGGCGATGACAGGTGAAGTGACCCTGCGTGGCCGGGTTCTGCCCATTGGCGGCCTGAAGGAGAAGCTCCTCGCGGCCCTGCGCGGCGGCATCAAAACGGTGCTGATCCCCGCCGAGAATGAGAAGGATCTCGTGGATATTCCGGAGAATGTGAAGCAACAGCTTACCATTGTGCCTGTTGCCGACATCAATGAGGTGCTTGCCCGGGCCCTGACGCGGCCGCTTCATCCCATCGAGTGGACCGAAGAAGATGAGGCCCAACTCCAGGCCAACCTCACCGGACGCGGTACGACGGGAACCGGTGGATCAGACGTCATCCGCGCGAACTGAGGAAACTCACAGTCAACGTCGCGGCCGCGCTTTTCAAGGCGCGGCCGTCTTGCTATCAGACTTCGAACAAGGGCGGTTAGCTCAGTTGGTAGAGCATCTCGTTTACACCGAGAGGGTCAGCGGTTCGAGCCCGTTACCGCCCACCATTAAAAACAAGGGTTTAAGGGAAATCTACTCCCACCCTTGTTTCTTCTGGACACTCCATGGACACACACTTGTGTCATGTTTGCCCCAGATGCATGGCAGCCGATCTCATAGCGCAGGCCATTTGCCGCCAATTCTATCAACGCGCTCACCACCGAATTTGTCAGCAAAACAGTCAGCTTTATCGGGATACATGAAATAGCTCCTCGACCAGAGAGAATAGTCTGCTCGCTGATATCCATGCTGCGCCCAAGTATCGTCTCGGCAGTGTTCGTTGAGCCATGCGCACATACGGCTGAGTTCCTTGCCCAAACCTGCTTTTGGAACGGGAACATCTACAGCGTGCTCGAATCGCCGCGCATCAATCCGAGCCTGAAGTAAGCTCTTATATCTACCCATATCTCCCCCACATCGGTATGTTCACCCAATGTTCTAAATCGCCCTGATTTCGTGTAAAGGAAAATCCAATTGACAAAAAAACCTCCGCTAAGTGGCAGCGAAGGTTTTGCATGGGTGTCTGCGCAGCACATGCGATGAGTTGAGTGTACCTGGCCTAGGGCCGCCGAACGTCCAACGTTCGTGGGTGCACCTCATCGAAGAGCGCGCGAAGGTCGAGATTTGTTTGCAATGTCTGGTACAGATGGGGCTGGGGGCGAACGGAGAGAGAAGGACTTTCAAATTAGAAAGTGTCCTGCTCACGAATCCGCTTGATAGAGGTCTCGACCGCACTCTATCTCCCCGCTTGGAAGACCACACAAGCGGTCTCTGCCAGCCGTTCGACTGAGGCCGATTAGGTCACTCAGTCGTGGGTACACGCTTCTACGTCAACGCCATTGACCTGCTGACCGTTCTAGACGGGTTGGACAGGCTCTCGTCGTATCTGTGTACTTCCGTGCACCACTCCCCCCTTGAAATCAGGGAGACGGGCCAGCGAATGGTCACTCCCATCGCCTCTCAATTCTAACACAGTGCTGCCATCAGGGGCGTGGAAAAAGTGACCAAAGCCCGCGCTAGCGCGGGCATGTCCGGGCATGCGCGGGCATAGCCTAGCTCAAATCTTCATCGAGAGACTGAAGCCATGAGAGGGCTTTCTTCTTTTCGATCATGGTTAGAAAGGTTGCAGTACCAACGGCTGTACCTTGCGAGGCAAAAAACTCAATTAAGAGAGCCAGCAGCCACGGATCGATCAAATGGTTGGGTGGGTCAAAAGTAAGTGTCGGATCGGAGAGAAGCCGGGTCTCAGCTTCGGCGATTTGCTCTTCAAGCAAAGCGCGGCGTTCGGCATGTCCAAGGTTCTCGATAGCGGTTCGGTAGGGGCGCTCGTCGGTGCGCCCGACGCGCTCCACCTCGGCCATATATCGCTCAATGGAAGCAACCGTTCCGATGCCTTCTGGAATGGCTTTGAGTTCACTCGTCCAGCGGTCGATCTGTCCTTCCAGCCGGGCGCGGTTCTCAAGGGTCTGGTCCGCTGTTGCCGTATGGCCGTCACTGGAGCTGGCAATAAACATCCACGTTCCCATCATGCCCGTAAGCGACGCGATGAGCCCCACGGCCAGTGCGCGGCGACTGTCAGCCAATCGCCGTTGATGGTTGTGGTTCCACCACACCAGCGTGAAGGCGGAAAAGGAAATGAGCGAGGCTGCGATGCCGGCAGCGCCCCAGAGATAAAACCCAATCTCAGTCTCAGCCATTGCGCTGAAGGATCTGAAGTTGGCGTAGCCGCCACAAAATGCCGCTAGGACGCCTCCCGCCACAGAGAAAGACGCCATGACCTTAGCAAGAAACTGCCCCTCGGTTGCCGGCGCTTCAATGGCGATGGCCCGCTCGTTCATGTCTCCTCCTTGATGTCGAAAAATGCTTTTTCTGCGGCCGGAACAAACTCGACCGCGGTGTCCTCGCTGAAGGTCGCTTCACGGAAATTGATCGCTTCCAGTGCATCTGAGCGCGGCACCAGAAAGGAAGATGCTGCTTTCATCGCGTCGATGGTGCGCTGCTGTTTTGTCTCGCCGACAACTGGCACTTGTAGCTCAAGCGTCGTGATTTGAACCGGCGACTGTCCGGGTAGTTTGACCGTAGCGTGTCGCTTGGGTTGTTGCATCAACCCGACAGCAAAAACGTGGGCCTGCTCGTCCAGCGAGTAGGTCGCTGACGGAAGCGTTTTGAAAATGGGTTCTAAGGTCTCAGCGAAACCTGATGTTTGTCCCTGCGATAGGGATTGAGCTTGAGACTCACCCTCAGCAAGGGCGTCTGCCTCAGAGACACTTTCAGAGTGAGACAGACTGGAACTGGTAAAACGGTTTGAAGAAGAAGATTGGGCGCTGGCCGCGCTGGTCGTCGTCCCGCTACCTGTGGTTTGGGTGAGACCACCAACTGGTGTGACGTTGCCGATCATTGCATCGGCATTGGGGAGATAGACGCTATCTGCCAAGGACGTGGTATCTACTGTCCCTGACGAAACGACTTCGCCCGTGCCGCTTCCTTCGCCGGAACTCTGACCGCGAGAGGACGCTAAGCTCTTTGATCGTGAGCGAGACCGTGAGAGGCCACGAGCTTTAGTTTGTCCTTGGTTGGTGGTCGTTGATCCGCTTTCTAGGCGAACCCGGCGATGACCGACGACAGTGGGTTTAGAGAGACAGTCCTTGATGCGGTCGGGGCGTATCTCGCTGGCATAGATGTCTTTGGCCAAGCGAAGGGCTTCTTCGTAGCTCTCCTCCGCAAAGGCGACCTTGGTACGGGCGACCGACTTTACTGATGCATAGACACGTTCATCAATGAGCCTGATCTGCTCCATCGTCTGACAGGACAGCACACATGTCAGCGCGTATTTGCGCAACTCATCCAAAATGCGCGCTAAATCGTGGGTGATGAAGTTCTGACATTCATCGATGTAGAGCGTATGCTGCTGATGCGTCTGTAGGGGGTCTCGTTCTCGCGCGCGTCTGACGAGGGTGTTGATGTAGAGGAGCCCGACAATCCGTGCCGTCTCGTCTGGTATCTCGCCGCCCAAAGTAGAGAGATTTAGGACAACCGTTTCGCCTTCGTCGATCACCTCTCTCAGCTGAATGGCCTTTTCGGTTTGACCGAAAATCTGTTGAACAAGCGGATGCGAAAAGAAGCCTCTGAGGCGACGCTCCACAGCCTCAACGGTTGCGGTAAAGTCCTGACGGCGGGCCTGGTGCCAGTCGTTCCATAAGGCGCGGTAGTAGGGGCTATTGATGCCACCGATCAGATCGCCGCGGGCTTCTGCTTCGCCATACATGAGCAAATAGCGCGCTTCATTCAGCGTCAGACCTTGTTCGCCAAGGACGGTAGCTATTGCAAGCAGTGCGGACTTGATGAGGGGTGTTTTGTTCGGATCACCGCTATCGAATATCGTCGCAATGGCATTGGTCACCGAGTCAGCCATGGCGGGAAGCTGACCGTGGTGAGTGACTGCCAACGGGTTGAAAGAGAAGGTCAGTTCCGGGTCTGCTAAATCAACGAAGTGGATTTTGCCGGGGCGGATGGCGCGGCTGTTTGCAGCGACCCATTTCTTCAAAAATGCAGTGATATCCCCGTGGCGATCTATAACGCTGATACCTTGGCGGCAGCGTAGCTGCTGAATCATCAAGGAGAGCAAGCCATAGGTTTTTCCCGAACCTGTCGAGCCGGTGACCATGACGTGCGTGCGCCAGTGTTCGGGAGATATCTCGACCTTGTTGGTTGTTTGATCCCGGCCAATCGTGAGGGCCGTTGATTTTTGGTTGGTGCGGGCAGCAATTAGTCGTCCCATTCGTCGCTCCCCGTAGCCATGAGCCGTTCCTCAAGAATGCGGATGGCATGTTCTTTGGCGTCGTCGCTGAGACTGTCATCGTTCGCGATCACACCGACTTGCTGTTCGAAAGCCTTGTCGAGTGCGTCTTCGCGGCGCGCTTTTCGTAACGCGACCTCAACTGCAGCTTCCACGATTTCGCCGGGATCAGTGAGGACGGTTTTTTTGCCCTTACCCAGCGCTTCCCAGCGCTTGGAGAAAGCGGCCCGCTGCTCGGCATGAAGCAGCTCTTGCTCTTCGCGCCAGAGTGGCTGCGCTCTGCCTGGTGTCGTTAGCTCGACCGAGCGGAGCCCGCCCTTAATATGAGTCGTGTACGGAATTCTGGTGAGAAAGTGAGGCTCCTTGAGGTCAGCAGCCGTGTAGGTCTCTTTTATCTGCCCGTGAACGCTGATTGCTGGCTTTTCACCCGAATATTCGACTGACCAATAAATGTAGAAGGAGGAGGTGCTCCCGGGACGCGTAGCCGTATTGCCGTAAAGCCCCTTCATCGCGACGGTAGTTTCAGACATTTCGCAACGCGTCCCGGGAGCACCTCCTCCTT
>JBCBUL010000033.1:0-29789 GCA_039818165.1 Pseudomonadota bacterium | reverse complement strand
TGAAGAATACGTTAGAGTTTTTGCCTCTGAAATAGGTTTCGATATAACACCAAAATCGTTCATTGGCCTCTATGAGGATGCCGGTGTTTTAAACTTCGATAATGGACATGCTGATATTACTATTCCCGTAATGCGGTCTTATATGCTTGCAAAAGGTCTACGCAAATACCCCGATATAGCCGTCAAATACTTCGACTTTAGTAACATAAATGTCGACTTTAATACACTTGATTTATATTGTGAATTTGCAGATGATCTTACTATATTCGGCATACTAGAGAAGTCACTCGATCATTCAATCGGTTACTTTGAGAAAAAGATCTCAGAATATGATGAAGTGGTACATGACGGCGCCGCCGAGTTACATTGGTATGAAAAAAATATAGATCTAAAAAGATCTATGGAAAAACTAACAAAGCATGCTGAGAAACTTGCGAGTACGACGAATTTAGTTGACGAAAAGCAGGCTAGGCTTGATCTTCAAAACCGAGTTTCCAAGAGTAAACAAGCACAAACTGTTGATTACTCTGATAAAGAGAAGTACGTTCACGAACATCTGGCTGTATCTCGATTTACTAGCGCCTCATTGCTAGTTGGCGCAGCTGCAGAAAAAATATCAGAGCCTAAGAAAATATCTGTTATCGAGAAGCTAATTAAACTCGGCGACCTTATTGTCACTGATATTCTGACCATTTGCAGCCAATTTGATTTTGACCAAGCGGTGGATGAGGTTCTACAAAGCATTATAGAGCAAAATCTTATACCGACCGACGCGGAATTTGAATCAGAAGACCTGAGAGACTTTGTCGAGTTAATAGTTTCAGAATGGGAATATAGAAAAGCAACTTTTCCTCTTCTTTTCATAATTTCTGTACTGAGCGAAAGCGGGCGAACCAACGTGCTACTTTCCTCGATCAAAAAGGCGGGCACGAAAACAAAACTCCAAAAGTTCATTCGGGAAACTTGGGCATTCGACATGTCTCCTGAAACAGAAACAGAGACCCCAAGAAGCCTTTCAAAAATGATGACGCGCGATGTCTTCTTGAGGTTGGCTTTCGCAACGTTTGGGATCAACAGAAGCTATTGGTACCATGGGAAAAAACGTAGCAAGCAGGCTATAGCTTCTGCCGTAGATGTCATTCTCAAACCACTAGCACTGAAATCCGGAGTATCTCAGAAAGACTAGTGATCCCCCCCTACTCCTCCACCTTCGTGATCTTGGTGACTTCGATGAAAACACCCGCCATCAGGCCGCGCTGGTCGAAGATGGCCACGTCGGCATCGCCCGCGCAGGGTCCCGGTGGTGCGGTTACCCGCAAGTCCGGGGTCAAGCCCCCGCCCCCACCACTTCATGCTCGGCGCTGAGATACGCCTCGCTGCGCATTTCGTGCAGCCGCGAGGCCGTGCGTTGGAATTCGAAGCTGCCGTCGCCTTTGGGGTAGAGGTCGTCGGGGGCGGTGGCGGCGGTGGCGATGAGCTTGGTCTTGGCCTCATACAGCGCGTCGATCAGGGCGACAAAGCGGGCGGCCTCATTACGTTTGTCGGGCGTCAGGGCGGGCACGCCGTCGAGCATCAGCGTGTGGAAGGTGCTGGCCAGGGCCAGATAGTCCGACGGGCCGAGGGGCCGGGCGCAGAGCTCCTCAAAGCCCATGCGCGCCACGCCCGCCGCCTCACGCGGGATGGGCAGCTTGCGACCCTTGATGGTGAGTTCGCAGCGGTGGGGCGCCGCGCCCAGGGTCAGCGCCTCCCAGTGGGCGTCCATGGCGGCGTCTGCGGCGGGGCCGAGTGGCGTGTGCCAGACCGGCGTGCCGGTGAGGTGTTCAAGGCGATAGTCCCGCGCGCTGGCCAGTTCGCGCACCTCGCAGCGCTCTTTCAACAGGGCGATGAAGGGGGTGAAGAGCTGGCGGTTGATGCCATGCTTGTAGAGGTCGTCGGGCACGCGGTTTGACGTCGCCACCACGGTGACGCCGCGGGCGAACAGGGCCTCGAACAGGCGCGACAGGATCATCGCATCGGCGATCTGGGTGACCTGGAACTCGTCAAAGCAGAGCAGGCGCGCGGTGGCGGCGATCTCCTTGGCGGCGGGCGCGATGGGGTCGTCGCCCGCGCCCTTCACGCGCCAGGGGCTGCGCCGGCGTTCGGCGTCACTGAGGGCGCGCCAGGCGGCAATCTTGTCGTGCACGCCGGCCATGAATTCGTGGAAGTGGACGCGGCGTTTCTCGCCTTCGGGCACGGGCGCCAAGACGAAGAACATGTCCATCAGCATGGACTTGCCGCGCCCGACACCGCCCCAGAGGTAAAGCCCCCTCGCGGGCTCGGGCTTGGAGAACCAGCCGCCGGGCTTGGCGGTGCGGATGCGGTTGGCCACGGCGTCGAGCCAGATGGCGGCCTTCGCCTGCTCGGGATCCTCGCGCAGGGCGCCGGCGGCGATGCGGGCGGCGAGCGCGGCGCTGACTGTGGCCGCGTCAGGTGCCAATGCCGAAGGCTCCGAGGAAGGCGGTGATAGAACGCGGCTCGACCAGGGCGGTCAGCACAAGGCCGGCCAGCGCGCCGCCGAGGTGGGCGCCATGGGCGATGATCGCGTTTTGGCGCTGGGAGAGGTAAAGGCTGATGCCGATATACGCCGCGCCGAACACGATGGCGGGCATGGGGATGAAGAAGAAGCTGAGCTGGGCCAGGGGGGCAAACAGGCAGAAGCTGAGGATAATGCCCGACACCGCGCCGGACGCGCCGACGGCGGAATAGTTCAGCTGGCGACGCTTGTCCCAGAGCATCCAGGCCGACGCGCCCAGCAGGGAGCCGAAATAGACGATGAGATAGCCTGCGGGGCCGAGCACTTGTTCCAGAATGCGCCCGAACAGGTACAGGGCGTACATATTGAACAACAGGTGCATCGGGTCGACGTGGAGAAAGCCCGAGGTCACCACCCGGTGCCACTCATTGCCCTTGGTGACATTGCCGACGCGGAACAGGTTCTGCTCGTAGAAGTCCCGATTTGAAAAGGCATAGAAGCTGGCCGCCAGATTGGCCGCGATCAGCGCCGTGGTGATCGGAAAATCGGTTAGAAAGTTCATGGGGCCCGCCCGGTGTCAGTGTTGCCCGCTGTTTGGCCGAAACCTGTCAGGCGGGCAAGGCTTTGCGCGCGGCGGGAGCGGGTCAGGTGCCGCGTGTGTCGCCATGGGCGTGGATGTGGAGGCGGTCGCTGAACTGGTAGCCATGGGCGGCGCAGGCGGCTTTTATCCAGGGCGAGCGGGCGCGCAGGGTGTCGCTATCGGTGCCTTCGGGCATCAGCCAGATCCGGTGTGCGGGCATGCCGACCGCTGCGGCGATGTCGGCGACTTCGGCGAGGTCTTCCGCCGTTTCGACGACAAATTTGAACACCGCGCGGGGGTCCTCGGCATAGGCGGCCAGCACGGTCTCCTTTCGGCGCAGGGCCAGCGGATTGCCCGAATGGGCGAGCTTGGGGGAGACGTTGAACTGATCGATCAAAGTGAGGGCATCGCCCTTTGGCGCGATGGTGCCATTCGTCTCGATCTCTATGGTCCAGTCCGCATCGGCGTCTTTCAATGCCCGGCAGAGGCGCGCAACCTTGGCCTGCTGCAGCAGCGGCTCGCCCCCGGTGATCACAAGGCGCCTGCAGTCCCGGCCCATCAAGTCAGCGCTCAACGCCTCATGCGAGCGTTCCACCGTTTCGCTGGCGCGATCGAACTTGGCCGGGGTGTCGGGTTGATCATTTCGGTGGGTAAAATCCGAGCCGTCAAAGTTCCATGTATAGGGCGTGTCGCACCAGACGCAGTGCAGATTGCATTGGGACAGGCGCACGAAAATGCACGGCGTGCCGGCAGACGGGCCTTCGCCCTGGGGCGCTTGGAAGACTTCAGGCTGTCCGGGTGTGATCGTGGCGAGGCGCATGTCACCTATACCTAGTCCCGGCTCCCCCGGTACGCCAGTGTCAGGCCGCCTTGCGCAAGTCCACGGAGCAACATGGGCACCCGCCATTCACGAGGTTTGAACGGATCTCATATCGCACAGCCCGAAGCTTGGCATCGTACTCCATTCGCTCCGCGACAACGGTGACGTCGCACCCTTTTTCTTTCCAAAACGCCTCAATTCGCAGCGCGAGCTTCTCGGCTTTTTCCTTTGTCATCGGTATTCCTCCCCTCGGACCTGCTATGCGTTGCAAGAATGGGGAGAGAAGTCGCCTTGCACGGAGTCTCCGGAAAATTCAATAATATCAATATATTGTATGGATCCGTGGGAGGAGTCCGATCGTCTCACTTTCATTTTGCAGAATGCAAAATGCAAAACCGGGCCCATTCTGTTGCATCCTGCAAGATGTAAGAAAACCCGGCACAGGGCCGGGCTTTCTGTTTTGGGGGCGCCGAATTTGGCTCAGGCCGCGACAGCGCCCTTGGCGGGGGTGTCGTCCAGTTGGCCGAGGAAGAAGTCCTCAAAGGCATCCGGGCGCTGGATAAAGCGATTGAAGGGCAGGCTGCCTTTACCGACGGCCATGGGGGCGATGTTGGCGCCGCAGCGGCGGGCGGTCTCATTTACTTCATCGCGGTTTTCGCTGGCCGAGGCGATGGCGATGCGGTGGCGGCCCATATTTGCGATCCGCGCAACGGTCATGTCGGGATCAAAGCTGTCCGGCAGGGTCAGGTCGAGCATCACAAGGTCAAAGCGCTCCAGGCGCAGGCGGGTTTCCGCCTCCAGCAGCGTGGACGCCATCACAAGGTCTACCTGCACGCGGGCGCGCGCGGCCTTGTCTGCAGCGATCGCCAGCATGTCACGCACCGGCTCATGGTCTTCGACCCAGAGAACTTTCATATTACACTCTACCCCAGTTGATTGGCCCGGTTTGTCTGCGAATTCCGCCCTACATCCGGTCAAGGCGCCATCGGTCTTCCGACGCGGGTGGCGCCGGGACGTGTTGCCTGCAATGACCGGAAGTGCAGTGCGTTTCTCGCGTCCGCTCCGTCGATGGAGGTGATAAAACACGGCCCAAGTTTCGGGGTCGTAAACCAAACCCTGCGCCGGGGTTAACCAGGTCGTTTTTCGGCCGAAATCTGCAATTTTCTTGAATTGGGTCGCGAACACTTGCGATGAAGGCTCCAGGACCAACTCGGAGGGCCTCCCATGAAGCCGACTGTTTCCCTCGCCGGCCTGATAGCAGCTGGATGTCTTCTGGCCGCTTGTGCACCGGCGGACACGCCGCCAACGCCATCGGCCGAAGCGGCAAACGTCGCCGAGGCCATCACCATTACCGAGGTTCAGATGGGGGACATAGGCTGCTACTTCATCCTGGACACCGGGGAGAGCCAGCTGGCGAGCTTCGACCTGTGCGATCCCGGCCTGGCCGGGACTCGGCACATTCCGACCTACGAGACATCACAGGTCCAATCTCCCGCCTGCGAAGGCGACCCGGACTGCACGCTGACAGTAACAGAGTCCGTGATCGTGGACCTTGCTCCGGTGGTGGAGAACTGAGCCGGCGCTAGTCTTTGTCGCAGAGACAAAGGGTCTGCGGGACCGCTAAAGGCCGTCCCATGCAGCGCCTTATCCGCCTCGTATGCCTGCTTGCCGCCTTTTTCGCCTACGCTGCCAATGGCGCGCAGGCCCATATCGGCATGGCCCATGGCGAGACAGTCTCCGTCCTGATGTGCGGCACGGGCTCTAGCGAGCGCTTCATCACCCTCCAACTGGGTGGCGATGGGCCGGTCGAAACATCTGAGACCTGTTGCGGAGACTGTATGGTCGCCGTCGCGCTGCCAGCCGACCCACCCGCACGTCTGCGCGTTCCTGTACGGGTCGCGATCCCCTTGGACGCTGGCACGGTGCCTCTCGTTCATCCGCGCTCGCCCCTCTGGCCGGGCGCACCGCCCCACGGCCCACCTACCGCTCTCAAAGCCTGAACCCCAGACTTCAACCGGCGCGCCGATTGGCGTGCGAGCGACTGCTTTGAGAGCACTTACTATGAGATACTATTCATTTTGCGCTGGCGTGGCCCTTGGCCTCGCCCATGTTTCTGCTGCCAATGCCCATGAGGGCGATGGCGGAAACGTCACCTATGCCACCGATCACGCGCCCATCGGCGTGATGGCGGACCACCGCCACAAACAGGGCGAATGGATGGCTTCATATCGCTACATGCATATGGATATGAGCGGAAACCGGAACGGCACGGACAGCCTCGCCCCGGAAGACGTCATCACTTTTCCCAACCGGTTTTCCAATCCGCCCATGATGCCGCCAAATCTGCGCGTCGTGCCGACGGATATGCCGATGCAGATGCACATGATCGGCGGCATGTATGGCCTCACCGACCGTATCACCCTCATGGCCATGGGCATGTATGTGTCCAAGGAGATGGATCACAGCACGTTCCAAGGACCAATGGAGGAGACGCGACTCGGAGAATTCACCACTGAAGTCAGTGGTATTGGCGACACATCAGTTGGCGTCATTTACGGACTTGATGATGGGTCCAGGCCCCATAGCCAGGTGAATGCGGCGCTCGTCGTTTCCCTCCCCACGGGAAGCATCGATGAGACGGACGACATCCTCACGCCTATGAACACGCGGCCCACGGTGCGCCTGCCCTATGCGATGCAACTCGGTTCGGGCACCGTCGACCTGAAGCCCAGCCTCACAGCCTTCAACCGCTTTGGCGACTGGTCCCTCGGCGGGCAGGTTTCTGGCGTGGTCCGTCTGGATGAAAGTGAGGAAGGTTACGCGCTTGGGGATGTGGTGTCGGCGACCGCGTGGGCGGCCTTTGAGTTTTCGCCGAGCGTTAGCGTGTCCGGCCGCCTCAAGGCGACATCGACGGGGCGCATTGATGGGATTGACCCGGCCATCATGGCCCCGGTGCAAACCGCAAATCCGGACAATTTTGGCGGCGAGACCGTAGAAGCCCTGATCGGCTTGAACTGGGCCTTTAATGGGGGTGCTCTGAAATGCAATCGCCTGGCGGTGGAGGTGGGTACGCCACTTAACAGGGACCTGATGGCCCGCAGATGGAGACGGACCTGACGCTGACACTTGGATGGCAGAAAGCGTTCTAGAAGAAGATCGCGGCGGCGAAGTAGGCGAAGAAGACGCCGACGCTGAAAAACGCTACGCTGATCCACCACATCACCCAGCCGGCAAGGCGGAGGCGGGCACATGCGCGCGCTTTTGCCGGGTCGGCTGGGCATGGCAGCGTGCGGGCATGCCATTGCCAGGCGCCCGCTGCGGCCAGGACCACGCCCGCCACGGTGAAGGTGATATGCTTGTATTTGCCGAGCCAGGTGATCCAGGGAACGGTCTCAATGAGCCCGGCCATGACCGCGCCCATTCCGAGGGTGACCAGCATCGCTGGAAGGGCGCAGCAGATCAGCGTACCCGTGGACGTGAACAGCGACAGGATCGCTGGCAGGACACTCGGCGCCCGGACGTCAGGCTCGAGCGAGGTCTCGCTCATGCGGTGGCCCGAAGGATCTCGACGAGATCGTAGCCCGACTTGGTGACCAGTTCCTCGACGCGGTCGTCGACCATGGCGGCGCCGCCTTTCAGCGTGACGCGGATTTCTCCATTGTCGAGATCCACTTCGACCGCTTCGACCGCCTCGTCCTTGTTGAACATGGCCGTGACGGCCTGGGCGCAGAAATCGCACACCATGCCGTTCACCTTGGCTGTGATCAGCGTTGCATCGGCCGGGAGGCTTGCTTCGGACGCGGGCGCTTCGGCCAACGCCACAGGCGCGGTTGCGGAAAGCGCGAGGGCCATCAGGATCGGTTTCATCATATTGGGTCTCCTCAAAAACGTATTATCCAGTTGGCCATGAAACGCTCGGTTTCGGGCGTGTATCCAATTTCAACCAATTGAACCCCGTAGAAGAAGCGCACAAGGGGCGTGACTGTGGTGGGCGTATCGGCCTCAGGCAAATTGTGCACTTCGACCATCAGCCAGGTGTGCAGGTCGCCATAGTCGCCAATATAGGGCGCAACGCCGAGGCGCGCAGTGTGGTGCACGTCCTGGTCAAAGCCGAGGTCGTAGCCGCGCACGCTGTAACTCGTGAACCAGCGCCGTGTTTCCCAATCGGCTGCGAAACCGGCAAACCCTGCCGCGCCGCTCTCATTGCCCTCAAACGTCTCGGCATAGCCAGCGCCGAGGTTGAAATAGAGATTGGCTTGGGATTTGGGCGCATTCCAGCGTTTCAGGAGCCGGTTGTACTGGCCGCCGGCAAAGCTCCAATCACCGTCCCAATTCTGCTCACCGTAGACACCGATGGAGTCCTTGAACGTTGGCGAATAGTGCAGATGCAAGCTGGAAAAGGTGCTCGTATTGCGCTGCATCACGGTCCAACCGCCGGGATAGGATACCGGGCGTGCATGGGCCGCCGCGGCGAGCCCGAGTGCAGCGCCGAGGCAGAGCGTCGCCTTCAGGGCGCTCACTTCTTGCGCCCGCCCAGCACGGCGACGAGTTCTTCCACCTTCTCGCGCCGGGCCTCCACGTCATCGGATTTCAGCGCTGTTTCCACGCAAGTGCCGAGATGATCGTCGAGAATGATCGTCTCCAGGCCACCCAACGCGGCTTTCACGGCCTGGATCTGTCGCACCACATCTATGCAGTAGCGATCATCCTTGACCATGCGGGCGATGCCGCGGACTTGTCCTTCTATGCGGGCAAGGCGCTTGGTGGCGGATGATTTGGTATCTGTTTGCATGGGACTTGCGGTACCAGATACCCCCTGGGGGGTAAAGGGTATGCCGACTTTACGCTACGTCTCGGCTCGCCGGACCCGGCCGTCGGCGTTATCTCATCGCACACAAAAGACGTAAGGGAGAGACCACATGGCCAAGGGAGATATGCCTGTTCTGGTGGGCGTCGGTCAGTTCACCAGCCATTGGGATGGAACGGCCGGGCCCGACGGCGCGCCCTCACCGCTGTCGCTGGCCACTGAAGCCGCGCAGGCCGCCCTTAAGGATTGCGGCGCCGCAGGCATCGCTGCGGCCATCGACACGCTCGCCTTCGTGCGCATCTTCGAGGACTCGGTTCCGGGCGACAATCACCCCCACGGACACAACACCAACTTGCTTGGCACGCTGGCGCGCAATCTCGGCGCGGCGCCTCGCCGGCAGATTTACTCCAGCGTCGGCGGCCAGAGCCCCCAGGCGCTGGTCAATGAGTTTGCCGCAGCGATCCATGAAGGCGAAGCCGAGTGCGTCTTGATCGCGGGCAGCGAAGCCAACAAGGCCTCCAAGGCAGCCCGGCGCCATGGCGTCGTGATCAACTGGGCCGATGGCGCAGACACGCCATTTGAGGATCGCGGCATGGGCGACATGCTGCTCTCGCGCCACGAGATCAAGCACGGCCTTGTCAGCCCGCCTTACTTCTATGGCCTGTTCGAAAATGCCATCGCGGCGCGGGAAGGGCGCACGCGTGCGACTCATCGGGTTGAGATGTCCGCGCTGTTCAAAGGCTTCGCCAGCGTGGCGGCGCGCCATCCCCACAGCCAATTCCCGGTCGCGCGCTCGGCCGACTGGCTGGCGACGCCCAGCAAGGAGAATTATGAGCTCGCTGACCCGTTCCTGAAATGGCACGTCGCCCAGGACGCGGTGAACCAGGGCGCAGCAGCCCTCCTCATGTCTGAGGCGAAGGCTGACGCGCTGGGCGTGCCTGTTGCCAGGCGGGTCTATCTCCATGGCGGCGGCGAAG
This sequence comes from Pseudomonadota bacterium, assembly GCA_039818165.1. Classification (GTDB taxonomy): domain Bacteria; phylum Pseudomonadota; class Alphaproteobacteria; order Caulobacterales; family Hyphomonadaceae; genus UBA5336. Next base: position 20,093 of record JBCBUL010000033.1, on the reverse strand, counting down.
CGGGCGACCAGTTTCTTTCCGAACGCCCCCGTCTCGATGGGTCGTGGGCAATGGATGTGGCCCTCTCGCGCGCCCTGGAGGGCGCAGGCAAGACTGCCGATGAGATCGACCTTTTCGACCTCTACTCCTGTTTCCCGTGTGCGGTGTTTTCCGCCTGCGCTGCGCTTGGGCTGGATCCCCACAGTGAAACCCGCCCGCTGACGGTAACCGGTGGCCTTCCCTTCTTCGGCGGGCCCGGGAACAACTACTCCCTCCACGGTATTGTCTCCATGGCTGAGCGTTTGCGCGCCCAGCCGGATGCCTTCGGTCTCGTCCTGGCCAATGGTGGCTGGATGACGAAGGAAGCGGCAGGCGTCTATTCCACGCTGCGGCCAGCTGAGTTCACGGCGGTTGAGGCTTCGGCGAAACCGCTTGAAACAGTGCCCATCGCAACGGACCCGGGATCCGGCACGCTAGAGACCTTCACAGTCGTGCATGGCAGAAATGGACCCGAACGCGGCATTGCCGCCTGCCGTACCGACGACGGCGCCCGCTTCCTTGCCATCGCCGACGTGCCTGCCCTCGCCATATTGCGCGAAGATGCCAGCCCCGTGGGCCGCGCCGTGACCGTCACGACACAGCGGGAGGTGAACACCTTTACGTTCGACTAGACTTCGTGTGGTAGGGGAAAACTGGACCAGAGCTTGCAAACACGTCAGGCACGAGGCGCGGGCCTTCCCGTCGCTTCCCGAATTTGGACAGGTCGCACCCCTCCCACAGCGGCCGAGTTGGAGAGCTGATACGATGTCGATCAAGAAAGCCGTACTTCCGGTCGCAGGATTTGGAACCCGGGTTCTGCCTGCCACGAAGGCGATCCCCAAGGAGTTGCTGCCTGTGGTTGACCGCCCGGCCCTGCAATATGTCGTGGATGAAGCCGTCGCGGCAGGGATCGAGCACATCGTTTTCATCACGGGGCGCAATAAAGGCGCCATCGAGGACTATTTCGATGTCGCGTTCGAGTTGAACCACGCGCTGGAAGCCAAGAACAAGACAGCAATTCTGGACGAGTTGAAGCGCATCCACATGCCAGCGGGCTCGACCAGTTTCATTCGCCAGCAGGGCGCCCTCGGCCTCGGCCACGCCATCTGGTGTGCCCGTGACGTGATCGGCAATGAGCCCTTTGCGATCCTGCTGCCGGACGTTCTGGTGAAGGCGGAAAAAAGCTGCACGGCCCAAATGGTCGAGGCGTATGAGCGGGTCGGTGGCAACATTATCGCCGTGGACGCAGTGCCCGAGGACGAGGTTTCCAAATACGGCGTGATCGCCCCAACCAGCCGGGACGGAAATCTGATCCGGATGTCCGGCATGGTCGAAAAGCCCGCCAAGGAAGACGCGCCGTCAAACCTCAAGATCACGGGCCGCTACATCCTGCAGCCTGAAATCTTCGATTTGCTGGAAACCCAGGAACGCGGCGCTGGCGGCGAGATCCAGCTCACGGACTCAATGGCCAAGCTGATGGACGCCCAGGACTTTTTCGCCCTGGAATATGACGGCAAGGACTATGATTGCGGCTCCAAGCTCGGCTATTTTGAGGCCGTGCTGGCCTATGCGATGGATCACCCGGAGATTGCAAGCGGCGTGCGCGATCTGATCAACAAGGCCGCGTCCTAGTCTGCGGACCGGCTTAACCAGCTGGCCGGGGGTCCCTCAGTTCGCCCGGCCATGGTATGGCTTTCAGCGCAGATTAGAGATCAGCTCGCTCCGCGGACCCAGCGCAGGGTGGCTTCGGCCACGCGTTTGCCGAACAGTTCAGCCGTTTCGAGATCAGCTGCGTCGGGGGTTTCTTCGGCTGGCAGGTCCGTCAGGGACTGGGTGCCAAGGCCGAGATAGTGCCCCGCCCGGTTTTTCGCCGTGGCGTAAGTCGAGTTGGATGCATTGTGTTCGGACTTCGCACCGAAATTGACCCAGATCATGCCTTGCTGACCTGCAAGTGTTGCAAAGCGCTGGAGGGTCTCGTTCTTGTCGCCCGCCAGCGAACCGGAATTGGTGAAGCCGGCGGCAATCTTGTCTGCCCAGGCACCGGTGAACCAGACCTTTGACGTGGCTTCAAGAAACTTGGCCATCACAGCGCTGGCGGACCCCATATAGGTGGGGGCGCCAAAGATGATGGCGTCTGCGGCGGTGAGCGCGTCCCAGGGGCCATCATCGGGGCTCTGCAGGTCATCTGCCTTGTAGAGCGTTACGTCTGTTCCGGCGTTCGCGGCGCCCCGGCGAACATGCTCGGCCACCTTTGCGGTGTGGCCGTAGCCGGAATGGTACACGATTGCGATTTTCGCCATGTCAGTCTCTCCATCATTGGCGTTTCACACGCTTGTGAGATGGGAGTGATGCCGCGCTGACGGCAGGTGGCACTGCGGAATAGGATTTATGCGATTGGCGCGAAGAACGGCGCGCGCCCCGCGCCCGGCCTAGTCCGTTTTCAGGGCATAGCCGGCGCTGCGGACCGTACGAATGGGGTCTTCGCCACCATTCTGGCGAAGCGCCTTGCGCAGGCGGCCCACATGGACGTCCACGGTGCGCGCTTCCACATAAACATCGGAGCCCCAGACGCTGTCGAGCAGTTGCTCGCGGGAAAAAACCCGGCCGGGGTGCTGCATGAAATAGTCCAGCAGGCGGAACTCCGTGGGGCCGAGATGGATGCTCTCGCCGCCGCGCTCCACTGTATGGCCCGTCCGGTCAATCGTGATGTCGCCCACGGACAGACGATCTTCCATCAGGCCGGGACGGATGCGCCGCATGACAGCGCGCACGCGGGCCATCAGCTCGGTCGTGGAGAAGGGCTTGGTGACATAGTCATCGGCGCCGGTGTCCAGGCCGCGAATACGGTCTGTTTCCTCGCTGCGCGCGGTGAGCATGATGATCGGCATATTGGCGGTTTCTGTACGCGCGCGCAGGCGGCGACACACTTCGATGCCCGGCACTTTGGGCAACATCCAGTCCAGCAGGAGCAGGTCCGGTGCGCGCTCCTCAATCATCATGAGGGTTTCCTCGCCATCCATGGCGATGCCTGCCTCATAGTCTTCATTGACCAGATTGTACTTTAAAAGCTCGACAACGCCGTCATCGTCTTCTGCAATCAGCACATAGGGTCTCATCGTGTCCCGCCCTCGTTTCTCGATGGGTCCGCCGTTCATCCTTCCAGGAGCGGAGCCTTCGGCCGCGCGCTCGATGTCAGGTATGTGCCTGTTACCTGATAATGGACGATCTCCGCAACATTTGTGCAATGGTCGCCAATGCGCTCCAGATTTTTCGCGATGAACATGAGGTGCGTTCCCGCGCCGATGAGGCTGGGGTCCTGCATCATATAGGTGAGGACTTCGCGGAACATGGAGTTGTAGTGCTGGTCAATGTCTTCATCGCCGGACCACACTTTCAGGCTCAGCTCGGCGTCGGCTTCGGAGTAGGAATCCAGCACACTGTGGAGCTGTTGCTTCACGCCATGGCCCATGCGCTCGATGCCCTTGATCGCGCTGGATACATCGGCGCCCGCCAGCGGGGCAACGCGTTTGGCGATATTCTTTGACAGGTCGCCGATCCGTTCGAGCTCCGAGGCGACCTTGAGGGCGGCCACCACGGCGCGCAGGTCGGTGGCCATGGGCTGGCGCAGGGCCAGGAGGCGCATGATCCGCCGTTCCACATCGACCTCGATGGCATCCACCGTGTCGTCCATTTCAGACGTCTGATCGGCGAGCATCTGATCCCCCGTAACCAGCGCCGTGCAGGCCTGATCGATCATGGTTTCGGCCACCCCGCCCATGCGCAGGATGTCGGCCGAGAGATGCTCAAGTTCCTCGGAGAATGCAGAGACAATATGTGTCGTCATGGGTCTCATTTAGAGCGTTACTCCATGGAGGGCCATGCGCCCCCGTAATTTCCACAGGGCTGCGGGGCTTCGGATCAGCCAAAGCGGCCAGTGATATAGTCCGATGTGCGGTCGTCGGAGGGATTGGTGAAAACAGTTTCGGTGTCGCCATACTCCACCAGCTTGCCGAGGTGGAAAAAGGCCGTGCGCTGGGAGACCCGGGCGGCCTGCTGCATGGAGTGGGTGACGATGACGATGCAGAACCGCTCGCGCAGTTCGTCGATCAGTTCTTCGATGCGGGCCGTGGCGATGGGATCGAGCGCCGAGCAGGGCTCATCCATCAGGATGACTTCGGGGCTGACAGCGATGGCGCGTGCGATGCAGAGACGCTGCTGCTGGCCACCCGACAGGCCCGTGCCCGGCTGGGTGAGGCGGTCTTTCACTTCGTCCCAGAGGCCGGCGCGCGTCAGGCTGGTCTCGACAATCTCGTCCAGGTCCGTGCGGGAGGTCGCAATGCCGTGGATGCGCGGGCCATAGGCGATATTGTCATAGATCGACTTGGGGAAGGGATTGGGTTTCTGAAACACCATTCCCACGCGGGAGCGGAGCAGCACCGGGTCGATATGATCCGAGTTTACGTCCTCGCCATCGATGAAGATCTGCCCCTCAACCTTGGCGGATTCGATGGTGTCATTCATCCGGTTGATGCAGCGCAGGAACGTGGATTTTCCGCAGCCGGACGGCCCGATAAAGGCCGTCACCGAACGTTCCGGGATCGCCATTGAGATGTCGAAAATGGCCTGCTTGTCGCCGTAGGAGACGTTGATGTGTTTACAGTCCACCTTGGTGGCATAGCCGGACGTGTCCGCGCTGGGCGTCACGGTGACCTGGGAGATGAGGGTGTCCTTGCGGGTGTTTTCGGTCTCGCTCATGTCTCTACCATCTCCGCTCAAAGCGTCGGCGTACGAACACCGCCAACGCATTCATCAGGACCATGAAGGTCAAAAGGACGACGATGGCCGCCGCCGTATTCGGTTCCCAGGCGCGTTCCGCCCCGGTGGACCATTTGAAAATCAATACGGGCAGGGCTGTCGCCTCGTCGGTCGGCCCGGACGGAACCTCCGCCACAAAGGCGACCATGCCAATGAGCAGAAGCGGCGCAGTTTCGCCGAGCGCGCGCGCCATTCCGATGATCGCGCCGGTCATGATGCCGGGCGCAGCCAGGGGCAGGACATGGTGGAGCACGGTCTGAGTCTTGGAGGCGCCCACGCCGAGGGCTGCGCTTCGAATAGACGGCGGAACAGATCGCAGGGCCGCGCGCGAGGCGATGATCACCGTGGGAAGGGTGAGCAGGCCGAGGACGAGCCCGCCGACCAAGGGCGCAGAGCGGGGCAGGGCCAGGAAATTCAGGAACACAGCGGCCCCGAGCAGGCCAAACACGATGGACGGCACGGCGGCGAGATTGTTGATGTTCACCTCGATCAGGTCGGTGACCCGGTTCTTCGGCGCGTATTCTTCCAGGTAAATCGCTGCGCTGATGCCGATGGGGATCGCGATCATCGCGGTGATCAGCATGGTAAAGAGGGAGCCGACAATGGCCGCCAGCACGCCGGCAATCTCCGGAAAGGTCGAGTCCGCATTGCTGAGCAGCGCCCAATTAATGCCGCGGCTGAGGCGCCCGTCTTCTTTCAGGGCCAGGGTCCAGGCGATCTGCCGGTCCGTCACGTTCCGCGCGTCTTCCGCCAAAGGGATCACGCGGACATCTGCGCGCGGCCCGTCGAACCCGGCCAGATCCCCCGTAAGCAATTCGACAGACACGCCATCGGGGCTTGAATCGATCAGACGCGCGATGGACGTCTCGGACTGGAGCAGGATTGTGCCGCCCTCTCCTGACCGAAGGGCCGCTTGTTCGCTCACAATCCTGTCGAATGCTCCGTCACCGCGCAGGACGATGCGCTTTTCGCCGTTCTGTAGAGTGCGCATAACATCCGTGACCGGACCTGATTTGAAGCGGGTTTCCGGCGCGACAGCGCCCTTGAGATAAAGGTCGAGATCATCCGACAGGGCAGCCGAGTAGGCGAATGTCTCGCCAATCCGGCCAGGGTTTTCTGCCGTAGCGCGGGCCATGGGCAAGACCGCCAGCCGCGTAACGAGGTCGTTCAGTTCGCGCTCCCGCCCGTCCGCGGCCGCTTCCGGAAACCGCTCTGCCAGGTTCTCGCGTACAAGCTGGTAAAACCCCGACACATTCTCGGCAATCGCGGCTGTGTCCCCTACGCCTTCCGGCGCGACGGTTTCGGCTGTCAGGGGCAAGTCGAACTTGATCTTGTGATGGGAAAAAGCGGTCAGTGCCTGGCTGCCGATGGAAAAGACAAACAGGACGAGGAATGCCAGCGCGACGCCAATGGCGGCCATGCCATAGAATTTGAAGCGCCGTTCGGCGGCATTGCGCTTCCGCAGCCGTTTTTTCGCCGCCTCATCATTGAAGCTGGACGGCCGGGTCGCGCGGGTGGGGGCGGTCTGATCAGTCATACTTTTCCCGGTATTTCTGGACCACACGCAACGCGATCAGGTTGAACACCAGGGTCATCAGGAACAGGACAAAGCCCAGAGCGAAGGCAGAAAGCGTCTTCGGGCTGTCAAACTCACTGTCGCCCGTGAGCAGGGAGACAATCTGCACTGTGATCGTTGTAATCTCCGCTGTCGGGTCCGCGGTGATCTGGGGGCGCAGGCCTGCAGCCATCACCACGATCATCGTCTCGCCAATGGCGCGCGATACGGCCAGCAGAAGAGCGGCAATCACCCCGGGCAGAGCGGCGGGCATAATGACCTGTTTGACCGTTTCGGACTTGGTGGCGCCCATGGCATAGGCACCGTCGCGCAGGGACTGGGGCACCGCGTTGATCACATCATCGGACAGGGATGAAACAAACGGAATGATCATCACACCCATCACCAGGCCTGCAGCCAGGGCGTTGGTAGAGGATGCCGCTAAGAATTCGTCCGGGATGAAGGGCAAGGCGTTCAGCCACAGCGCGCCTTCGCGCACAAAGGGCGCCACAACCAGGATGGCAAAGAATCCGTAGACCACGGTTGGGATGCCTGCGAGCACTTCCAGAACCGGCTTCACCCAGGCGCGCACGCCCGGCCCGGCATATTCCGACAGGTATATCGCCGCGTAGAGCCCGATGGGAGCCGCCACGCACATGGCGATGAGGGAGATGATAAAGGTCCCGAAGAACAGCGGGACGGCGCCGAAATCCGCATTGGTCTGGGCGTTCCATTCGGTGCCGAACAGGAACCCAAGCACCGGGATCTGGGCGAAAAACCGCAGGGACTCAAAGAAGAGCGACGCGACAATGCCGAGTGTGGTTGCGATAGCGATGGCCGCGCACAGGAACAGCATGATCTCCACGCCGCGCTCCACCTGCGCCCGGGCCCGGAATGACCCGGCCAGGCGCGAGCGAGCATAGGCAAAGCCCCCCGCTGCGGCCAGGAGCGCGGCCAGAAGGGCAGAGAGCTTCACCCCACCGGACAAGGTCAGGTAGCGCTCCGTAACAGCTGAGAAAAGTTGCGCGCCACTATAGGCAGCGGCGTCCAGCTGGCTCGCATCGCGCACCCGGTCGAGATACTGCTCCAGTTGGATGGGAGAGAAATCCGCGAATCCGCTGGGCAGTTCGCCTGTCAGGAGCCCGCGGGCGATTCCGCCGCCAAACAGACCGTAGCCGAGCAAGATGATGGCGGCGGGAACCACTGCGCACATCGCGGTGTAATAGCCATGATAGTTCGGTTGAGAATTCAGCGGACCCGTTCCGGCGGCTGTAAAACCCATTGCAGCCGAGCGACCCGCCACGAAGGCAAGGCAGCCGGTCGCGGCCAGCACCGCAAAGGCCATCCAAACCATCGGCAAATGCCCAATGGACTGCAACATATCTCGCCCCATGAAACTCCTTCCCGTCTAGGCTGTAATGCTGACACTGGTGTGACAACGCCGCCACGGCGTGCAGTGGAGCGGGGGATTAACCCAAAAAGTGAATTAAGACCAGTTCGTCCGGATACCGACGAATTCGCGAGGCCTGCCTAGTCCCGGTGCGCGGCGCGGCGCAGGCGATCATTTATAGCCTCACCCAGGCCGTGGCGCGGAATGGGGCAGATCGCAATCTTGTCATGCTTGCGGTCCAGAAACCGAAGAAGCGGGTAAAGATTGGCCGCGGCATCCTTCAGCACGCCATGCTCGGAGAGGGTGTAGTCTCCCGCCACGGAACCAAAGCCGACGAAAACCTCGCCCTCTTCCTTCGATTTTGCGTCCAGACGAAGCTGGGCGTTGGGGGCGTAATGGCGCGCCATCTGACCGGGCGAGGCCGGGGCAGCGCCGTCCTCTGGGCTGGCAAGTGGCGCGCCGAGGAAGGTTTCCAGCACGTCTCGCTCAAGCCCGCCCGGGCGCAGCAGGGTGGGCTGCGGCCCGGCAAACGACACGACAGTGGACTCCAGGCCTACGGGGCAGCGCCCACCATCGATGATGGCGTCAATCGTCTCGCCGAGTTCCTCATAGACGTCCTGGGGCGTGACAGGGCTGATCTTGCCAGATCGATTGGCAGATGGCGCCACAATGGGGCGGCCAAGCCCGGTGATGATATCGTGGGTGATCGAATGGCTGGGATGGCGCAGGGCGATGGTGTCGAGCCCGGCCCGTGCCAGATCGCAAGTGGTTGCTCCCGAAGCGCCCGGCACGACGACTGTTAGCGGTCCGGGCCAGTAGAACCCGGCGCAAAAGCCCGCAGCCCCAGACAGGTCGCCTTCGCGCGCTGCCATCTCTGGCCCGTTCACATGGGCAATCAGCGGATTGAAGGCGGGCCGCGCCTTGACCTCATAGAGCCGCGCGACGGCGTCGGCATTGGCGGCGTCTGCTGCGATCCCGTAAACCGTTTCCGTTGGCACGGCGACGAGTCCGCCCTGACCGAGGATTTCAACGGCGGCTGCAATGCCTTCAGGCGTGGGTTTCAGGGCAAGTGTGGCCATGGCGCGCCGCACATGCCCTGAAGGCGGCGTTTAGGTCAATCGGTCGCGCGCTTTGCGGCCAGCGAAACTTCGATGCGGATCTCGTCCGACACCCAGTCACCGCCCGGGTCGCTTTCCATGCCGACGTCCAATTCTGCGCGCGAGAGCACGGTTTCGCCTTCCATGAAGGCTTCATCGCCTTCGAAGTAGAGTTCGAAGTCCAGCGGCACGTCGATCGTGGCGCCTTTCAGCGTGAGCGCCGCATTCGCGGTGTAGTTCGGCTCGGCGCCATCAAACAGGTCGAGCACGACGGTCGCGGTTTGCGCGCCAGACACGTCGAGCCATTCGGCTGCGCGCAGACTGTCCGTGTAGAGTTTTTTGTTGGCGATGGCCGAGGCCAGATCCACCGTGACCTCAACGCGCGAGGCGGCGAGATTGTCCGGGTCAAACGCGATCACGGCGTCCCAGTTTTCGAACGAACCGGTGTACTGGCTGCCATCATGCATGCCGGAAAAGCGAATGTAGGGATTGGCGTCCCGGTCGATGGTCCAGTTGGCTTCCAGTTCGGAGCCGCCGGAGACATCAGCGGCGCTGCCCTGGGCCAGGACGGGGGTGACGGCGACGGCGGCGAAAACAGCCAGGGCACCGCCAAAGGCGCTCAAGGCACCGCGCGAGGGGGCGCGGGCGCCTCCGGTTTTGCCAAACAGGCCTGGGATCATTCGTTTCAACACACCCTCCTCAGGGCCGAATTCATGCTTCAGGGCACCGGCGACATGCACGGCGACCAGTGCAAGGGCGAGCCAGGCGAGCTTGGAATGGACAAATTCCACCGCGCCATGGCCGCTCTCATTGGCTAGGAAGCCCACAAAAGGCAGGTCCGGCCAACTCACGATTCCGTAAAGCACTGTTGGAATATCGAAATCATACGCCGTGGAGACATACAGCCAGCCCGTTAGCGGCAGCAGCAACATGAGCGCATAAAAAGCGTAGTGGGCGGCATGGGAGGCGGCCTTCTCCCAGCCTGTCAGCTCGCTGGCATCTGCCGGAGGCGGGTTCATCACGCGCCAGGCAATCCGCGCGAGGGTCAGGATCAAAATGGTGATGCCGACGGATTTGTGGAGCTGGTACAGCCCTTCCTTTAAGGCATGGTCGTTCGGCAGATCCGTCATGAACCAGCCGCCGGGGATGAGGCTGAGGATCGCCAGCGCAATCACCCAATGCAGGGCGATCGCAACGCTCGTATAGCGGTGGGACGGGTTGGAGCCTGTTGCGGTGATGTCTGACATTACGCCATGCCTCTGAAGCTGGCGCCCCCCTTCTCCCGCTTGCGGGAGAAGGGGGGCAGGTCGCACGATTGATCGCCTACTCGTCCTGCAGGAACTCGCCCGAGAACTCGATGGTGACCGCATCAGATACGTTCGGAATGGCGGCTGTCATGCCGAAATCGGACCGGTTGATCGTTGTGGTCGCATTGAACCCGATCAGGTCGCGCTCACCATACCAGGGCGCGCCGCCGACGCCGTTATAGGTCACGTCCAGCGTGACGGGCAGGGTCGTTCCGAGGAAAGTCAGGTCGCCCGTCACCGTGCCGGTGTTGCCGCTTGTCAGTGCAACATCTGTCGAGGTGAAGGTGATTTCCGGATGAGTGTCGGCATTCAGCCAGCGCTCATTGCGCGCCATGTCTTCGGCCCAGGTTTCGAACCCGCTGTCGGCGTGGCCAGCCTTGTAATCGCCGGGATAGTTCACGATCAGGCTCGCTGGGTTGATGGTGACCGAGAGCGTCGAGGCGGCAGGGTCAGCCGGATCGAAGTTGAGGTCGGCATCAAAGTCGCCAAACTGGACCGTGTAGTCGGAGATACCGCGCTGGTGACCGACTTTCCAGGTCAGAAAGGCGTGGGTGCGCTCGAGGGAGTAGGCGCCGCCATTCACTTCGGCGAGGGAGTCCGCCAGCACGATTTCAGCCGGAACAGCGGGGGCCTGGGCCGCATCATCCTGGGCGACGGCGGGGGCGTTTGTGGCGTTTCCGCAGGCGGCGATCAGGGCGAGGCCGGCGGCGCCAGCGAGAAGGGCAGTGTATTTCATGGGAGTGGTCCTTGGGATTGTGGGGAGAAATGCTCACTCATCTCCGGCTTCGAGAAACTCGCCGGAGAAGCTCAGGGTGACTTCGTCGGACACGAAATTCGTCATTGCGCCCATGCCGAAGTCAGATCGGTTGAATGTGCCGGTAGCATTGAAGCCGATCCGGCGCTTACCGCCGTCAAACGGGCTCGTCGCAGTGCCATTATAAGTCACGTCCAGAGTGATCGGGGCGGTCACGCCGCGCAAATTCAGGTCACCGGTTACGGTGCCGGCAAACTCGCCGGACTGTGTCGCGCCCGTGGAGACGAATGTGGCGGCTGGGAATTCATCGGCTTTCAGGAAGCGGCCATCATTGGCCAAGTCGTCTTCCCATTCGGCCTTTTTCTCCGGATCGGGATACTGGGTGTCCAGCGCTGCCGTGTTGACCTGGACGGATATGGTCGAGGCTGTTGGGTCATCGGCCTGAAAGTCCAGTTGGGCATCGAAGTCGGTGAAGTCGATGCTGTAGTCGGACAGGCCGAAATGCTCGACGCTGATGGTCAGAAATGCGTGGGTCTTGTCGAGCTCGAAATTCGAGGTGTCGATGGGGTCGAGGCTTTGCTGGGCGGTCACACATCCGGTCAGGAGTGTGGCGCCGAAGGCAATGGCTGCGAGTGATTTGATCATGGTGGCACCCTCATCTGGTGTCTTCGCCTTGCGGCACGAGGTAGAACGTCCTTAACGCCGTTCCAGCGACCGCGTATCATGTCACGCGCGATAACACATATTCACAATGAGGGTACGCCATGGCCTATGCTGCCCTCGTTGAAGAGATGTCGTTTCTTTTGCGAAAGGTGGTCGGGCTTGATGCCCTTTTGGAAAGCGGCGCATTCGGCGAGTTCGATGGCGACTTGGTCGGCCCGATCCTGGAAGAGGCCGCGAAACTGGCAGGGGAGGTGCTCGCCCCGCTGAATGCCGAGGGCGACAAGGCGGGTGCACAGCTTACAGAAGCAGGCGTGGTTGCCGCGCCAGGCTTTGGCGCGGCCTATGAGGCGTTTCGTGAGGCGGGCTGGATGGGGCTTGCGTTTCCCGAAGCCCATGGAGGTCAATCCGGTCCCAAGGCGCTCGCCCTCGCCGTGATGGAGATGTTCCACGGGGCAAATATGGCCTTCACCCTGGCGCCCATGCTGTCCTTTGGCGCGATTGAAGCCTTGTTGGCCCATGGTACGCCGCAGCAACAGGCGATGTACCTGCCGAAGCTGATCAGTGGCGACTGGACCGGTACCATGAACCTGACCGAGCCCCAGGCGGGCTCCGATGTGGGCGCGCTGAAGACCAAGGCCGTTCCCAAAGGCGATGGCAGCTACGCGATCACGGGCCAGAAAATTTATATCACCTGGGGCGACCATGACATCGCCGAGAACATCATCCACCTCGTTCTCGCGCGGCTGCCCGATGCGCCTGCCGGCTCGCGCGGCGTTTCGCTCTTTCTGGTGCCAAAGCAGTTTGTCGAGCCCGACGGCAGCCTTGGCGCGCGCAACTGCGTCAAGTGTATCGGGCTGGAGAAGAAAGTCGGCATCCATGCCTCGCCGACCTGTGTGATGGAATATGATGGCGCGACCGGCTGGTTGATTGGCGAGGAGAACAAGGGCCTGAATGCCATGTTCACCATGATGAATTCTGCGCGCCTGAATGTGGGCTTCGAAGGGGTGGGCGTGGGCGAAGCCGCTTACCAGACCGCCTTCCAGTTTGCCCAGGAACGCAAACAGGGCACGGCGCCCGGCGTGGAAGGCGCTGCGCCCATCCTGCACCATGCCGATGTGCGCCGGATGCTGACGACGATGCGCGCAAATGTCATGGCCGCGCGCGCCATCTGTCTGGCCACGGGCGTGGCGGCAGATCTGGCTGAACATGGCGCTACGGATGAGGCCAAGGCGAAGGCCAGGGCCCGCGAAGACCTGCTGACCCCCATCGCCAAGGCGTGGAGCACGGATATGGGCGTGGAGGTCGCCAGCCTGGGTGTTCAGGTCCATGGCGGGATGGGGTTCATGGATGAGACCATGGCCGCCCAGCTTTACCGCGATGCGCGCATTGCGCCGATCTATGAGGGCACAAATGGCATCCAGGCCATCGACTTGATTGGCCGGAAAGTGGCGCGCGATGGTGGGGCGGCCATGGGCGCCATGCTCGACGAGGTGTCCGAGACCGCCCGCACGGCCCGGGCGACCAATGATCCGCAACTGGTGCAGATTGCCCAACGGCTCGAAGGGGCGCGCGATGCCCTGTCGGAGGCGACCGACTGGGTCGTCGATACGATGGCGTCGGACAAGGACACCGCGCTCTCGGGCGCAACTGCGTATCTCGCGCTTGCTGGCGATGTCATTGGCGGGCACTTCCTGGCCAGAAGCGCCCTTGAAGCGCGCGATGCTGGCGGGAAACTGCGTGGCACCATGCTGGCGCTGGCGGGTTTCTTTGCCGAGACCTCTCTTGCGGAAGCGCCCGGCCGGGTGGCAGGCATTACAACCGGCGGAAAACCTATGCTGGAAGGAAGTGAGGCCCTGTTCGGCCTCGCCTCGCACTAGAAAAACTGCGCAGTTTTCTGGACTTTGTTAAGCGTGTGCGGGCAAAGTCCTCGACATGGAGTTTGACGCCAATCTCGAGGTGATGATGGCGGCCCTTGAGGCGCCGCCCGCCCATGTGCGTCAGGTTGATGAGCCCCATGACCCCACCGGTGGCTTTGCGTTCGAAATGGGCATTGAAATCACCATGCCCGTCGGCGGCCGCCAGATCGACGTGCTGGCCCGCGCGCCCCTCGAAACGCGTGGGTCCGCGCCCAGTGAGACCGAACCCGATACGCTGATGGCCCGCCGGCTGGTGTCGGCGGAAGAAACCCTGGGCGGAGCGGTGACCGAGGCGGTCGCGGACCTGGAAGTTCACCCGATCTCCGCCGTGGGCCGCGTCACCGCGGTGTTTGGCGGACGTGTGCGCTACTGCACCGGCACGGTGATCGCCGAGCGGGTCGTGCTAACGGCGGCGCACTGCGCCTTCGCCCGCACCAATGCGATGACCGGCGAGGGGGCGTTTGCCGACTGGATGGTGTTCCAGCCGCAATATCTGGCGGGCGAGTCTGCCGGCAAATGGGCGGGCGAGGCGGCCTATGTGCCGTCGGGCTGGGCCGCCCCCGCACCGGGCACGACGCCCGGCCATTATGACGTCGCGCTGGTGCGTCTGGATGCACCGATTGCCCACAAGACCGGCACCGCAGGTGTGCTGGCAAATGCCGATCCCGACGGGCCGTTCACGAGCCTAGGCTATCCGCGCAAGTCGACCGATGATTTCGAGTTTGACGGTCGCTTCCTTTTCGCCACCACTGGAGAGCGCGTCGAAGATCGCTCCTATGGCGTCATCAAGGCTGAAAACGGCCTGACGGAGGGCTCTTCGGGCGGACCCTGGTTTACCAGTGAAACCGGCGACATGCGCGTGGCAGGCATCAATTCCACCAAACCCGTCCATGCCGATGACCACACCTGGTCCCCCCGCTTCGGCGAAGCCTTCCAGCGGCTCATCGCCCGCGTCCTCGCGGACATGACCGGGGTTTAGGGCAGGGTGGCCCTTGGCCCACGGCCCGTTGGAAAGACTTGAGCGTAGTATGAATAGGACGAGCACAGAACGCGGCGAATGCCAGGGATTGGCCCTTCGCGGTCTGTCACGAAGCGCTACCAAACGGACCGGATTAGATTCAATTTCGGACGCGCGGAGTTGGCTTCTATTGGTCCTGCGCGCCGCAAGAGCACAACCCTGCGAGGGTTGGGGATGTCTGCGTTACAAAGCCCTTACGATGTCAAGGCACCGGACGAAGGCTAAATCATTGAAAAGATTGAAGGTGAGTAATGTTTAACGTTGCCATCCTAGGATAACTTATCCCAGAATAGGGCATCGCAGTCCGCCAACGTTGCCAGAACGTTGCGATGGACCTGTTACTAGTCGCGTCTTTGAGCGCACCAGCGCTCGAAATTCCCAAGCATCTGGATGAGCCGAGGGACGCACACTACCGCGATTACGTTTCCAAGAATTTGAGGGCTTCCAGTCGAAGTTTGCAACTAGTGCCGTCTTGCGTGTAGCCGAGGCGTCTTTGCTTCGAGGTCATGGCCCCACGAAAGGCGGTGACAGCGAATTCAGAAAAGACCAACTCGGTTGAAATTTGAGGAGATACCAACCGCCGATATTGATTTGTATGACGTGTTGAAACCGTGCGTACAGGTGGTTAGGCGAGCGCAATTTTGATTTGAGTCCAAATAGAACTAATGAGTGGTCACTACTTGAGGACCTAGCTAAGGCATATAAGCTCAAATTGGGTTTGTATCTGGCAGCGCGGGGGCGGACGTGGCCGACATCTTCATAAGTTACAAAAATCAGGATCGCGAGTTGGTAAGCGGGCTTGCCCAGTCTCTTGAGGCGAAAGGTTTCACAGTTTGGTGGGACACGCGCATCGAAGTTACCGAGGCATGGCTGCAGCGCATTGTTAGCGAAGTCGACAAAGCAGCATGCCTCATTGGCATCTGGAGCGCAAACTCGGTAGAGGACGGGCTGTTTATTCCCTCAGAACACGATGGAATTAACTACATCCAAATCGAACATAAACGTGCTGATCGCGCAAATGTAATTGGCCTTCTGATCGACAAAGACCGAACACCTCTTGAGTTCGAAGACCGACAATCCGTAAATATGACCGATCGGCTCAACAACTCTGAGCTACTCACAGGCGCTGGGGATCATCCTGCATTCATCGATCTTGTTAACAAGGCGCGCGATATAGCGACGCCCGGCTTTGTGACGTCTCTTGTCGACGAACTCAAGCGAGAGAGGGACTCCATCAACAAGCAGTTGGGTGTGGCACAACGTCGTTTGCAGGATGAACGAGATGCAGTGGGCGAGCTTCAGACAGAGATCGCTCGCAAGAAGGATGACTTGGCTGCATTGCGCCGTCAGCGCGATGTCGACAAGGCTCGCTGCGAACAGAACATCGCCGACCGCGAGACACAGATTGCAGGCCTTGCGAGAAACAATGCTGATCTCCAGAACGAGGTTGCGCGCGTAGAAAACGACGCCAAGCAGCTTCAGGAGCGCCTGCAAACAGTGGCAGCAAGCCATGAAGAAGAGGCGTCTGCCCGTGAATTGGCTGAACAACGCAAGGAGGACATGCAACACATGGTAAGGTCGCTAGAAGCAGAGCGAAATCAATTAACTGCGCGCTTGCGGCAAGAGGCGGAGAAGTTGAGGCTCGCTGAGGACAAAGTGCGTGCCGCGGAACTCTCACGGATGGAAACCCCGCTGATGCGTTATGTCACTCTTGGTTTGGCATGCTTCGGTGCCGCCTGGACGATCATTCTGCTGGTCTCGCTTTTTGCGAGATTTTTTCGCTGAAAACTTTTCTTAAGCGATTGTTAACCCGCAAGAAGATGGCTAATGTTTCATCCTGTGGGGGGGTGTAGATGAGCCAAATTTTCGTCTCTTATGCTCGTGAAGACAAGAAAGCCGCGCAGTTCTACTCCAGCGCGCTTGAGGCACAGGGTTATTCTGTGTGGTGGGATCCCAAGACGATACCGGGCGAAAACTTCAACGATGTTATCAATCGCGAGCTGAACCGGTCGAAGTGCGTGCTCGTTTTATGGTCTGCGAACGCAATAACGAGCCGTTATGTGAAGGATGAGGCAAACATTGCCCATGGGCTCAATAAACTCGTGTCAGCGAGCATAGACAACACAACACCAGAGGAAATCGGGTTTCCGTTTCACGCTCGCCACATTGCCGCTATGCCCGATTGGGAGCGCGGAACCAGCACGGGCGAATGGGCCGGCTTGCTAGAAGCAATCTCCATATTGTGTGGCCCGCCCGAGTTGCCTGAGTCTGGGTTTGATCCTGATAGCCTGCGGCAAAAGGGTATCACTGAATTTCCCGGTGATCCTGCTGATCTCAAAGCAGAATCTGAAGCTGAAATCGCAGCACGCCAACGCACCGGTGAGGTTGCATTCAACAGGAGGCTTTTGGCCGCTGGCGCAATGGGCGTTGTAGCTGCGGTGGCCATTGCATTCGTTTTCTTGCCCCAGCTCTTAGGTGACGCAGACTTCGATCCTGACGAAGGCTCCGGGCCGCGTCCCGTTCCGCCCGTGAATGATCCAGGTTACGCCAACGGAGAGCGAGATGACGGATCGGTGCCGCTGGATAGGCAGCCAGCGCCGGCTCCGCCAGACGGGATCATCCAACTTTCGGAACGCTGGAATGCGTCCCTTGATGATTTTGAGTCCTTTGATGCGCTGAATGCACGCGCAACGGACCTCAATCTCCCCGATGCAGACGACTGCGCAGAATTCGTCCAGGCGTTGGGTCGCGACAACACTTTTGAGCGTCTGAAACTCAGCGGCATATTCGAACCAGCAGTCTGGGTGTTTTCCGATGGTTCATCACGCCTATGCACCTTTTCAAAACGCAATGGCGAGGTCGATTTTATTTTGTCAGGTGACGGAACACAGTTGGACGGGCGGCAAGGTTGGGTGCTGCAGCCGCGCGACGGTGAGGGAGGTTAGGGAGCGAGGCAATGCGATTAACTCTTAGATTCTTCAGACGTGGGCTTATCGCTATGGCAATAGGGTGCGTGACGGCTCCCTCGTTTTCGAGCGCTCAGGACGACCCACTGAGTCTTGACCAGGACGTCGAAAATATCAATGTGTTCGCTTCTGCAAAACTGGATGGCCCCATAGACATGAGCCACCTTTTAGTGGGCGCAGGGGAAAACCCACCGCGATTAGAGGTGGGTGACTTTGGCGAAGACGCGGACCTTTACCTTAGAGCTCTCACCTACAAAGATGGGGCGCTTTGCGTCGCGCCCTACAATGTTTCGTCAGGAACCGGGCCTGTGTACGGCCACCCTTACGAAGTTGCTGCGTTTCGCGGTGTCGAAAGGGATCGGGCGTTGCGCGGCTACAGATGGTCAACCCGCCCCCACTCCTCGGCGTGCGATAGCGTTAGATCCCCTTACGCTTTCCGCGTTTACCTGGGTGGCTCTGCATTTCGTGGGCGAGGTGATTTGTGGGCGCGAATGGTGATTCATGCTGTACCACGGCATCAAAAATCTCCGGGAGAGGGTTGGTCACTGCACCATGATTTCGTCATTTCAGCAGTGGTCGCAGACGATGAAACAAAACGGCCGCGTCAGCCTCGCGATGAACTGGGTCGGTTTGATCCCCTGAGAGGGTCACCGGGCGATGGCGAAAGCCGTTGGATTGTCGACCCTAGAAATCCATACCGCATGGCGCTTGTGCTGGCTGCCTATGGCGGCTCTGCATACGACAATGCTGACAAAGAAGACGAACTGCCAGTGCCTGAGGCGCGTGATGTTCCACTTGTCCTCACGATTGAAGGCGTGCCGGACAGTCTGGTCGCTGAAGATGTCATCGAAATTAAGCACGTTCTCGGCGGAAGCGGCGGCATGTCCACCAACGTGTTTCAAGGTGACGAGATCACTGTGAACCCGGGTGCCCAGTTTGAGCTGGATGCGCCAGGCTACCTTATCGCGCCGTTCGAACAGGATGGTGTGGTAAGTGATGGGGGCGAAGGTTCTGCCATCGTGAGGGTGTCGTCTACGGACGCTCTTTTGGATTCGGGCGTCAGCAATGTGGCGATCACCTTAATGCCGATGCCCATCGAGGGTGCGCCAACAACGGTTAGTTTCCGGCTTCGCTACACCACGTCTTACGCGGACAATGGAACCGTGGGCTTTGAGGACAAAACACTTTCAGCGTGTCGCGTCTTTGCTGAAGGCACGCAGTCCGGACGTGGAAGCCTGTTCCAGGTCAATGACTATGGCGACTTCGATGCGAATGGCGGTTTCGATCATCTCAACACTAATGAAGACGTCAGCATTGTTTTCGACGGCGTCGGAGACGACGTTGAGCTTTGTCGCGCTTTCGAGCCCGTGGATCTGGGGCCTGCCCGCGAACTTCAGGATCTCGAAGATCTCTATGAGGTGGCCATTGCACCGCGTTCAGACCGGCTTGTAGCCGCCATTTTTGTCAACTCAGCGCGAAACCGCGACGAGTTCGCCCGGTGGGATGAGATTGTCGAAGCGTTTCTCGGCATTTACAAAGCCGGGCGCCAGCGTGCGGATGGCAGCGCGCCGTTGTGGACCGATGGCGCGATTTACGGTGTCGATAATTCGGCTCTTGTTCCGGTGCATAGCCAACCGGAGACCTTTCCTCCTACTCTGGGAAATGATCCCGATCTGCGCGGCGGCATTGTCGATGATATCCTCGCGGCCCCGCTGCTTGGTGTGTCGGAATTCGAGAACGCGCTCATAGCTGCCAGTAATCGTATGGCATCCGATAATTGGCATTTCCTGTATTATGATGATCGGTCCGGTCGCAGCGATTGTGCAGGATTTCAATTCGAGCGTCGCATTCGCGACCTGCCCGGCTCCAAACCGGCCAGCATTGTCGTGGTGCAGTCCGCTCTCACAGAGTTTGACGGACAACGTGAGTTAGAGCGCGCACGCGAAGTCGTTACGCTCTGCCCCGATAATGGGCAATTTCAGGTTTATGCATTCAACGAGGAAGAGCAGGTGCGCGGGCGCCGGTTTGGCGAGGGATTGCGCGCAATAGCCCGCGATTATTGTGAGCAAATCGGCGGGGCCGACTGCGATATCTTGTTTGATTGAGAAAACGGGTAGGTGAGGCCAATGATTTTCAGCATCCGCATACACTACGTCATCTTGCACGTCTTGCTATTGGTTTTCGCAAGTGGGTTGGCACCACCGAAAGCACGCGCGCAAGTGTCTGTTCCAGTCACGGGGTCATGCGCCGGGATCGGAAACGACGTCTTCGAAAGTCGCATCAATGCACGCTCAATCGTCGCTGGCCTGCCGCTTTACAGTACGGCCACAACGACTCGTCCATTAGACTTAGACTCGGAATCCGAGATCACCTACCATGCCAAATTGCGTATTGCGCGTGACCGGTCTGGCCAGTCGGCACGCCGCATCCTCGTTCAGTCAGAAGACAAGTCAATCTGTGGTTGGGCGAGCCGGGACTTTGTGCTGACGAGAGACGACGACCCAAAACTGGTGAGTGATTTCCCCGATGCTGCCGCTCAGGCTGAGCTCACAAATGCTGATGGCGAGAAGATTCCCAACCGTCTGGAAGCCAAG
>JBCBUL010000032.1:0-32176 GCA_039818165.1 Pseudomonadota bacterium | reverse complement strand
GTCGACTACTCAGAAGCTTTGGGGCTGGAAGCTGAAGCGCAAGCCTTCTCCGTTCCTTATGCGTTTTATACGGTTGAAGGCGCGGGTCATAGTTTCGATGAGCTGCGCATTAATGTCACCAGCGTTGATGGGCAAACCCTCAGAGACCTGACGCTGAATTTCATCGCGGCCCATTTGCGCGACGGAGACCCGCTCTACGAGGTCCGCAGTGTTCCTCAGCCGTGATCAAAACGTTTGGCAGCGCTTCGGCTAAACCGGCGATCAAGTCTCGAGACCGTTTCTGACCCAGGCTCTAACCAATGAGAGGACGACGACGCCATGAACAGAACTCTTTTCGAGGTCGCTGTGCTGTTTTTTGGAGCCGCTTTTGCGGTCGCCTTCAGCGTGATCGTCGTTCCGGCACTACTGGAGTCAGGTGACGTTGTAGGGGCATTTGCAGCAGGGTTCGTGAACCCATTTTCGAGTGGATACTCGTTGGATGTAATCCTCTGCGCCGTAATCCTGATGATCTGGATGGTATACGAACGCAGCGCCCTCAGTATTCGCCATGGATGGGTTGTTGTTCCGCTTTGTTTTGCGCCGGGCGTCGCAACGGCCTTCGCCGTGTATCTCGTCATACGCTCACGGCAGCTCGAAAAGCGAAAGCAGCGCTAGCACGCGTGGGCAGCATGCTGTCGACACGTGCGAAGTGCTGCGGTTTGGCCCGTAATTCGCCGGAGGGCCATTTCGGCTCCTGAAGCGACCTACGCAGCAGCGGTTCCAGCAGCGAGCGACTTGGCCTGGGCGATCCAGTTTTCGCGTGTCACGCGATTCTTGAAGGCCAGCTTGTCATCGATCCATTCGCCATCGGCCTTGGTCCAGGCAGCGATCTGATGGAAGTGGTAGATGCCCAGATCATACAGCATGGCAGAAAGTTTGGCACCGATGCCCTTGATCTCGGTCAGGTCGTCCGGCTCTCCATTCGGCGCGTCCAGAAGCTCCGGTCCGGTCGCTACTGTCGCTGCGGAGGGCGCGGCTGACTTCCAGAATGCGGGCGGAGAGAAATTCTCAGCGGCCGTGACCCAGCTGTCATTGGCAGCCATCATAGGCATGCCCGCGCGGCGCATGCGGTCGAAAATATCGGTCATGACCGTACCCGGCACGCGCGTTGGCCAGCTTGCCCAGCTTGGAACGGCCTTCAGCATGTCTGCAGCATGTTCCCACGCGCCGAGATTGGCGTCCGCCAGCTTGTGGAAGCCCTCGCGCATGACTTCTTCGTCAAAGTAGAATTTCGGATTCGGCACCGGCAGCTCAGCCGAGACCCAGCTGACAGGAGACACAGTAGACTTCGAGGCCCGCTCCATCGCGCTGACCATCGTCTCCTGCATGGAAATGTTGGCCTCCAACGCCGCGCGCGCGGCGGTGGCAAAGAAAGCAAAAGGCGTCAGAACAGGTGTGTAGGTCATCGGGGCAAGTCCGTTTTTTCCAGCGTTCATTACTGTGGATATCAGAAAATGGTGCGCCGCACAATTTCTTTTTGCGCTCGCTAAGTCACGCGCCCTCTTTTTGCCGCCGTGCGAGTTGACTAGGGAGAAGTATGAACGCTAACGACTCACATCTTCGGCCCGGCCAGAAAGTGCTGATCTTCGACTCCGGGATGGGTGGATTATCTGTCCGCCGGGCGCTGGAGCGCCTCGCGCCTGACCTGGTGATCGACTATGGCGCAGATACCCGCTTTTTCCCCTATGGAGACAAACCTGACGAAGCCCTGGCTGCGAGAGTGCCTGCCGCCGCCAAAGCCATGGTCGAAGTCTCCAAACCCGATGCGCTGGTGATCGCCTGCAACACGGCCAGCACACTGGCGTTAGACGCCACCCGCGCCGTGCTGGACATTCCCGTGATCGGGACGGTGCCCGCCATCAAGCCAGCGGCGGCCATGAGCCAAAAAAAGACAATTGGCCTGCTGGCAACGCCAGGCACACTGGCGCGGCCTTATACGGCCAGACTGATTGCCGACTTTGCCAGCACATGCCGGGTCATTCAGCATGGCAGCGTGGAACTGGTCCACCTCGCTGAACACGTTGCGGCAGGCGAAGCAGTGCCGCTTGACAAGATCGCGGCCGCGCAGGCCCCTCTGTTTGAAGCTGATACAAGCAAAAGCCTTGATACGGTTGTCCTGGCCTGCACCCACTTTCCACTACTGCGGGACCAATTGGTCCGAACCGCGCCGGCTGGCGTGACGTATATCGACAGCGGAGACGCCATCGCGCGGCAAGCCATTCGTGTCCTTGAAAGCCTACCCGCAGGCCCGGATCGTGACCGGGACACTCGCGCATGGATCACGACGCAGTCAGCCAGTCCAAGGTTGACCGCAGCGCTCGGGCGCTACGGATTGAACGAGGTTTGCACAGCTGCTGTTGCGATTGGTGACGCCGCCCCATAGGCACTGGCAAAGGGCTGGTCTGCCACTTCGATCAGTTCGTAGGCGCCGTAGCCGTTAAAGCGCGTCGCCATGGTGCGGCCATAGGCGCCGATATTGCCGAACTCCAGATAGTCTCCCTCGCGAAGATCGGCTGGGAGGTAGACAGCCTCCGGGAAACGGTCAGCGCTATCGCAGGTCGGGCCGTAAAGGGTGTAGCCTTCGCTTGCAGGGCCGAGCGCCTCGTCGACGCGCAGGGCCCGCACCGGGAATGGCCAGCCCAAATTCACCGCATCATAAAGGGCGCCGAATCCGCCATCATTGAGATAAAGCCTGTCGCCCTTGGTGCCTTCGATGCGGACAAGCAAGCTTTCGCTTTCGGCGACAAGGGCGCGGCCAGGCTCGCTCCAGAGTTCAGCACTTTCCAGAACCATCATGTCTTCGAAGGCCCGGTCGATGAGCTCGCTATAGTAGTCGAGAGCAGGCGGGGTGCCATAAGTCGCCGGGAAGCCGCCCCCGACGTCGACAACGTCAACGGTAACGGCAGCATCCACGATCAGCCCTGACACATCAGCCATCGCAGTTGCCCAGGCGCCCGGGTTCATCGCCTGGCTGCCGACATGGAATGACACGCCGAGCTTGTCTGCGACACGCCGGGTGGCACGCAACAGGTCCGGTGCAACGTCCTGATTTGCTCCGAACTTGCCCGTCAGGGGCACCGTCGCACCTTCATTTGAAACACCGACGCGCACCACAAGGGTCAGGTCCCGGGCGTGTCCGGTCGCATCGAGGATCTTGTCCAACTCAGCCTGGCTGTCGAGTACAAAGCGGCGCACACCATGGGCGTGGTAAGCCCGCGCAATGGCACTACGGTTTTTTACAGGATGCATGAAGGCGAGTGTCGCTTCTGGAAACTGCGTCGCCACCGCCTCGACTTCGGCCGCGGATGCAACGTCGAAACTGCGCAGCCCAGCCTCCCAGAGCCCCGCCAGAATATGCGGCGCAGGATTGGCCTTCACCGCATAGAAGACCTCGCCGGGAAACCCGTCACGAAACCAATGTGCTGCCGCGGCCAATTTGTGCGGCCGGTAGCAGAATACCGGCGCATCGGGCGCATTGGCTGATATGAATTCCTGAACGGTGGCCGCGCGGTCTATCGCCTACTCCAGTGACATGGGCTCAAACGACCCGCCTGTGACTGGCGTTAGTGCGCGATGTGCCCGCCTCCGGGCCGCGATGTCCGCCTTCGCCGGTTCATATGCATGGCAGCCCGGCTGAGCAAGTCATTTGTGCTGCAAACGCCTTGGTTTCTTGCGGGTGTCACACTCGCGAAGTACCTTTGGGGCGAGACTGATAAGGGCTACCCGTGATGACGCTGAAACACTTTGCCGCCGCATGCCTCGCCTTTGTGCTGAGTGCGTGTGGAGACAGTGGCCTGTCGCGCTTTGATGGCGAATCCGTTCCCCCACCGCCTCCCCTCGGGCAGGCTGACCGCATTCGTATTGTTGGCTCCTCCACGGTGTCCCCCTTCGCAACGACCGTGGCCGAGCAATTCGGCGCTTCAACGCGCTATGCCACACCGATTGTCGAGACCACGGGCACAGGCGGCGGTTTCAAGGCGTTCTGTAATGGAATCGGCCCGGAAGAACCCTCCATCTCAAATGCCTCGCGCAGGGTGAAGCCTTCCGAAATTGCCCTTTGCCGTGAGGCCGGCGTGACCGAGCTTGTGGAAGTAAAGATTGGCTATGACGGCATCGTGCTCGCGACGGGCAAGGAGGCGCCTGACTTCGATCTGACGAAAGAGCAAATTTGGCGGGCGCTCGCCGTGGAGATCCCCGACGGTCAGGGTGGCTGGAAACCGAACGAAACGGCAAGATGGTCAGATATCGACGCGGCCCTGCCGGATCTGCCAATCCGGGTGTCTGGCCCACCGCCCACATCGGGCACGCGCGATGCCTTTGTCGAGATCGCCATGGAATATGGCGCGGAAGAAGTTCCAGAAATGCTTGCTCTGGAAGAATCCGACCCCGATGCCTTCTCCCGGCGCGCCACCACGATCCGCACCGATGGCGCCTGGGTCGACAGCGGCGAAAATGACACTGCCATCATCCAGACCCTGATCAACAACCCAAATGTGGTCGGCGTTCTTGGCTTTTCATCGGCAGAGCAGAATGGCGATCGCGTGAAAGCCGCCCGTATCAATGGTGTCGTGCCCACGTTCGACGCAATTGCCTCGGGGGACTACAAGATTTCACGGTCCATGTATTTCTACATCAAGGCCCAGAATGTGGACCTGGTGCCCGGCCTCATGGCGTATGTCTCATCCTTCACCGATGACGATGCCTGGGGCCCCATGGGATATCTGGCGGAAAAAGGCCTCATCCCATTACCGGCGACCGAACGTACGGCTGTGCGCGAGCATGCCCTCGGCCTTGTGCTGCTGGCGACGGACGGAGAGGGCTAGCGTCGTCCCACAATCCGTCTTAAGTCGCGCCCCATGTCGCTGACCGAAGAATCCGAACGCCGCCGCACCTTTGCGATCATTTCGCACCCGGATGCCGGCAAGACCACACTCACCGAAGCGCTCCTGCTCGCGGGCGGCGCCATTCGTCTTGCCGGACAGGTTGCCGCCCGGGGCGAGCGTCGCCGAACCCAGTCGGACTGGATGAAGATCGAACGCGACCGAGGCATTTCGGTGGCGTCATCGGTGATGACGTTCGAACACTCGGGCGAGGTCTTCAACCTGCTGGATACGCCGGGGCACGAAGACTTCTCGGAAGACACATACCGGACGCTAACGGCCGCTGACTCTGCCATCATGGTGCTCGACGCCGCCAAGGGCATCGAGCCGCAAACCTTGAAGCTGTTTGAAGTGTGCCGCATGCGCGACATCCCGATCATCACCTTCATCAACAAGATGGACCGGGAGGCCCAGGACCCGTTCGCCCTGCTCGATGAGATTGCCGACAAACTGCAGCTCGACACAGCCCCGCTCTACTGGCCAGCCGCTTCCGGTCAGCGCTTCGCTGGCATGATGGATTTGCGCAAGGATGAGTTCCTCGTGTTCCGCAAGGAAGGCGACGTGACGCCGGGCGAGACCGAGCGCATCAAATGGGGTGGAAACTCCGTCGCCAAAGTGATGGATGAGCTGGTCCAGGCCGAGATTGAGGAAGGCGCAGAGCTCGCCCGCGAGGCCCTGCCCGACTTCAATGAGGCCGCCTACAAGGAAGGACACATGACGCCGATCATTTTCGGCTCCGCCCTTCGCCACTTCGGCATGCCGGAGCTGCTCGGCGCGCTGGAAGAATTTGCTCCCAGTCCACGGCCTCAAACCGCAGATGTCGGCGGCCAGCAAAAAATCATTGAGGGTGACGACAAGGAAGTCTCCGGATTTGTCTTCAAGATCCAGGCGAACATGGACCCCAATCACAGGGACAGGATCGCATTCCTGCGGCTCTCTTCAGGTGAGTTCAAACGCGGCATGAAACTGAAGACAGCAGCAGGCAAGCTGCTCAATATCCACAATCCGCTCATGTTCCTGGCCCAGGATCGCGAAATCATGGAAACCGCGTATGCAGGTGACGTCATCGGCGTACCGAACCATGGCGCCCTTCGTGTCGGCGACAGTCTCTCGACATCCGGCAAAGTGCAGTTTGCGGGCATTCCAAACTTCGCGCCGGAAATCCTGCGCCGGGCGCGGATCAAGGACCCGATGAAGCAAAAGCACTTGCGCAAGGCGCTGGAAAGTCTGGCCGAGGAAGGCGTGACGCAACTGTTCAAGCCCTCCATCGGCTCGGACATGATCGTCGGCGCTGTGGGCCAACTCCAGTTCGAAGTGATGAGCGAGCGCCTGGGCGCGGAATACAATCTCGAGGTCGAGTTCGAGACCGCCCCCTATAATGTGGCGCGCTGGCTCGATTGCGATGATCCCAAAACGCTCGAAGCCTTCCTGGACAAGAACAAGTCCGCCAGCGGGACTGATCTGGACGACGCGCCGGTCTACCTTGCCAAGAACGCCTGGGATGTCGGCTACGCTCAGGAGAAGAACCCGGATATCCGCTTTTCTGCAACCAAGGAACGGAGCACCTGACCGCGTGTCAGCCGTCATCGACCTGCTGAAGCGACCCGTTCGAAGCGTCCTGCGCCTGCCCGGCGTTCGCCACTGGCTCTACCGCCTGCACGAATACCGCCTCGCCAATGCGTCAGACGACTGGCCCAAGGCTGATGAAAGCGGGGTGCCCTTGCCAAGCGCCTACCTGATGCAAACCGTTGTGGGGCACTCGGATTGGCGCAAATTCCTCGAGCACGGCGGCGAAACGGCTCAGGTCATCTCAGATATCGTGACTCGGAACGGCAAGCCTTTTGAGGAGGCTCACCGTCTGCTGGATTTGGGATGTGGCTGTGGGCGGGTCATTCGTTTCATGCCGAACCTAACCAAAGCCGAACTCCATGGCGCGGACTATAATGGTCGGCTGCTGGCCTGGTGCCGCGCCAACCTTCCGGGACACTTCAGGCGAAACAAGCTCCTGCCGCCCCTCCCCTATGGCTCTGACGAATTTGACGTCATCTATCTGCTGTCAGTCTTCACCCATCTGCGGCTGGCGTCACAGCGGCTCTGGCTGGCGGAGTTTGCGCGCGTGCTGAGCCCTGGTGGGATCGTGGTGATCACGTTCCATGATGAGGATTATGTGGAGCTGATCGCGGAACCCGTGGACCGGGAGGCCTTGGCGAGGGACGGTTTCACGATTCGAAACGACTTTTCGGAAGGCTCCAACGCCATGGCCAGCTTCCAGACACGCGCCCTGATGGAAGAGATATGTCGTGAACACTTCGATGTGTGCGAGATTGTCGGCACCCATAAGAGCGAACTGCAACAGGCCTATGCGGTCCTGCGGCGACGCTGAACCCCACAAGATGATGGCGGTTGCCTGAAACTGATGCTTTTCGCATCTGCAAGCGCACGCTAGGAGAGGGGCTTCGGTCGGCAAGAGTGAGGGACCTCGCCATGACACTGTTCGACGCAAACACGGGTGCACCCAATGCGGTGACACAGTGGATCGAGGCCAATGCGCCCACATGGGCGTCTGACGCCTGGACCTATCTGCTCGGCATCTGGAATGAGGGCGCTCTGGGCCTGACCTATGGCGAGATCATCATGGCAGTGGGCATCATCCTGCTGGCCCTTCTCATTCGCGGGATCTTTGCGCGAACGGTTGTGCGCGGCATCACGCGGGCGGCCGCAGGCACCAAAACCAATTTCGATGACGCCCTGGTCAAGGCGATTGCCACGCCCCTGAAGATCGTGCCTGTCATCATCGGCTTTTACTTCGCCTTGCAGGTCATAGACATCGGCGAAAACTCCGAGGTCATCGCGAACAAGGTGGTCCAGTCCTTCGTTGCTCTGGCGGTGTTCTGGACCCTGTCGCGCGCGGTGAATGCCTTTGAATTCGTGTTCACGGGCCTGCGGGACACGCTCTCGCCGGCGATTGTCGACTGGATGCTGAAAGCATTGCAGATATTCCTGGTGATTGTCGGCTTTGCCGCGGTGGCTGAAATCTGGGGCATCGCCATTGGCCCGATCATCGCCGGTCTGGGCATTTTCGGCATCGCCATTGGCCTCGGCGCCCAGGACCTGTTCAAGAACCTGATCTCGGGCATTTTGATCCTCACGGAAAAGCGCTTTGTGCCGGGTGAGTGGATCCATGCCGACGGGGTGGCCGAGGGCACGGTGGAGAAAATCAATTTCCGCTCAACGCTGATCCGACGTTTCGACAAATCCCCGGTTTATGTGCCCAATTCGCTTCTGTCAGACGGGCCGGTCACCAATTTCTCACGCATGACTCACCGGCGCATCAAATGGGTCGTCGGCGTCGAGTACCGCACCACCGTGGACCAACTGAAATATATCCGCGACGAAATTGAAGCATTCCTGTGGACAGACGATCGGTTCGCCAAGCCGCCGGAAGCTGCCTTGTTCGTTCGGATCGACAGCTTCAATGCCAGCTCGATTGACTTCCTGATCTACTGTTTCACACACACCAAAAACTGGGGCGAGTGGCTGGAGATCAAGGAAGAGTTCGCCGTCGCGATCATGGACATCATTGAGCGCGCCGGAACCGGTTTCGCCTTTCCATCGCGCACGATTTACATGCAGCAGCAGGACCCGCCGGAAATCATGGCGCCGCCGGCCCGCAGCGAAGCCGCGATCCGCACCGCGTCGGAAATGGCGGAACTCAAGCGTACAAAAGGCTTGGGCGAAGCCGACGACGAGGGCTAGAGCACCAGAGGGCGTGTCTAGTCGTCTTCGTAAAAGCTGGAATCACGTGCGGGGGACTCTTGCGCCAGGATGACCTGCCCTCCTCCACCGGTGGCGTAAGAGGACTGGCCATTCGAGCTGGAACGCGAGCGCGAATAGTCGTTCGTTGAGGCGTCGTCCGAATAACTTCCGTCCAGCGGCCCACTGTATTTGCCAGTGACTGCACGGGCGATTGAAACACGTTTCGGCGCAAACGAGTTGGACGGAGCGGCATTGCGTGTTCGCGCTGGCGCCCTCTGAGACAAATTACGCTGAGCGCTCGCGCCCAGAAGCGCGTCGACTTCGATCCCAGTGCTGACGGGGGTGTAGCCATCGGAGAACACATTCATCCGAGCGCGCATGCCGACGCGCGTCGTGTTCCGGCGCTCTGCTTGCAACGTTGCGCCCAATTCCCCGCGAAGCGCACCAACCTGGTGAAATCCTGCAATGCCCGACGTGAAGCCCGGACGGTTCTCAGCTCGCCCTTGCGTGCGCTTCAGCTCGCATTGCGGCCTAGCATCAGTCATGGGTGGGCTGTGGCTCCAGGCTTCGCAGCGATTGTCTTCCACACAGAGTGCAGCGCAAACGGCTGGGGTGCTGGCAGCGATACGGGCAAACGTTCCGCCAAATCGATATGTATCGACTTCTGCGGAGTTTTCGCCCTGAGCGGAGGCTGTGCCCACACAGGTGAAGGCAGCAAGGGCCGCAACAGCGGTAAGCAGGAGGCGGGAGGTCCTATCCATGACCCGCTTTTGTCATGCCGGGCGTTAAGACAGGATTGAAACTATGCGTTCAATTCCTCGCGTTTGGCTTCAATTTGCAGCCAGTCTTCTTCCATCTCGGCCTGCTCAGTGCGCAGGGCTTCCAATGCCTCAGCCCGCTTATTGAACCCTTCCGGGTCGCGTTCGAACAAAGCCGGGTCGGCCATTTCTTCTTCGATCCGCGCGATATCAGCCGCAATCCTTGGCAGGCCAGCATCAATTTCCTTGAGGCGGTGCTCATCCTTGAACGACAATTTGGTGGCTGGCTTCGGCGTGGCTTTCGGCGCGCTGGCCTTGGCCTTTCCCGGTTTACCTGACTTTGCGCTTTTGGTCGCCTGGCTGGCGCCGCCAAGACTGGGAACCTGACGCACGGCGTCGCTCCACCCGCCCGGTACCAGCACCCAATCGCCTGCCCCGCGTGGAACGAGACACGACGTCACCGTACCGTCGAGGAATGCCCGGTCATGGGAGACCAGCATCAGCGTGCCCTCATAGTTCGAGAGCATATCCTCCAGCAGATCCAGCGTCTGCATGTCCAGGTCGTTGGTCGGCTCGTCCAGCACGAGAAGGTCGCAAGGCTGGGCAAGGGCCACTGCAAGCGTCAGGCGATTTCGCTCGCCGCCAGACAGAGCGCCAACAGGCTGGCGCAACTGGCTGGGGTCGAACAGGAAGTCCTTGGCATAGCCCGCCACATGGCGCGACTTGCCCTGCACCATGATGTGGTCGCCACCATTGGGCGCCAGCGTTTCCCAGAGCGTATCTTTCGCACGCAGGCTGTCGCGTGCCTGATCCAGATAGAGGATCTTGACCGCCTTGGAGACCTTCACGCTACCAGCGTCGGGCTCAAGCTCACCGAGCATCAGCTTGAGCAGGGTCGTTTTGCCGATGCCGTTTGGTCCGACAAAGCCAACACGGTCACCCCGCAGGATCTTTAGCGTCATATCGCGTACGATGGTCAGCTCGCTGCCATCGGCGCGTTTGAATGCCTTGGTGAGCCCGCGGGTCTCGATGACCTTCCGGCTCATAACATCCCCGCCTTCCGCTGAAAGATCAGCCGAGGCACGGTTCTCGTTCAATCCAGAGCGCAGCTCTGCCGCCTTCGCACGCATCTCCTTCAGCTTTGTCAGACGTCCCTGGTTACGCCGACGCCGCCCGGTCACACCACGCGCCAGCCAGCGATGCTCACCTTTCAGCTGAGTTTGCATGCGCGCCAGCGCCTTTTCCTCTTCCGCCTCAATCCCTTCGGCCCACGCTTCAAACGCGCCATACCCTTCTGGGCTCTTGAGCACGCGGCCCTGGCGCAACCACAGCGTGTTGGTTGAGACCGTTTCCAGAAACGCCCTGTCATGGGACACGATCAGCGCTGCCCCGCGAAAGGCGTTCAGCCGCGCTTCCAGCGCTTGGATCGTCGCAATGTCCAAATGGTTGGTTGGTTCATCCATCAACAGGATATCAGGATCGAGGGCGAATCCCCTCGCAATCGCTGCACGCCGCAATTGCCCGCCGGAAAGGCGCGCAGGATCTGCGCCCGGGTCCAGGCCAATATCGGTGAGTTCGGCCTCGGCCCTGTGGCGATCGTCCAGGCCATCGGATGCGAAATCGATCAGCGAACTGTAGGGCGAGAAATCGGGCTCCTGGGCCACAAATGCCGCAACGCTCCCCGGCTGGACCCAGACCTCCCCGGAATCCGGCTCGATCCAGCCGGCAACCAGTTTCATCAATGTCGATTTGCCGGCACCATTCCGGCCCACAAGGGCGCAGCGCTCCCCTTTGGAAAGAGGAAACTCGACGCCCTCAAACAGGGGGCGTCCACCGAATGAGAGTTCGACATCACTGAGGGTTAAAAGCGGGGGTCGGGCCATGGAGGCCAGATGTGACAAGTTTCACACCCGGTTCAACCCCCCGAGATCGCCGAAGGAGTCGGTGCACAACAGAATGAAGGGGGAGAAACTGAGTTCTCCCCCTTCCGGTTCCGGTGTGGCGCCTTCGCGACAGGCCAGTAAGGCCTT
Organism: Pseudomonadota bacterium; assembly: GCA_039818165.1. Taxonomy (GTDB): domain Bacteria; phylum Pseudomonadota; class Alphaproteobacteria; order Caulobacterales; family Hyphomonadaceae; genus UBA5336. The sequence continues at coordinate 20,713 of JBCBUL010000032.1, read as the reverse complement.
TTTCGGCAAGCGCTGCCGGAGAACTGATTTAGCCGGCCAGCGCTGGCTCATCTTCCACGATGGGCGTGAGCAGGATTTCAACACGGCGGTTCGCGGCGCGGCCTGCTTCGGTGTCATTGCTGGCAATGGGCTGGGTTTCGCCAAACCCATATGACTGAACCCGAACGGCGCGCATGCCCTGGGTCACAAGGTAAGACTGCACCGCCGAGGCACGTTGCTCAGACAGCCGCTGATTATAGTCTTCGGGTCCGTCCGCACTGGCATGGCCGATAATATCGACGCTGGTCTTGGGATACTCAATCAGCGTTGAGGCGACACTGTTCAACGTCGGCTGGAAGCCAGGCTGCACCGAGGCACTGTTCACCGGGAACGTAATGTCGGACGGCATGTTGAGAGCGATATTGTCGCCCTTACGCTCAACCTCGATCCCCGTTCCCACGGTCGCCTCGCGGAGTTTGCGCTCCTGCTCATCCATGTAGCCGCCAACAGCCGCTCCGGCGAGCGCCCCGACAACGGCACCGATGGCGGCATTGCGTTTGTCATCGCCGCCCGCAAGCGTGCCGAGACCAGCGCCAACAATGGCGCCGCCAGCTGTTGTCCCCAACGTCCGATTGCTGACATTCTGGCACGCAGCCAGGCTGGCTCCGGCGAACGCGATAATGAAAAGGCGTTTCATGAGGGTCATCTCCAGTCCAAACCGTCCCAACGCGCTCTAGGCCAATTCCATCGCGGAGCCGCGTGAAATTTTGGTCATTGCTGGGGGCGTACGATGACCTTTCCGACGACTTCGCGCCGCTCCAGGACGGATAAGGCTGCGCGCGTCTCTGCAAGTGGATATTCGCCATGGACACGCGGCCGGGTTTTGCCAGATCGGGCAAGGTCCCAGATCGCTTCTACATTCTCGCGGCCCTTTTCCGGGAACTGGCGCCCATACTCGCCAGCGCGCACCCCGACGACGGAAAATCCTTTGATGAGCGGCATGTTCGTTGGCACCTCTGCAATGCGGCCAGAGGTGAACCCGATGATGAGAAGGCGTCCGTCGAACGCAATACACCGTACCGATTCATCAAACAAATCGCCGCCGACAGGATCGAAAATGACATCTGCGCCGCGTCCGTCAGTGAGGTCTTTCACGGGCTGGCGAAATCCGTCTGATGTGAGAAGAACGTGATCAGCGCCATAGGCTTTCAGGGCCTCGACTTTTTCGGGTGCGCCGGTGGTCGCAATCACCGTTGCTCCAAGGATTTTGCTAAGATCGACCGCGGCGAGCCCGACCCCTCCGCTGGCGCCATGGACAAGCAGCGTCTCGCCAGCCTTGAGCGTTCCACGGCGTACAAGCGCCACATAAGCGGTGAGGTACGCGGCAGGGTATGCGGCGGCTTCGGAAAAACTCATCGCTTCGGGCTTTTTTACCAACCCAGCCGCGTCCAGAACCAACTGCTCGGAGAAGGCCCCAAAACGTGCACCTCCTGCAACTGCGTTTCCAATTTGTAGAGACTCGACACCTTCGCCGATAGCCTCGACGACGCCTGCCATGTCCATTCCCGGCGTAAACGGCGGCTCCAGCTTCAGTTGATACTTGCCCTGGCAGATCAGAATGTCCGGGAAATTCACGCTGGCGGCTTCAATCCGCACGCGGACCTGGCCCGGGCCAGGCTCTGGAGTTGGAACCGTCTGAAGACCGGTTCCGCTCAGGTCATCGGTGATGTCGTGGCACACAAAGGCGCGGTGTTCAGCCACGCTCAGGCCTCCTCGCCCCGGGCATCGTAGGCGGTGCGAACCATTTCGGCGATGTCACGACAGGCCTCATCTGCTGCCGGGGAGACCCCTGTGAAGGCGGTAAAGCCATGGGCCAGACGGTCGTAACACCGGTACAGCGTCTCCACGCCGGCCGAATCAAGACGCTTGGCGTAGGCTTCGCCCTCGTCAACGAGAGGATCGAAGCCCGCCGTTACAACAATGGCAGGCGGCAGGCCCTCCAGGTTCATCTCCTGGGCCGGAGAAATGCGAAGGTCCTTGAGGTCGGCATCTTCTGGCAGATAGAGGCTCATGAACCACTCCATCGTGTCAGTCGAAAGGGGATAGGCGTCACCAAAGGTCTCGTAAGACTTGGCCTGCTCGCTCACGTCCACAGCAGGATAGATCAAAAGCTGCAAGGCCGGGGCTGGAATGCCCGAACGCTTGCACTCCTGCGCGATAATGGCAGAAAAATTGGCGCCCATACTATCGCCGCCGATCGCGGCTTCACCTGCAGGCGCGCCGAGTGACTCTGCGTTTTTCATCGCCCACTCATAGGCAAACTGGCAGTCTTCGAGCCCTGCTGGCCATTTGTGCTCAGGGGCCAGGCGGTAATCCACCGACACCACAGGACAACGCACCTGCGAGGCCAGGATCGTGCAAAACGCATGGCAGGTGTCCAGGTCGCCTATGACACCGCCGCCGAAATGGAAGAACACCATGACCGGCGCGTTCTCATCCTGATGATCAGGACGATAGGTTCGGATCGGTATCTCCCGCCCTGGCGCATTGAGGCTGCTGTCTTGCCAGGTCACACCGGGCTCAGGATCGGCCATGAACATCGCCAGGCCGGCCGCTGAGGCCGCGCGGCCATCCTGCGGCGCCATCGACGACATGGGCGGTTGTTTCTTCGCGCCATGGGCCAGGAACTGGAAATGGGGATCGAGAGTTCGTCCGCCTGCAACAACCGGCGCCCCCCCGGCCAGTTTCACAAGCCATGTTTCAGGCAACTTCAAGAGTAGTTTCGCAATGGTGACTTGAAGGCTCATCGCCGGTCCTCCCAAACCCGCCTGCGCGCGCGGCGCTGTTTCATGTCTTACGCGGCATCCCAAAAGAAGCCATGCCCTTCAGGAATAGAGTAGAAGCAAACTGCGTTGCACCGTCCACATCCAACGGACGCCGCTTAAGCATATAATCGCCCAATTCGCGGGCGATGCCCACCGCGGCAGCCGTAATATACTCGGTGTCCAAAGCCTCGGAGACTTCCCCTGACAGGAATTTCTCCAGGTCCGCGCGGATTTCTTCCACAACAGTCGCCATTTCCGGGGTATCAATCCGAACACCTATGAGGGTCATGTGCGGCGCACCTGATTCGATCGCAGGTTCGTTTTCGTCGCGCAGAAACTCAAAGTATGCGCGGTATGCTGTGCGGATATAAGTCTCGAAATCGAAGGACTGGGCGCGCACATCGGCCAGTCTGGGCCTGAAGCGTATCGTCGATTCATCCGCGAGCGCCTGAAACACTTCTTCTTTTGATTTGAAGTAATTGTAGAATGTGCCCGCTGCGAGAGATGTCTCCCGGATGATGTCGCGCACCGTGGCCGATTCAACGCCGAGCCGGGCAAACACCCTGCGTGCAGCTTCCAAGATCTCCTGACGATTGGCCGCTTTGGCTTGCGCGCGCTTTCCGTCTCCAGCGCCTTGTTTTGTAATGGTGTCTGCCATGGGGACTCGTGTTGCTTTGCATCACTTGTCGCCCTATTCCTGACGCTCCGTCAACTTTTCTTCTTGGCCGAGCATCGGAGAAGCCGGTCAGCCAGATCCGCCGGGCACTTCGTAGGGTGGCCAGGACAAGGGGTTCGTTGCGTCCAGGCCATAGCTTTTTCGCGCACCCCAAGCGCCCGTCAGCACTTCGTAATGCAGGTGGATCGCCGTAGCGTTCCCCGTCCGCCCCATCAGGCCAAGAGGTTGGCCAAAGCCGATGGCGACGCCCTCAATTATATTTGGCTCCACCGAGGCCAGATGGGCATATCGGGTGAAGACGCCTGAACCGTGATCAATAACGATAAAGGTGCCGAAGCCTGTGGCCGTTCCCACTTCGCGGATCACGCCAGGTCCGCCGGAAAACACCATGCTCGCCGGGCGCGACTGCAGATCGATTCCCTTGTGCATCCGCCCTGCCCGCGGGCCGAATCCAGAGCTCAAGCATGCGCCATTCGTAGGAGCGGCAGCCAGAACGACCTGCCCGGACACAACAATCAACGGTGAGAACCCGGCCACATATCCGCGCGAGTCAACGTCTGGCCGGTTGCTGACGGTCATATTGCAGACCGTCAGGAAGGCATCGGGAAGATAGGGCCCCTGGTCCGCAAGGCCCGCCCCGCGGGGCGGCTGTGGGGTCTGTCCGGTCGGAACGGGTACAGGCCGTGGCGGCGAGGTGCAGGAGACAAGCAAGCACACTCCTGCAATCAATGCCCCTCGCGCGAAAATCACTGGGCGGCGACCGCCGGTTCGATCTCGCTCACAGCTTGCATGAAGTCCGTCTCCCATCCGTTGAGCGACGATAGAAGCTGAACTGGCCCTTCATTGCCGAGCAGTACGCAAGCACGGCTCCAGCCCTCCGGCCGACCAAGCTCAAGTGCGGCGAGGGTGACATCAATGTCGGCAACGGCTTCTTCAAGGTCCTGCCAACCTGCCTCCTGAACAAATTCAGCAGAGCGAAGTACATTGCCGCGCAACAATTTGAGAGTGCGAACCATCAATTCAGGGGCTTCAGTCAAGACCTTACCATTCCTTTCTTCGTCCCCCGTTGAACTTCGTTCATTAAGTCTGTCACGTATTGGTTAAAATCAACCTGCATCGTGTGTCGCGGCGCATCATAGAAATGTGATTTATGGAACGCTTCATCGGCGTCGATCACCTCCTGCATTCGTGAAACTTCAGGAAAATCATAGATTCCGGCCAGGTGTCCTGCGACGAGCTTGGATTGCTGCTCCGCGAAATTCACAAGCGTAGGAAGGGGCTGCGCCAAGCCTAAAAAGTACAGGGTGTTGTATCCAGGCTTCACTATTCGCTTGAACAGCGGGAACTGATTCTCAGTTGGCATGAGGTCGGGGTCATCAAAGAACGGGAAGCTGACTTTATAGCCAGTTGCCCAGATAATGGCGTCGACGGCTTCGCGCGAACCGTCTTTGAACACGACACCATCGGATTCCAGCCGCACCATCGCTCCCTTTGGCGCGATGTCACCACATCCCACACGCGTGAGGAATTCACCGGATACAGAAGGGTGTGCATCCAGCGGCTCATGGTCTGGCTTGGGCAGACCGTAGTCCTCCATTTGACCAATCGTCTTCTTAATCTTCTGGCGCGCCAGAGCCCGGCCAATCTTTTGTGGCATCCAGCCGGGCAAAACGGCCTTATCGGCGGGTTGACCATCGATGTATTTCGGCAGCACCCAAACGCCCCGGCGCATGGACACCATCAGCCGTTTGGCAATGGGCCGCTGGCTGAGCTCCGAGGCGATATCCATCGCCGAGTTCCCTGCCCCAACCACGAGGACATTCTTGCCGCGAAAGTCAAAAGGCTCGAACGGGTCCCGGTAAACATGGGAATGGATCTGGTAGCCGTCGAATGTGCCGGGATAGTCGTCGGGGACGCGCGGGTCCCAATGATGGCCATTTGCTACAATCAGGGCACGGTAGACACGGGTCTCACCATTCGAAAGCGTCACCTCCCAGCGCTCATCCTCCACGCGCCGCGCCAACTCAACCTTGGTATTGAAGGTGATCGTCTCGCGCAGGCCGAAATGATCCACATAATCATGGAAGTACTGGAGCAACTGGCTGTGATGGGGAAAATCCGGCCAGTCTTCGGGCACTGGAAAATCCTCGAATGCCAGGCGCCATTTGGATGTATCGATATGCAGGGACTGGTAGCAGGATGAGGCTCCATTGGGATTGTTGAAGTACCAGTTGCCGCCAATGTCGTCGGACATTTCAAAGCAATCATAGGCAATTCCATAGTCCTTCAGGCGCTTGGCCATCGTGAAGCCAGAACACCCGGCTCCGACAATGCATACTTTGCCACCCATCTCGGATGCTTCCGGCATTGTTGTCCTCCCAGACTATCGCTTGCGCATTTTGCGTCTTTGGTGGGATGCTATCGACGCGATCCCAAGCGTCAATGCGAGACCCAGACCTGCCCATGACCGACTCCCCGAAGCTGGAAGCCCATACGCTCATGCGCAAACATGCGCATACGATCATGACCGCGGTGCCCTGGGCCCGCACACTCGGCTTCGAAATGGTCTCCATCGACAAAGCTAAAGCCATGGGAAAGGTCGCGTGGCGGGAAGATCTCGTCGGCGATCCGGAAACCGGCGTCATTGCCGGCGGCGTGCTCACGGCCCTTCTGGACAATCTCTGCGGCGTGGCCGTTGGCGCCGCGCTGACTAAATTCAAATCCATGGCCACGCTGGACCTGCGAATCGACTACATGCGCCCGGCCACAAAAGGCGAAGAGGTATTGGCCGAAGCGGAGTGCTACCACATCACACGCTCCATCGCCTTTTGCCGCGCAACCGCGTTTCACGGGGAAGCCCAGGACCGGATTATCGCGACGGCCACAGCCACTTTCGCGCTGAATGATCCGAGCCGCTGGGCCGGTGGGGGCATTCAGCGGGCTGTCGAAGCGGAAGGGCTTAAACCATGAGTCGGGCCGAGGCCGTTCAGGACCTGCTGGCACGGATTCCGTTCGCCAGGACGCTGAACATGCGCTGCGAAGTCCATGGAAACGAAATGACGGCGACATTGCCCTTTGCCGATCATCTGATTGGAAACACGGCCCTGCCAGCCCTTCATGGCGGCGCCATTGCCGCTTTTCTCGAAATTACGGCCATGGCCCAGGTCTACCTGTCGAGCGATATCGAAAACCTTCCAAAGCCGATCGACCTGACCATCGATTATCTCAGAACGGGCCGCGCTGAAGACATGTTTGCCCGTGCCGTCCTGCGCAAACAGGGATCGCGCATGACATCTGTCCACGCGGAAGCCTGGCAGACCGATACAGCGAGGCCGGTGGCGGCGTTGAGAGCCCAATTCCTGGTGGCGTCCAATGCGGAAAAAAACAGCCGCTGATTAACCAAGAATTTGGGATGAATGTGTTTGTTGCCCAAGGTTTACGGAAGCAGGGGCAACAGAAGATGGCCGAGACAGTCTACAGCGATGCGCCACCCGCTCGCGATAGAGAACTAACGCAGTTCAAGGTTGTGATCCTCTGCTCCATCGTCTTCATCATGGCGTTGGTGCACCTCCTCTACTTCGTCACCGCCCACACAATGGAGTGGACGACCAATCAGGAGATGCCCTACGTGCTTCGCGGGCTGGATCCTGGCTTCAACCCCCATGACTTCTTCACGAACTCGGTTGAAAACAGCCCCCGCATTGGTTTTGCGTTTGTCATCAATTGCCTTGTCGCTCTGGGCATGGATTGGGAGACGGCGTTCTACACGATGAAGGCCGCAATGGCGCTGGTCCGCCCGCTGCTGCTGTTCTTTATCGTCTTGCGTCTGGCCGAAAGCATGCTGACCACACCCCGTGCGCGCCAGCTTCTTCCCACTGTGGCCGGCGTTGCCGCGATCGCACCAACGCTGATCTACTGGTACGACGGCGCTTACATGATTGCGGGCTGGGACATGGTGTTTGCCAATGACGCCCTGTCGCCCATGGCCTTTGCAGCCAGTATTCTGCTGGGAGCAATCCTCGTGATTGTGTCGCCGCCCTGGCGCGGATCTGTCTTGGTCACGGGCGTTCTGATGATGATGGCCGGCTTCATCCACCCGGTTATGGGCTTGAGCGGCTGGGCCTGGATTTCAGTGTTTCTCATCGGCCTGCGCGACAAGCCCCTGAATGCGCTACGCGAAAGCGCTATATTACTTCCGTTCGCCTTGGCGCCAGCTCTGTTCCTGCAGGTGATGTACGGCGAAACGGGCTCGACGCTGTCTGCCGAGGCCTACAGGGACATTTATGCGACCTGGCGCCATCCCTGGCACTTCGACATGTCCTACGCCATGAACCATATGCGCGGATTGCCTCTGGTGGGCGTTGTGTTCACCGCTGCCATGGCGCTTGCTGTTCGCGCAAAGGCCTGGCGGCTTGTCACAATGCTTGCCCTGGTCATCAGCCTCGCAGTTGGCGCGCTGGTGACCCAATATGTCACCACAAACCTGATGGCGATCTCGCTCTTCGTGAACCTCGGCCCATCGCGGGCGGTGAACCTGCTGTGTCTCTTCCTGTTCCTCGGTTTCGCCATGGCGGTGTTCGCTCAATTCCAAAACGAGGGCGAAAAGGGCGAAGTTGCCAGAACTGCGAATGGCGCAACGCGTTTGGGCCATTCGGGCTTTTGGGTGCTTGGCGCGCTCGTGTTCTCGGTCCCCATCGCGTCTTATAACATCGCGAAGGGCGCTCCGCTGCCAGCGCAAAAGGAACTCGTCTCCTGGCTTCAGGACAATACGGACGAAGCGGACGTTGTCGCCTTCATGGACCTCAAGCCGACCCGCACGGCCGATAGCGGCCATTTCGAACCCAATGTGCTGACATCGATCATTCGGGTCTATGCAGAGCGTCCCGTCTTCTACGACAAGACCTTTCCACTTCGGCGGCATGCGTCAATTGAGTTCAGGGCGCGCCACGATACGGCGCGGGCCATGGTCACAAAGGACCTGGAAGAGTTGCGCTGCGCGGCCCAACCGTTCCGGCTTGATTATGTCGTCTACGGTAAGGGCAATCCCTACACGCCGGAGACAACACCCGACTTCAAGTCCGGACCATACACGTTGTTCAAGGTCCCGCCACAAAGCGGTCCGTGCCCAGCATCGTCCTGATTGTCTGACTTAGTCGTTTCGGATCGTCCGTTCGCGGCGCTCGTGGCGTTCCTGGGCTTCGAGGCTCAGAGTGGCCGTCGGGCGGGCTTCTAGGCGCTTCAACGCGATAGGCTCACCGGTGTGCTCGCAATATCCATATGTCCCCTCATCGAGACGACGGATCGCGGCATCAATCTTCGAGATCAGCTTGCGCTGACGGTCGCGGGTGCGCAGTTCCAGAGCTTTGTCACTCTCGGCAGAGGCGCGATCCACGAGGTCTGGATGGTTCGCCGATTCTTCTCGAAGATTCGAAATGGTTTCCTTCGAGCCGTTCAGGATATCGTCCTTCCACGCCTCGAGTTTTGCCCTGAAATACGCCTGCTGGCGGTCATTCATGAAGTCTTCGCCTTCATTGGGCACGTAGTTGTCCAGATCTGGTTTACCCATGGATCTCACTCCACTTTCTGGCGCCCATATACTCAGGCCCGTTGTCACGCGCAATTGGCAATATTGTGACGCAATCCCGGCGCGTACTCACACTCGGGTGACGAGCAAGTTCCGCGCCGAACGAACCCGAAGTGCTTCTGGGGCCGTCGCTAGTCATTCCAAAACCGTCACAATGCTGCCCTGCTGAACTGAGACCTTGATTCTTGCGCCGACGGCGTGCGTATAGCCAATCATATCCCCAAAACGACAACCCTCGTGGCCCAAGCATGAAATTTGGCAGACAGCAGAAGCGCTTGTCCTCCGGCTGGACACAAGCCGCCATTTTCAACGCGATGTTGCTATTGCTGCCCGTGCTGGCTGCAAATGTTGTTTCGGGTGTGTTTGCTGCGCGCGATTTCCCTCAAACGCCGCGTCCCGCTGCGCTTGAGGCCACTCGCGCCGAGATCAAGGCCCAGTTTGTAGAGCTTGCATCCGATGGGGATCAAAAGCGGGCCTATTGGGCAAGCCTGGTCGATCTTCAATTGCGCGAGCGGAACATGCCCGCCGCACGGGGCTTCCTCCTCGCTGCACCTGAAATGCTGGACGAGCGGGACCGCGAAGCTGTGCAGCAGGCGGCGCCGCAAGCAGTGCCCTTTGGCACACAGGACGAGCAACTGGTCGGTGCGGCGCTACTCTTTCTGCCAAACGACGTCCGCGTGCGCTATGAAACAGCCAACCGCCCCGTGGGGATGGACATGGCGGTCCCTGCTGTCGACAGTGCCATTGCAGAGCCCGCGACATCCGACGCGTCGGATGCTCCCGAAACGCCTGAACCTGTCCAGTTCTCAGCGCCCTCGGACGCGGGCTTCTCCGTTCTCGGAAACTTCGAGGACCTTGTCCGCAATGGGCAGGACTGGCTTGCTGGCGAAACAACACAATCCTTTTCCCTCCGTGTCACGGGGCTCGGTCTGCTCACGGACCGGTTAGACCCACCCGGAACAATTGACCTGCGCGAAGCGACCTCGCTGCTGAAGGCGGCGGACCGTGCCGCACGCTTGCACCGGGACTTTCGCGAGGACCTCTCAGAGGATCTGGACGCGGCGCTGCCGGATGAAGACCTGCGCACAGCGATGGCAGAGGCACTGTCGCCCGGTTCGACCATGGCCGAGCAAGCCGCCGCCCTGGAAGAGGCTTTTCTCGCAACTGCGCGCCAGGACGCCCTGCCCGCCATCTATGCCCAGGCGGGCCAGATCAATGAAATCGTTGACGCCACCAGCCCGGTGGCGACGCTCGCCATGCTGGAGCATGTCTCGAGCGAAACTGACCTGCGGCGGGCAAGACTGGTTGCCGAATCCGGCGGAGACAGGGCCGTCGCCCTGGAAGCCGTGATCGGTCGCAACGTGCTCTACGCGGCACGCACTGGCATTGAACTGACCCGCGAAGACGTACTCGAGATCATGGGGCTCGCAGCGGCGGCCATGGCGCTGTTCTGGATGGTGATGCTGAGTTTCCAGCGCTACGTGCGCTCGCCTGTCCAGCCGCTGGAATACTACGAATAGGCCGAATTTAGCCGAGCACCTGCAGTCCGAAGGCTTCGCCGATGCCGTCGAAAAAGAGCTGCACCGAAAGGGCCGACAAGATTACACCGAGAATCCGCGTCAGAGCGCCGGCAATGCTCGGCCCCATGGCGCGCACAATGGGTCCGGCGGCCAGGAAAATCACCAGAACCAGCAACAAGTTGAGCCCGAGCGCGGCGAGAATGGCCCCTTTCTCGAACCAGTTCGAGGTCTCGGCCATATAGAACATGGCCGTCGCGATCGTGCCTGGCCCTGCGATCATAGGAATGCCTACGGGAAAAACCGATATGTCGTCTGGCGGCGTGTCATGGTCCTGGTCAGAAAGGACATCCTCGGCGCGGTTCTCCCGGCGCTCGGTGCGCTTCTCGAACACCATATCAAGGGCGATGAGAAGCAACAGTACGCCGCCGGCGGCCTTGAAAGCGGCAATGGAAATGTGCATCGCGCCAAGCAACCAGGCGCCGCCAAAAGCGAAGAAGAATATGATGATGGACGCAACGATTGTCGCCTTGATCGCCATGGATCGGCGATAGGCCGCGTTGCCCTGCGCCGTCAGCGTCGCAAACACGGGCGCCACCCCCACCGCATCGATGAGGACGAAGAACGTCACAAAGGACGCGGCAAAAAGAGAAAACAGTTCCGGAGACATTGGCCGCGCCTTAGCGCGCGTTTCTTATGGCGTCCAGCAGCGCTTTTGCATGGCTGTCCACCATCAGCGGAACAGGTCCACGCACAGCGCTTTGTTCTGCGGTCTGCGCGACCCCAACAAGCCGGGCATGGGCAAGCAGCCGTGCCAGGAAACTGTCCGGCGCATCGGCTTCCTTGAATTCAGCGAGGGCGCCGTCTCCGAGATCAACCGTTACGCCAGGCTCCAGCGCGCCCGCCTGCAAGCGCGTGACAGCCTCTTGCAGAGAGACACATTCGGATAGCTTGCCCGATGACCAGTTCACTTCCGACCCGTCTGCCATCACGCTGCCTCACCCGTCCGTACAGCCTCGGCCTGAACCAGCTTTCGACATTTCGACAACGCCCCATAGAGATTGCCCGCCGCCAGAGCCGCGGATACAGCCAACACCGGGTCCCGTGCTGCGCCCTTTGGCAGGGTTTTCAGGAGCGCTTCCAGCGCGTCTTGCGCCTGGACATGCAACGGGCCGGAGTTTTGCCCCAGCAGATACATCTGCATCACGGCGAAATAAGCTGCCTTGGCCGGGGTATCGACCTCTTCCGGTTGGAGGATGTCTTTCTCGCGCAGGACACGGGCACGGTTTTCCAGCAGCAGCACGCCCCGCCGGTCACCATTGCGCACGACGGCCCCGTTAACCACAAAGCTCTCACCGGGCTTGAGGGACAGTTTCAGAGGCATCGGGCGTATCGGCTCCGGGACGAGTGCTACAATTCGAGAACAAATTGCCCCAATTTCATTAACCCTTTGTTTCGCGCACTGTAGATGCTCCGGGGCAATAGGTGAGCGGAGACTTGCATTGGGCGTGCCCTCTCCCACCGTAACGCTTGCGCGAGCGGTCCTTCGCCCTAATGTCTGGCGCACGTGAGAATCCACCCCGAAGGAGGCCAACCATGCGCTTTGAAGGCACGGAAAACTATGTCGCTACCGATGACCTGCGCGTGGCGGTGAATGCAGCCATCCAGCTGGAGCGTCCGCTTCTGGTGAAGGGGGAGCCGGGCACAGGCAAGACCGTGCTCGCCATCGAGGTGGCCAAGGCCCTCGGCGTGCCGCTGATCGAGTGGCACATCAAATCCACTACCAAGGCGCAGCAGGGGCTCTATGAGTATGACGCCGTATCGCGCCTGCGTGATGGCCAAATGGGCGAAGAGCGCGCAAAGGATGTCGGCAACTACATCAAAAAGGGCAAGCTCTGGGAGGCATTCACCGCCGATGAGCGCCCCATCCTGCTGATTGATGAGATCGACAAGGCTGACATCGAGTTCCCCAACGACCTCCTGCAGGAGCTCGACCGGATGGAGTTCTATGTCTACGAGACCGACGAGACGGTGAAGGCGAAGCAGCGCCCCATCGTGATCATCACCTCGAACAATGAGAAAGAGCTGCCGGACGCGTTCCTGCGCCGCTGCTTCTTCCACTTCATCAAATTCCCCGATGAACAGGTGATGCGTGAGATCGTCGACGTGCACTATCCCGGCATCAAGCAGAAGCTGGTGAAGGAGGCGCTGACGACCTTCTACGCCATGCGCGAAGTGCCCGGCATGAAGAAGAAGCCATCGACCTCAGAGCTTCTGGACTGGCTGAAACTCCTCATGAACGAGGATGTGGACCTGGAAGTCATGGCTGAGCAGAATCCGGACAAACTCACCCCGCCGCTCCACGGCGCGCTATTGAAGAACGAACAGGATGTCGCTCTCTTCGAGCGCCTCGCCTTCCTCAGCCGACGCCAGAACGAAGGCGGCGGCGGGCGACGCGGCCCGGCGGGTTGACGCGTCATCCGGTCCATGGAGTGATGTCCTCCTGAAATGGGGGACACATATACGTCTGAAACTGACTGCTCTAATCGCTAGCTTTGGCCTGGCGGCATGCAAGACGGCGCCTGCACCCGAGCCCGATCCCGCTCCGGCGGCACCTGCACTTGCTGAGATCACGGAAGACGGAGACGTCTGGCGCCAGCGCGCCGACGGATCTGTGGAGCACGTTCAAAGCGGAGGCCAATGTCCCGCAAGCCTGGGGGCCTATGCTCGTTACGCTGTGAAGGAATTCCGTGAGGACGGCTCGGATGTAGCCTGTCAGTATGACCGCGACGACGGCGGCATTCTCACGCTCTACTTTTCTGATTTCGACCCTATGACGGCCAATCAACATGTAGAGATGATGATCCCGGCCATCAGGGAAGACAAAGGTTTCAAGCTGGATGAAGACGTCAGCTTGATGTGCGAACTCACCCTGGGTCTGGGTGAAGTCACTGAGGGCGATGGGCCTAAAGGGGATACTGAAATCATCATTGGAGAAACGCCGTGCGCTGTGCTGAGGGGAGATGACCTGACTTCAGTGGTTGCCGTGCGAACCTATGGTGACTGGCACTTCAAGGTGCGGCTGACGGACACCAGTTCTGAGCTCGATGGCGACGTTTTGCTCTATACGCTCACGGGCGAAATCTTCGCGCTTCAGGACAAATCGATCCGCCTAAAAGAAGCGGTCGAGGTTCCAGCGCAGACGCAGACCTAGCGCCCTCAGGGCTTGCGCTTCACCGGCTGGGTGAGGTCGACGCGGCGGAGTTCCGAGACCCGCTGCTCACCCACTTCGCCCTCCACAAGACTGGTGCCTGACAGGGCAAAGACGCGGCCCATGGTGAAGATGGGCCGGGAATTGCCGTACCAGTCCACGCAGGATACGTCGCAACCATAGCTCTCATGGGGCTCGCCATCGGCGCCGTTCAGCACGCCGACCGACGACAGGGACGCATCGGCGCCCACGCGCAGGAAGCTTATATCGGAACTGTCAGAGCGCCAGACCCATCGGCCTGCATCGGCTTCGCGCTGCACCGTCGGCAGGCCAATCAGGCCATCACCGCCTTCACCAATGCTGCTGTTGAAGGCGTGGCTACGGTTTTCCGATTCAAACCGGGAGACCAGCGTGATCGTGCCGGCGCGGCGAGCCTCGTCTCCGCGTAGATCGAAACTGGTAAGGCTGAGGCCGCGGCCATCATGGTAGCCAGTCGCCACGATGTGGTCGCGGGCGCGTTCCAGCCGGATGACGCCATGGGGCACATTCACCAGTTCAGGTGAGGACGGGTCAACCAGTGGCACGAAGGCTAGGGTCGCCGTCACCGGAGCGGGGTCCTCGTCCCATAAGTACACTTCATCATTCTTCGCCGTGTAAACGAAGTGCGTGCCCGTAAACCGGTTCTCCAATGGATAGCCTTTCACGCCGGGCAGCACGGTGTAATCGGCACCGTCGATCGCAGCCGGCCGCACCCGCAGGTCATTCAGCGGCAATTGCAGCAGGCGATAGGGCGAGGCGCCATCTTCGCTATCGTCCACCTCTACAAACGCCCGGAAGACATCTTCTCCAGCCGCCAGGGAGAACTGGTTCACCGGTCGGCCTTCGACCCGCGCCACGCCTGGCGCACCCTCATAGGGGATCTGATAGAGGAGCGCCGTGGTTTCCTCGATGTCTTCGCCATCATCCAGCCACCAGGCATAGCCATCCCGGTTCACCCAAAGCCAGACCGCATCTGTGGACGCGTAGTATTCGTAACTGTCCCCGGCGAGGAACGCGGTTGTCCGGCACTCTGGAGCCTCAGCCTCATCGAGACCGAGATCGCGCAAGGGGCACATGGTGATGGTGTGCAGCAGCGGATCAGGTGTGTCCTGCACCGGCCGATAGACACTGCGCGCATCAAGGCGTGGCACATCCTGAACCGATATAGAGCGCGAGAGCACCGGCGCGTTCAGGTCTTCAAAATTGCGGACATCGGTGAGGTAAAACGAGGTGTGCAGCGCCAGCTGACCGTCCACCAGCCGTGTCGTGTAATTCTCGCCATCGAAATAGTCCTGGGCCGGCAGGAAAAACCGATCGCGGAACGTGATCTGACCATCTTCCTCCAGCTCCAGCACAGCGAACACGCTGGCTTCGGCATCATAGGAATAGCCGATCACGATTATCTGCCGACCGAAGACCAGCATCTCATCATACCAGGTGTCTTCCTGGGTGGTTTGGTAGACGTTTTCCCGGTCCACATGGTTGAGGCCGGGTTCACCACCTGGCAGGAGGTCGACCGAAAACAGACGGCCATCCTGCATCACGATGAGATACTGGCCGATCTGCTTGACGATATCGCCCTCGTCCACGCCGGCTTCCTGGGTGTTTGTGATGGAGGGATTGGAATCATCAACTCGGGCGGCCGTGACGATCATTTCTCCCGCAACGCTCATTTCAGCCATGGGCGTCGGTGCTGGGGGCGGCGGTGGAGGAGGTGGCGGCGTAGAGCCGTCCATCCACCAATCGTCACTTTCCTCGACTTCCTGTTCCAACTGCCCAGTAATTGTGAGGAAGTAGTGCTCAAACTCGGCTTCGGACTGGAATTCAGTCAGCTCCGGCCAGGCCGTTGGAGAGGGCTCCGAAAGGTCTGGCGCCGTCGCGCATCCGGTAAGCGCCGCCGCAGCGAGCACAAGTCCAAGTCGTTTCAGCATGATCCTCTCCCTCGGCGCCACAAGATGCCGGGACTGCGTTGAAATCAAGCTGGAATTTAGCCGAGTTTAGGGCTCAGGTGCCGCCGAGACCTTCGACGCTCTTTGCATCTTCTACAATGACGCCGCGCTTCTCGAGGACGTCTTTTCGACTGTCGAGGAAGTCGGCCATCTTGGTCTTGTCGCGTTGTTCCTGGCGCCAGGTGACATAGGCGAAGATGATCCAGCCGGCATGGAAGGCGAGGCCAGAGGCGAGCGCCATCCAGCCCGGAATTGGGCCGATATGCGCGCGAAACACAAATTCCTGCCAACTGGGCACGTCATAGGGGTGGATCGCGATCTTGGCGAAATAGGCCGCGCCCTGGAGCGCAAAGATCCAGCCGAAATTGCGTCGCAGCCGACGCCCAACCGCACGCGCCATGGAGATGCGGTACTTCGGGCTCTCATAATCATCAGACAGGGCCGTGCCCTGGTCCAGCGGGATGGTTGCCCCCTTCCCGCGCAGCATCGGCACATAGAACGCGATTTCAAGAACCCGCGCGCGAAACCGCCAGACATAGAAGAAGCGATAGCGCCGCGCTTCCAGCATGAGGAACATGACACAGAGCAGGCCAACGAGCACGATGGGAAACGGAGACGCCCCTTCGCTGGCGAACACGACCGACAAGGCGATCCCCGTCGACACGACGGCCCAATTCGTTGTCTGGTCGAGTCTTTGGCGCCAGATCGTCGAGCGATACACCTCGCCGCGATAGAGGTGCGCAATCGCGCCGACTTCCTTACTTCCGCAGATGGCTTCCGGGGGATCGCCATCCGGGACTGCGGCCTCATCGAAGAATGGGTCAGAGCTCATAGGATCGAGACTGGATGGGTTTTGCGATCGCATCAATGCTCCCCATGGCCGCAATCGGATTTGATGCCCTCGGGGAAAGGGCCGAAATCGGTCCATCGGGCCTTTTTCTCGCGCCTGCCCCGTGGTTTCTTTAGCGCAATAAAACAAACACGATCCGGAGGAACACCCCATGCCCGCAGACACAGCGCCTGCCTGGCCCGCCATGTCGATTGCCCAGGCCAACGGCCTACTGGCAGCCCCTGACTCGCCCGTCGGTCTCAAAGACGGCGTCGTCGGTGGCGTTGAGATGAAGGTGTACGCCAATGCCCCCGGCACATTGCGCGATATCCTGCTCGCCTCTGCCATGTTCGGGGCGCGCGAACTGATCGTCTATGAGGATGAGCGGGTCACGTTTGAAACGCATTTGCGCGCGGTGGAGCATTTCGCCAAGGCGCTGAAAGAGACCTTTGGCGTGGAAAAGGGCGATCGGGTCGCTGTGATCATGCGGAACTACCCGCAATGGACGGTGGCGTTCTGGGCGGCCGTGTCCATCGGCGCCATCGCGACCCCCATGAATTCCTGGTGGACCGGCGAAGAGCTGGAGTATGGCCTGCGCGATTCTGGCGCCAAGGTGGCCGTGGTCGACGGACAGATCTTCGAACGGATCAATGAACACCGGGGCGAATTGCCAGAACTGGAAGCCGTGATCATCGCGCGCGACAGCGAAGAGGAGCGCCCGGACCCGCGCGTAACGCCCATGGAGGCTTATATTGGCGAGCCCGGCGGCTGGGGCGCTCTACCCGCCATCGGCCTGCCCGAAGTGGACATCTCACCGGACACCGACGCGACCATCATGTACACATCGGGCACGACGGGCCGCCCCAAAGGCGCCCTTGCGAGCCACCAGGCGATTATCGCCAACATGTTCAATTCGTTGACGTGCCAGGCGCGCATGTTCCTCCGCCGGGGCGAACAGCCCCCGGAACCCGATCCGAACGAGCAGCGCTCAACCCTTCTGGCGATCCCCTTCTTCCACGCCACAGGCGCCTTCGCGATCCTCGTGCCTGCCCTGCTCCAGGGCAACAAGATTGTCTCCATGTACAAATGGGATGCCGACAAAGCGCTGCCGATCATCGAAAATGAGAAAATCAGCGCTATTGGCGGCGTGCCGGCCATTGCCTGGCAAATCCTCGAGCATCCGGACCGGGAGAAATACGACCTGTCTTCCATCGCGGCGGTGAGTTATGGCGGCGCGCCATCAGCGC
The DNA here is from genome assembly GCA_039818165.1 of Pseudomonadota bacterium. Taxonomy (GTDB): domain Bacteria; phylum Pseudomonadota; class Alphaproteobacteria; order Caulobacterales; family Hyphomonadaceae; genus UBA5336. The sequence goes on along the minus strand of JBCBUL010000032.1, from coordinate 2,857 downwards.
CGGAACTCGTGGCCACCATCAAGAAGACATTCCCAGAAGCCGCCGCCGGAAATGGGTGGGGCATGACAGAGACATGTGCCACCTCCACCCTGAATATCGGAGAGGATTATGTGAACCGCCCCGACAGTGCGGGCGCGCCCCCCGGGGCCGTAGAGCTCAAAGTGGTCGACACGGACGGCAACGCATTACCCGCCGGTGAGATCGGTGAACTTTGGTGCAAGGGCCCGATGAACTGCAAGCTCTACTGGAACCGCCCCGACGCAACCGCCGAGACCTTCATCGATGGATGGGTGGTGACGGGAGACCTTGCCCGCATTGACGATGAGGGCTTCCTCTACCTGGTCGACCGGGCCAAGGACATGCTCATCCGTGGCGGCGAGAACGTCTACTGTATCGAAGTGGAAAGCGCGCTCTACGACCATCCGGCCATTGTAGACGCCGCTGTGGTCGGCATTCCGCACAAGGTTCTTGGCGAAGAGGTCGGCGCCGTTGTCCAGGTCAAACCCGGCATGAGCGTCACCCAGGAAGAGCTCCGCGCCCATGTGTCGGAACACCTTGCCGCGTTCAAAGTGCCCGTTGAAATCCAGTTCATGGACCAACCCCTGCCCCGCAACGCGAACGGCAAGATTCTGAAAACGGATCTACGAGACCGTTTCACGGCACGGAGTTAGTCAATCGATAAAGGTTGGCCAAACGCTGAAACGGGATTGAGACGCACCGGATGACAGACGAGAACGCCGCCTACCCAAAAGCCTCAACCGGCAAGCCCGTTGCCTTGGAAGCGCGGGCGGAAGAGGCTGATGGGCGGCGCTTTTCGCCCTCGATCGCGCGCAATCGAGACGTGGTCCGCAACACGTTTCTGGATCATATGCCACGCGCGGGCCACGTTCTGGAAATTGCCTCAGGCACTGGCGAGCATGGCGCCTATATCGCCAGTGCTTGCCCAGAGCTGACCTGGCAATATTCCGACATCGACGCCGAAAGCCGCGCCAGTCAGGCCGCCTGGTGCGAGGTCTCTCGGGAAACTGCGCGCCTGCTCGCGCCCGTCATTCTGGACACCACCCAATCGGATTGGGCCAGCTCCGGTGCGTATTTTCCTGTCGATGCGATCTTCTGCGCGAACATGATCCACATCGCGCCGTTTGCAGCTTCGGAAGGATTGTTGGCAGGTGCAGGCCGTCACATAAAGTCTGGCGGTCGGCTCATGCTGTACGGGCCGTTTTCTCGAAACGGCGAGATTGCCCCATCCAATGCGCGCTTCAGCGAGGATCTGAAGCGGCGCGATCCTAGCTGGGGCGTTCGGGATCTGGACACAGAGTTGATGCCGATCGCCGAGACAGCAGGCCTCAGCCTTCGTACTGTTATAGAAATGCCCGCCAACAATCTCAGCGTGATCTTCGAGAAGACCTAGCCTTCGCTGTCTTCACGTCGCGGCGGAGCCTCTTCGGTATCATCCGCCGGCCGCCCGGGGATCGCATAGGCGCCCTTGAGCCAGCGAGACAGATCCACATCTGCGCAGCGCTTGGAGCAAAATGGCCGGTAGTCAGCCACCGTTTCGCGCTTTTCACAGACGGGGCAAATAGGTTTGCTCATCGGCGGATCACCTCGACGCGCCCGTGCGGGCTTTTTTCAATCTGTATGTTCGGACCCAGTCGACGGGAGACTTCCCCAGCCAACCGATCCGCACTGCCCATAAAGGGCCTGATAGCGATATAGGCGGCCTCGGGCAAAGCCAATGTCAGGCTGGCAGCGGGTCGTTGTTCGATGTCTCGCTCCAATCGCCTCAGCCCCTCAAGAAGCTGTGCCTGTGGGCTCAGTTGCCCACTCCCATCCATGAACACTTCGTCGATGGGCCTTTCTGCCCAGGCCAAAGATGCTTCCAGCAAGCCAAAAGGAGATGGCGCCAGCGCCGCAACCCGTCTCGGGGACACCGCGCGAAATGCGTCCAGAAAAGCCGTCTTCACCTCCGCGCCCAAAGCTTTTGACACCGGCGCCACACAATCGAGCACCACCAGTCCACCAAGGCCGCGCAGGGCGAGCTGCCGGGCTGTTTCTGCTGCCGCTTCCAGGTTTACCGCCCTTGCCAAAGCGCTGCGCCCCGCCCGCTCGACGCGGCCGGATGTATCGATATCGACCGCCGTCAGCGCCGGCGTGCGCGCAAGACGCAACTGTCCACCTCCCGGCAGGGTGATTTCACGCGACAGCGCCTGTTCAAACGCAAGATCAATCCGAGCTTGGGCATCGGTGCCGTGGGCCTGCTGCACATCGATTACCTCGGAAACTCTGTTGCACCAGGCCTGAAACGGATCCGCTTCAGAATCGTCTCTTTCACCCGCAACGGGCCGCCCGCGGGCGGCCTTACCGCCTTGCGCTTCGGCCACGATTTCGACCGTCAGGCGTTGCCCCAGTGGCGGCGTCGCCCCCTTGGCAAACCGGACATAGACATCCTCTCCGCCCTGGGTTTTGCAGAATCCGCCATCAAACGCCGAGGGCTGCGCAAGCAAAACAGCCGCGTGCACCGTACCCAAGCGCAACCCCCGGGGCAGAAGCTCGCTTTCGTGGAACAGACCAATGGGCCGGTCTCCATCAAACACCACCGCCCTGCGCTCGAACTGCCGCGTTTCAACAAGAATTTGGGAGTCGACCATGGCCGGTTTTGCCTCGGATTTGCCACTAGCGGCAAGGGCCAGCCTCTCTGTGCTGAGCGAAGCCGCAAAACCCCATGGACAAGCCAGCGCGACCTCGTTAGATACGGCGCTCCCCCATTTGGCCCGCCCGGGTAGCTCAGGGGTAGAGCAGCGGATTGAAAATCCGCGTGTCGGTGGTTCGATTCCGCCCCCGGGCACCATTTATCATT
>JBCBUL010000031.1:0-33867 GCA_039818165.1 Pseudomonadota bacterium | reverse complement strand
CCACCGGCATCGACAGGTTGTTGACGATGTGGAGCATCGCAATGGTGACGATGAAAGACAGGTAGAACCATTTGGCCACATAGATATGGGGCTCCTTGCGCTTCCAGATCGTGCCGAGGAACACCAAGAGGTAAGCCACCCAGACGATGGTCAGCCAGAGGTCGGCATACCATTCAGGCTCGGCATATTCCTTCGATTGGGTGATGCCGAGAACGTAGCCGGATGCGGCGATGACGATGAAGATCTGGTATCCCCAGAACACGAACCAGGGCCATAGCCCGCCGGCCAATCGCGTCCGGCACGTGCGCTGAACCACGTAAAAGCTGGTCGCCAGCAGAACGTTCCCACCAAACGCAAAAATCACCGCACTGGTGTGCAGCGGGCGCAACCGGCCGAAATTGAGCCAGCCGAGCTCGGGGAAGTAGAAGATGTTGGGCCAGGTGAGCTGCAAGGCGATGACGATGCCCACCAGAAAGCCGACCAGCCCCCAGAACATGGACGCCGCCACACCCCATTTGATCAGGGTGTCCTCGTACTTGCTCTGGTCGAAGACGAGGCGATTTTGAACCGACCCACCCCAGATAAACAGGCCCAGGATGAACGTGCCGAACAAGGCGATAAACATCCAGGCATGGACGCCCATAAGCATGTCGCCCGGATTGGCGGCGGCGAAAACGGCCCATAGCAGGACCAGCGCCAACACCCCGCCAACGCCAAGAATGCTGGCATTGTCTTTCGCGGGGGTTGGTGTTGATGACGTGATCGCAGGCACGGTGGCACCCCTCTCCTTTTCCACTGTTGGGCGGAACGTACCGAGGGCTCTTACGTGTCTGAATACGTGGAACTCCCTATGGAGGTGCCCCAGGCGGTGCGGCAAAACGGTGCCACACGTCAGGGAGACCGCACTCATGATCCGACTTGCGCAATTCGCCATCGGCGCCAGCCTGTTTCTCGGCGGAACGGCAAAGGCGATGCATCATCTGGGCACGACAGATCCGATGGCGGCCTATTGGTGCCGGCCCAGCGCGCTCACCGCCCCCGACACCACCTTCTGGCTGTTTGAGCCCCATTGCTGGGGCTGCGGTCTCGCCCTGCTCGGCGCTTTGCTCATGGCCCATGGCGTTTGGAAAACACTCGCAAGTCGGGTGACGTCTGCGCCAAAACGCCCCGCGCGGTTGCGCACGCTTTAGGCCGATTGCCAACATACCTTACGTTGCATCCAGCGGGGTTCTCAGCTGAATCCCCTGGAGAAAGCCCATGCCCGGCACGCCGTCAGCGCCATACGACTCGCTCCAAACACTGGAAGCGCTTCAGATCCACCTGACGTCAGTCCTGGAATCCGTGCCGGATGCGATGATCATCATCAATCAGGAAGGCACGATCCTTCAATTCAGCCGGGCGGCGCGAGAACTCTTCGGCTATGGTCAGGACGAGGTTCTCGGCAAACATGTCTCCATCCTGATGACCCCGCGCGACGCTGACCTGCATGACGCGTACATGACCCGGTATGAGGACACCCAGAAGCCGCGCATCATCGGGATCGGGCGCGTCGTCATGGCGCGCAAGGCCGACGGGACGGATTTCCCCATCGACCTCAAGATCGGCGAAGCCAAGATTGGCAACACCTCGATTTACACGGGCTTCCTGCGCGATCTGACCGAGAAGCAGCAATCGGAACTGCGCATGCGCGAGATGCAGGCCGAGCTGGTTCATTTTTCCCGCATGAGCGCCGTCGGCACCATGGCCTCGGCCCTTGCCCATGAGTTGAACCAACCGCTGACGGCCATTGCGAATTATCTGGAAGCCGGACGGGACCTGCTCGACACGCCCGACGCGGACTCCCTGAGCATGGCCCAGGAAGCGATGGACGAAGCCGCTAAACAGTCGGTGCGCGCCGGCAAGATTGTCCGCAAGCTGCGAGACTATGTGGCCAGGGGTGAGATTTCCGCGCGTGTCGCGCCCCTGCGCCCCCTGCTGACCGATGCCATTTCACTCGCGCGCATTGGAACGCCCAGCGACACAGTGCAGATCAGGTGTACCGTGGACCCGGCCCTGGAAGCCGTTTCAGTCGATCCGATCCAGATTCAGCAAGTGGTGATCAACCTTCTACGCAATGCGTTCGAGGCCTTGGAAACCTTCGCCGGCGCAGAGATCGAAATCACGGCAATCCCTGGCCCGCCCGGGTTCGCCACCATAGCAATTTCGGACAATGGTCCCGGCATCGAGCCAGACATTGCTGCTCAACTGTTTCGCCCATTCACCACGTCGAAAACCTCTGGCATGGGACTCGGCCTCTCGATATGCCAGACCATAATCGAGGCCCATGGCGGCGAAATCGCAGCCGAAGCAAGGTCCCAGGGGGGCACGTGCTTTCAATTTACGGTGCCGACGGCCGATGAGGATCCAGACGATGCCTGAACGCCAACTCATTCACCTCGTCGACGATGACGACGCCATTCGTCATTCAGCGAGCTTCATGCTGCGGGCGGCCGGCTACCGCGTCCAGACCTATGCAGACGGCGTTACGTTTTTGGATGTTGTCGCTTCAGCGGATCCCGGCTGCATACTGCTCGACGTACAAATGCCTAGAAAAGACGGGCTTACCGTCCTCACAGAGTTGAATGAGCTTGGCATCGACATGCCCGTCATCGTGCTGACTGGACATGGCGATGTCTCCGTGGCCGTGGCTGCCATGAAAGGCGGCGCAGTGGACTTCGTGGAAAAGCCCTACGAGAAGGCGAAATTGCTGGAGATACTGTCGGCCGCGTTCGACAAGGTGGAATCGCGGGACGTTCGCGAGAAGTTGGCGGGCGAGGCGAAATCCCGTTTGGCGAACCTGACCCAGCGCGAACACGAAGTGCTGGAAGGTCTGGTCGAGGGCCTCACCAACAAAGCCATCGCTGAACGCCTTTCGATTTCACCGCGCACGGTGGAAATTCACCGCGCCCATGTGATGCAGAAGCTCGAAGTCGAGAGCCTGTCCTCGGCGCTCAGAATCGCCTTTGCAGCGGGTCTTGGCTTTTCAGAGTGATGTAAGACCCATCATTTCATCGGATTTGATGGTGCATTAGGGACATCTACCTAAAGACACACGGGTGCCTCGCGCGCAAAACTGCGCGAACCTGCCATGCAAGCGAGCCACCAACCCATGCCCGTAGAGGCCACCCTCTTTCTCAAAAGTCGCGTGATTGTGGTTGAGGACAATGAGCCTGTTCGCAAGTCGCTTTCGCTCCTCCTGCGCACGCGCGGCTATATCGTGGACGCCTTTGAAGCGGGTGAACACCTGTTGACGGGGCAGCATATTCCCGACGCGGACTGCTTCCTGATTGACTTCCGACTGCCTGATCTGAATGGCGTGCAACTTCTGAACGCCTTGCGGGATGCGGGCCGAACCGCGCCAGCGATTCTGATCACCGCATGCGTCACCGCAGAAATCAGAGCCAAGGCGGCAGCGGCCGGCTTTAGAAGCGTGATCGAAAAAACGCCACACCGGCTCAGCCTGGTCGATGAGATTGCCAATGCGATCGCAGACCACGGTAAATCCGATATGCGGGCCTAGCGGCGGACCGGTTCACCGGGGAAAACAAAAACTTATCCTCCCCCACCCAGACCGGGGCGATACTGCGCCCCATGGACACCGGCTCCCAAATCCTGCGTTGGCGCGAAATCGTGCACCCGTTCTTCTGGCCGGTCTTCTTCTGGAACCTGCGCCGGTTTGCAGCGATGCTGTCGCGCCGGCTGGAACAGAATGATGGCCAGGGCTTTATCTCCTACGAAATCACCTGGTGGGGCGGGATCCGTGTCTGGCGGATGGTGGATCCCGATGCACCGAGTTGGGATGCGAATTTGGAAGGATGTGCGCGGCGCGTGCATCTCGCAACGCTGGATGTGGGTAATCCACACCTCGTATCCGGCGCTATCTTCGCCCTTCAGGGAGACGAGGCGAATGCCCTGCCCTTGCTGAGAGCGCTCGTGATCTCAACGCCGTTCGTCTGGTTCCCCACTCTTGCCGGGAGAAGAAGGCGCTTTGACGTGGCGTTGGGCTGTTTCGCGGAGCCTGCGCACCTCAACACAAGCTGAAGTGGCAGGCCGCGGGCCCAATCCAACAATTCGCTCAAACCGCCGCGCCCTACCGGGTCTGCGGACGCGGGTGCTGCCAACACCATACCCGGCAGCACCCAGAATGCGTTCGGCTTAGCCCTCGCCTTCGGCTTCCTTGAAGCCCCGGATCTCGAGCAGTGGGTCGATTACCGGATCAGCGCCGCGGAAGTTGCGGTACAATTCATCCGCCGGCAGAAGACCGCCGCTCTCGTACACCCACGTTTTCAGGCGGTTTGAAAGTTCCGGATCCCAGATGTCACCGGCTTCCTTGAAGGCATAGAAGCCGTCGGCGTCGAGGATTTCAGACCAGAGATAGGCGTAGTAACCCGCCGAGTATCCGCCGGCGAAAATGTGGGCGAAGTAGTTCGAGCGATAGCGCGGTTCGATCTCGTCGATCAGGCCATAGCCCTCGAGCACTTCCTGCTCAAACGCGCGCGCATCCGTGATCGCCATGGCCTCTTCGTGGGACAGGTTGTGCCAGGCCAGATCGAGCAGCGAGGCGGCGATAAATTCGGTCGTCTTGAAGCCCTGATTGAAGGTCGATGCCTCCAGCATCTTGTCGACCAATTCGCCCGGGATCACTTCGCCGGTCTCATAGTGGCGCGCATAGAGTTCGAGCATTTCCGGCTGGCTTGCCCAATGTTCCAGGATCTGGGCCGGGAATTCGGTATAATCTCGCGGGCCATCCACGCCGGAGAAGGTCGGATAGTCGATCTGCGTCAGCAAACCGTGCAGGCCGTGGCCGAACTCGTGGAACAGGGTCTCGACCTCATCAAACCGCATGAGCGTCGGTTCGCCCGCCGGTGGCTGGGTCAGGTTCATATTGTTGTTGATGATCGGACGAATGCGCTCGCCATTGATGTTGGACGTATTTCGGAAGGAGCTCATCCACGCCCCGCCCCGCTTGGAATCGCGGGCGTACATGTCGGTCATGAACAGGCCGAGATGTTCGCCGGTTTCCAGGTCCTTCACGTCATAGTTGACCGTTACGGGGTTCCAGCCATCCACATCCACTTCGGTCAGCTCGATGTTGAACAGCCGCTTGGCCATTTCAAAAGCGCCGGCTTTCACCGCATTCAGCTCGAAATAGGGCTTCAGGGCATTGTCATCGAAAGCGTAGCGGTCCTGGCGCACTTTCTCAGAATAGTGCCACCAGTCGTGGCCCGCGAAGGTGAATTCATCACCGATCATCGCTTGCATGTCCGCACGCTCTTCCTTGGCGCGCTCAAGCCCGGGGCGCCAGACGCGCAGCAGGAAGTCTTCAGCGCCCTCTGGCGTCTTCGCCATCCGCTCTTCGAGCTGGTACTCAGCGTGGCTGGCATAGCCGAGCAACTCAGCCCGCTTGGCGCGGAGCTGGGCGATTTCGATCAGGACCGGACCGTTGTCGAATTCGCCATCGGACGCACGCAGGCGGTACCCGTTGAACGCCGCCTCGCGATGGGCTCGGTTCTCCGATTGCGTCATGAACGTTTCATAGACCGAGCGGTCCAGCGTAACGATCCACTTGTCTTCGCCGTCGACTTTGATGGAGCTGGCGAAGTCCGGGGAAAGTCCTGCAATATCCTCCGGCGTGGTCAGCTCGAGGCGGAAGTCCTTCGTGGAGGCCAGGAGGTTCTGACCAAATGTCGTGGTCAGTCCGGAAAGCTGCGTGTTGATATCGGCCACCTGGGCCTTTGTCTCAGGGTCCAGATTGGCGCCCGAGCGAACGAAGTCGCGATAGGTCAACTCAACGAGACGAGCCTCTTGCTGGCCGAGACCAAGGGTGTCGAGGTTTTCGTAGACCGTCTTCACGCGACCGAAGATTACCGGGTTCAGGGAGATCGCATTGGTCTCCACCGTCAGCATCGGCCAGATTTCGCTCTGCAAAGCGCGCAGATCATCGTCAAGCTCGGTGGCGGTCACGCCGGAGAAAGTCAGGGCCACCTTCGTCAGCATGTCGCCAGACGTTTCCAGGGCGAGGATCGTATTTTCGAAAGTCGGCGCTTCCGTGGACGTCTCGATCGCTTCGATTTCCGCGCGCAAATCGAGGATCGCCCGTTTCATGGCCGGCATATAGTGCTCGGCCTCGATCTCGGCGAAAGGCGGCACGCTATAGGGCGTATCCCATGTGGCGAGGAATGGATTGCCTTCGAGCTCCGCGTCCGTCACCGAAATCTCAGGCAAGCTGGCGGCAGTGGTTGCTGCATTGGATTCGATCTGAGCCGAGTCACCAGGCGCATCTGTGTCCTGCGCTCCGCAGGCAACAAGGGCAATACTCATCGCCAAAAGGCTCGGCGCCAGCATGGATTTCAAGGTCATCAGTAATTCCTCGTCATATTTGATCGGCGAGTCCTAAGCCAAACTTCCGCCCGTTGGCTAGGGCTAACGACGCCGCGCCCTGCACCAAGCCATCCGCAGACAGACAAAAATGCTCGTCCAAACAATGACTTCTCCACGGAAACTGAACTGAAATCTCCGCTTGATCGATCCGGCAGCATGATGCAATTGGCGCTGCAGGGTCATGGGTACCGGACCAATTCTCCCAAAACGAGAATTGGCACGGGTTTTGTAGCGCAACGGGCGAGCTTTGATGATCTCGACCGATTTCGGAACAAACCAGGTCGGCCAGACGAGGGAAGTCCTTATGGGCGCGACGCCAAAACTGCGAGCACATCACCGGACAGCCTTGCGCCGCGACTTGCGGCCATTCGATGGATCGATTTCGCGGCCTGGCTCGGGCGCGCTGAACGCTCACTTGAAAGCCACCCCACCCTTCACGGCACGTCCACGCAAGGGCGCCAGAATTCCGCTGGAAATTGCCAGCGCCGCAATGCGCGGTGTCGATGCATTTCTGACCACCCTTGTTTGTATCGCCATACTCGAACTGCGCGGTACAGCATTCTTCTCGGCGACGGTGGCGAGTTTACTGCCATACATTCTCGCCGGTTCCGCCGCGCTGGGCGCCATCGCTTTGTCCGGTGCGTGGCGCACGGAATACAGAATGGTGCATCCGTGGAGTTGTATGCGGGTTTCCATGGCCCTCGCCGCCACGATCCTGCCGGTGGCACTGGCGGACTATGTCTTGGGCGTTCCACAGATTGGTGTCACAGCGGCGGCTCTCTGGGCTGTGCTCAGCCTCGCCCATGTTCTTTACAGCGTGGTGATTCTCCAACTCACAAAGGCGGGACGCCTGAGTGAGAATGTTGTCATTGTCGGCGCGACAGAGAATGCCCGCCGCCTGATCGCTCGCAATGAAGACAGCCGCGCGCTGAATATCGTTGGGGTGTTCGATGATAGACTGGCGCGTGCGCCGACCAATATTGCAGGCGTTCCCGTCCTTGGCACCCTGAAGGACCTTATGGACTGGGACCTCCTGCCGGAAATGGATCGGATCGTGGTCACGGTGACCAGCGATGCCCGCGACCGCGTTCGCAACCTTGTCGACAGGCTGCGCGTGCTTCCCCAACGGGTTGTCCTGTTACTGGATCTGGCCGGATTCGACCCGGAAACGGAAAGCCTCGACCAGATCGCCCGGTCGCCAGCTGCTTATATATCCGGCGCTCCGGTGAACCTGCGCCAGGCGATCGTGAAACGCCTGTCAGACATCGTTATTTCCGCCGGATTGCTGGTCGCATTCGCCCCCGTCATGGTCACAATCGCACTCGCCGTCTGGTTGGAAGACCGGGGCCCAGTGTTCTTTCGCCAGAAGCGCCACGGCTTCAACAATCAGGTCATCCGCGTTTGGAAGTTCCGCTCCATGCGCCCTGACCGTGTATCTGAAGAGAGAATGGTCGCGCAAACCTTCGCCGGCGACACGCGGGTTACCCGCGTCGGCAGCTTTATTCGCCGCACAAGCCTCGATGAGTTGCCACAACTTTGGAACGTGTTGATGGGGCAAATGTCCATTGTCGGCCCGCGCCCTCACGCTGTTGGTATGACAACGGAACAGACTGAAGTGCATGCGATTGTGCGCGCCTATGCCCATCGCCATCGGGTTAAACCCGGCATCACCGGCTGGGCGCAGATCAATGGCTCCCGCGGGCCCGTTCACACCAAGGAAGAAGTGCGCGAACGCGTGCGCCTTGACCTCGAATACGTGAACCGTGGTTCGCTTCTGTTCGACCTCTATATCATGCTCATGACCGCGCCGTGTCTGCTCGGAGACCGCAGCAATGCACGCTGACGCCCCTGCCCTGTCCCGAAAGCCGAAACTGACCACGTGCACACGCCCCACTGTATCCATTCTGGTTCCGCGCTTTCGCGATGATGTATTGCCACTAATAGAGGCGCTTGGCGCGTGTGATGGCGCGTCTGAATCGCACTTGATCGTGTTCGATGATGGCTCTGGAGATAAGGGCGAATTTCCCGACATTCAGTCGGCACTGACCGCGTTCCCGGGCCCCGCAGAGCTGATTAAATCAGAGACGAATCTTGGGCGCTCGAAAGCGCGCAACCGCCTGCTGGCGGCCGCGACGACAGACTGGGTCATCTTGCTGGATGCAGACATGGTGCCCGACGATCCGCTGTTCCTTACGCGATACCAGGAAGCTGCAACAAAGCTTGGCGAACCGGGCCTGATTTGCGGCGGTGGCAGCACGGCGCAGGTCCCATTCGACGCCAAGACTGCCTTACACCTTGCGCAATCCAGAACATCGGAATGCCTCGACGCCCGCGACCGCAATGCCGAGCCTGGGCGATTTGTTTTCACGGCCAATATCATGGTGCATCGCACCGTTTTTGATGCCGTACCGCTGGATCCTGGCTATGTCGGTTGGGGATGGGAAGACGTGGATTGGGGCCTTTCAATTACTGCGCGTTTTCCCGTTGTCCATATTGACAATCCAGCGACCCATCTGGGTCTGGACGAAGATGCTCGCCTGATCGCCAAGTATGGTTCCTCGGGGGCAAACTTTGCGCGGCTGAAAAGACGTCACCCCGCAGCGGTGGAAGAGATGCCTCTGTATAAAGCCGCGCACATTGCCCAGTCTCTCGGCCCTTTGCGCACCCCGCTGATCAGCCTGACCCGTTTTGCAGCGACACGGTCCATATTTCCCATGCGCCTTCGTCTGGCCAGCCTGAAGCTTTTCCGCGCCCTCGTGTATTCGAGGGACCTCTGATGACGACAGCGCAGATGCAGCCCAACCTCTACATGCCGCCACGCTCCCTGATGGCGAAAGTGAAACGCCGGCTGACCCAATGGCAAACGGCTGCACCGATGTCCCGGTCGCCAGAATGCCCCGTAATCAGTTTTACGTTCGACGATTTTCCCAGATCAGCAGCCCAGCATGGCGCAGAAATCCTCTCGCGCCATAGCGCCAAGGGGGCTTACTACACCTGCACGGGTTTCATGGACCAGTCCGGCCCCGGCGGCCCATATTTCACCCTGGACGATGTCGAAACCCTCAACAAAGAAGGCCATGAGATCGCAGCCCACACGCAGACCCATCTGGACTGCGCAAAGGCCGCGCCGGAGACGGCCCTGGCAGACATCAATGAAAATTTGAACGCGCTTGAAGCCTTGGCTTTGTCAGGCGCGGTCGAGCACTTCGCCTACCCCTATGGCGAGACGCAGTTGAGCCTGAAGTCATCTCTGAAGAACAGGTTTTCGACCTGCCGGGGCATACTGCCCGGCGTGAACCGGGCCGGTTCGGATTTGATGCAGCTTCGCGCCGTGGAACTCGGGAATGACGCCGCCAGGATCGCCCGAGCCGAACGCATGATCGAAGACGTTGCGCGTTCACCGGGTTGGTTGATCTTTTTCACCCACGATGTGCAGTCGGATGCGACCGATTACGGCGTCACGCCAGCAGTGCTAGAGCAACTCGTACGCCGGGCCCGCGACAGCGGCGCGCTTCTCACGACGCCAAGTGAAGCTCTCGAGCAGCTTTCGGTCGAGCATGCCTGATGACTGAGCCCGTCACAATTGTCATACCAACCTTCAAACGGGCGGCGCAGCTCGAAGCCGTGGTCGAAAGTGTTTTCGGTCAGACGGGTCTCAGCGCAATCAGGCCGCGCATGATCATCGTCGACAATGATCCGGCTGGATCCGCGCTACCCATGGCCGAAAATCTGCGCCGTTCAGCGCCAGAGGGCATTTCGATCGACATTATCCACTGCCGCGAGCCTGGCGTCGCCAATGCCCGCAATGCCGCCATGGAGCAGGTGGAGACCCGGCTCGTCGCCTTCATTGATGATGATCAGACCGCGCCTCCAGACTGGCTTTCAAACCTGCTGGCTGCCTATAGCGCCCATGGCGCGGCGGTCACGTTCGGACCGGTTGATGCCGTGCTTCCAGAGGCGATCACCCGCCATCGCGCTTATTTCGAGAGCTTTTTCTCCCGCCGCCCAGACCATGAGACGGGCGTGATCGCGGAATTCTATGGCTGCGGTAATGCCCTGATGGATCTGGAACAGCTTCCCAAACTGAACCCCCTATTCGATACTCGGATGAATGAAGTCGGCGGCGAAGACGATCTGCTTTTCATTCGCGCGGAAGAAAAAGGGTGCAACTTCGCCTGGGCGGGCGATGCACGGGTTTGGGAACATGTTCCTGAAAAGCGCGCCACCCTAGAATACACGTTGCCCCGCGCCATTTCCTATGGTCAGGGACCGACCCGGAAGGCCGAAGAAACGCGCGATTTTCTCCAGTTAGTTTACTGGATGGGCGTCGGCGCGGGGCAGTTCGCTGTGTTCGGATTGATGGCTGCTATCGGCTGGGTCACTGGGTCGAACAAACGCGCCGTCTGGCTGGATCGCGCAGCCCAGGGTTTGGGCAAGGTGGTCTGGCGCAAGCAGTTCAAGTTCTATGGCCAGTCCCAGATCCCAAAAGCAACGCCCTCAGACGAGACCACTCGGCTGACTGCGAAGTCTTCGGCGTAGTGGGGCCGCGCCGGACCGGTGTTCAACGATGCCATCGCGCGAAAGCCCCTGAACGAGTATCGCAGCGACTGCCACATAGTTGATCCAGACAAAGCTGTTGAGTTCCATCAGCAAGCTCTCAGATATGCTGAACAGGGCAAGTTGGGCCAGGAAACCAACGGCGTAGAGGCCAAATCGGTGGTTCGGCAGGTGGGCCAAAGCGCGCCCGAGCGTCGCCAGGAAACTCACGGCGAAACACGCAAGCCCAACCAGACCCAGGGCCAACGTGATTTCCAGCCAGCCATTGTGGGCCGTCGGCGCTTCCCAATTGACCGTGACGCGTACCCAGTATGCGGGCTCGGACTCCACACCCCAAAACGCCCCATAGCCGTATCCGAGCAGAGGACGCTGCGCGATCGCATCAAGCAGAGCTGACCAGATATCCGTGCGTCCAGTCAGGGAGGGATCCTTTCCAAAAACGCTGAGAAACGCCTCCGGCTGAAGGGCAATGAAGGCTGCCAGCGCGCCGGCCAGGGCGACCCCGCCCCAGACGCCAATGACGGACATGACCGCGCGCCCCTGCAACGCCCATCCCGCCACGACAACGCCGAATGCCAGGAGTGTGGTGATCAGAGATGTGGTTGACGTGGACAGCAGTACCAGCGCCGCCGACAAAAAGAGCCCGAGAGACCAGATCCGCCAACGCCCGGGATTGACCAGCAACAGCGCGCCGAAAATCATGCTGGCCCGGGCCATATGCCCGCCCATTGTGTTCTTTTCAAACCAGAAGCCTCGCCAGGCCCCAATGTGAATTTCGTAGTCACGCGCAAAACTCGGCGCGACCCAGCCGGCCACGAAATTGATGCAGCACAGACCCAGCCACAGGCTCCCGAACAGAACGAGTAACTCCCGCCAATCGAACCGGACGGCGAGGTAGAGCCCAAACAGCGTGGTCGCCACGAGACCTATGCCGCGCCTGAGGCTGAGCGATGGGTCGATCGACCAGAGGAATGATATCGCTGCGAACATCACCAGCAGGACAAGGGCCGGCATACGCAGGGCCAACCGCGCAATATCGGCTGCCCGGGTGAGGCCGAGGGTGAACACCACGCCGTAAACAGGAAGCCACATGAAGCGGAGAATGGGATTGCCTTCCGCCTCAACTTCGGGCGCCACCAGCCTTTGAAATGCGCCTTCAGAGAACAGGACGAGGCAAACCACCAGAGCCACCCAGACCGGCATCGCGATGCCGCTGCGCGGAGGCGCTTCGGCCTGCATCAGGCAGCGCGGCCGTTCAGCCAGCGTGCATCTGCGCCCACGCCAACCATGACAACGCCCAGAATGCGTCCACCGGCGGCCTCTACTTCTTCCTGCATAACCGTCACATCAGATAGGTTGGTCCGATCGGCCTCAACAACCAGCACAACACCATCCACATCTCGGCACAGGGTTAGCGCATTTCCGCCCTGCTCCAGGGGGAGCGCATGGACAGTCACCCAGTCGGTCTTCGCCCGCGCTGCCGTCCACCAGTCCTGTGAGCGAACGAGGGACAATTGTTGCCCTGCCACCATGGCCTCGACCCGGAACCGGCTGACATAGAGATTTGACCCAGGCACTTCGTGGAGGCTTAGCAATTTCGTCGGGTTGACGCCGCCCTTGGTCGCGATGAGACGCTTGCCCACGGGGCGATAAATTGGCGCTGCATCGAAGGCCACGCTGAAGGCGCGGCCGGGTTGGCTTTGCTCCGAAGGCGCCATCACGTCCAAATGGTGGAACACCCCATTGTCGCGCAGGTCCAGATCAACCAGCCAGACGGGCCGGTTGGCTCGCAGGGCAGTTGCCCGCGCAAACCCAATCGAGGCATCCCTTACAGCGGCCACAGAGTTGGGCGTTACAAACATGATCGCCAGCCCGCCAGTCGGCGGACCTACTCGCTGGGACGCGCGCAAAACGCCGTTGAATGCCGCTGCGGGCACCTTCACGACAACCGCCCCAACGTGGCAAGGACAGGCAGTCCCGTTGTCGAGGTCAGGCTGGACGGGGTCGTGAACCCACTCCGGGTGAAAGTGTAAAGCAAGCCAGCCATGAGCGCTGAGAACCCGGCAAACAAAAGCGACGCGGCTGCAACCGGCATCTTCAGAGACGTTCCTTCAGCCGGGATCCGTGCCGGCTCGAGTACACGAATATTGTCGGCGCGCCGTTGGACAAGGTCTCTTCGGCTCCGCTCTTCAATCGCTCGGCTGGAATACTCAACAACGTTGGCCTCTGCGAGATCACGGTCGCGGAGAAGGTCACGCCACTGGGGTGAAAGCGACACCAGCAGGTCAGCGCGCGCCTCCAACTGGGCCATTTGCAGCTCGAGCGCGCCGGCTTCACCCGCCAGGGCCTCCGCCTGCGCTTCAAGCGTGGTGTAACTGGTGGAGAGGTCCTGATAGACAGGGTTGATCCCGCGGCGCACCGTGCCGGATGCGCTGTCTTGACGGTTCAGGAAAGCCTCTACCTGCGCAATGCGGGCATTGATCGCCTGGATCGGCTCCGAGTTGGGCGTATAACGCGACAAGAGATCTTCCCGCTCAAGTTCAAGCTCAACCAGGGTCTGGCGCGAGGAGTCCTCGACAAAGAGGTCCACTTCACGCGGGGTGCGATCCAGTTCCGACTTCAGGGAGAAGAGCTGGCTTTGCAGCGCGCCCTGTTGCGCCCGTGCGCGAAACAGCTCTGCCTCGACACTCTCTATCAAACGCTGCACCGCGCCTTGTTCGGCTGTCAGGTCTGTCAGGTCATATTGCAGCATGAAGGCGCGCAAGGCCCGGTCGGCGTCGGTCAGCTCGGCCTGGAAGACATCACTCTGGGCGGCGAAGTCTTCGCCCGCGCCGTCAGAAAACAGCGTCGTTCTATAGGCCAGGTAGGTGTCGATGAGGAGGTTGAGCATATCGGCCGCGAGGCGGGGGTCCTCATGGGTGAAGCTGGTAAATATTACCGGACGCTCGGGCGCAGCACCGACGCCAAAGTTACGCGCAAGCGCCTCCATCGCCGCTTCACTGTAGAAGCGGTCAATATCTTCGCGCGATTGGCGACCTTCGCCGAGCGCCCGGTCCCGGGCCTCCGCCAGATCGGGGTAGAGTTGTTCGAAGGGCTGCGTTTCAAGCGCTGTGGAGAGGATAACGGGCGAGCGCAGGAGTTCCAGCTCCGCCTGGACAACCTGATTGGCTTCCAGCGCGATGCCCGCGGCATCACCGCCGGCCAAGGGCCTGAAAACATACGCATCATCAAGGGTGGCCAGCAGCCGCGAATTGGCCGTGAACGTTTCCTTGAGCTGCATCGCCGCGAACAGGCCCGCGCTGAAGAGCATCGCAAACACGGCGAGCATCAGCCATTTGGCGCGCCATAGCCGCACGAGATAATCGGTCAACCCAAGGCGCACGCGCGAGGGCGGCGACGTTGGTTCCCAATATCGGTCGTTGGCGTCTTGTCGCTCGCTCATTCCGGATCCAGAGAGCCCTCAACGGGTTTCGCACTTAATAGCTTCAGCGCCTCATCACGCGTTTCACTTGATAAAACTTTAAGCATTAACAGCGATGAAATGCACTCGTCTCACGGCAAGGATCACACTGACACAATGCCCCAGCGCAACCTGTTGGCCCTCCTCGGCGTTTTGCTGACATCAGCGTGCACGGTGACGCCGCAGCCGAGTGAAACGTTTCCATCCCAGCCATGGCTCTCGCAAACGGCGACTGACCCGGTTTACTTGCTGGCTCCTGGCGACCGGTTGGAGCTAACCGTGTACTCAGCGCCAGAGCTCTCGCGCGAATTGGTGGTTAATCCGGACGGCAGAATTCGTCTGCCTTTGATTGATGCGGTAACGGCTGCCGGGCGCACACCTGAAGATGTCGAGGCCTTCGTCAGATTGGCCTATTCAGACCAGCTTGTCCGCCCGGACCTCGACTTATTGGTCACTGAATTCTCCAGCCAGCAAGTGTTCGTTGGCGGCGCGGTAACAAGTCCGGGGCTGTTTGACCTGCCGGGCCAGATCGATCCCTTTCAGGCTTTGCTCCTGGCAGGCGGGCGAACCGACCAGGCCCGGAGCAAGGAAGTCTTCGTGATGCGACGTTTGCCGGGCGGTGAGTTGCGCGCGGCCGTTTTCGATATCGACGCGGGCATTCGAGACGCCCAATTGGCCGAGTGGGGGCCCTTGCAACGATTCGATATCGTTTATGTCCCCAGATCGGCCATTTCGAACCAGAACCAATTCATCCAGCAGTATGTCCGCGACGCCCTGCCGATCCAGTTCTCGCTCTTCTATGACGTTTCCGGCAACAATAACTGATCAGTGGACCGTAGGCTGGGCGTGTCGGGCTTCCGTCAGCACCTGATAAATCGCCACGGCGAAAACCGTATACGAAATACTGAAGCCCGCGCTGAAGGCCCCGTCCATGATGTGCCCGGCCAGCGGTTCTGGAAAACCGGCTGAGGCAAAGCCTGCCACCAGCAGCATCACGAACATCACTGCGACAAGCGAAAGTATAAAGATGATATAGGCCCCGAGCACTTTCACGACGGCCGAAAGCACCATTTCAGCACTTTGGCGCAGGCTTGCGATTATGCCCGGACGTTCTGCCATCATGATGACCGCAGCCAGTCCAAGAAAGACGATCGCGGCCAATCCCGGCAAGACAAGAAACATAATGCCCACAACAACGGCAGCGCGCACCAGAAGCGTTACCGCCAGGAGCGAAAGGAATGCCCGCCACGCCACATCCAGCGCAGCGACAGGCCCTGCTCCAGGCGATTCCCACAACACTGAGTGGGCTGTTGCCGCCGTGAGAAACGCCACGGGGATGACGTCCAAATCAAAGAAGGTGAGCAGATCCTGGGGTCGCCAACCGAGCAGTGTGTCCTGCAGGTAGCCTGTTGCCGAAAACAGAAGCCAACCCACCGCCAAGAGGATCAGCAGTGTTTGCCAGTGCCGCACACCCAAGTCGGCATAGCGCCTTGCAATATCGGCGATATCGACATCCAGCTGCGTGCGTCCGTGCCCCGCTTTCATCTGGTGACCTGTCTCATCGGAAGGGGGGCTCGTCAAATGCACGCAGCTTGCGCGAGTGCAGGCGCGTACCGCCATCCTTGGCCAGTTGCTCGAGCGTCGCAATTCCAATGCGGATGTGTTCGCCAATGGCTCGCTCATAGAAGCGATTGGCGGCGCCCGGCAGTTTGATTTCGCCGTGCAAGGGCTTGTCCGAGACACAGAGCAAGACGCCATAGGGCACCCGCAGGCGGTAACCATTGGCGGCAATAGTGGCGCTTTCCATATCAATGGCGATGGCGCGTGACTTGTTGAATCGACGGGCGGTTTCAGAGAAGCGAAGTTCCCAATTTCGGTCGTCAGTCGTGACCACGGTTCCAGTGCGTAGCCGTTTCTTGAGTGCATCGCCGGTCTCGCCCGTTACGGCTGCGGCGGCGTCCTGTAGAGCAACCTGGACTTCGGCAATGGGCGGCACAGGGATTTCCGGCGGCAAGACGCTGTCGAGCACATGGTCTTCCCGGAAATAGGCGTGGGCGAGGACGTAATCACCAATGGCCTGGCTGTGGCGGAGCCCGCCGCAGTGTCCGACCATGATCCAACATTCAGGCCGCAGCACAGCGAGGTGGTCCGTAATCGTCTTCGCGTTTGATGGCCCAACACCAATATTGACGAGGGTAATGCCCGGGCCGTCCTCGCGGATGAGATGATAGGCTGGCATCTGGAACCGCCTCCAGGGCGCCGCACCAATTCGGTCCATCGCGTCGGGGGTGTCGTTCTCGATCAGCACGCCGCCAGGCGCCGACAGGGCTTTATAGCCGTCGGCTTTGGAGATGCGCTCAACGGCCCAGGCGCAGAAAGCGTCGACGTACCGGTGATAATTTGTGAACAGCACATAGGGCTGCATGTGATCGGCCGACGTTCCGGTATAATGCTCCAGCCGCTTTAGGCTGAAATCCGTACGCTGGGCATCAAACAGCGCCAGCGGGCGGGCCGAACCGGCATCGTAGAGTTCGCCGTCGGCCACCTCATCCCCGATGAGCCCCAGATTGGGCGCCGGAAACAGTTGGGCCAGTTCCGCCGGAGAAACCTGATCCAGGCCATCGGCTTCTGCGGCATCCCAGACATAGGCATATGGAATCTCGCTGTCGGAACGGCGAACTTCGATCTCGATGTCATAGTCACGCATCAATGGCGTGAGCTGTTCCACCAGATAGGCGCGGAAGAAATCTGGCCGCGTGATTGTAGACACATAGGCGCCCGCCTCGGACATCTTGCCGAAAGAGCGTGAGATTGGCGGCGGTGGACCGTCCGGATCGTACCGAATAACAAGTTCTGGGTAGCAGAACCCGCCGTTTTCACGATGGGCGGGGTCCGGTGTCGTGCCGTCGTGCAGATAAGCCGACAGGGCGGATTTCAAACTGGCAACGGCCTCGGCATAGAGCGTATCCAGCGCGTCGACTATGTCATCCGGGGATTTGAATTTCTGTGACATGGCCCCGTTTGCCGCAGGGTGGGTAGACCCGTCAAGATAGCTTAGCGCGCCGTCGCCTCGGCGACAGCGTCCTGGCGCACGCGCAGGAAAAGCACGCCGTCCTCCGCATCACCGCCCTGCTCCAGCCAGTTCGGCAAGTCACCCGCTTCGAGCGCCGCTGCCAGGCTATCGGGCGAGCGGCGGGCATATAACTTCAGTTCACCAATGCCCGGACAGGCATAAAGGACGTCCGCGCCCGACGCCTGAAGTAATTCTCTGGCTTCAGCAGGGGCGCTTTCAAAGACAGACAGCGCACGCCCAATGGACCCCGGATTGCGATGATACGGCGCGGCAAAGACAGTGTGGTCCGTGTGCGCGAGCACCGCTGTGCCAAGATCGACGGGCGTGAACACGCGTGACGGGGGCAGCGCAGCAAGAGCGGCCATTGCATCCGCAGAGCGACACTCGGCCCGAGACGATGATGTGTCCGACAGCTGTGTCGTCTTGGCAAAAAGCTGCGTGCCCGCCGTTTGCCATGTGGTGGGCGACAATGCGACCAGCCCGGCCATCGCCGCCACACGGGCCGTGCCCGTCTCAGACATCAGCCGGGCGATCAGGACGTTTGCGGCCAGCCCCGCTCCGATGACGGCAAATCCATGGGCGAACATGACAGCGCGCACTTGCCAGCTCGTCACCAATATCGCCAGCAGTGTCAGCCCCACGAGACCCATGATCAAAGCGCGATCCGCTTTCGGGTCGAGTTTCAGGAAAAGCCCCGCGGCGAGCGCGCCGATTATGGCGAACCCGAATGCTGCGAGACCGAATGCCGGCGACGTTTCAAAAAGGCGGACAATATCGCGCGCCTCGGTCACGGACGTCATCCAGCCGTCCATAATCGCGGCATCAACAGCCGAATACGGTGACCCGAGGCATGACGGGTCAATCGCCAGAGCGCTCAAGGCTGCGGCGACGCCAACTCCAACCCCGGCGGCAAGGCGCGCGCGCCAATTGGAAAGACGGGCATCGGCAAATCCGAGACCGAACAGGCCGAGGCCACCGATCACAAGCGCGGCCGCATGGACATTGCCGTAAGCATCACAGACCGCGCGCAGCCCGGTCATACCGGGCGCATCAAACACGTAGGCGAGGATCGCAAAGCCAGACAGCCCAACGCCAAGCCCGGTCAGCAGCCGGACATCGCGGGTGCCGTTCAAAACCCACAGCACACCGCCCAGCACGATCAACCCTGCTGCATAGGGCAAGCTCTCCATGGCGATGGTCAACATGAGCGCGACACAGCCCGCGACGAACACGCCCGTTCTCCAGCCCCGTGCCGGCCCACAAAGCGCTGCGAAAGCGCTCAACACAAGCATGAGTTCAAGACCATGGTGGTCGATCCGCCCTGGCTGGAATTGCACCACGGCGTGGGACACCATGAAAACTATCAGGCCCGCTGCGATACCCGCGCGGCCTGCCCCAAGCCGGTGTAGCGCCACAGCGATTGCTGTCAGCGTTCCCGCCAGGACAAGTCTTGGCCAGAGCGCCAACACCGCGTGTTCAGCCCCTTCGGCGCCCAGAAACGGCGTGAGCGCAAGTATAAGTCCTCCAATGAAGAGATCGGGCACCCGCGACCAGTGCATTGCCCCGCCCTCTGGCGTGTCAAAGCGTGACTGGCTGACATCGAACCAATCCTGCCCGGCCATCAGATCCCGGATCTGTACCAGGCGCATCATATCGTCATTGCCCGGCGACAGGCCATTCCAGGTTGCCATTCCCCACACGGCAAGCACCGAAACCGTGAGCACGATGCCCGCTGCCACCTGCAGGGGCGGACGATGGACATATGCGGACCAGTGCGCGGGGATCATTCGCAAACCTTGCAATCGATAAGCGCCCGTCTAACCGGGGAAAGCCCCCGTGAACGCCTCATTAAGCCTGACGCCTTATGACAAATTCAGGTTACTGAAAGGCTGCACTTCGATGACGATCGCCACGACGCCCACCTTGACGCCGCGCACTGAGGTGGCTCGCCCCCTGGAAATCGCCGTGACAATCCCCTGCTATAATGAAGCGGCAACGATCGCCCAGGTCATCGAAGACTTCCGCGCCGCCCTGCCCGGGGCCAAGATTTACGTCTACGACAACAACTCAACAGATGGCACGTCCGACATCGCAGCCCGCGCCGGCGCAATCGTGCGCCGGGAAATGCGCCAGGGCAAAGGCCATGTGGTGCGCCGCATGTTCGCTGATGTGGACGCCGATATCTATGTGATGGCCGACGGCGACGCGACCTATGACGCGTCCATGGCGCCGACACTCGTCGAACTTCTGATGAAGAACCATGTCGACATGGTCGTTGGCACCCGCGCCAATGTCACCAATGATGCGGGCCGTGAGGGTCACGCCTTCGGGAACAAAATCTTCAACGGCCTCTACCACCGCATATTCGGACGCGACTTCACCGATATCTTTTCGGGTTACCGCGTATTCAGCCGCCGCTTCGTGAAGTCTTTCCCGGCTGTCTCTGCCGGCTTCGAAATCGAGACGGAAATGTCGGTCCACGCCAGCCAGCTCGGCATTCCGATCCTGGAACGGCCCACCAAGTATGGCGTGCGCCCGGAAGACAGCGAGAGTAAGCTGAAGACGTTCCGCGATGGTTTCCGCATTCTCGGAATGTTTGCCATGCTAGCGAAGGAAACCCGGCCGGCGGCCTTTTTCGGCCTCATCGGCGCCGCACTGATGGTGGCAGCTGGGGTCATGTCCGTTCCGCTCATCCTGACATATGTCGAGACCGGCCTCGTACCGCGCTTCCCAACAGCCGTGCTGGCAACTGGGATCGTGATCACAGGCGTCATTTCCGCCGTTTGCGGCCTGATCCTCGACAGCCTTGCGCGCGCGCGCATCGAATCCAAACGCGCCGTATTCCTCAGCTATAGCGCGCTGCAAAACCGGGGCGGCGACGCAAGATGAGCCGCGAAACCCTTATTGACCAATTCGCCAAGCTCGGCCGCTTCCTCATGGTCGGCCTTCTGGCGGCGATCGTGGACATTGGCGGAATGGTCGTGCTGATCAAGCTGGGTCTCGATCCGCTCTTGGCCCGCGCCATTTCTCTGCCCGCCGCCATGCTAGCAGCCTATCAGATGAACCGCGCCTACACGTTTGGCGCGTCTGGCCGTTCGCGCACGGAAGAGTTGTTGCGCTACATGTCCGTCACGGCTGTTGCCGCCGCATCGAATTACGGGATTTTCGCTGGCTTGTTGGAATTCCACCCCCCGATCTGGCCTGCCCTCGCCGCTGCTATTGGCCTTGGCATTTCCATGTGGGTGAGCTTCTTTGGCTATCAGTTCTTTGCATTTGCATCGCGCCGGGAAGCCTGACCGGCGTTGACGGGGCGATGGGTTCGCTCCTAGTCCTGCCCGCATGACGCAGACCGCTGAGACTCCCGCAACCGGCGGCAACCAGGCTTTCTTTTTCGTCATAGTCTGCGTCACGCTCGATATGCTGGCGTTCGGCATGATCGTACCGGTGATGCCGGACCTTCTGATGGAACTGACCGGCTTTCCCGGGGAGGAAGCCGTGGCCTGGGCCGGCCCGCTGACAGCGACCTTTGCCATTGTGAACTTCATCGCCATGCCGACCATTGGCGGTCTGTCGGATCGGTTTGGCAGGCGCCCCGTGCTGCTGGCCTCCATCGCCACACTGGCCGTCGACTTCCTCATCATGGGCTTTGCGTCGTCGCTCTGGATGCTGTTCCTCGGCAGGGCTCTGTCCGGGGCATCGTCTGCAACGCTTTCAACCGCCAACGCCTACATCGCCGACACGACAACACCTGAGCAGCGCGGTCGCGCCTTCGGTATGATGGGCGCTGCGTTCGGCATCGGCTTTGTCCTTGGTCCGGCCTTTGGCGGACTGCTCGGCATGATTGATCCGCGCGCGCCGTTTTTTGCAGCAGCGGCCGTCGCGTTCGCCAACTTCCTTTATGGCTGGTTTGTGCTGCCGGAGTCCCTGAAGCCTGAGAAGCGTCGTGCTTTCGAACTGCCCCGGGCAAACCCATTTGGTGCATTCAGGCATTTCGCCCGGCTTCCGAAGGTTTCCTGGTTTCTGATCGGCGGAGGCATCTATGCCCTGGCCCACTCAGTCTATCCCTCCACCTGGTCGTTCCATGGTGAGATCCGGTATGATTGGGACTCTGGCGAAATTGGCCTGTCGCTCGCCTTTGTCGGTGTCACGTCGGCACTGGTCCAATGGTTCCTGATGGACCCGATCCTGAAACGCTTCGGCCTCGTTCGTACCGCCCTTTCAGGTTACGCGATCAACATCATCGGCATGACAGCCTATACCTTCGCCTTTGCGCCGTGGATGGTTTACCCGATCATCGCATTCACGGCACTGGCGGGAGTCACGACACCCGCAATGAACACAATCATGTCGAACCTTACGCCCGACGACGCCCAGGGAGAGCTCCATGCCGCAAGCGCCAGTCTCAATGCGCTGGCCATTTCGATCGCCCCGATCCTGCTGACACAGACCCTTTACTACTTCTCCAGTGGTGTCGCCCCGGTTTACTTTCCCGGCGCCGCTTTCCTGCTGGCTGCGGTTTTGGTCGTCTGCGCCCTTGTCCCGATTTTGGTTGGTTTTGGAGCAAACAAAGACCGCGTTGAAGTGTCCGAGCCCTAAGGTCGGCGTTTTCCATACCGACGAACACGACTACACACCGCCCTATGGATATGCGCCCCGCCCTTTTCCTCGACCGAGACGGCGTCCTCAATGTCGACAAGGGCTACGTTGCACGTGTGGAAGATCTGGACTGGATAGACGGCGCATTCGAGTGCGTCGCCCGCTTCAAAGCCCGCGGTTGGTTTGTCTTCATTGTAACCAACCAGACCGGAATTGCCCGCGGTCTCTATACGCTCGACGATATGCAGGCCGTGCATGGGCATTTGCGAGAGACATTCTCCGCAAGAGGCGCTCAAATCGACGCAATCTACCACTGCGCAGACCACCCCGACGGCACTGTTCCTGCCTATGCCCGCGAGAATATCGACCGCAAGCCTGGCCCAGGCATGCTGCTACGCGCCATGGCGGATTTCCCGGTCAAACGGGAGGCTAGCTTCCTGATCGGTGACAAACAGACCGACATCGCGGCAGCCCATGCGGCAGGCGTGGGCGGCTTCCTGTTTCAGGGGGGCAATATTGCCGACTTCGCCGAATGGGCCCTGGCGGCCTTTGAGGATGGATCACGCTAGCCTTTGCCACCGCAGCGCTCTAAGCAGGGCCCATGAAAATCGCGACATGGAATGTGAACTCGATCAAGGCGCGCCTGCCCACGGTGATGGACGTGCTTTCAGCGATCGATTGCGACGTCGTCTGCCTGCAGGAAATCAAGTGCGAGACAGACGCCTTCCCGTATTTGGAGCTTGAGGACGCGGGTTGGACCTGCGCCGTGCACGGCCAGAAAAGCTATAACGGCGTGGCATTGCTCTCGAAGCTGCCGCTTGAGGACGTCGAAACCGGGCTGCCCGGCGATGAGAGCGATGACCAGGCTCGCTTCATCGAAGCCCTCGTAATGTCTGAAAACCCCGTTCGGGTGGCCTCGCTATATCTGCCCAATGGCAATCCTGCGCCTGGTCCGAAATACGACTACAAACTCGCCTGGATGGAACGCCTGTTCGAGCATGCGCAAAAACGCCTTGGCGAAGCGGATCCACTCGTGCTGGCGGGCGATTATAACTGCATTCCGCGCGACGAGGACTGTTGGGACATTGGCGTTTGGGCCGAGGATGCACTGGCGCGCCAACCCACCCGGGACGCCTTCAGAAAGCTGCTCTGGTCGGGCTTCACCGAAGCATTTGAAACCCTGGATGGCCGCACCCACCAATACTCGTTCTGGGACTATCAGGCCGGGGCCTGGCAGAAAGACCATGGAATCCGCATCGATCACCTGCTGTGCTCGCCCGGCGCTGCTGACCGGCTTGAGGGCGTCGAAATCTACAGAAAAGCCCGAGAGCTGACCAAGCCCTCGGACCATGTTCCAGTGATTGGTGTGTTTACAGACTAAGCCTAGTCAGCGGCACATTTCGCGTTGAACTGAGCCGCGTCCGCCTGAAACATCTGCGCCTTTGAGTTCAGGTCCATGGCGACCCGGTTGGCTTCATCGCGCGCCGCTTCGAAGGCTTGCTTTGCAACATCAGCGTCGGCGGCATGACCGGCACTGAAAAAGCGCTGCTCTTCCAATGCATCCCAGGCCTCGCCAAGACGTTCAGCTTCGGCGGCCAGCCCGGCCTGCACGTCCTGAAGCTCCAGGATTTCAGCCTGCTTCGCCTCAAACGTAGACGCCATGGCATTGCATTGGCGCACTTCCCGCGGCGTAAGCGCCAGGGCTGAACCCGCGATCGTCAAAGCGCACGCGGAGAGAAGTATCGATCTGATCATCAAAGCCGTCTTTCAACTTGTTTGCCGGATTGCTCCGCCGGCTTCCCGGGGGTCCGGCTTCGTTTCTTGCCCTCTACCTAGTTCAATCGCCCTGAAGCAAGGCTGAACAGCATCGCCCCAAAGCTGTCACAGGACATCAAACTTTCCTTAGCCCGGGTTTGCGGCACTTTTGTGATCAATCGCTCATTTCTGCTTGACGCAAAGCGCCAAATAAAAGATGAAGTGATTGTTCGCTAACTTTTGGCCATAAGCAGAATCCCTGAACGGAGGCACGCTCCCATGTCCCTGAAATTTTCACTTTTAGCCGCGTCAGCCATGGCGCTCACAGTTCCGGCATACGCCGACAGTCTCGGCAATGCGTCGCAGGCTGCAGCTGACTCAGCTGAAGCCAGCACACGCATCGTCGCTGCAGGAGGCCAGATCGCCCTTGGCGCCGTCGCCATTCCCCTCGCTGCCGCGGGCGCCGTCGCCGAAGGCGGCGGACAAGCCGCAACGGAAATTTCCGAAGATCTTTGGGCAACGGCGAACGCCCCACTGACAGTTGATGAGCGAGTTGTCATCGCCCAGCCGGCCCCCAGCGTGCCCCGCGAACTCCCCAAGGAGGCAGAGAAATGAAACTCGGCCTGAAAACCATTGCCGGCGCCGCAGCGCTGGCCACCGCGCTTTGCCTGGCCCCTGCCCCCATCGCTCATGCCCAGGGCAGCTCTGAAACCACAATCGCGACTGGGCACTTCACCGATGCACAGGCCGCCGCTTTCTCAAAGTCGATAGAGCGCGACCTGGCCGAAAACGGCGCACGTATCGCCATCGTCTTCCGCACAGGCCGCACGCGCAACAAACTGCCGGACGGCATCAATTACACCCATGGTGCATTCTGGGTGTACCAGGCGTTCCGGACGCCCGACGGCGAAATCATGACCGGATACAACACGTGGAACTTGTTCCATGGCGACGGGGAAAACATGCCCCGGACAAGATCATACCTGGCCGAGGAATTTCCATTCACCTTTGTCTCGGCTTCCGCGGTCGATGACGTCGCAGTGATTGTGCCCACCCCGAACATGCAGGCCCGCCTGTTGGAACTCCTGTCGAGCGAGGACTATGCGAGCCTGCACAATGCCGACTATTCCCTGATCTCAAACCCCGCCGATGACACGTTCCAGAACTGCGTTGAATTCCTGCTCGATGTGGTTTCAGCCGCTGCCTGGAACACCACCGATCCGGCGCAGCTGAAAGCGAACATAGCCGCACACTTTGAACCTAGCGAAGTGGAGGCTGGGGTGTTCGCCCGTCTCTTTGGCCCAATCGCCGACTCGCGACTGCGCCTTGCAGACCATCGCGGCGACGCCGTTCGCACGGCCACCTTTGAGAGCCTCTCTGCATTCATGATGGAGCACGGTCTGGCCGATGAGACCTACACACTGACATTTGACCGGAACACTGCTCTGCCCGACGCCTAACGCGAATTCCTACGATGTGCCGCGAGCATCTGCAGCAGCGTCGCGGCGCGCCGAGACTTTCTCGATCAATTTGAACACGGCTGCGAAATCCATGAGGAGGTCGCGAACCCTCTCGGGATTGTCCAGCGGCTGGAACATGCTGCCGGGTTCGAACAAATCTCCGCCTTCGACCACGACGAACATCTCCTCACCCGAAAACGCACACCGAAGCTTCTTGCCGTGGAATGTTCGCTCCAGTTCCACGAGAGCCTGCATCATATCCGGCGTCAGCAGGAACCGCGCCTCGACCTGATCCGTCGTGTAGACTTCGAACGCCTTTTCAAACTCCGGGTCCTCCAACTCCGCGCGTTGCATGCCCGATCGACCGCCAAATGCGTTGAACCATCCCGCATCACGGCGCAGGATTGTCTCGCCGAAGAACCTTTTGTGGAAGTCCAGGCGCACGCACTGGCCGTCAAAAACGGTAACGTATTTCGTCTGGGTACGCCCATTCGTTGTCGTCGTGCGCCGCTCCTTCAGATTGGCTTCGAAGAACTCAAACGCGACGCCCTGATGGCTGCCGGCGAGATAGTCTTCGAATTTCGAGCGATTGTAGCTTGGCACCAGCCCAAGGCGGCGATGGTCCAGGATGCTCTGCATCTGGGAGGGTTTGGGGGTGAACTGGAGGTCAAAACTATCCGCGATCGGGCGTACGAGCAGATCCTTTGCCTCGCCAGACAGTTTGCGCAGACCGCTCGAACCGACGGCTCCAAGCCCGACGCCGGCCATAATCGCTCCGATGGCAAGCTGAGGGATATTCAATACAAAAAAGCCCAGCGCTGCTCCCAGAACGCCCACAACAGCGCCTCCGACATAGGAATAGCGCGCCGTTCGGGCCGCCTTTTCGCGCTCGCCTTCGCGCGTGCGCAGCATCGGACGGATGGTGGTTTGATACTCGCGGCCAAACTTCTGAAACTCCGGCGGAAGATCCGCCAGGGCCTGGGCGATATCGTCTTCCAGTTGGAATGCGCTGTCCATTGCCAAGCTCCCTCTTGCCCCGTTCCACCATTGCCCCCATCACCCTTACAAAGCGTTGGCGGCGGCGACAAATCATGACCCGGATCATCCAGTACACCGACACCCATTTGCGAAACGGGCAATGGCGTCACCAAGGAGGATTCTCACGCGCGGTTCGAAAAGCGGGCCGCGCGGACCTCGCCATCATTACTGGCGACCTCACCGTGGATGGCGCGGACAATTTGGCAGACTTGAAGGCGGCCCATGCGCGGTTCAACAAGCTGAAATATCCGTGGCGCGCCATTCCCGGCAATCATGATATTGGCGAGGAACCGGCCAGTCCGCGACAGGAGCAACCGGTCAATGCGGAGCGCCTTGCGCGCTATGAAAGCGTTTTGGGCCGTGGCGATTTTGTCGAGGACGTACCGGGCTGGCGGCTCATCGGGCTCAACATCCACCTGTTTGGGACGGGCCTGCCGGACGAGTCGACACAATGGCAAATGATTGAGCGCGCCATCGCTGAACGCGGGGAGCGCCGCGTCGGACTGTTTATCCACAAGCCCCTTTTTATAGAGACACCAAGCGAACCCGAAATCGCCTATTGGGCGGTTGCTTCGGCCGGCTGCGACCGGCTCCTTGCTTTAACCAAGGGTGGCGACGCTATCGCTTTTGTCTCCAGCGGACATCTGCACCAGGGCTTGATCCGGGAGGTGGACGGCGTACGCCACGTCTGGTGTCCCGCCACGGCCAACTCAGCGCGCGAAATGCGCACCAGCGGGGCCATGCCGGGCACCGGCTTTGCCGTCTGGCAGTTGAGAGCCGACGGATCTTATCGCGTCAATCTGGATTTCGTCTGACGCCAGATATCAACCGACGGGGTCACCGCCTCGGCCCGTCTCTGCCGTATCCGCAGGAGTTGCATCGCGCTCTTCCAGGATTCGCTGCCATTCTTCTTCTGTTTCAATGAGGCCCGTCCCGTCTTCGGGCAGCGGCTGGTCTTCGGGGATCAGCACGAGCACAAGCGGGTTCGGGCGCAGGTCCAGCATGGCGCCGCTCAACACGTCGACGCCGAGCGCAAGCACTCCAACGCCCGTTGCGGCGGACCCGGCAGCGGAGGATGCCACAGCACCGGTGGATGCCAACCCAGCCGACAATACCGTTCCGGCGACATGAACAACATTGTAAGCCACCACGTAAGCGCCCGTTGCTGCTGCCGCCGACCCGACCGCCCCCTTTGTCGCCCCGCCCTGACCAAATCCGCTGGTCACTTCTATGGTCGCTGGATGGTATCCTTCGCGTTCAACATGGACGGTGAAGTTTGACCGGCGCGGTAGCTCGAAATCGCAAGGCGTCGTGTCACACGCGAAGTGTATAATATCGAAATCGCCCAATTCATCACGAATCCCAAGCCGGACCAGTTCAGCCCGGCGCCGACGCTCGCGGCGCGTATCGGGTGTTTCCAGATCCGTCATGACCGTCGCGCCGGGCGGGTCTGTGACCACGTGAAAGTCGACATTTGGACCTCGCATGGCCGTCGCACAGGCCGAAAGGCTTAAAGCGCATGCGAGTGCAGTAGCTCCGGAAAACGGGTTCATGGACAACCTCCCACGGTCTTTTTTCCCACCCTAAACCGAGTACACGCCGTCGACACTCAATTCATATTTCGTGACATTTCCGTAAGTGATTCAAGCCTCAAGCGGGTTGAATCACGCTTTCTCCAAGATACGGCGCAAACCCTCGTCACTCTTGGTTATCGAGGCCAATGAAGATTGGCTGGCGTGCGAAGGGTCAACATAAGACCTGTCCCCCACTCTCTCCCGAGTTCAAAAGGACAGGGACACCGATGGGACTGCGCGCCGCTATCTTGCAATGCCTTGCGCTATGGCTGCCGATCCAGTTTGCGGCGGCGGAACCGGCTCAGTCGGGGGCGAAAATCACCGCGCCACTCAACATCAAAAACGAAGCTCCACTCTACTTCGGAAAATTTTCTCCAGGTCACGACGCCGACGGACGACTAACGCTGCATGAAACCGGGCTCGATAGCGACGGCGTCGTCACGCTGTTCTCGAACGATCAATCGGCGGCGCGTTTCCGGGTCTCTGGCCGCGACGGCGCGCTCTACGCCATCGAACTACCCGGCGAAGTCACCCTGAGCAGCCCGAGCCAATCTCAGCTGATCGCCGAGTTGGTGCCGCTCGGACCGCGATACCTGGTCGGCGGCGAAGACGTCTTCTTCGTCTGCGCCCATCTCACGGTTCCCGCGCAACAGGACATCGCCGACTATAGCGGGGTATTCACCGTAACGGTGAGTTACCAGTAGCTCGGCCTGAAACCTCAAATATCCGCGTAGATATGGCCTTCGCCTGCTGCGCCTTCATGGGTCACCGCGCCCAAATGCGCCGGGCCCACGAGCTTGGCGAATTTGGCGATGGCACCCGATGTGTACAGTGTCTTGCGTGGCTGCCACTTTCGCTGACGCTCCTGCAGCTCGGCCGGGGTGAGACGAACATCGATGGTGCCTTTCTCAGCATCGATGGTGATCATGTCGCCATCCTCGATCAGGCCGATGGGACCGCCTTCCGCAGCCTCTGGCCCGACATGCCCAATGCAGAAACCGCGCGTGGCCCCGGAGAAGCGTCCATCGGTGATCAAGGCCACCTTGTCGCCCATACCCTGTCCATAGAGCGCGGCGGTGGTCGACAGCATTTCCCGCATACCGGGCCCGCCCTTGGGGCCTTCATAGCGGATGACCAGCACGTCGCCTTCCTTGTAGTTTCTCGCCTCTACGGCCTCGAAGCAGGCTTGCTCGCCATCGAAGACGCGGGCCGGGCCAGAGAAACGCAGGTTGGACATGCCCGCCACTTTCACAATGGCACCATCCGGCGCGAGCGAGCCCCACAGCCCGACCACACCACCGGTTTCTGAGAGAGGGTTCGACGCGGGGCGGATCACACTTTGGCTTTCGTCGAACGTGACATCCTTCAGGTATTCCGACCAGGTCTTGCCGGTGACTGTCATGCAGTCGCCATGGATAAGGCCCGCATCGAGCAGGGTCTTCATCAGCATGGGCACGCCGCCCGCCTCACCGAAATCCTTTGCCACGAACTGGCCGCCTGGCTTCAGGTCGGCCAGCCAGGGCGTGCGCTGGAAGACTTCGGCCATATCCTTTAACGTGAACTCCACCCCGCATTCATGGGCCATGGCCGGCAAATGAAGTGCGCCATTGGTGGACCCACCCGTGGCGGCCACGACGACCGCAGCATTTTCGAACGCCTTCCGCGTGCAGATGTCGCGCGGGCGCAGACCAGACTCGAGCAGGTGCATAACCGCTTCTCCGGAGGCTTTTGCGTAACCGTCCCGGTCCGTCCAGGGCGCTGGCAAAGCCGAAGACAGCGGCAAAGCCAGGCCAATCGCTTCACTGACACAGGCCATGGTATTCGCTGTGAATTGCCCTCCGCATGCACCGTCGCCTGGGCACGCCACTTTCTCCAAAGAGGTCAGCTTGTCCTCGTCCATATCATTGCTGCCCGCTGCATGGGCGCCCACCGCCTCGAATACGTCGAGCACGGTGACGTCACGCCCTTCGAAGCTTCCCGGCAAGATGGACCCGCCATAGAGGAACACACTCGGCACATTCAGGCGCAACATAGCCATCATCATGCCTGGCAGGGACTTGTCACAGCCCGCCACCCCCACAAGCGCATCATAGGCATGGCCGCGCATGGTCAGCTCCACGCTATCGGCAATCACTTCGCGCGAAACCAGCGAGGAGCGCATGCCTTCATGGCCCATCGCAATGCCGTCGGTGACCGTAATGGTGCAGAATTCTCGCGGCGTGCCGTCGGCAGCTTTCACGCCCTCGCTCACCGCATGGGCCTGGCGCATCAGGGCCGTATTGCACGGCGCAGCTTCGTTCCAGCAAGAGGCAACCCCAACCAAGGGCTGTTTGATCTCCTTGGTCGACAGTCCCATGGCGTAGAGATACGAGCGATGAGGCGCCCGGGCCGGGCCCTCAGTCACATGGCGCGATGGCAGCCTTGATTTGTCCCATGTCTTTGCCATTGGCCTTCTCCGATCAATTTTACTAAGTGCTGAGAGCAATAAGAGCTGCCGCGGCAACACGCCAGAGTCCGTGGAAAAGGAAACAAAATGAATGTGTTTGCAAGACTGATCGGACTGGTCTTGGCGCTGGTGGGCGTCGGATTCATCTCCCACGCGGACGAACAAAGGGATGAGCGCGTACTCAACCGCATCTTCGTCAGCGCACCCGCGCCCCATCTCGGAGCGCTGCATGTCCGTCCAGTGGTCGCCGCAGGAGACGTCGAGGATGTCGAAGCCGTTGAACTGGTATTTGCTCCGGTCGACTATTCAGATGGCGTCGTCACACCCGCATCAAGCCCGGAACAATCCGATCGGCATCTGATCGGTGCTGTGGTGCCAACGCGGCAGATGCAACGCGAACGCTCCGATCAAGGGATCGCAGGAGACACTCAGCGCGTTTACCTACCGAACGGCTATTATGTTATCTCGCAGGTGCGGTATCGCTATGACGGGGATGTCGACAACAGCGAAGTCTTCTGCCTTTCAGATCGGTCCTTCGTGTTCCGAGTTGGTATGATGGAAACAGTCTTCATGGGACGCCTTCCTCTTCAGGATCCTCGGCAGACCGCATCCGATGAAACTTTCACCCCAATCGCCTTGGCCGAGAACGGCACCCGCGCCTTGCGCGGTTGGCGCAAGGGTGGAGGCCGCCTGACCAGTTTCAGAGCGGATCCGATTGCGTTTAGCCCTTCACCTGCAATGTGTCCGGCTGAGAGTGTGCACACTGCAGGATGGCTCGAACTGGAGAACTGATGCACCGCGCACTTCATACTCGGATCAGCCATTAGTCATTGGCAGCTTCCCGCAAGCTGGTAAGACACAGACCTGTTTAAGGGGAGCGATCAGCATGTTGAAGAAACACCTCACTGCATTGGCGGTTGCGTTGGCACTCATGGGTGCAAGCGAGGCTCAGGAAGAACGAGGCACATTCGGCATCGAACTCGGGACAGGCAAGATCATTTGCACCGGCGATGGCGATGGCCAGGGAGAAGGTGTTCAGCCGCTGGATGAGAGCTATGCGCGGTCTGCTGCGTGGGACCGGATGATGTTCGGGGAAGAAAACCAGTGCGCCCCTGCGCCGGTCGTGGTGGAGTTTACCGAGATCGATGAAGGCACCTGGGCACGTACGCAGATTTTTACGGGCGTGGACACCGAAGGGCGCCGTGCGGACATGCGCATCTACGTGCTCGATGATCGGTTCTCCTGGGTTTTCGGCTCGTCGCAGGACATTGAAGAGGGTGATCGACCCGCGCGCTTCTCATACATTTTTGGCCGCCCCATGTTTCTGGGGGAGTTCTGCGAAGGCGATGCCGCGGTCGCGGTTGGCGCAGCTTCGTTTGAAGGCGATGCAGAGCTCAATCGCCGGCTTGCGAGCAACCGGGCCAATACGATTGGCGTTCAGATGACCCGGCTGGCCGGATTCTGCGGCGAGCAAACCCCGCCAGATCTCTACAAAGTCAATCTTGGAGAATTCACATCTGTCACAGATTGCATGCGTGCAGGCACGTGTACGGGGCGAGCAACATCTCCCCAGCGCCGGGTGGTGATCATCGGTGTGGCCTCAGCGGAGCCCGGCGTGAACCTCTCACAGGCCGTGCGCAACGGCCTCGGCACGCCTGTGGCGAGCGATGTGGTGGCCGCCAGCGATTATGCGGTCTACGAGTTTGACGGCCTTTAGAGCGCGCTAGCGCGTGTCGTACTTGTCGACTTTTTTGTCTCCAAACAGCATGCGCTGCTCAAGACGGCCGCGCAGCTGGGCATAGTAGGCTTCAAGGAAGGCCAGGTCGCCCTCATTGGGCTGGCGGGCCCAGCCGATCTTATCGCGGATCCGCTGGGCCACGTCGGCGCGCACATCTTTCGGACTGTTGCGCAGAACGTCTTCCAGGACGTGGAGTTCATGAATGCCATAGGCGTCCAGTTGGGCGGGCGTGAACGCGAATTCCTGCAACCGTTCTTCGGACACGACCGACGTGATATCAGCCTTGAGCTTTTCCTTCGGTGCGTGGATGACCCAGGTTCCTGCCACCAGATCTCCGACCCTCAACTTGTCCTTGTTGAAGAGCGGAAAGAACATGAAGACGCCGGCCCAGAGAAAACCGAAGAGCGCCATAAGCCCGTTTACGTCGCCGCCGATGGAAAACAGAAACTGGAGCGGCAGCCCGACTTCGATTTCGCGCATGAAGTTTCGCGCGAACACCGCATTGGCCTTCAGTGCGCCTCCATCCCGGGACGCAACGCGCAACCCCACAATCCGTTTGCCCGGTGTGGCGGCCTTGCGGCCCATTTCGAAGAAGATGAACCAGAAGTTTCGGACAAAGAAAACGAAGACGGAGAGAATAGCACCGCCAATCGCCCAGCCGTTGAAGCCCATCTCATTGGTAATCAGTGCAATTGCAAAAAACACCACCAGCACAATGGTCCACTGGAAGATGAAATCGAGGACAAATGCGCCGGCCCGCTCCGCGAAAGTGGCGATCTTCAGCTGAAGGGCAGCGCCTTCAGGCGTAATGAGATCGCGGCGGTACTTCGCCTTTTCCTTCTCCATTGCGAGCCGCTGGCGACGGCGCACCGCCGCCTGACGTGCTTGCTCCGGGCTTATTCCGCCAGCTTCGGGAGTTGCGGCCTGCGTCACGCCCGGGCCTCCAGGTCCGCACCCAGCCCGGACCGGCGTGGGATGTAAAAATAAGCCAGCCACATCACCAGGGTTGTACCAGCAATCGCATAGCGGATTTCATCCACATTGATCATTTGGCGCCCAAAGCCTTCCAGGAGTGCGGCCAGAAACAACATTACAACGCAGCCAGCGGCAATGACGGCGGCGCGCTGGCCTGCTTCCTTCGCGGAGGCCATGCGGGAGCGTTTGCCCGGAAAGGCCACCGCCTGACCAATCACGAAGCCAGCTGCCCCTGCCAGGACGATGGCACCAAGTTCCGTCACCCCGTGGATCATGAGCCAGCCTATGGCCTCATAACCCAGTCCACGGTCTGCGAAGACGGCCACGAAAGCGCCGAGGATTGCCCCATTGTACATCAGAAGGAGCGCCGTCGGCAGGCCAAACGCGAACCCAAGTGCGAAGGCAAAAAGGGCGATCTGACTATTGTGGCTGAACAGCTGCGCCGCAAATGAGCCGAGCATTTCTTCGGCGGGTATGTCTTCCTCATAGAGTGTAGAGCGCAGGTAATCGGTCGTCGCGTTCGGATTTCGATCGCCAATAATATCGGCGTTGAACGCCCAGAACCAATCCATATCCATCATGCAAAGCGAGAAGGCCATGAAGCCTGTTCCGAACAGGCAGGCGAAGGCCAATAAGGTTGACCAGCCCGCGCTGCGCACGGCGTTGGGCCAGTCCCGACGAAAGAAGACTGTGATGCGTTCCATGAAAGTCGAACGCGTGCCGTAGACAAAGAAGTAGGCGCGCGAACAGAGCCCCTCCAGATAAGTCACAACAT
>JBCBUL010000030.1:0-34159 GCA_039818165.1 Pseudomonadota bacterium | reverse complement strand
TTCATGGTTGCCGTAGCGTTCGTGGACTTCTCGCATTGCCCAGCCACCAAGACGGCAAACTGCGCCTGTAGGGATGCGAGCGCGCCTCGCCGCATTTCGAAAAGTGTGTCGGAACGAGTGGAACGAGTTCTTTCTTTTTTTTACTTCGATCACCTTGAGGTAGCGCGAGAACCACTTTTGGTAGGCGCCTGAATAGTATCCTCTGCGATCTCGATTGAGTTCGAAAAGCCTGCCCTCTCGTGGGCGAGATGCGACGAAATCCAGAAATCCGATCTCGAGGACAACTGGGTGTATTGGCACGGTCCGTTGCGACCACTGGTTCTTGAGTTGCTGATCAGGCCGAAGCGCACGAATGGCAATGAACGGAATAGTGCCCGACGTGTCGATATCGTCGACGTAGAGCTGTGCAATTTCATTGAGCCGAAACCCGTGAAAGAGCGATAGCAGCGGCAGCCAGAAGCGGGCAGGATTGGGCTTGCAAGTGCCGGTTGGCTTCAAGTTCAATCTTGCATCGGCCACGCCTGTGAACACTGGAGACGAAAAGATGGTCTGCAGTTCATTTCCATTGAACGCGTCTCGTTGTTCGTCCGCTCTTATGTTAGACATTCTGCGTGCCGTCCCTTTTGGCATCGGGTTCTTTTCGAGCATTCCGTTATTCACAGCCCAATTGAAGATCGCCGATGCGGCATGGATGTCTGACGTTATTGTGGATGTGCGCCGCAGATTTCTTTCTTGCTCGACAGCCATTCTGGCTGCTTCGGAGTAGGTCAGGTCGGGAAAGCGTTTCTTGGCATTCGGTGGGATGGTGCGAAGGACATCGATAAGGCCTCGACAATCCAATGTTGTAATTTCGTCAATCAGCTTTTCTGGACCAAACACCTCGTCAAAAATCGCGCCTACTACATTGTAGTGTAGCAATTTTTTGGCGCCGTATGATTGACTTTCAATGTCACTCCGAAACTGCTGCAGCAGTTGTGTGACTGAAGTCGCACGGTCTGAGACATCGCGCGCGTCGACTGGATTAAGTGCGGCTTCAAGGGGAGTTTGCCCGCGATGCCGCAATAGGTGCGCTCTTGCTATTGCTTCCAATCCTGCTTGGACTTTTCTCTTCATCACGGCGAACTCCGGAGCATGGGTATTGACGAATGCTTGCCTTGGGAGCTGCGGTTGTATGCGGTCCACTGTATCCGGAACCACCTCTGGAAAGCCGCTATCAATGAGCAGACGGTGCGTTTGATCTTCGACTTCTCGTGAGATTTCCTGGCTGCCTCCGTGATGTGCTTGAACCAGGAACCTCGCGTAATCCTCCATATCGCTTTGAGTATCACCGCTTGTGATTTCGCCGTCGATTGAAGAAGGCATCGTGTTCAGTGCAACGCGTTGCAATTCTCTATCGCGCCAGCTGGACACGATCTGTTCCACGTCCTCATAAGTCAGCCTTTGCGGTCGCGCGGGTTCTGCTTCCGCCCTTAGCTCAGCGAAGCGCCTCTCATACTCGGCTTGAAGCTGGCGGAGCAGATGTCTGGCCTCACGCCAGTCTGAAGAGCCCAAGCTTTTGCGAACATGACTTCGCCCAAAGGCCTCAGCCACGTCGGCCGGAACACGCATCCGAAGATAATACCGCGATCCTCGACGCTCTAAATTCTGCACCCTGGGCATTGCTTCCGCACTCATGTGTCACAGTTCCGCGTCACAGTTCGATCTGGAAAGCATCGTAAAAACAAAAAGTTACATTACCCCAAAGGGTTAATGTAAAATTGGTGGGCCCGGCAGGACTTGAACCCGCGACCAAACCGTTATGAGCGGTCCGCTCTAACCACCTGAGCTACAGGCCCTTTGACGTGCGCGTCTGCGAACGCCAAGGCGCCTTCATGCCCCGGCCTTGATTGCGCCGCAATGGTTTCGGTACGCTCTACGACAGATTTTTGGAGAATTTCCCATGCAGACCTCGAACCAACCCTTGAGCCTGGCACGCCGTGTTGGCGCCGCTGCAGTCCTTCTTGCGCTTTGTTCGCCCGGGGCCTGTGCCCAGGTGCCGAGCCCCACCACAACGCCCGGAGCGCTTAGCTCCATTGCCCACCCAAACTCGATCCAGCCTGAAACAACCCTCGCCATCTCCGCAACCGGCGATGTCATGGTTGAGCCCGATATCGCCTTCATCTCCTTGGGTGTCCAAAGCGAAGCGCGGACCGCTGAGGCGGCCATGGCAGACAATCGCCAGGCCATGAACGCAGTCTTCGAGGCCTTGCGCGCAGCTGGCCTCAGCGACCGCGATATGCAGACGTCAAACTTCTCCCTTCAGCCCGTTTATGACTGGATCGAACGGGAAGATAGCCGGGGCAATGAGCGCGTTCTACGCGGCTACAGCGTCTCCAACCAACTGACGGCGAAAGTCGATGACCTTGAGCGCCTCGGCGCAACACTTGATGCCGTTGTCACGTCCGGCGGCAACACGTTCAACGGTATTCGCTTCGCGCTGGAGGACGATTCCGGCGCCCGCGATGAGGCGCGCCGGCTGGCCATGGAGACAGCGATTGCGCGCGCAGACCTGTATGCCAGCGCCGCCGGGTATCGTGTGTCGCGTATCGTGACGATCAGCGAGTACGAAACCCGCCAGGGGCCGCAACCGATGCTGGAGATGGCCCGTGCCAGCGCCATGGCCATGGACGTTTCGACGCCGGTTTCGGGCGGCGAAGTTGGTTATTCGGTTCAGGTGAACGTGACGTTTGAGCTTGTACGGTGACGGTGTTGAAAGGATTTGTAGCGGGCATTGCGCTGACCATGTTGGCTGCGTGCGCAACGCTTCCCGCCACCGCGCCTGCAGAAGACGCCGCGGCCATTAAAGCGGTGCTCTCGGATCAGCAAGCGGCGTGGAATCGCGGCGATATCGACGCCTTCATGGCGGGGTATCGCCCCGGCGAAGACCTGCGATTCGCTTCGGGCGGAACCGTCACGCGGGGCTGGCAATCGACGCTTGAGCGCTACAAGGGGCGATACACCAACCGTGCCATTATGGGCGAGCTGACATTTTCGGATCTGGAGGTCGACCAGGTCTCCTCTGACGCGGCGGTTGTGCACGGGGCTTGGGCCCTGAAACGCGAGAGCGATGCGCCGTCGGGCCTCTTCACGCTGGTCTTGCGCAAATCACCGACGGGCGCCTGGCAGATTGTCAGTGACACGACGACATCTGCCGATTGATCGACCTTGTGAACCCGTCGTAGAACCGGGCGCAGCAGTAGAGTCAGGGGATCAGCATGAGCGACACGACAACGGCGATTGACGCGCCGGCGGGGCCATTGCGCAGCGCGGTCGAGAGCGGCTGGTTCCTCAACTTCATTACCGCTTTGATCGTGATCAATGCCATCATATTGGGCGTTCTGACGTTTGACATACCCCCAGAGATCGAGCGGGTTTTGCGTCTGATCGATGCGTCGATCACTTGGATATTTGCAGCAGAGATCCTGTTGAAACTGGCCATTTACCGGCTGGATTTCTTCAAATCCGGCTGGAATTGGTTCGATTTCCTCGTGGTTGGCGTCTCTCTGGCGCCGGGCGGCGAAGGCCTCAGCGTGTTGCGTGCGCTACGGGTCTTGCGCGTCCTGCGCCTGCTCCATGTCGTGCCAATGATGCGGCGGATCACGGAGGCGCTCCTCAAGGCGCTGCCGGGCATGGGGGCCATCCTGGCTGTCCTCGGGCTCATCACCTATGTGGCCGCCGTGATGGCAACCAACATGTTCGGTGATACCGACACGCCTGAAGTGAAACAATTGTTCGGCGACCTTCCCAGCTCTGCGTTTTCGCTGTTCCAGGTGATGACTATGGATGGTTGGCGATTCGAGGTCGTCCAGAAAGTCATCGATGACGGCCACCCCTATGCCTGGGCATTCTTCCTGATCTTCATCTTCCTTGCCAGCTTTGCCGTGCTCAACCTGTTCATCGCCCTGATCGTGGAGGCACTCCAGGCCGAGCAGGAGGCGCTACAGGAAGAGACCATGGACATGATCGAGGAAGAACAGGAAGAAGCCCACGAAGAACGCGAGGAGATCCTGGCTCTGCTGGCCGAACTGCGCGACGAAATTCGAGAGTTGAAAGCGGCGCGGACCTGACGCCTGATTTGGAGAGGTCCGCGTTCCGGATAGTCGGCGATCGGGGACCTACACTGGCGGATAAGGAAACACGCTCGTCGTGGCGCCGAGGTCGAAGAAGTCGTTTTCCATGGCGGGCAGGGCGTGGTCGAGCAGGGTTTCGGGGCTCCAGCCTTCGAGGCGCGAGACCGACTTCACGGGGCGCGGCTGGTCGAACAATACCACTTCATTGCCGCGCACACTGAAGATCTGGCCCGAGACATGTTTGGCCTTGTCGGCACACAGTGCCACGGCAAGCTGGGCGACTTGGTCGGCGCGCATCCCTTCCTGCATCCGCTTCACGCGCTCGGCACCGGCCTCGTCCTTGACCGGGATCGAGGCGATCATCCGGGTCCAGGCGAACGGAGCGATGACGTTGGAGCGCACGGCTTTGCGCGCGCCTTCCATCGCAACAATGCGCGAGAGGCCGACAATGCCCATCTTCGCGGCGGCATAGTTGGCCTGGCCGATATTGCCGATCAGTCCGGATGTGGAGGTGAACAAGACAAATGCGCCGTCCTCCTGCTCGCGGAACAGCTCTACGGCGGCCCGGGTAACATTGAATGAGCCGTGCAAGTGCACGTCGATGACGGCTTTCCAGTCGTCCTCGCTCATCTTGTGGAACATGGTATCGCGCAGGATGCCAGCTGGGTTCATAATCGCGTGCAGGCCCCCAAACGTGTCCTTGGCCTGCTCGATCATGGCGGCGACGGCGGCGTAGTCGGTCACGCTTTCTGAATTGGAGGCCGCATGGCCACCCGCTGCACGGATTTCCTGGGCGACCTGTTCGGCCGGGCCGGCATCGCCTTCATCCCCGCCTGTGAGGCCACCCCCTAGATCGTTCACCACCACATTGGCGCCTTCGTGCGCGGCCAGCAGGGCGCATTCCTTGCCGATGCCATTGCCTCCGCCGGTGACCAGTACTGTTTTGCCGTCGAGAAGTCCCATGTCGCGCTCCCATTTGTTTCCTTCACCAGAGAGTACCTGAGTTGAATACGAAAAAAAGCGCCGCCCTTGGGGAAGGGCGGCGTGAAGTAGACCGGCAGGGGCTTCCGGCCTGGCTTGGAGGGCAGACGTTTTTTTAAACTGCGCGGCGGTAGCGCGGGTTCACGCTGTCGTCGAGGCGCGGGACGATACCGGTCAGACGCTTGATGATGACTTCCAAAGTCTGGAAGAACCGCACGCGCTCCAGCGCTGGATTCAGATAGTTGGTCATCACGCAGTAGTGGGTGTCCTTGCCCTTGCGGTGGTGAGCGGCATGGTGGGCAAAGCTCTGGGCGAGACCGGTCTTCTGCACAGCGCTGATCAGGTGCCCGTTTTCTTTCGGGCTGCGGTGGGCGGCGCGGTGGAACTCATTGGCGAACATGCCGAAGGCGACGGCCGATCCTGTAAACAGGTTGAGCCAGCCGAGGGCCCAAAACGCCGCGAAAAAGGCTGCTCCAATGAAGAACACCTCTCGGTTTCGCTTCAGGAACGAGCCATTCAAGAAGGCGCGGGGGCGGTGGTGGTGCTCCTGGTTTGCGCGGATCGTGGCCCCGAGGATTGGCCATTTCGGGTTGCCATACCGGTCTTCAAACCAATGGAAGACGCCCGAAACGAAGTCGGCGAGCATGAGTCCTCCAAGGATCTTTCCAGCACCTTTTAGAAGGGCGAGGGCAAGCGTAATCGGCATTTGAACACTCCATGATGCCTTTTGTAGCGAACTGGTTGCTTAGAGTGAGCATATGATCACTAATTGCGGCAAAAATACGGCAAGTGAGCATTTGATCATTTTGTCGGGCTTGGCTGACGTTGCGGCGGCTCACTATGATCGCGAAAAACAAATAGGAGGAACGCGCCATGGACGGGGTTCAGGCATTTGAAGACAAGGCGGACATTACCCCGTGGCTCGGCGGGCGATCCTTCGCGAATGCGAGAGATGAATTTGACCGCGAAGGCTATCTGATCTTCAGGAATGTGCTGCCCGGAGAAACCCTTGAGGCCATTCGCCAGGCGCTCGCGCCCCACTTCGAACAGGATCTCACCGGTCGCAACGATTTCGAAGGG
This sequence comes from Pseudomonadota bacterium, assembly GCA_039818165.1. GTDB lineage: Bacteria > Pseudomonadota > Alphaproteobacteria > Caulobacterales > Hyphomonadaceae > UBA5336. The sequence continues at coordinate 27,989 of JBCBUL010000030.1, read as the reverse complement.
CTGAAGTCCAATCGCATCTATGGCCTGCTCGCCAAAGGGGACGTGTTTTCTGGCCTGGTCACCCATCCCCTGGCGCTGGCTTTCGCCGAAGCGGACCTCGGCCCATCATGTCTTTTGTCCGCCTGCCTCGCGATCAAGCTGCATCCCGGAGAGACCGTGCAGCCGTGGCACTATGATGACAGCCATTGTCAGCTCCCCTGGCCGCGTCGCGCCTATGGGCTCAGCGCCTTCTGGGCGATCGATGACACCACCGCGGAAAACGGCGCCACAGAAGTGATGCCCGGCAGCCACCTCTGGGAGAATGGCAAACGGCTGTCCGGAACCTCGTCCGCCGACAGTTTCACCGATACGCAGGTGCGCGATGTGGATGACGATCCGGGGTTCCAGCCGGACGCGGTCAAGCTCACCATGCCTGCCGGATCCCTGGCCATCGCCAAGGGCACGCTCTGGCATCGCGGCGGGGCGAACCGGTCTGGTGCACCGCGCACGATCATTACGCCGCAATACTGTTCGGGCTTTATGCGCCAGTTGGAAAACATGGTCCTAGCCGTGCCGCCGGACGTCGCCAGGACGCTGCCAAAGCGGGCACAGGAACTGATCGGCTATTCCATCCATCCGCCCTTCATGGGCTATGTCGACGGCATGCACCCGGCGCGCACGCTTAGCTGATCTCAAACTCTCACTAGAGAGTATCTCGAACCGCAGGCCACCAAGGTTGAGATTCCAAATTCAGCAAAAGCAAGTTTAATAGTCCGAGAATTCCAACTCCGGCTATTATGAACCAGAGTCGGTCGCTGAATGCAGCGTAATTTGGCCGAATGCTGAAGACAAAGCTACTCGGCCAGTAAGCCAATGCCACGATAACCAAGCCGAATAGATATGGCAGTCCGTATAGAGGGCCCGCACACCCCAGCGAAAGATCACCGACGTCTGTCCGTAGGCATCCAATATCTGCAACACTGTCGACCAATGTTGAAAGGAAGCCTTGCGATCCATCAATGTGTTTTTCCCGGAATCCCAAAAACGAAAGTACTCCAATCGTTACTAAAGCCCCGAAGGAACTTAAGGCTGTGAATCGCCTTGAGACGCTGAAATTCCGAAGCGTTGATTGTGAGGTCAAAAACAGATTTGCGCCAATGATCGCAATAGTGGTTAGAAGTACCGCATCGGCGGGGGCAACCTCAACTTGGAAGATGGCAAGCCAACTCCAGAGCCAAGAAAGAATCTCTCCCCAGTGAGTAAAAAGCACTTTGGCGATGTCCGCGAGTTTGACAACACCGCCCAGGTTGTTTGCTATTGTCAGGATCGCGGTTCCCACCCCCAGCCAATAGACGGTTTGCAACCTGAGTTGCCTTTGGCTGAAAGACGTTTGGCCTTCTCGCTGCTCTGGTAATGTGCCATCGCGAGGGGCTCCGCCGTGACCCGCTCTGACAATCTCTTCAGCGATCTCATTGGGCGAGCCACCCAACCAGACACCATTTTGAATGGCGTTGAATGGCGGTGGGAGGTCGCTGTCGGAAAGACCTTGGTCAATGATAACTGGAAACAGCTTTCCGGAGTCGAGGGCAAGACGCGCCTCCGAGACAACGAACCTTGATTCAATTGAGTGTTGACTCCACAGAACAACAACGCGGTTTGCTGCGCGCAGTTCTCTTTCCAGAGTGACTTCGAACCGGTCACTGGCGGTAATCTTTTGGTCGTAAAAGACATCCAGCCCGCGTTGCTCAAGTAATTGAGCTAGTTCCGTTGCTCGGTCCTGATCCTTCATGGAATAACTGATAAAAACGTCAGCCATTCAAGCCCCCGCACAACATGCCGTTGGAACATTAGACATTGGTTTTGGGACAGATCAACTGATCTCAAGCCAGAGTGCGCAGGCATCGTCAGAGCGCTTTATGCGCGCCAGGTCTGCGTGTTCGCTGGAGGCTTCATGGTCTCGCAACTGGGTGATCAGGCCAGCAAGGCCTCGACCCGCGATTTCGCGCGCCAGCTCGCGGCCACTATACAAGCCGTAGGGCTCGATCAGGCGGTAGAATCCGTCGCTCATCAAGGCGAATTGGGCACCGGAGCGGCCCGGCCGGCGCGCGAGGTTGACGCGCTCACCGTCAGCTGGCCGCAAACTGAAGATCGGTTTTCCGCTGGCATGGCGGGCCGCGCGGGCCACACGCACCTGTTCCCAGATTTCCGCTTCGGTCAGCTTCAGGACTTCGCGATTCTCATGGGTTTCGGTCTCCACATCGGCGACCGGGCCGATGACATCGCCGCTAGAAAGATCCAGCGCCATGCAGTCGCCGAGCCACGCAAACTCGATCTCATCGCCCATCCGGCGCATCCAGACTCCCGATGCAATGGGCAAGGCCTCGGGCGGGAGTTTCTCGAGGGTGACCTCGCTCTCCCCTTCGGCCCGCTCGCGCACGGTTTCCAGAATGGTGCGGAAATAGGCGGGGGTGGGCGTGTCATTGGGCGGGGTGGCGAGCAGGGCGTCTGACAGGGTCTCGGCGATCCAGGCCGCGCCGCTCTCGGCGCCGGGAAAGGGCATCAGGCCGGTGGCATCGGTCGCGCCATCCAGCACCCAAGCCGTGCCCATCTGGGCATCAAAACCATACCGGTCATCGCCCGTGCGCCCCAGCTTTCCGGGCGAATTCACGCACTCTAAAACCTCAATCGCCGCCATCGCCCATCTCCCTCAGGCGCTCTTAGCCTAAGCAAGTGTCACCGCGATGACGAATGACGAATTGGAAGGGTGGGGGATTGTGATTACTCCGCCGCGGCGAGCCGCTCGGCTTCCTCGTCGGACAGTTCTGAATTGTCATAGACGTTCTGCACATCGTCGAGCTCGTCGAGCACATCGAGCAGCTTCATCAGCGTTTCGGCGGCCTGGCCTTCTACGGGAACCGTGTTCTGGGGTTTCCAGATGAGTTTGGTGGAGGTGGCGTCCACGTCTTTCCAGGTCTCGTCCAGCGCACCGGCGACATCGTTCAGCTCCTCACGCGCGGTATAGATGATGTAGGTCTCGCCATCCTTTTCCACGTCTTCGGCGCCGGCTTCGATGGCGGCCATCATCACATCGTCTTCCTCGCCGATCTCGGCCGGGTAGATGACCTCGCCGACCTGGTCGAAGCCGAAGGAGACGCTGCCCGTCTCGCCGAGGTTTCCGCCATTCTTGGAGAAAGTGGAGCGGATCTCGCTGGCCGCGCGGTTTTTGTTGTCGGTGGAGGCCTCGACGATCACGCCGACGCCGCCGGGCCCGAAGCCCTCATAGCGGATGTCGACATAGTCATCGCCGCCGCCGCCCGCGCCCTTGTCGATCGCGCGCTTGATATTGTCCTTCGGCAGGGAGCTGCCCTTGGCGTTCTTGATGGCCAGGCGCAGGCGTGGATTGGCGTCCGGGTCCGGCCCGCCAAGCTTGGCCGCGATGGTGATCTCCTTGCTCAGGCGCGAGAAGAGCACGGCGCGTTTCTTGTCCTGGGCGCCTTTGCGGTGCTGGATATTTGCCCATTTACTATGGCCGGCCATGGGGACCTCGTTTTATCGTTTTTGTGTGGTGCATGGAGATTTGATAGACTATGCCCCTCCAGTTTCCTAGCCTCGCAGGGCTGCGCCCGTGGCTTTGGAGACCTTGGCGACGATCTTGTCCATCACTGCGTCGATGTCCTTGTCCTTCAGCGTCTCGCCCTGGGGCTGCAGCGTGACTTCCATGGCAATGGACTTCTGCCCTTCGCCCACGCCCTCGCCGGTATAGACATCAAACACCAAGACCTCGCGTATCAGCGCCTTGTCTGCGCCTTGTGCCGCGCGGATCAGGTCGGTGGCGGGGACGTCCTCTCCCACAAGAAAGGCCAGATCGCGGCGTACGGGGCTTTGGTCGGCCAGCTCCAGTTTGGCGCGGGTCTTGGCGCCGCGCGCCTTCATCTGGGGCAAGGCGTTGAGGTTCAGTTCGAAGCCATAGAGCGGGCCCTCAACATCCAGCGCCTTGAGGACGCGGGGATGCAGCGCGCCGAACTGCGCGACGGTGACCTTCGGGCCCATCTTCAGGCTGGCGGCCTGGCCGGGATGCCAGTGATCGTCGCGCGCGGCAGCGACCTGGAAGCGGCCTTCTGGCTGGTTGATGGCCTCAAGTACGGCAACAAGATCTGCCTTGGCGGAGTAAGAATCATAACTGCCCGCGCCCTGCCAGTGCCGCGTGGTGGAAGGCCTCACAAGCGCTGCTACCACCGTGCGCTGGTCCTTGGGGCCGTCGCCGAGATAGATCGGCCCAGCCTCGAACAGGGCGGTGCCACGCTCGCCGCGATCCTTCGCGCGCTGCAACGCCGCGGCGAGGTTGGCCAGTACGCTGGGGCGCATCTGGTTCAGCTCGCTGGCAACCGGGTTCGCCACAGCGAGTGTTTCAGCGCCGCCGCCCAGCGATTCCGCATGGGCTTTCGGCATGAAGCTCCACGTCACCGTTTCCAGGAAGCCCCGCGACGCCAGCGTCCGCCGCGCCGTGCGGACGCGATCCTGCAAGGCCGTTGTCAGGGCGCCGCGACCACCTTCGGGTTCCGGCAGGGAGAGGGTCGGCAGCGTGTCATAGCCTTCGGTTCGGGCAATCTCCTCAACAAGGTCGGCAGACTGTTCAACATCAAACCGCCAGCTCGGCGGCACGACATAGAAGGCATCACCCGCATCCTCGACGTCGAAGCCCAGCTCAACCAGCGTCTTGCGCATATCCTTGGGCTTCACTTTCAAGCCTGTCAGTCGTTCCACATCGGCAAGCTTGAAGGCCACTTTGTCCTGGCGAGGCAAAGGAGCACCGGCAATCCGAGTGTCGGAAACCTTGCCGCCCCCGGCCGCGGTGATCAGCTCGATGGCGTAGTTCAGCCCGTCCAGGCATGAGGCCGGATCGACCCCGCGCTCAAACCTGTATCGCGCATCGGAGATGATGCCCGTCGCGCGCCCCGTGCGAGCCGTGCGCATCGGGTCGAACCAGGCGCTTTCGATGAAAACGTCGGTGGTTTCGTCGGTGACGGCGGTGGACTCCCCGCCCATGACACCGCCCAGTCCAATCGCGCCGCTGTCATCGGCGATGACACACATGTCCGGGCTGATCTCATAAGTCTTGCCGTCGAGGGCATCCAGGGTTTCGCCTTCGCGGCCCAAACGCGCCACGATCGGCCCTTGCAGTTTGGCGGCGTCATAGGCGTGTAGGGGCCGGGCCCGGTCCAAGGAGATATAATTGGTCACGTCCACCAGTAGCGACTTCGGAGTGATGCCGACGGCCTGAAGCCGTGCCTGCATCCAGGCGGGTGAGGGTCCGTTCTTTACGCCCTTGATCAGGGCTCCCGCGAAGATGGGGCAGGCCTCTTCCGCCTCGATCCGGATTTCCTGGTCGCATTTGAATTTGCTGACTGGCGCCTTGATTTCGCGGGGCACGAAGCGTCCCGCCCCAGCGGCGGCCAGGTCTCGGGCAATGCCTGCCACGCCTAGCCAGTCGGGCCGGTTTGGGGTCACCTCGAAGTCAATCATCGGGTCATCGAGGCCGAGGGCTTCGGCGGCAGGTGTGCCGAGCTTCCATTTTTCGTCGAGGTCGGCAATGCCGTCATGGTCTTCGCCGGCATTCAGCTCCTTGGTGGAGCACATCATGCCATGGCTCTCCACGCCGCGGATCTTGCGGGGCTTCTTATCCAGGGCGAAGTCGAGCCCGGGAATATAGGCGCCGAGGGGGGCATAGATGGCGGTCATGCCTTCACGGGCATTCGGCGCGCCGCAGACAATCTGTTTCTCACCATCCACCGTGTCGACGGTGCAAATGCGCAGCTTGTCGGCATCTGGATGGGGCTCCGCGGCGGTAACTTTCGCCACAGTGAATGCCGCCAGATCATCGGCAGGATTGTAGACGTCTTCGACCTCGAGCCCGGCCTTCAGCATCACGTCCAGAATGCCCTGCAGATCGAGCTTGGTGGCGAGGTAATCCTCAAGCCAGGAGAGGGTGAATTTCATGGCGCAAATGCCCCGGTGCGGCGTGTGGGTCTGACGAAAGGATGCCTAGTCGCGCATTTTGCCCGGAGTCTCAACCCATCGGCGCGATTGGGCGCCCTATGCGGGTGAGTCTGCCGCATCTTGCGGGCCTTGTTCCCTTGCAGGTGAGGGTCTTGGCCCGCGGCTCGGCGGGGACAGGGACGTGCAATCGCTCACGGCTCTTGGCTTCACGTCGTCTTGCTCAGAGCGCGATACCCAGCATTCGTCCAGCAAGGAACAATAGCAGACCTCAATCTCGGGCAGTGGGCGGCGGCCGGAGATATACTCCTCCAGCCGTGCCCGGAACAGAGCCGTGCGCTCTGGTGTGTCCTCCCAACGGGCGGATATGTAGGTGATACGTGCGCCGGGCCGCAGGACCCTTGCGTCAATCTCTGCATAGGTGTGGGGGGCGTTGGGGAAAGTCTCTCGGGGCAGGAGGTATCCCATAAAGTCCACAACCGATGGGTCTTCCATCTCCGGCACACCGAGTTGGTAAGACCCAATCAGGGCAGGGCCGATACCTGCGTTTTCCAGCACGAGATCGTAGGTGATTTCGTCGCCGGAATAGTCCGGGTTCTGTGAAATCTGTATCAGCGGCCAGACCGACGCGCTCTGCTGGGTGCGCAGCAGCCTTGCCTGGTCCCAGGCGATCCATACGGCCGCAGCGGACACAATTAGCGCACAGACCGCAACCAGAAACTCGACCTTGTTGCCATCGCCCATCGCCTGCTCCCTTTGCGAGCGGGACCAGCTTAGGACGGGCCGTGCTATCTGCCTAGCTCAGCCCGCCGCTCACGCTGGGGGTCAGCCAGGGCTTGAACCCGTAATGGCGCGTCCAGGCCGGATCAGCCTCAAAATAAGGGCGCAAGTCCGGCATGCCGTATTTCAGCATGGCGAGGCGATCGACACCCATCCCGAAGGCGAAGCCCTGGTATTTTTCCGGGTCAATGCCGCAATTGGCCAGCACTTTGGGGTGCACCATGCCGCACCCCAGGATTTCCATCCAGGCCTCGCCTGCGCCAATCTTGATCGTCTCGCCATCGCGGCGGTATTTCACGTCCATTTCCGCGCTTGGCTCTGTGAATGGGAAGAAGTGCGGCCGGAAACGGCTTTCGACATCGTCGATCTCGAAAAAGGCCTTCACGAAGTCGATCAGGCAACCTTTCAGGTGGCCCATATGTATGCCGTCCTCGATGACGAGGCCCTCGACCTGGTGGAACATCGGCGTGTGGGTCGCGTCCCAGTCATTCCTGTAGACCCGGCCTGGCGCAATAATGCGGATGGGCGGCTCGCCATCGGTCATGGTGCGGATCTGGACAGGCGAGGTGTGCGTTCTCAGCACCTTCTGCTTTCCCTCGCTATCGGGCGCCATGAAGAACGTGTCGTGGGTCTCGCGCGCCGGGTGGCCTTCGGGGAAGTTCAGCGCGGTGAAATTGTGCCAGTCATCCTCGATGTCAGGCCCTTCAGCCACGGAAAAGCCCATATCACCGAAGATGGCTGCGATTTCCTCGAACACCTGCATCACGGGGTGCAGCGCGCCGACCCGCTCCGGGCGATGGGGCAGGGAGAGGTCGATCGTTTCGCTCGCAAGCTGTGCCTCAAGCGCTTCGTCCTCCAGCACCGTCTTGCGTGCCTCTACGGCAGCAGCGACCCGCTCTTTGAGGGCATTCAGCTTCGGGCCCATCTCCTGGCGCTCTTCGGGGCTCATCTTGCCAAGCGTCTTCATCAGGCCCGACACCCGACCCTTCTTGCCGAGTTCGGCCACACGCACGGCGTCGAGGGCGGTGAGGTCGCTGGCGGTCTCAATGGCTGCCGTCGCTTTGGTTTCGATGGTGGTGATGTCGGTCATTTTAGTGCGATGCCTTGGGCTTTTTGACGGTGTCTAAACAGCCAATCTTGAATTTGGAAGCAGAATCAAAACGTCCTCGCTGTTGTGGCAGCGAGGACGTTGTCTGTGCCGAAGGCTAAACAGCTTAGTTCAGCGCCGCTTTCGCTTGCGCGACCACCGCGCCGAAGGCTTCCGGCTCGCGGATGGCGAGGTCTGAGAGGACTTTGCGGTCCATGTCGATTCCGGCCTTCGTGAGGCCGTCGATAAAGCGGCTGTAGGTCAGCGTATCGTCATGCTCGCGCACGGCGGCATTGATGCGCTGGATCCATAGGCTGCGGAACTTCCGCTTTTTCACCTTGCGGCCGACATAGGCGTACTCGCCGGCTTTCCAGACGGCGGAATGGGCGGTGCGGAATGTATTCTTCCGGCGGCCGCGATAGCCTTTGGCGGCCTTGAGGATTTTCTTGTGGCGGGCGTGCGCAGGCACTTTGTTACGGGAACGGGGCATTGAAAGGCCTCCTCGTCAAATTCGGGTCAAGATCAGGTCGGCTTAAAGGCCGTAGGGCAGGTACTTTTTCACGCGGGGCTCATCGACCTTGGCGAGCACCTTGGTGCCGCGGTTCTGGCGGATGTACTTCCCGTTGTGGCTGATGAGGCGGTGGCGTTTGCCGGCCACGCCCGCTTTCAGGCGTCCTGACGCCGTGATCTTGATCCGCTTGGCAGCGGCCTTCTTGGTCTTCATCTTCGGCATTTCAAACTCCTTATCGCCGAGCTCACGCCATGAAGAGTGGCGGCCCTGGCTTGCTTTGTGTTGAGAGGCGCGAAGGCATGCCGTTTGCCCTGCGCCCGAAGCCGCGTCTAATGACTGAAAAGCGTGGGGGAATCAACCCGGAATGTGGGCTAACCGCACTTGAAGCCGATGACCATGCCGTCCTCATCGGTCAGCACGTTGAGCCGGGCCTGGATGTAATCCATCGTCGCCTGGTCCGTGGGCGCCAGGATGCGGAAGATTTCCGGCAAGCGCTCGGCGGGAATGTCCGCCGCCGGTTTGCCCAGAAAACCTCGCACAACCCGCATGCCGCATGTGTCCGCGCCGACCCGGTCTAGAGCGTCCCATTCGGGCTGGACCATGGAGTCTGATGGCGCCGCCAAAGTGAGATTCACAGGGACGTTTGGCAAGGCGCTATAGAGGCTTCCTCGCAACTCGATTAGCGCGCCGGAAGAAGCTTCCGGAGAGGCTTGAAGAAATACGGCTCCGTCAGGTTGTTCAGAGGCAAACGACTCAACCGCCGCTATCGCATCGTCTATCTGAACCTGTTGCCCGCCGATAAAGTAAGAATTGTCACTACTGATCATTATGTACATTCGAGCTTGCTCAGAAGTGCTGACTTCCGGCGCCTCTTGCAGCTCCAGCCTTTGCTCAGCGCAACCGACAAGCGCGAACGCGACGGCGGTCAATGCAGCCGCCCTAAGCATCATCGCGGCGCCATGACCATGGTCATCTGGCGGCCTTCGAGCTTGGGCTCGAGTTCCACCTTGGCCACTTCATCAAAATCGCTCTGCACTCGCTTGAGCAGTTCCATGCCCAGATGCTGGTGCGCCATTTCCCGGCCGCGGAAGCGGAGCGTGACTTTCACCTTGTCGCCATCTTCGAAAAAGCGCGTCATCGACTTGGTTTTCACCATGTAATCATGGGTGTCGATATTCGGGCGCATCTTGATCTCTTTCAGATCAGCAGATTTCTGCTTTTTGCGCGCGGCAGCTTTCTTCTTCTGCTCTTCGAATTTGAGCTTGCCATAGTCGATGATCTTGCAGACCGGGACTTCCTGGTTCGGCGACACTTCCACCAGGTCGAGCCCGGCTTCTTGTGCGGCGTCCAAAGCTGCCATCAGGGGCATGACGCCTTGTTTTTCGCCTTCTTCGTCGATGAGAAGGACTTTCTCAGCGCGGATATCACGGTTGATGCGTGGGCCGGTTTTCTTCTGCGGTGCGGCCGCGTGGGGTCTGCGAGCTATGACTTCACTCCTTTGGTAGCTGCGGATTCAAAGGCCAATATGCCGATTTATCGGCGATTCTTCAAGCGTCATCGCGATTCCGGCCTGCTGCCAACAGGTCAGCGTTTGCCAAAGCGCCCCGGTCTGAATGTCAGACAGTTTCTTTGCGTGAACTGTAATGTACGGCGCAGAATAGGGGGCGTCCAAACCGGCGCGGGCGGCCTTTGTGGTGGTTAAAAGCAAGCAGGGCGTTCCGGCCAGCCCGGCCATTTGCAGCGCCGCGCCATCGGGGCCTATGGCAATGTCTGCTTCTTCGCTCAGGGCAATCAGTTGGCTGACATCGGCCCGGGCCACGAGGTTTTTCGCTTCACGAACGGACATTTCAACGGATTGGGCCAAGGCGCCGGCATCTTTTGGCCCTGTAAGCACCGGCGTAATGCCGCCTTTGGCGAGATGGTGGCATAGGTCAATGACGGCGTCCTGCGGCCAATAAAGCTCTGCACCAGCGGCCTCACTGTTCACCGAGACTAGGGCAAACCGGCCGGAAATGCCGTAATATGTCGGGGATAAACGGGGCGGGTTCCCCAGCTTGGGACGCACCCAGTTCAGGCTGGGCACGGGAATGCGCGCGAATTCCACACCGGCCAGGATCAACTGCCCGGACAAACGCTGTATCTCACTGACGCTGCCGGGCTTCGATGCCCCTGAGAAGGTGGCGCTATGGGTCGGCCCGCTGCTGTTCGGCCCGGTACCAAAACGCGGTTTCAGGGCGCGCAGAAGGGTTTCGCTGCGCAGGTCCCCGTCCAAATCATAGACCATGTCGAAATCAGTGCGGCGCAGGCTGGTGACGCGTGCAGCGCGGCGACGCTTGTCATCGTGCTCAAGGTCGCAGATCACGTCGTCTACAAAGGGGCAAAGCTCCGCAAAGGCTTCCAGTTCCGGGTGAACGATGGCTGCAATGCGGGCCCTTGGATGGGCGCGGCGCAGCGTTTCCAGAGCGCCGAGCGCCAGGATGAACCCGCGAAGATCGCTTTGGCGCACCACCAGAATATGTGTGGCTGCCGCGCCTGGATTTTGCGGTGTCGGAAGGGATTGTGCGGCTTGAACCTGCGGCATGGACGGACTCTACACTTACGTCTTCAACCCACCCAGCAAGGTGGAATATACCTCAAGCGTGGCATGTTGCAGCCCCCGCTTTGAATAATTCGCAGTCACATGGCGCCGGCCAGCTTCCCCCATGGCCGCCCTGGCGGTCGGTCCGATGGAGATCAATGTGCGCAGGGCTGCAGTCAGGCCGTTCGGATCACCGGGCGGGAATCGCGTACCGGTTTCACCTTCAATGACCGTCTCGCGGGCGCCGCCATGGTCCGGCGCTATCACCGGACGCCCCATGGCGGAGGCTTCCGCCGAGGTCCGGCCAAAGGCTTCCGGACGTGTCGAGGCGGACAAAACGATATCGCTGGCGAGATAGGCGGCGGGCATGTCTCCGGTATGGGGCATGAACCTGACCTTATGGTTAATATTCAGGGCCTTGGCGTTATCCATCAGGCCTTGCACATACTCGCTGCGCCCCTGGGCATCTCCCAGCAGGACGAGGTTCAAGCGGGCTTGTTCGTCCGCTGAGAGCCGGCTGAAGGCTTCCAGCGCGAGGCCCTGGCCTTTCCAGCCCGTCAGCCGCCCCGGCAAGAGAACGCAAAGTCCATCCTCTGGGAGATCCAATTCCCAGGCCGCCCTCTGACCCGCAACCCGCTCGGCTGAAACGGCAACCGGATCGAACGCCATGAGATCCACACCGCGTGGAATGGTGACCAATAACTCCGGCCTTATACCATACTCGGCACGGATCTGACCCGCCGTCCATTCGGAGTTGGCGATCACGCGGGCGCCCCGCGCCATAATTGCATTGTAAGCCCGCTTGAGCTTTGTGCGGGCTGAATAGGCGCCGTGATAGGTCGTGACGAAGGGAATATTCGTCTTTTCAGCTGCCCAGAAAGCGCTCCAGGCTGGTGCCCTTGAGCGGGCATGGATGATATCGACCCCTTCCGCCGTGATCAGCTTTGCCAGGCGGTTGGCATTTCCTCGCACGGCGAACGGATTCTTCGTTTTGGCGTTCATGGCAATGTGGGTCGCGCCCAGTGCCTCGAGATCAGGGACCAGTCTGCCGCCTGCGCTGACGACGAGGGTACGCCCGCCCGCAGATATGATCGCTTCCGCAACTTCCAGAACGGTGCGCTCTGCGCCGCCCGCACTCAATTCGGGAATCACCTGCAAAATCGTGCGCCCCGTCATATCCGGAAACGGCGGGGGCGGAGCGTGGGAACTGGGCAGGGGAGCGGTTGGCATGGACCCATGTCTGCCATGAGTTGAATCGCGCGGAAAGGTTCGCGCGGGAGATGACGCCGCCTTGCCCGGCCGTTAAGGATAGTGCCATGGACAGACCAGACCTTGCAGACAGCCCTTTTGATGATCAGGGGCGCCATTGGAAACGCGTGCGCGTCTATTACGAGGACACCGATTTTACAGGCATGGTGTACCACGCCAATTATCTTCGCTTTTTCGAGCGGGGCCGGAGTGACTTTCTCCGCGATGCCGGCATCTCACACACATCGCTCCTGGAGCGCGATGACCCTGCAGCCTTTACGATCATCCGCGCTGAAATTGATTTCAAAGCCGCCGCTAAGATCGATGATGAACTCGACATCGTGACCACCTATGGCGGCGCCAAGGGGGCGAAGATATTCTTCTCCCAGCGCTGTTTCAGGGCGGGTACTTTGATCGCAGGCGTTGAGATCACCGCCGTTCAGATCCACGCCGATGGCCGCCCGCGCCGCCCCATTCCTGAACTGGTGGAAAAACTCGCCGCGCTCGAAGCGAAAACCTGACGCACCTTTCACACACTGGGCTGCCACAAACGGTTAACGAAACTCCGCTAGGCGGTTAACCACTGCGCCGAGGGCAGGGCTTGCCGCGATTTGGTCAAGTTTCCCCGCCATGAGGCAACGGTACTAACACATCGCAGCTCTTGCACTTTTTGGGCGCGGGCTGTGATTTCCAGAGTGAGAGAGTTCTCCATGACGAGTGACCTGTTGGCTGCGGCCACAACGATTGCGCCCATTGCAGCGGAATCGGAGTTTTCGCTGATCGGCCTTCTCCTCAAGGCGGACATTATCGTTCAGGCCGTTCTGGTGATCCTTGTCCTGGCCAGCGTCTGGTCCTGGGCGATCATTGCGGAGAAACTCTTCACGCTGGGATCTGCCCGCAAGAAAGCCGCCAGTTACGAGGAGGCTTTCTGGTCTGGCCGCCTCGACGAAGTTGAAGCCCGCGCTGGCGTTGGCGATGACGCAGCCGCGCGGGTGTTCAGCTCGATTTCGCGCGAATGGAATGATGTGCGTCGTGGCATTGGCGGCGCGCCGGGCGATGTTGTTGAGCGGGCTGAGCGCTCCATGCGCGCAGCGGTAGACCGGGAAGTTGGCCGCCAATCCGGCGGGCTCGGCGTTCTGGCCTCCATCGCGTCGGCGTCGCCGTTCATTGGCCTGTTCGGGACGGTGTGGGGCATCATGAACGCCTTTCTCAACATCGCCGAACAGCAAGATACGAGCCTCGGCACGGTGGCCGGGCCGATTGCCGAAGCGCTGTTCGCCACTGGCCTTGGCCTCGTGGCCGCTATCCCAGCGGTGATCTTCTACAACAAGTTTTCCGCTGACCTGAACAAGCTCGCTGACCAGCTCGACAGCTTCTCCCAGGACGTGCTGGTGCGCCTTTCGCGCAAGGCCTCTGACAACCATCAGGGGCACTAGCCATGGCGGTGCAACTGGGCAGCGGACAAGGCGCGCGCGGACGGCGCAGCTTTAATGCAGAGATCAACGTCACACCCTTTGTGGACGTCATGCTTGTGCTGCTGATCGTGTTCATGATCACCGCACCGCTCCTGGTGCGCGGAGAAGAGGTGAACCTGCCGCGCACGGATTCCAGCGCCCTGTCGCAAACCCAAACCCAGCCGCTTTCCGTAACGCTGACCAAGGATGGCCGCATCTTCCTGAATGAGGAAAACGAGGTCGCCCGGGAAGACCTGATCAGCCAACTCGTGGCCATCACGGGCGAAGGCTATGACCAGCAGATTTACATCAAGGCGGACACCGAACTCAGCCACGGCGCCGTGATGGAGATTACGGCTCTGATCCGAGCTGCACGCTTCACCCGCGTGGCTTACATCACTCAGCTCCCATCGGCGCGGGGGAACTAAGGCGAGCCCATGCTGCGCGGACTGCCTGCCTCCCTCGTTCTTCACGCCGCCATCATCGGCGGGGGATCGATCGTGCTGCCAACGCTGGCGCGCGATATTTCGGTCGAGTCAGTGGTTGTCCCGATCGAACTTGTCGCCGTCTCGGACATCACAAATATCGCGCCGCAAGTGGAGCGCGATGAGCCAGAACCCGAGCCGGAGACCCCACCGCCGCTCGAAGACTTCCTCGAAGACCTGGACACCATCCCTCCGGAACTGACTGACCCCGAGCCGAACGACGAGGAAGACGTCGCCGCCGCGCCGCCTCAGCCCGAGGACCCGCCGGAGCCGGACGTGGTCCAAGATCCGGACGTTAAACCCGACGAGCCCGAAGACCCGCCGGAACAACCCGATGACCGGCCCGTCCTGGAAGATCCGCCAGACGATCCCCTGAGCGATATTCTGGGCGATGCGGACAATCTATTCGACCGCACTCCGCGCGACCCGCCCAAGACGGCGCCGGTGACCGCGCCAACGGAAACCCTGAAAGATGAGACCCCAGTGCAAACCCCGCCCCGCCGCGGCGCCGGGGAGCGCACCGACAACACAGCGCGCGTTGAAGCGTTCCTCGGCCGCCAGCTTTTCCTGTGTTGGGATGACGTGGATGACTTGCCCAACCCGGAGCGTTTGAACGTAACGTTCAAGATGACGCTTAACCGTGACGGCACGATCAAATCCGGACCGACGCTGGTCGACCCCGCAAGGGCGCCGATTGGCGACCGTGCCATGGGTGTGGCCATTGACAGAGCCTTGCGGGCAGCGAGGCGATGCGCGCCCTACAGGCTGCCGGAAGATGCCAACGATTATTATGATGAGTGGGACGAGGTGACCTTGAACCTTGGCCCTGCTTTCCGCCAATAGAGTGCATGAAGGAGTGCGAGACCCCATGATGAGACGATTGCTAGCGGCCTTTGCCGTGTTCCTGGCCCCGGTGCTGTTGCCCGCGGGAAGCGCAAACGCCCAAGCGGTCGTGAACTTGGGCGACGGAACTTTCCGCCCTTATCCCATCGCGATTCCGCAGTTCAATGCGGCCTCACCGGAAGCGGCGGAACTGGCCCAGCAGATCACCGAAGTCGTGCGCAACGATCTGCGCCTGACGGGCCTGTTTGACCTCTCCAACGAGCAGGCCTTCATCCAGCGTGACCTCGACATCAATGTGGAGCCCCGCTTCGCCGATTGGCGGGTGATCGGCGCCGATGGCCTTGTGGTCGGCGAAGTCGACATCATGGATGATGGCCGAGTGCTCGTCTCCGCGCGCCTTTGGAACATCAATGGCGGCGAGCTTTATCGCCTGAACGGCCAACCCGGCTACCAGGGCGCAACGGCGCCAACCAACTGGCGCGCTGCGGCCCACCAGATTGCGGATCGCATTTATACCCGCCTGACCGGCGAAGATGGCTATCTGAACACGCGGATCGTTTTCATTGCTGAGAGCGGGCCGAAGACCAACCGGGTGAAAAAGCTCGCCATCATGGATCAGGACGGCGCGAACTATCGCGAGCTCACATCTGGCGTGCACACGATCATCACGCCGCGCTTTTCAACCTCTGACCAGGAAATCACCTACATGTCCTATGAGGGTGGCCGGGCGCGGGTGTACCTGTTCAACATTGAGACCGAACGCCAGGAAGTGCTTGGTGATTTCTCCGGCATGACCTTCGCGCCGCGCTTTTCGCCCGATGGTTCCAGCGTCCTGTTCTCGAGGGCCGAAAACGGGAACTCCGATCTCTATGTGATGGATCTGAGGACGCGCCAGTCCCGGCGACTGACCGATCATCCCGCGATCGACGTGTCTCCTTCCATGAGCCCGGATGGCCGCGCGGTCGTCTTCAACTCGGATCGCGGTGGCAGCCCGCAACTCTACATCATGAATACAGATGGCTCTCCGCGCACTTGTCCGTCGGGTGGGCGGGATACGGCCTGCCGGATCACCTTTGACCAGGGCAGGTATTCCACGCCGGTGTGGAGCCCAAGGGGCGACCTGATCGCGTTCACGAAGCAGCTTCGCGGCCGATTTTACATCGGTGTGATCGGTGTCGATGGCCGCGGCGAGCGTCTGCTTACCGAATCTTATCTCGACGAAGGCCCGACCTGGTCGCCCAACGGACGTGTGATTTCTTTCTTCCGGGAAAACCAGCCTGGCGTTGGACCAAAGATCTGGTCGATCGACCTGACAGGCCGGAATCTGCGCCAGCTGCCAACGCCTACAGATGCATCGGATCCGGCGTGGTCTCCACTTCTTGACGGTCGGGGCTAGCCAAAATTGTGAAGTTTCGCCCATAAAGCGAGGCGCAAGGGCAACACCTTGTGGATAAAAATGGAAACGCCTTTTAAACATTCAGCCGTCATGAAGTTGACAACCTCCCCCGGTAAGGCGTGTAACAGCTTTGGAGGCAGAACATCTTGGAGCGTTCAGTCATGAAGACCCTGCTAAAAACCACGGCCGCCGCTGGCGTGCTAGTTTCCCTTGCTGCGTGTGCGTCAGCACCCGAGCCAGAACCGGTCGAAGCGCCGGCACCGGCTCCCGCGCCCGAGCCTGCGCCGACCCCGGCGCCGCCTCCGCCGCCACCACCGCCACCACCACCTGCGCCAGAAACATTTGGGCCGGTTGATGGCTCGATTGACGATTTCCGCGTCAATGTCGGTGAGCGCGTCTACTTTGACCTCGACCAGTCCCGCCTCGACTCCGATGATCGCGAGATCCTCATGCGTCAGGCCGCCTGGCTGCAGTCTTACCCGGAAACCCGCATCCTGGTCGCCGGCAACTGCGACGAGCGCGGCACCCGCGAATACAACCTCGCCCTCGGCGAGCGCCGCGCATCGGTTGTCAAGGATTACCTGGTCAGCCAAGGCATCGACCCGGCCCGTATCGACACGATTTCCTACGGCAAGGAACGCCCGATTGCGGCTGGCTCCAATGAGCAAGCCTGGGCCCAGAACCGTAACGGTTTCACCCAGATTACGTCCGGCGCCGTCGGCTAAAGCTTAAATCGCAGATTTTCCTGCACATTGCGGCCGGGCTGCCATATTTTGGCCCCGGCCGTAATACTATCTGACGACCATGCCCATGATCCGTACCCTTCTCGTTTGCGCCAGTGCCGGTTTGCTGCTTGCAGGCCCTGCCCAATCCCAATCCGCGCCGATCCGCCAAGGCGTTACGAGCGGCGATTTGGCGGCCCAGATTGACAGCCAGACAGAACAGCTGAGACGCAGCAATGCCGAATTGCGCCTGCAACTCGGCGACATGGAACGGGAAGTGGCCCAACTGACCGGCAAGATCGAAACGCTCGAATTCCTGCTCAGCCAGACGCGAGATGAAGTGAACCGCATGCAGGGCGACGACAAAGCCATTGGCGATGCCCTACGCGAAATCGAAGACAAACTGGCCAGCATGGACCGTCGGATGGAGTCCATGAACGAGCGCGTGGCCAATGCCTCCACACAGGCGGGGGCGCGGACGCTGAGCTCTGCGACCACAGCGCCGGGTGAGCAGACCGTCATTGTGCGCAACGCCGATGGCTCAGTGACGCGGCGCGTGATTTCATCCTCCTCCACGGAAACTGAAAGCGTTGACGAGGCAGACCAAACGCCGTCCGAGCTTTCCCCGGCATCTGCAAATGGGCCGATACAGACCGGCTCGCTTGGGACGATCTCGGCGACTGAACTGCCCGGCGAGGCCGGACCTCTTTTTGCCGAGGCCAAGGCGCGGTTGCTGCAGTTTGACTATGCTGGCGCAGAAGCGGCTTTTTCCTCATTCCTCGACGCTTTCGGGGAAGATGAGCAGGCCGGCGAGGCGCAATACTGGCTGGGCGAAGTGCTGTACCAGCAAGAAAAATATGTGGCGTCCGGGCAAGCCTATACGGAAATGATCCGGTCTTATCCGGAAGACCCCCGCGCGCCGGATGCGCTTGTGAAGCTGTCTCGGTCCATGCGCCTTGTTGGCGAAACCGAGCGCGCTTGTGCGGCGCTGGACGCCCTGCCAACGCGGTATCCCGAAGCCTCTGGTGTGACCCGCAATCTGGCGGCCGTGGAACGCACCCGCTCTGGCTGTGACAGCTAAAGCGTCCGCTCAAGATCTGCCTCAATCCATTTGCGCCTGGCTCGACACCTGGAGCCAGACGGTTGCGCCCGCCGGGCCCATCGGCATTGCCGTGTCTGGTGGCGGCGACTCGGTCGCGCTCCTGCGGCTCGCCAGTGACTGGGCGCGTTCGAACGGGAAAAACCTCCACGTATTGACCGTCGACCATGGCTTGCGCACCGCCAGCGCGGTTGAAGCGAGTTTCGTAGAAGGACTAGCCGATAAACTCGGTTGGCCCAGCGATATCCTTGTGTGGCCAGGGGGGCAGCCTTCGGCGTGGCGCGCGCGGAAGGGGCGCCATGACCTGCTTGCACGTGCGTGCCAGGACCGTGGCATCCAGCATCTCATGCTGGGCCATACGCTGGATGATCAGGTTGAGACGTTTCTGATGCGGGCACGTCAGGGCTCTGGTTGGTATGGCCTTGGCGGTATTGATCGCCTGTCGTCTTCCCCGTCCTGGCCCGATGGCATGGACCTCACGCTGGTGCGACCCTTGCTTGCTGAGCACCGGTCTGACCTTCGCGATTTGCTGACCCGGCTGGGCCAGGACTGGGTTGATGATCCAACCAATGAGGATGAGGCCTATGAGCGAGTGCGCATGCGCAACTTGATGGCAGCGAGGCCAGACACTCGGCGACGGATCGAGGGCCTGTTGCCGCGTCTCGCCGCTCTTCGGCAATCCGAGCAATGGGCCCTCGCCGATGCAATCGGGATGCGCGTGACATGCTACCCCGATGGGAGCCTTGATTTTGACCCCGCGGGACTGACGGTCGAGCGGGCAGTGCGTGTCCTCGGCTGGCTGGTTCAAACGGCCGCCGGTGGGGCGGTTATGCCGCGCGAAACGGTGCTCCGCCGCGCGTTTGACGCGATTGTGACCGGTGTGGCAGAGGCCCGTACCCTGGCGGGGGCATGGCTGGTGGCGAACCCTGAGAGCACAATTGCCATTTACAGAGATGAGGGCAGCATGGCGAACCCCTGTCGCCGGGACGGGCATTTTGATGGCCGGTTTGCCCGGGCAGGTGCAGGTGAACCCATCCTCCCGCGCGACTGGCGCGCCGCCAAGACTCTGCCGGCGGATGCGGGTCATAAATGGCGGGCGCTGACTGGCCCAAGACTTGCCCATCTCTGCTCGATCTGGCGCCGATTGCCCAAGCTGTCGCAGGTCTCGCGTGGATCGGGAGTCGTTTTTCGGAAATAGCGCCCCTATGTTACAGTCCGAAGTGTTTTTAGACGTGAAAGTTAGCCCATGAACATGCGGAACCTGGCCATTTGGGGCCTCATCGCAGCTCTGATTATCGGAATGGTCGTTGTGATGCAGAGCAATTCTGCGGCCGGCAACGCCGACGAGATTTCCTACAGTGAGCTGCTCCAGCTTTCTGAAACCGGCAATATTCGCGAAATCACCATCAAGGACACGATGGGCACCGGCACGACCACAGACGGGCGGGAGTTCACCACCGAGTGGACCGGGCTTGAAATGGATGTGGGCAAGACACTGGCTGAGAACGGCGCAAACGTGACGTTTGAAGCCTCTGGCGGGAACACACTTGGCGCCATTTTCATCAATCTGATCCCGGTTCTGCTGATCCTCGGCCTGTTCCTGTTCATGATGCGCCAGATGCAGGGCGGTGGCCGCGGCGGCGCCATGAGCTTCGGCAAGTCCCGTGCGCGCCTTCTGACGGAGAAGCATGGCCGCGTGACATTTGATGACGTCGCTGGCGTGGACGAAGCCAAGGAAGAACTCCAGGAAATTGTTGAGTTCCTGAAAGACCCTTCGAAGTTCCAGCGCCTGGGCGGTAAGATCCCAAAAGGCGCCTTGCTTGTGGGACCGCCTGGAACGGGTAAGACGCTGATCGCGCGCGCTGTGGCTGGTGAAGCCAACGTGCCGTTCTTCACAATCTCCGGCTCGGACTTTGTCGAGATGTTTGTCGGCGTCGGCGCCAGCCGTGTACGGGACATGTTCGAGCAAGCCAAGCGCTCTGCGCCCTGCATCATCTTCATTGACGAGATTGACGCCGTGGGTCGTTCGCGCGGCGCTGGCCTCGGCGGTGGCAATGATGAGCGTGAGCAGACGCTGAACCAGCTTCTGGTGGAGATGGACGGCTTCGAGACCAATGAAGGTATCATCCTGATCGCAGCGACGAACCGCCCCGATGTTCTGGACCCGGCTCTGCTGCGTCCCGGCCGGTTTGACCGTCAGGTGACCGTCGGCAACCCCGACATCATCGGCCGCGAAAAAATCCTGAAGGTCCACATGCGTAATGTGCCGATCGCCAAGGACGTGAATGCCAAGACGATTGCCCGCGGCACGCCCGGCTTTTCCGGTGCGGATCTGGCCAACCTCGTGAATGAAGCCGCCCTCTTGGCAGCCCGGCGCGGCAAACGCGTGGTCGCGATGAAGGAGTTCGAAGACGCCAAGGACAAGGTCATGATGGGGCCGGAGCGCCGCTCCATGGTCATGTCTGAGAGCGAAAAAGAACTGACGGCTTACCACGAAGCCGGCCATGCTATCGTGGCGCTGAAAGTGCCCAAAGCCGACCCCGTGCACAAGGCGACCATCATTCCGCGCGGACGTGCCCTCGGCATGGTGATGCAGCTGCCGACTGACGACAAGCTGTCCATGTCCAAGATCGAGATGACGTCTCGTCTCGCCATCATGATGGGCGGCCGTGTCGCGGAAGAACTGCGCTTTGGCGAAGACAATGTGACGGCTGGCGCGGCGAGCGATATCCAGCAAGCCACGCGCCTTGCCCGTGCGATGGTCACCCGTTGGGGCCTTTCCGATGCGATCGGCCCGGTGGACTATGGCGAGGACCAGGGCGAGGTGTTCCTCGGTCAGCAATTGGTCCAGTCCTCCAGCGTGTCTGAGGAGACTTCCAAGAAGATTGAGGAAGAAGTGCGCCGCCTCGTTCAGCATGGGATGGATGATGCGCGCCGGATCATGACGGATCACCGCGCACAATGGGAAGCGGTCGCCGAGGGCTTGCTCGAATACGAGACGCTGACCGGCGAAGAGATCGACGGCCTGCTTCAAGGCAACAAGCCTGATCGTCCCGATGCTTCCGATGAAGACGATGGGCCCGCTTCGGCTGTCCCCGTGATCGGGAAGAAGCGCGCCAAGCCGGAAGGCGAGGACGAAGGCTTCGAAGGCGACCCGAAACCGGCCTAACGCGACGTATTTACTTCGGTCTGCGGCCATGCTGCAAACCCTGAGTATAATGGGGCGCTCCCAAATGCGGGGGTGCCCCTTTTGACTTGGGACGTGAAGTGTCACCCCAAAGCGACCCCGGTTGGATAAGTCTGTGCGAGTGGCGCCAGCGCGCTCATTTCCCCTTGCGAAAACAGGCGAGGACGCTAGTAGGCTTTCCGCCATGACGAAGCGAACTTCAGTGTTGTTTTCTGCAGCGGCAGCGCTGGCCTTGGCGGCGTGCGGCTCATCTTCGACTCCCAATGGTTTGCCAAGCGGCGCATTCTGGGAAGCGCTCGATCCCTTGTGTGGAAACGCCTATCTCGGCGACATGACGACCACTTATTCCGCCGACAGGGACTGGAAGAATTCGCGCCTGATCCTGCATGTGGAATCGTGTTCGCGCGATGGGGCGGTGATGAACTTCAACGTCACGGATGACCGCACGCGCACCTGGACGCTGAGCCCCACAGAAGATGGCGGGGTCCTTTACCGCATCGGCCGGGCCGAGGGCACAGGCCCTGGAATCGACAGTTATGGCGGCCTGTCCAGCGAGGGCGTGGATGCCCTGGTTCAGGTGTTCCCGATCGATGATGAATCGCGCGCGAAGTTCGAGGAAAAAGGGATCGTGGGATCTACCCAGAATGTCTGGACGCTGACGCTGGATCCGACCGAACAAACGCTTGCCTATCATGTCCAAAGGCTGAGCAGTGAGCGGGGTATGATCTTTGACCTGTCCGAAGCGGTTCCGGTTGAAACACCTGCCGATTGGCAACCCCCGGCCTAGTCGCCTCAAGAACGTGCCCAGTCTTTCGGGATGGGCACGGCGCGACGGCTCCGCTAGGGTTGGAGAATGATACGTTCTATTGTGATCGGCGCTGCGGCGCTTCTTGTTGCCTGTGGATCGCCTGATCCAGAGGCCGAGTTCTTCGCCCGCATGGGAGACCTGTGTGGTGAGCGGTTTGCGGGCACGATTGTCAGCACGGATGCAGAGGACGCCGATTGGCGTGCCGAGCCCATCACGGTTCATGTGGAGTCCTGCGCGCCCCACGAAATCCGGATGCCCCTCGCTGTGGGCGAAGACACATCGCGCACCTGGATCCTGCGAAAGATCGCTGGGGGTGGGCTGGAGCTGCGCCACCAGCATTTGCACTCTGATGGCACGCCGGACGCCATTTCCAATTATGGCGGCTACAGCAATCCCGACGTGACATCCGGCGACCGGCAGTCTTTCGCGGCAAGCATAGACACGAAGGCTCTGTTCGATGCCGAGGGCATTCCCGTTTCGAAAGACAATGTGTGGGCCATGGAAGTCCGCCCCGAAGCCGGCTTGCTGGCCTATGAAATGGCGCGGCCGAACCGGTTTTTCCGTATAGAGTTCGACACGACAGCGCCCCTGGGTGACGGGGCAGGGGACCAGTAGGGTCTTGCAACATTGAGCGGAGGGACGCGCCATGGCGGATATCTTCATTTCCTACAAGAAAGAGGATGCGGGCCGTGTTGTCCGCATCGTTGAGGGGCTCCGGGCCGAAGGTTTTTCGGTCTGGTGGGACCATGGTATCGCGCCGGGCACCAGCTGGGACCAGGAAATCCAGCGCGAGCTGGACGCCGCAAAGGCCGTCGTTGCGGTCTGGTCTGAGGAGTCCGTAGATGCGCCCTGGGTCAAGGAAGAGGCCAATGTGGGCAAGACTCGCGGCGCGCTTGTGCCCGTCCGGATCGACAATGTGGAGCCGCCCCTGGGCTTCGGCCTGATCCAGTTTGCGGACCTGATCGACTGGGATGGCGATATTGAAGACAGCCATTGGGACTTCTTCATCGAGAGTGTGCGCGCCGTCATGTCCGGGGAACCGGTTTCCGGGTTGGAAAAGCCTGCGGCGAAGCGAAAACTGCCGTTCTTGCCAATCCTTGCCGTGCTGGGATTGGCTGTTCTGGGGGTCGGTGGCTTCCTTGGCCTGCAGGCACTGAATTCGGTTGAGTCCGTTTCGATGGAGCGGGAAACCCTTGGTGGAGAACGCGTTAGCACGACCATCTCCCGCAACGTGACACCTGCGGCCCCTTCGGACGCTGAAGAGGCCATGTTTCTGGCGGCGCAGGAAACGCGGTTGAAGACGGACTTTCAGGACTTCCTGCGCAATTTTCCGCAAGGGTTTTACGCCGCGCGTGTGCGTGAGGAGATCTTACCGCTGTGCACCGGGGAAATGCGCCCGGTCTGGAAGCCCAACCCCACGCCGATTGGCCAGGTCTTCCGCGCCAGTTCCCAGGCCGATGCCCTCGACAGTGACAGTCTCGTCCACCCCACCCAGGATGCGGCCTGCGCCCAGGCCAAGACCAATTATGAGGAAGACGCCGAGCGCTATTGCCGAACCATCGCTGGCACGACGGCGTTCCGTGAGCTGAAGTTGAACATCGACCACGCCGATTGCGACTGCCGCGAGAGCCAGGGCGGATATTACTGTTTCGTGGATTCCAATTATGCCTGTTCATACGAGTTCCAAACCGAGGAATATGTCGAGGTTTGCGGATGAGCGTTGAGGCCGCGCCGGCCCCGAAAGGCCGCGTGCTGATCATCGCCGGGTCCGACAATTCCGGCGGCGCTGGAATCCAGGCCGATATCAAGTCGGTCACGGCCTGTGGCGGCTATGCGATGACGGCGATCAGCGCGATCACGGTGCAGGATACGGTGGGTGTCCATGGCGTATCTCCCATTCCGCTGGACGTCGTCCTCCGCCAGGCGGAAACCGCGCTGGCCGATATTGGCGCTGACGCGATCAAGACAGGCATGCTGGCCGATGCGAAACTGATCGGTCGGCTGGCGGAATTGCTCGCCGCACAGGCCGGCGACGCCGTGCGGGTCATCGATCCGGTGATGGTGGCGACCAGTGGTGACCGGCTGGTGGAACGGCCTGCCGTTGAGGCGCTGACCAGCGATCTGATCCCCGGCGCCGGGTTGGTGACGCCGAATGCGCCGGAGGCGGAAATCCTGACCGGCAAAGCGGTGGAGAACGTGGATGGACAGCGCCGGGCCGCCGAGGCCCTGCTGGAGAAAGGTGCCCTGGGCGCCCTCGTCAAAGGGGGGCATCTGGGCGGCGACCGCGTGATCGATGTGCTCCAGACCCACCATGGCGAGTGGATATTCGAGGCCCCGCGCATTGACACCACCAGCACCCACGGGACCGGATGCACATTGGCCAGCGCCATTGCCACCCATCTGGCCCTGGGCCGCGCCATGCTCGATGCAGTGGAGGCGGGCCGGGACTATCTGATCCGGGCGATCGAGACCGCGCCGGGATTTGGCCGGGGCCATGGGCCGGTGAACCATGGCTGGATGCTGACCCGCGAGACCTGACCCACCGCGCACGCTAACCGACCGCCAAAGCGGCTGTCGGTCGGGCAAAGTGTCAAACAACGGGCGGCGCCCGCGGCGTGTTCAGCACGCGCATCGCCGCCCCATGGCATTGCATCAGCACATCCATCGCGTGGAGCTGCCAGTCCCGGCGGCGATAGTCCGGTGGATGGCCGAGGCGCAGAACGGCGCTGCGCTGGGCATGGCGGGTCGAGAGCCAGCGGGCCATGCGACGCGCCGTGGGCAGCGGGTCGTCGAGAACAGATTGTAGCGCTTCAACCCGGGCGCGCAGGCCATCTGCCTGGCGCGGCATCGGGGAACTGCCCTCGTTGCCTTGTTCGATGGGAACGGGCCGGGGGTCCATCAGGCCTGCAAGCGCCCAAGGATCGTCCAGCGGTTCCAGCAGGGGAAAGCCCCGGCGCACCGCCCGGGCAGAGGGCTGCGGGCCGCGAGCGGGGGCAGAACTTGATGTCTATGGGGGCTGGCGGGTTGGGCAGGGGCGTGATGAAGGGGTCAGCCAGGGCGATGATCAGGCGGCGCGCGGCGGCTTCGGCCAGGCGCAACTCGGCAAAGGCGCGCGCCCAGACTGGCCCGTCCAGCCAGCCCGACGCTAGGCCGGGCAAGGCGTGCAGGTTCGCCAGCACGCCCGCCACCAGGCGCCACCCCAAAGCGAGGGCCGATTGCGTCCGTTCATCCATACCCGCCACCCTAAACGCCCCACCACCCCGGTCGGATAAACCGTGGGAAAGGAAGCGGCGCGGCTCGGGAGGGGCGCGGAAGAGGACGTCAGAAGTCGGCGTTCCCTACGGCTGGGGTTGGCCCATTTGCTCCCGTCGCGCCGGCATATGCAAAGACTGCTTTCGGCGGTGGAGCGGACATCATGGGTGGCGCAGCACTCGCTACAGGTAAAGCTCAAGACTTCGTCAGGTAATGGTTGATCATGTCGGAATAGGTTCGGATTAGGGTTTCATCGTCGGGACGCATCTCGTCCTGGAGGGCGGAGTTGATGAAAACGATACGATCTAGGAATATGATATTGCCAAAGTAGTTCACCATCTTTGCCGCTTCGTTCAGATCGTCACGAGCAATCTCATCGCGGTAAGACTGTAATTGCCGTACCTGAGCGTCAAAGGCTTGCTCGACCAGCGTTCTCGCCAGCGGAATCTCAAGATCAGGGTTCAACCGGCGATATGTCATAAGCGCGCGGCGCACCCCCAGCGACTGATTCATCTGCGCCAGCGCTCCCCGGATCGACATTGTGATTGCCGTCCGCAGGTCCGGACGCTCGTCCCCTTCCACGGCAATGCCGTCGATCTTTCCCGTCTGGTGGAATTCAGCAAGCCGATCTTGCATGCGCTCCATTTGCCTGTCGAGCAGTGCCGGCAGCAACGCATCCTTGTCTTTGAAGTGGCTGTAGACTGAGCCGACTGCAACGCCAGCCTCACGCGCCAGTTCGGCAATCGAAAGCGCCTCGAACTCACGGGTTTCAAGCAGGGTTTCGAGCCCATCCAGAATTTTCTCGCGGGTGGCCAGAGCGCGCTTTTGCGTAGGTTTCTGCTGAACTTTGGTCATGGTTTCCTTTTCCCGATTGCCGACATGAATGCAACGCTCCAAGAATAATATTGAATTTGAATTCATATTCAATTATGTAGGCCCAGCGTTCAAAGCAAGCCAGATTTGAGAAGGAGCCAATATCATGGCCGCAAACCCCACAACCTCGGCCCATCCGGCGGTCGCACAATCGCAAAGCTCGCTTTCGGGGAGGATTCCACCCTGGGGGCAGATCCTCGTAATCCTCGCACCGTGGCCGATCATCAAATCCATTCCAGGCGTGCCATTTTCGGGGCAGCTTTACATCTTTGTGGCACTCATCACAGCGACCTGGTTTGTGCGCCAGGACGGTCAGACCTGGCGCGATCTCGGCCTCAGGTGGGCGTCCAGCTGGCAAGACTATGCGAAGGGCGCCGCCATGGTTGTGGTGACAATTGTCGCCGCGGTCGTTGCCAGTGCCGCCGTCCAATACGCCATCCTTGCAGTGACAGGGGCTCCGGCTGAACGGACCTTCTATGATGTGTCCACCCTACCACTTTACCTTACCATGATGGCGCTAATCTGGACGACCAATGCCTTTGGCGAGGAAATGGTCTTTCGCGGCCTTATCATGAGCCGCTTTGCAACGATGTTTGGCGGCACACGCATTGGGTGGATCCTCGCAGCATTTGCGCAAGCGGCCGTCTTTGGTGCGGGCCATGCGGGTCAAGGCATCCACGGGGTGATCATTACCGGCTTTGTGGGTTTGGCCTTCGGTCTTCTCTACCTCATTGCCCGGCGCAATCTGTGGCCGATGATCATCGCCCACGGGATCATCAACACGATCGGCATGACCGTCTTGCATCTGCAATCAACCGGCGTGATCGCCGCCGGCAATCCAATCGGCTAACCCCGCACCCCCAACACACACCCCCAAGAAGGAGAGTACCAATGTCCTGGAAGAAACCCGTCCTCATCGGTGCCTGGAGCCTCGCCGGGCTCGGATGGATCGCTCAAGTCCCGGTTCTTTTGCTCGTGAGCGACAAGACGGCCAAGTTGCTGTCTTTTGGTGGAGTGATCGTGCTGACCGAGATCGCATTCTACGCCACTGCAGCCCTGCTCGGCCTGACGCCGGTGCAAAGTCGCCGGAAGATCTGGACTGTTGTGAAAGGCTTCGTCACGCGCAATTCAAGCCGCGAACAGGCAGTTGAGTGACTCCGAGGTGAGGCACATACCGTAGCCG
This sequence comes from Pseudomonadota bacterium, assembly GCA_039818165.1. Classification (GTDB taxonomy): domain Bacteria; phylum Pseudomonadota; class Alphaproteobacteria; order Caulobacterales; family Hyphomonadaceae; genus UBA5336. The sequence continues at coordinate 510 of JBCBUL010000030.1, read as the reverse complement.
GACCAAAATCTCGTCTCCCTTTGTGAGAGCCTCGTTATGCAAGTCCATCGCGCGGTTCTCGCCAACCTGAACTTGGTCGTCGGGTAGAGAAACCAGGAGATAGCGTGGTCTCTCCCGATCCTTGTGAGACATTAGCCCAACGCAATCCAACAGCGGCTCCCGGCGATCTCCAACCATGCCCATCGCGCCCTTACGCCCGTCCTAGCCGCCGACTGCGTGGAGGTCTCGGCCGTGGGTGCGCAGCCAGGTGCGGTGGTGCTTCCAGTCTGGGCAGATGCGCTCGACATGGGCCCAGAACCGGTCTGAATGGTTCATCTCGAGCAGGTGGGCGCATTCATGGGCGGCCACATAATCGAGCACCTCTGGCGGCGCACAGACGAGCCGCCAGGAAAATGACAAGCGCCCATCGGAGGTGCACGAGCCCCAGCGCGAGCGGGTATCCTTCACCGCAATGCGGCGGGCCTCAACGCCCAGAGCCCGGCAATGGGTGTCTACCGCATCGCCAAGATC
>JBCBUL010000029.1:0-37178 GCA_039818165.1 Pseudomonadota bacterium | reverse complement strand
CCCGACCCATCCGAACCTCGATCTCTCGAAGCTTCGCGATGATCTCCTCAGGCTTCGCTCTCTTGCCCATGTCTCAACTCCTGAATTGGAGCCGCGACTAACTCAAAGACCAGACCACTTTGCTGGAGGCAGACCACGCGTTTATACACCTGCCGGTAGCGACCTTGTTCTTTCGACCTTTGAAGATGCGCTGAGGGCCGTTTCAGGCATTCCTGGCGTTCAAACCCATAGATCATGGTGGGCCGCCGCCGCTGACATGAAACATCTCAAGCGGTCAGGGTCGAGCTTTGAATTTGAGTTGAAATCGGGCCTGAATGTGCCCGTTGGCAGAAGACGCCGTTCCGCGATCCAGATCATCCTGGATCAAACCGAAGCGGGGCAAGCAAGACGGGCTGACGACTAACGGCGGATCGAGGCGATGGCGCCAAACAAGCGCTACGCCAATCGCTTACTGGATATGACACTCGGTGCGGGGCAAGTGTATCTTTGTAGCCCGATATGCTTAGCCAGTCGCAAACTGATCTAGCGGTCGGCCTTTAAGAGACATGCATTCGACTGGCAGAATTGGCGGAGCCCCCAATAACGTCAATGGTCGTGCTTCGGGCATCTCTGGCCCAAAGCTGACATTGGCGATTCCTGCAACGCTGTCGGCTCTCGGCGATTTTCTAACAGTCGATTTCCCCACTCAACTGACAGCATTGGATGAAAAGTTAGACGGTTAGGGTTCCCTCATTTGTGCGGTAGCAGACTATCCGACAACCGTCTTGACTCACTGCGCTACAAATGTAGCCTAGCTACAAACGTAGCGCCAGGAGCGATTTCGTGTTGGATCAATTACCGCCCCGAGAACGGCAAATCGTGGATTTGCTTTACGAGAAAGGCCCCTCGACAACGGCAGAGATTAGCGAGGCCCTGCCCGATGAACTGAGTGGATCCGCAATCCGGGCAATGCTGTCGAGACTGGAGAAGAAAGGCTTCGTCCAACGTACAGTCGACGGCCGACAGCATCGTTATTCTGCCGCGCTCCCGGAAGAGCGAGCAAAGAATTTTGCCCTCAGACGGATCGTTCGTGTGTTCTTTGGCGGATCATCAACCGGGGCTGCCACTGCCCTTCTTGGCATGTCTGACGATCTTACAGAGCAAGACCTCGACCAGCTTGAGGACATGATCGCCAAAGCGCGGAAGAAAGGACAGTCATGAGCATCGCCTTCCTCATCGAAATCGCCGTGAAGTCCCTCGCTCTCAGTGGTCTGGCGCTATGCCTGCTTCATCTCTTCCGAGGGCGTTCGGCCGCGGAGAAATCCTTCCTGGCCCATACGTGCCTGTTGGGAATTCTGGTCTTGCCCTTCGTCAGCACGCAGTTGCCCGATTTGCAGCTGGCTGTGCTGCCAGCCACCGAAGCACCACCATTGAGTGCAGGCGCAACAGCTCCGCCCCGTCCCGGCGCATTCGACGCTGAATTCGGTGCAATCACGCCCTCGGTGGCCGGTGATGCGGCGGCTCGGAGCTCACTACCTTGGATGATGATCGCTATCCTCGTTCCGACCATTGCCCTGCTTGTGGGAATTGTACTCGGACTGCTGCAGCTTCGCCGATTGCGACATCGCGCAACGGTTCTCCAGGACGAAACCTGGCTCAAGGCCCTGGCCCGGGCCCAGGATCGTATGAGCTTCAAGGAAGGGACAGCTCTCCTGGTGAGCGGGGACATCAACTCCCCTGTCAGCTGGGGGCTTGTTCGCCCGATCATCTTGCTCGACCACGCTGCTGTCGGAGATGTAGATCGCGCCGAAGCCATCATCGCCCACGAATTGGCCCACGTGGTGCGCATGGATTGGATCAAAATGATCCTGGCCCGGATGGTGGTTGCCATTTTCTGGTTCAACCCACTGGTCTGGCGCCTGGCCTCCGAAGCCCATCAGCTCCGCGAGGAATCGGCTGATGATGCCGTTCTTCGGGCGGCTGTGGGCCAGAGAGCTTACGCATCACTCTTGGTCGATGTCGTTCGCCACCAGCAGGCGGCAGCCATGACACCCGCACATGGTGTTGCGCCGGGCGCCGACTCTCTCAAGCGACGCGTGAAGCGTATTTTGGACAATGGTCAACCTCGCAACACGGCCAATAGGGCCTGGGCCACAATCTCCTTTTCGGTGCTTGGCGCTGTGCTCGTTCCGCTGGCAATGGTCACGCCTGTGGAGGCGCAGAGTATCCCGCCGCTCGCGCAGCTCCCAGAAAACCAGTCGTCCGCCTCAACTGATGTATCGACACGCGTTCGCGGAGAACCGACCATCGATAACATCGTGGACATGCGGATCCACGGGGTGAGTCCGGCCTGGATTGGAAGTCTGGAAGACGCTTATCCGGGACTGGCTGGTTTGACCTATGATCAGTTGATCGAGCTGCGAATCCACGGTGTCGACGCCGCGTTTTTGCGCAGCTTGAGCACAATGGGCTTTGCTGAACCCAGGTTTCAAGAGATCAGAGACGCGGCAATTCATGGGGTCACTCCCGGCTATGTCGAGAGCCTTGCAGATGCTGGCTATACGAATCTATCGCTGTCAGAGTTGGCGCGCCTTCGTATCCATGGGGTCTCGCCGACGCTGATCAACGGCCTTGCAGAGGCCGGTTTCGACGATCTGTCCGTCAGTCAACTGCGCGAGGCGGGAGTCCACGGCCTGACACCCGGTTTCATCGCGCGTATGAAGCAGATGTGGACAGAGGAGCTGACTTTTCGAGATGTCATCAATTTCCGGATCCATGGTGTAAGCGCAGACTTCATCGAAGCGTTCCGGCGGGTCGGGTATCAAGATCTCACGCCTGAAGAGGCCATCCGGCTCAGGATCCACGGCATAAATGCCAGTGATGTCACGCCCCTCGATAAGGGCACCCCAAACTAAACCAGAAGTCGGAGACATGAAGATGTTCAAGACGCTCGCATCTGCGGCGACGCTGGGACTATGCCTGATTTCAGGCGCCGCGCTCGCCCAATCCTTACCCGAAGAGACCTTGATCGACTGGCGTATGGTTCAGTCAGAGTCGCAATTGGAGGAACGTGAAGTCACTCTGATGCTGCGCCGCATTTCGGGCGAACACGGTTGGTCGAATACGTCCCGTAGTTATCCCACGGACATGCTTCTTGGGTTCGACCCTACCCTGCTGGGCGCCCCGGAACGCGTTTTGACGTCGTTCACACTCGCGGGGGACGCTGGCGCCTTGAAGTGTGAGGGCAGTGTGCGCGATGGCACAGGGAGTGGCGAATGCGCTTTCGATCCAGACCGGGATTTCGCCGACAGTCTGGTGGCGTTGGGCCTTGAAAGACCACGCGAGCAGGAGCTTTACCAATTACTTCTCGCCGGCGTTGATCTGGACGACGTCGCCAAGATTGAGCGCTGGGGACTCGGGAAGCCTGATCTGGATGATCTGATGGCATTTGCCGTTCACGAAGTCGACGATGGCTTTGTCCAAGACTTGCTGTCGGCCGGGCTGATGCCTGATAGGTTGGACGAGCTTGTCGCCTCTCGAATTCACGGAGTTTCATCGGACTATGTCCGTGATATTCTGGTGCTCGGTCCTCGGTTCGAACACTTGGACGGCGATGACTATCTGGCGTTCCGCATCCATGGTGTCACCCCGGATTTTATCCGCCAGATTGATGCGTTTGGAATGGGTGGGTTGACCGCGAACGATTTCGTGGCGCTCCGCATTCACGGCGTCACCCCCGACTACATCAATAAAGTCCGCGCCATGGGATCAGAATTCGAAACCCTGAGTGGCAGCGAGATTGTCGCCTTTGCCATTCATGGCGTGAACGGAGACGATATCGAGGCGTTCGCAGCCCTCGGCTATACCGATCTCTCTCCAAGCAAGCTGGTCGAGTTTCGCATTCACGGCGTGACACCAGGTTACGTACGCCAGTTCTCCGAAAAAGGCTTGCCCATGCCAAGCCCGAACCGGCTTGTTCAAATGAAAATCTCAGGTTTCGACCCTGGCCGGATCGACGGGCCATAGGACCACATGTATTCGAGCGAAGTTTCGTTCAGGTGTCGCGGCTGCGGAAACTCCACTTTTGAGTTGATATCGGCGGTCGCGAAGACAAAGATCGGTCTTTGCTTCGCCGATGCAAAAGACGAGTTCCTCGGCGTCGCCGCAGTCCCGAACCTCAGAAATCTGGCTAAACTCGCAACCCAGGGTGTCACAAAGGTACCCTCCTGAGATCGGCAAAGCCGCTCGGGCATAATCAGCGACGCGCAAAAGCCGCTCTAGCACAACACTTTCGGTCCAAAAAAAAGCCATTGCGGATCAAGGCCGCTGAGTCTCTTTCCGGCGACGAATTACCTATTAGCCGAGGACTCACTGACGGCCCTGTTTTGGCACTTTTAAGTACTCAAGCGAATGTTACCGCAGTCTTTGCTATCGACCAGCGATCAGACATTCGGGGACCGCTTCGGAGCCCTACCTTGTGTGGGTAGGAGGCAATTTTCCCGATGTCGGGACTACCAATTGATTTTCAGTCGCAAGGAATTCGGAATGCCTGCCAAGCCATCACACGCTCAAAGTATCCGCGCAATTCGTAGATGTTGGCGATTGAGATCGGTTCGGGCTATCGGTGTGGTACATGATTAAATGCTTTTTAAACCGAGAGCTGCCTAACGAACTCGACTTAGACGCCTCCGTTTGCCCGTTGGTTGCAGTTCGGTTAACCCCTTGGTAATCCAAAACTCTGCACCCAACGATTGAAAAAATCGGGGGTCAGTTTGCGTCTCACCGCACATCTTTTCCGGACTTCGCTGCTTGGATCGGCCAGCCTTATCGGGGTGTTGCAGGCCGCTGCCCAGGTGTCGACCAGCCTGACGTTTTCGCCTGCGGATGCGGCGCGGACTCATATGGACGTGGGCGGGGCTTGGGATGGCACTACGGATGTGACGTCCAGCGGTGATCGCTTCGAAGTGGTCATAGCCAATGGATCGGCGGACGAGGCTGCGTACGATTTGACCGTCTCTGCGGACCTGCCGGCGGGATTTTCAGAGCGAACCGGATCGCTCAACCTGGCGCTTGCCGGCCCAGCTTGCGGCGCGGTGCCCTCGGTCTCCGTGAGCCGCGTCAGTGACACGCTCACCTTCAACTTTGGCGGCTACGACCTGCCCGCCAGCTGCAATCTCAGCTTCGATTTCGGGTTGGTCGCACCATCCGGAACGGCTGCTGGCACGTACACTGTCACCTCGGTGGCAGAGGCGGCATCTAGCGACGGCGGATCGCTGAATCTGTCAGTTGGGGCCAGTAAGGCTATCACTGTGCGGGCCGGGGCGGCGCTCCTGGAAAAATCGCCGTCTGTCTCACTCCGGACCGTCGGCTCCAGCGTCACTTGGGACATCTCTGTTACGAACTCAGGACTTGGCGGCCTGTTCGATGTGCAACTTGACGAATCCGGGCTGGGCAGCGGCCTGACGCTGGACAGCATCACGCCGACGTCGCTCACAAGTCCTGCGCCGAGCGTTGTCGGTTCAATGGTGTCGATCCCCTATCTCGCGCCTGGGGAAACACTGAGCGCCGATGTTACCGCCACTGTTGCTCTGTGTGATGGTCTCACGAACTCGGTTGCCCTAACCGAACGTAACGGGACGATCAGTGACAGTGCCGATGCGTCGGTCCAACTCGACCTGGAAACGCCCTTCGTGGACGTGGCGATTGGTTCAACCCCAATAGCGTTCGGCGGAACGGGCACGATCACCATCGATGTGGACAATACCGGCGATGGCGATGCCGCAAACCTGGTGGTGGACACCAATCTCGAAGGTGTGCCGCTCAATGTGGTGTCGGTCAGCTCCGGCTGGTCCTACGCGGCGGCGAGTGGAGAAGTCACTCGAACAGCACCGCTGGTGGCTGGCGGTAGCGATCTGCTGGTCATCACGGTGGAAGATGGCGCTGATATTTGCACAGCGTCGGGCAATCTCGGTTTCACGGTTACGACAGAGTTCGAGGACCAGTGCGGCACACCCTTCGCGACGCCGGCCCAGATCGGTTCAATCAGCTCTGAGGCTGAGCCAAGCGTCGCTTTGGCGGTCACGGGTCCTGAACGGCTGTCCCTTGGCCAATCCGCGGTCATCACCCTGACAGCAAGCGCGGTGGACGCGGCCTCGCTCGACACGGATCCTGTGCCTGTCACCTATACATTGCCGGGCGGCATTCAGGATGGCGCGCTGCTGTCTCCATCGGTTGGCTCGATTGTTTGCACCGGCACCTGTGGCGCAGGCGATACCGTCACGTGGACCATAACACGCGCCGATCTCGCTGGGGGTGCCGAAACGCTCACCATCGGAATATCGGCGTCCGATGATCCCTGTGATGCTGGCACAACGTATTCCGGTTCAGGCGCGATCAATGGCACCTATGCAAGCGGCGTTTGTTCGGCCAGTGGCGGCGAGGGCAATGAATTTATCCTGTCGAACTCGCCTCGCGCCGTTGTTGTCCAGGATTTCAACGCTTCCGCTGAACCCTTCGAGACCGGAGCGCCCGATGATGGGGATACAGTGCGCGAAGAAGGCGAGGGAGAAGAGGGTAGTTTCCTCGCTGAGTTCTCCTTTTCCTCCGGTGATACCGGGGTTTGGGCTGGATCAACCTACCAAGATGACTTTGGCGGGCTGACCGCAGTTGTACTCACCGCCTCATCCCTTGAGTACCAGCTCAACTCTGGCAGCTGGACGGCGGTCCCCGGGGGGGCTGTCATGACCGACACATCCGGTTTCACCATTGATCTGGGGTTTCTTGCAGGGGTCGATGGCGATGCCTCAGTCGCTGGAGACGCCTTGAATTTCCGCTATACAGCAACCGCTCCCGACAGCGTGGTCGGTGCCGGTAGCTCGATCCGTGTGGAGCAATTCTCGACACTCACCCTGCAGAACGGCACGGTTGGTGCTTCGGCCTGTGTGCCCGCCGACCCCGGAAGCGTCACCTACAGTATGGGTGATTATGTGACCTGGCAACGGGCAGTAGGCGATGTCGCCATAACCCTGTCTGATACGGTGATCGATGTCTGCGAGGCGGTGGATGCGACCATCACAGTCGGCAATGAATCGGACCCGTTGCCCATCCGGAACCTGCTGGCATCGCTGGGCCTTGGAAGTGACTTTGAACTGATTGCGCCATCCATGCCGACCTATGGCGGCGGCTTCGGTGGCGGCGCAAGCGTAACCTACAATGATGGTGCGCCCGGCGGACCAACGGTTCTTTTGAACGATGAGACACTCAGCACCGCGGGCAGCGTGACCATTCCGCTTCGCCGTAGGGCCGGTGCTTCTAACCAGGGCGGCGGCGTGACCGCGCGCATCGACTATGACGATAACCAAACAGCCCCTGCGGGCGCGCGCTCTTTCAGCGATACGGCTAGCGCAGAACCGCAACTGGTGCGCAGTGCTGACCTGGAACTGTTTGTCAGTCCAAGCACGTTGCCTGTCTCATCCGATACGGCCTCCTGGGGCCTGACCGTCACCAATACGGGCAGTGGCACCGCGTTCGGCGCGGAAGTCTCTGACACGGTTCCGCCGGGGCTCACCATCACATCGGCCAATATCACTTCTATGGATGTTGTGAATGGGGCCTATTCGGCGTCGGCCAACAGCGACACGGTGACATGGACCCTTGGCGACATTCCGCCGGGCGAGTCGGTGGACCTCACGGTCATCGCCTCAGTGGATGGTTCGACCTGTTCGATCCCAGCAGGATCTAACACGGTCAATGCCGGGTGGGGTTGTGGTGGCGTAAGCTCACAAGTGCAGGTAAACACACGGCCAGACCTCACCTTTCCGGATGGCAATCTTCAGGTGTTGCACGACACCACCGGCGCGTTCGCTTCCCTGTGCGGAGCTGGGCAGATTGTCCTGATCGTACGCAATGCCGGGGCATCCGAGGTGCGCGATGTCAGCCTGCAAGAAGCGTTAAACACGGCATCCACGGGCATGTCGCTGGTGCCGGGGTCAGTGGAATACTCGACGAATAATGGTGGATCATGGAGTGCGGCCGGCAGCGTCGCCGCGGCATCTACGCTCAGCTTCGACTCGACGAATGTGCCACCCCTGGCGCTGCTTGGCCCGTTTGGCTCCACTAGCGATGAAGTATTGATCCGCTTCGCCATCAATACCGATGCTCGTACCAATTCCAGCAGCACCGCCAGCGTATCGGGTTCGGCCTTTCTCCATTGCGGCGATCCGGTTTCCAGTCCGGCGTCGGGCTTTGCTGTACCGTTGGACCGACCTGAGATCCGCGTAAGGAAGACCGGCCGAAACCTCACTACCGCCACCAGCCTGTCGGAAACGGTCTACGGTCGTCCCGGCGATACGCTGGAATGGCGTGTGGAGGTTCAGAATGTTGGTGACCTCGCCACCAATGAACTCCGCTTCCGGGATATGTTGGCTGGGTCCGGCGGATCAGCCACGATCACTGGCGGCGGCCTGACCAATGAGCCGGTCACCGGTGGCTATATCGATGTGGATGAGATCGCCTCGGGCGCGACAACAGTCTTCACCATAACGGAAGTGCTGGGGTCGACCTGCGCCAATGGCAGCAACATCGCAGATGTGACCTGGGGCTGTGCGGCCCAGCCCGTTGGCAGCGCCTCAGAGCTGTCGACGCCGACCGATAATACCGATAATGCCAGCTTGGTTATGCGCCCCGCCGCGCCGGATGTTGAACTTGATATTTCCATGACCGCACCGGGCGGAGCGGGAGCGCCGACGCTGAATGGTGAGGTGACGCTGACCCTCACCAACAATGGCGCGCCGTTCACTAATGGTGAGTTCACCGTCGAACTGCCTTCTGGATATGTTATCGACACATCGCAGACGCCGAGCTTCTCTAATTCTGACACAACGGCAGACCGTGCCACAAGCATATCGGTTAACGCGGCCACCGCGGATACGCCGGTCTTTGCGCTCAGCGATGGGACCGGCAGTGGGTGGGTCCGCCACAGCGCAGAGCTTTCCATCACCTTCCCGGTCGTCGCCACGGGCCTTTCCGATACCGTCAGCGATGGGGATGTGCGCCTTGAGACAACTGGCGATAGCACCGACCCCGCACCCCTGGCCTCTGATACGGCGCGGGTAACCCTCGATTTTGAAAGCGCCTGCGGCGATAGCGACAGCGCGTTTGACACCGTCGCCATCGATCCGAAGACGCCGGATTTCGACATCGATATCTCCGATCCATTGGCGCGCGTTGTGACAGGCACCGGTGACACGACGAGCGTCGCCGTGGTGGTCACCAATAATGGTGACACCCAGGCCGACCATGGCACGGTCAGCATCGTGACTGGCGGCGGTTGGTCTGGCTCAGCGCCAACCGGATGTTCAGGCAGCATTCCAGGAACACTGACCTGTGGTCTCGAAGGCGCCAGCGCCCTGGGCATCGGCGCATCCCGGACGTTCACACTGGATCTGACCGTCGACAATGAAACGAGCCCGCTGGACATCACAGCGAAAGTAGAGGGCAATATCGAGGACGCCTCCAGCACAGACACCGGCGTGGATTACAGCCTCGACGCCATCGCCGCGCGCATTCTCGGCTTCCGCCAAACGCTTGATCTCGTGTCCACGAGTGAGGCCGATTTTGATGCGCTGGGCGACCTCCAAATCGGCGAAGACGCTCTCCTGCGTCTGACATCGGTCTGGTTCGGTGGTGGCAGCGAAACGGTTTCCAACGTGTCCATCGATCTCGACTTTGAGGAGAATGACCGGTTCGCCTACCTCTCGGAAACAGGCTCGGCTTTCACATCCAGCCTGCTTGGACCAGGCGGCACCGGCTCCACTCAGACCTATGTGCTCGCCAATTTCACGGGCGGGCTCACCCATGTGCTCGATATTGCGGTCCGCGCCCTGGACGATGCGGGCAACACCTCTGGTGCCACATTCGATTTCGTGTCCGAGGCCACGAGCGACTTTCTCGGCTCGACCTTTGATGCAAGTGCAGCGGACTATCCGACCGAAGTGGACCGCACAGAAACGCTCACCACAGAACGCCCCGTCCTGGAAGTGGTGAAATCTGTGAGGAATGTCACAACATCCGGCGCCTTCGCCGACACCGCCACAGGCGACGCCGGCGACGTCATCGAATTTCGTGTTGTCATCAGCAACACCGGCACAGCACCCCTATTCGACTTATCGATCACAGACACGCTGCCGGCTGGACTGACCGCAGTTGCGTTCGATACAGACACGCTCGACAATGATGACGATGGCGCGACCGATGAAGCCAGCGAAGGGGACATCGACGGCCAGGACCTGACGTTTGATACTGCCGAGTCTGGTGGCACCCAATTCGATGCCCTTGGTGCCGGGGGGGCGATCACCCTGCTGTATCGCGCCACGGTGGATGGAGCGGTGAACCCGGATGAAATTCTGGTCAACGATGTGGCGGCGGCTGGCGACACGATGGCGGGTGCGACTGGCAATCAGTCCGCGCCCACTGGCGCAAACGGCACGGCGCTGGGCGCTGCAGACCTGACTGCCAACGATACTGCGACGCTCACCATCGATGCGCTGGCCCTGACCAAGGCGCTCGTGATCACATCGGTGGGCGGAGACGATTCAACCGATGTGGTCGTGGGCGAACAGGCCGACTTCCAGCTCCAGATCGTCCTGCCAGCAGGCACTGTGGAAGACTTCATCGTCGAGGATGACCTGCCAGACGGCCTCGCCCTGGTGGCCCGCCAGGCCCCGTCATTCGGCAGTGGGATCTCATGCGGATCTTCGACGATCACGCCAGGCAGCCTGCCAGCCACCGGCCCCGACCTCACCGCCCAATGGGATTTTGGAACCTGCACAATCGCTGACACCACAAGTGAAAACCGGACGCTTACCCTCGTCTATACTGGCCAGGTGGAGAACGCAGCCGCCGTGGATGATGGCGATGATCTGCCAAACCTCGCACGGTACAACCATTCCCAGCTGAGCGAACCGGTGGAGATCGCGCCGGTGACCCTCAGTGTCGGGGAACCGGATTTGGGGCTGACGCTGGATGTCTCGCCCGGGTCGAACATTGACGCCGGCGATGTGTTAACCTGGACCTACACGCTTTCGAACACCGGAACCGCCCCTGCCTACAACATCGACCTCATTAGCCTGCTCAATGACAATGGCGTGGCAGGTGGCGCCGATGGCGATGTGAACACCACCGCGAACTTTGGCGATGCCCTGCGCGATGTGGTCGCCTTTGATTGTGCGATCGCTCCCTCTGACACCACAGCGGCCCCCGGCGACTTTGTCTACAGTTTCGACAATGGCGACGGTGATGGGGACGCCAATGACGAGGTGAGCGATTGCGAGGTGCTCTACCGCAACATCTCAGTTGACGGCTTGGCGGCCGGCGCCGATCTCACCTTCAGCTTCCAGGCCACGGCGGCGGAAGACATAACGATGCGCACCAGCCTGATTGGTGCAGGAGCCGCAACGAGTACGTCACTCCCTGTTGGCGCACCGGGCGCGGGCGATAGCACGTATGAGCGTAGCGCCAGCTCGGATGCCTCAAGTGGCGGACGTTATGGTGTCTCGGCCAGCGACGGGTTCGCCACCCGCAATCCCGCCAACGCTCTGAAGACTTTCATAGCGACAAGCGATGCCAACACGACGCCCGACAACGGAGATGCCATCGATGTGGCCATCGGCGAAACCTATACTGCGCAGATCACCTATCGCTTTGATGAAGGCACCAGTCGCAGCGCGATCCTGCGCAACCGCGTACGGGTCCAGAACGCCAATAATCCAGCCGATGTGGAACTGCTTGCCGCGCGCCTTGAACGCAGTTCCACAGACCTGACTGCAGCCAATGATCCTGGCGGGATCAACTCAGCGGCGGCTGGCGCCCAGGTGGATGTGACGTCGCTGATGGCAGAGACCGAGAACGCCACATACAAGTTCTTGAACCTTGATCTCGGCGATGTCGTGAATGCCGGAAATGCCGGTACAGCTGCGGCCGGGCGCAACATTGATACCTTCATCGTCGAATATGATTTCCGGGTTCTGGACACATCGAGCAACGCAGCGGGCGCCTTCATCGATGATCAGGGTCAGACCCGGATTCGCGATGGTGAAAACACGCTTCAAACGTCTGGCGGCCAGACCCGGCGCGCCACCATCGTCGAACCCGACATGGCTGTCAGCAAGACGAGCGCTGACAGCGATGGCTTGCTATCCGGCGGCGAAACGGTCCGCTACACGCTGACCGCGACCAATACCGGCACGGGGCCAGCCTTCAACGCTATTTTGCAGGATGTGCTGCCACCGGCCCTGCGCGCGGCCGGTGTGTCTCCGGTATCGGTTCTGATAGACGGCGGCGCGCCGGGCACTGCTCCCGTCTTCTCCTACAACGCTACCACAGGTCAGGCTGAATGGCGGTTCGCAGACGGCGATGTTCTGCTGCCAGGCCAGGACATTGAAATCATCTACGATGTCACGGCTGATGCTGCTGTTTCACCGGGGACCACCCACACGAACACATTCGAAGTGGCCGCCGTCTTCAGTCAGGCGAGCAGCCAGCCCAATGAACGTCGCCAATTGCCTCGTTCCCCACAGGCAACGGTCACACTCGGCGCGCCGGAGATCGCGTTCTATCCCGATCAGCGGGAAGCGACCCAACCCGGCACCACAATCATCTACCCGCATCTCCTGGACATTCCCGCTTCTCTGGTCGGCGCAAGCCTCGATTTTGCCGCGCTCAGTTCGCGCAGTTTGAGCTGGGAGATCTGGTATGACAGTGATGGTAATGGTGTCCTGTCTGGCGGTGACACGCAGTGGATCAATGGCAGCCCGGTTCCAACTGGAGAGGCGCTTCAGTTCTTCGTCCGCAGCCAGATCCCGGCGGAAGCCCAGGATGGCTATCGCGACTCCACGACGTTCACCGCGACCGTTACGCTCGGGTCCACAGTTCTGACCGAAAGCGTCACCGACATCACCACGGTCTCGCGGTTGTCGGCCGGTGAATTGGTGGCTGGCAAGTTAATGGCGCTCGACCGAGACTGCGACGGTGACCTATCCGATGAAATGCCGACAGATGCCAGTTTCGAGGTCACGAAGAACGCCGATCCTGGCGATTGCGTCGTCTTTCGGATCACTTATCGAAATGACGGTACGGGTGACGTAAGCGATGTGGATGTGCGCGATCAGGTGCCTGCCTACACGATCTACCGCGGCGGAACGGCGGCCTACGATGTTACACCATCCAGCCTGACCCCTGGCACTCTAACGGCTCCAGCAGACGGCGCGCGCGGCGCACTGTCTTTCCCTTACACTGGCACGGTTGAACCGGGCGAAGAGGGGTCGGTTGTTTATGGAGTGCGCCTTGAGGACTAGGTGGAGCGCTCTTCTTCTTGGCGCCGCGGGCCTTGCAGCGCTCGCCGGACTTGCTGTTGCTGACGCACCGGCGGCCGGAACGCGCGTCGTGAACCAGGCCAATGTTCTCTACACAGATGAGAACGGCGAACCACGTGAAGCACTGACCAATGAAGTCGTGCTGTTCGTCCAGCAGGTCTTTGCCGCCACCGTGGAGAGCGACAGCAGCCGACCTGCCGCAAGCGGGGACACAGCTCGTTTCGTCCATACCCTGACCAATACCGGTAATGGCGATGACACCTATTGTGTGGCGGCTGAAGACCTCACCGGAGATGGCGGCGATTTCGATCGTATCGACGTGGTGTTGGACAGTGACGGAGATGGCCTGGCTGCTGAAGGTGAGCAGGTCCTCTATTCAACGTCTCAGGGCAGCGGTGTTTTTGGCCGCCTGTCCCTCAGCGCGGGTGAAAGTGTTGATCTCATCCTCCTGGGGCGCACGCCCGCCGGACTGGCGGCGGGTACAGTGCTGGACGCCAATCTTCTCGTTTCGGCTACCGAGGGTACGGGCACATGCGGGACTGGAACGGTCACTGATACGGGCAGCAATGCCGATGGCACCGACGGCACCAACCGTGACCGTGTCACGATCTCTGCCGACGCCGTGCTCGAAATCACCAAGGCCTCAACCTATGATGTGGGCTCAGCTGCTGATCTGTCAGATGACAGCATCGACTACGTCATCACGGTCACGAATACAGGTGCTGTTGCGGCCACCGACATAACGGTTTCCGATACACTCGCTGACGGCCTCGACTTTGCGAGCTTTGGAAGTTATTCCGGCACCTTCTCTGCTGGTCCGTCGAACCTTTCAGATGTGATCACCGCAGAAGCGGCAACCCTCGCTGCAGGCGACAGCCTGGTGGTTCGGTTCACCGCCGATGTCGTGTCGACGCTTGGGGCAGCGGGCGAGAGCCTCGAAATCGAAAACACCGCCAGTGTTCAAGCTAACCTAGACGGCACCGGGGTTGGTACACCGATCGACTCCAATACCACGCGCAACACTGCGCCCTCAGTCTATGGCGTGACGCTCTCCGATACGGGCAGCGATGCTGGCACCGGTGTCAATGATGGCGGCGATGATGATGGCGTCGTCAACGACACCCAGCGTGTTGATGTCGCCGCGCCCGGCGATACCGTGTATTTCCGCCTGACAGCGACCAATACTGGCAATACGCAAGACACCTACAATCTCAATTCTGGAAGTGGGGCGGGCTGGCTGGCGGGAGCGACGCTCACTTATCTGTATACGGATTTGTCGACCCCCTTGCTCGATTCAAATGGCGACGGCATCGCCGATACGGGGCCGCTACAGCCCGGCCAGTCGCTGGACATTGTCGTGGCTGCCGTCCTGCCCTTCTCAAGCTCCAGTGCGCCCCATGGCAGCATTATCACCGCCAGTTCAACGGCGGACGTCCCCGGCGGCGTAGCGCGGGTGAGCGATCCCGCAAGTTTGGCGATTGGCGCAAGTCTCACTGCTGGGGTGGACGTGTCCAACTCAGCCGGTGCGACGGGCTTCAATGATGGTGGCCTCGCCGATGCCGATCCGGCGGCCAGCATTACCACCGAGACGACCACAGCGCCTGGCGGCACGGCCGTCTTCGACCTGTTCGTCGCCAATGAAGGTGCAGGCACGGACACATTTGCCCTGTCAGCCCATGGTGACCTGGCAGGAACTGTAGACCTGCCCGCCGGCTGGCAGGCTCTGTTTGTCGATGCGTCTGGAGCCCCGCTTTCGTCCACGCCGGCCATGGCGCCGGGCGAGACATTTGCGTTTCACCTGGAAGTCACGTCGCCCGCAGACCTGATCGATGGTGATCTGCAATCAGTGTTCATACATGTCGAGAGTTTCGAGACCGGCGCCAGTGACGTGAAGCAAGATGCCGTCGCCATAGGTGGCGCTGCCCAGATCACACTGACTCCTGATCAGTCCGGGCAGATCTCCGGATGCGGTGTCACCAACTACACCCACACGCTCCGCAACACCGGCACCACGGTAGAGGACATCCGGGTACGCATCGCGTCCCAGTCGCATCTCAATGGTGAACTTCAATTGGCAAGCAATGTGAGCGGCGGAGAGCCGGCCGATTACGCGTCGGTTGCGTTCGCCAGCGCAGGCGATGATGTCGCCGTACTCGGCGGCGCGGGCTGGCAGGTGGAAACTCTCATTGATGCCGGGACTTTCGGTCCCGCGATCCGGCTGTCGCCGGGTGAGGCAGCCCAACTGCAAGTGCGTGTTTTGGCCCCTTGCGAAGTGGCGCCCGGCACGCGGGATGCGCTGAAATTGCTCGCCGAAACCCGCGACGGTGACGCCGTAGCAAGTGCGACGAACATCACAACGGTCTCGAATGCCAGGCTGGAACTGACCAAGCTCGGCGTTCTGGATGCGGCCTGTGATGGCGCTCCAGATGGAGTCTTCAATGACGACCAGGTCACTGCGGGCCCCGGAGAGTGCGTGATCTGGCAGATCGCGCTGGTCAACGAAGGGGCTGAAACGGTCTGCGATGTCAGGGCTCGCGATTCCGCGCCCGCATTCACAAGTTTCTCCGGTTCGCCGAGCATTGTGTCCCAGCCCGCCCCCGGAACCGGCACGTGTAGTGTGACTGGAAACGACTTCGCCTGCACTTTGGGAAATTCGCTCGATCCGGGCGGCACCAACGGCGTCCAACCCTTTTGTTTGTCCTCCGGCCAGACCGCAGAGGTCCGGTTCGGTGTTCGCGTAAATTAAACCAGTCTTAGAAAAGGAGCTACACATGCTGAAGACTTTCTCCGCTGCCATTCTGGCAGTCGCTTTTGCCTCTCCGGCACTGGCTGACGGTCCACTGCAAAGCGAAATGACAGCCTGGATCGTCACCTATGACGACGCGGGAGACGAAGTGTTGTCAGAAACCGTGGACGTGGCGCCAGGTTCCCTGGTCGAATATCGGCTCGTCTATACCAATATTGGGGATGTCCCGCTGGGCGGCCTGGTTGTGAGTTCTCCTGTGCCAGAAGCAACGGACTTGGAGCTCGGTTCGGAGACGAGCGAGATCGCCACGGCCTTTGAAGCGAGCATCGATAATGGCGAAAGCTGGGGTGTGCCGCCGCTTCGCACGGATGACGGCGAGCCAGCCGATTCGGGCGACTATGACCTCGTACGTTGGTCTACCGAAAGCGAGATAGAGCCCGGTGAGACCTGGGAATTCGCTTATCGCGTCAGCGTTGAATAACAAATGCAGGCGTTGGCGTCCGAGCCGCGTCTCAAATTATAAGTCAGGCAGCGCTGCGGATTAACCGCAGCGCTGTTTTGGTTAGTGAGTTCAGTGCTCTGTCCCCCCAAAGTGCAGTGCGGTTTCCAAAAATTTTACCCTTACAGAACACAACTCTCAGGCGAAACGCCAAGGAGATTTGGGGCTGTTATGATCAAGAAACCAACGAAGCTCGGACGCCGGGCACTTTATGCGTGTGTCGCCAGTGGTGCACTCATGGCGGGCCTATCGACACAGTACGCTTCAGCTCTGACGGAAGCCGGCCAACCGATTCAGAACCAGGCGACCGCGACCTATAAAGACCCCCTGGGCAATGATTACACCTCTCAGTCGAACCTCGCCACGGTTGAAGTTCGCCAAGTCTACTTCGCCACTTTGGAAAGCGATACCGCCAAGACCGTCGCTTCCAACCAGACGGTCTATTTCCAGCACATCCTGACCAACACCGGTAACGGCGAAGACACGTACACAATCAGTGTTGCCGATGCGACTGGCGACGACGGCGACTTCGCCGATCTGCGGGTGTATGTCGACCTGAACGACAACGGCACCGTCGATGCGGGTGAACCGGAAGCGACAAGTGTCACGCTGAACCCCAATGACCCGGCGACCCGCCAGGTTTCACTGGTTGTTGCCGGTCTGACACCGACCGCCACTGATGGCGACGAATTTGGCGCGCTGCTCACCGTGACATCAGCCAATGGCACCGTCACCGACCTCACCGCGAGCAAGGGTGCAGACGGTCTGGACAACACAAACCAGGATGTTGCCACGATCTCAGGCGATGCGGTCCTGAACATCATCAAGTCCTCAGTCCACGATGTCGCCAACAATGAGATCGACTACGCGATCACGGTGACCAACACCGGTAACCGCGCAGCCGAAGACGTCATCATCTATGACGCCCTGCCCGCAGGGACCTCGCTCGTCAGCGTCAATCAATCCGGTTTTGGCTCAGCGATCGATGCGAGCGATGTGAATGCGGTTGCTGCAGATCTCTCCGAAACCGCCCTCTCACTTGATTTGAATGCTGACGGCAACGTTGACGTTACCGAGTCTGACTTTGGTGTCGATCTCGACAATGATGGAGCAATCTCGACTACGGGCGCCGAGGCAGGCGTTTACGGTGTGGATGATCTTCTCGCTCCTGGCGTTTCGATCGAATTGAACTTCACCGTCTCCTACGATCCGACCACCACATTTGGTGCAGGCGACGACATCCTGAACCGTGCTTATGTGTCTGGCGAAGTCGACGGCGATCCGGGCTCGGATGATGGTGATCAATCGTCGAACTTGGTCACCGATACGGTGCCGCAGATCTTCGGCGTTGTCGTTTCCGATACCGGTACGGGTGAAGATGACACGGCCAATGACGGCGGTGACGATGACGGTACGGTGAACGATACCCAGCAAGTCGACTCCGTCCAGGCGGGTGAACTCGTCTACTTCACTCACACTATTGAAAACACGGGCAACGGCACGGACACGTTTGAACTGTCGATCATCGACAGCGCCAGCTTTCCGACGGGTACCAGCTTCACGATCTGGAATGCCACCAGCACGGTCCAGCTCCTGAATACGAATGGCGAAGGCGGTGTTGACACCGGACCTATGGCTGCCGGTGAAACGCTGACCGTCGTTGTGCACGCCCAGCTTCCGCCCGGCAGCGGATCGGCTTCGAATGCCAGTTACGACCTTGTGGCCAGCTCCAGTGCTGACCCCTCATCCACGCCGGCCAATGATGATGCCGAGGGCTTGATCCTGACCATCAACGCGCCAACGGTTGACCTCTCCAACGGCACAGCCACCGACGCTGATGGCGACACGGGCGTCAACCGCCACGCCTATAACAATGACGCTGCTCCGGTGACCACTCAATCGGCCAATCCGGGCGACAACGTGACCTTCCCGCTGGTCATTGAGAATGACAGCCTGGTCGCAGACAGCTTCCAGCTGAGCGCAGGAGGCTCCTTCATCGGTTCGACGCTCGGTGTCTTACCGACGGGTTGGACCGTGGTGTTCCGGGATAGCAGCGGCAGCGTGATCACCACCACGCCATCGATTGCTGCGGGCGCTGAACTGGCAATCACCGCCGAGGTCCAGATCCCATCGATTGAAACCCAGGCCGTGGCCGATCGTACCTTCGTGATTGATGGTGCTGGCAACGATACGGTTGACGGCAACACCGACAGCGATGGTGATTACGGCATCTTCTTCCGGGTCGTTTCGGTTAACTCCGGCGCGAGCGATGTGAAACTCGACGCGGTGGACGTTCTGCCGAATGAAGAGATCACACTGCTTCAGAACAATTCCGGCCAGGTACAGCCTGGTGGTTCCATCGATTATCCGCACACGCTGCAGAACGATGGTAACACGACGGAAGCGGTTACGCTGTCGGCCGCCAATGGCACGACGGGTTGGTCAAACAACTTGCTGGTCGACACGACCGGCGACGGCACGGCCGATACTCCTTTTGCCTCGTTGACCACCAACGACGTTGTGTTCTTCGTCAATGCAAACGGTGTTCTCGAGATGGGGACGCTCGGCGCCGGCAACACGCTGGAGCTTGATCCGGGCGAGAGCCTCAACTTCGTCGTGCGCGCTTTTGCGCCGACCAGTGCGCCCAACGGCCAGCTCGATATCCTGACCGTAACGGCGTCCTACAATAATGGCGGCGCGGACGTTTCAAATATCGACCGCTCTGAAGTCGTCGAGGCCCAGCTGCGCATGGTGAAGACTGCTTCGGTCAACGCCGACTGCGAGGATGGTTCAGGCGGCGGCATCGCCACCCAGGCCGATCTTGGTCCCGATGGCGGATTTACCCAGACTGCGTCTACAGCTGCCCCGGGTGAATGCATCATCTGGCAGGTCGTCGCGACCAATGCAGGTGTCGATACGATTACCGACGTCGACATTACAGACGCCGTGCCGGCCTTCTCGAACTACACACCGGGCACGTTGCGCATCTGTCTCGGCGATGCCGGCCAGACCGTGGCTGCTGCGTGCACCTTCACGACCCTCTCCGACACGCTCAACGACGATGAGGGCGAGGTCTCAGCCGGAGACATCCGTTTCACACTCGGCCAAGGCGGCACGCCCGTCGTGACCGCTGGTGAGATTGCTTCAGGCGCGAGCGTGACAGTGCGCTTCGCCACTGAAGTGGAATAAGGCGCGCTGCGCCAACGACTATCCGGGCAGTCGAAACGGCTGCCCCGGTCGCCCCGATGAGCGGGGCGACCCTGACCTACGGCACTGGCAGCAGAAGCTGACACGTTCCTGACCAAAGACAATCGCGTCCGAAAAATGAGGCGCGGAGGATTGGGTGATGAGACACGGCTTCAAGGCCGTGGTGGCAGGGTTCGCAGCCCTCGTCGGTGCCATTGGCATCGCGGCGGCGGCGACACCAGCTGGCACGGTTATTCGCAACCAGGCGCAAGCCACATATTTCGATCCGGCAACGGATCGCAGCTTCGACGTGACATCGTCCATCGCGACGGTTCAGGTGTCGCTGACGGCAGACTTCGAACTTCTGACTGAGACCCACCGGCTTGCGAGCCCGATGGAGCTGGTCCAGCTGCCTCACCTTTTGCGCAACACCGGCAACCAGGCCGACCGCTACGGGCTGAGCACATCCGCTGTGGACGGTGAGGCCCTTCCCGATGCCGTCAACATCATTCACGATCTCAATGAGAATGGTGTGGCCGATGCTGGCGAACCCCTGCTTTCGGAAACCGCCGAATTACAGCCGGGCCAGGCTCTGGCCATCATTGTCACCGCGCGTGTGCCGGACAATGCCCTCCCCGCAGCCACCTACACAATCCGCCTCGACGCCGTTTCGCGCTTTGATAACACCCGCTTGCGCAGTCGGACCGATACGATCGAAGTGCTGCCCGAACGCCAGTTCTCGATTAGCAAGAGCGCGTTTCCAGCTTGCGCCGTGCCCATCGGCGCCGGGTCCATCATCAATTACACGCTGGATATGGTGAACCTGGACCAGCTGACGCCATTTGTACGTGACGTGTCCATCGATGGCGCCCAGCGCCGCGGTATTCTGATCGAAGACACGGTGCCTGCGAACACGGAACTCGTGCTGGCCGATAGCGCCACACCGTCTCCGGCAGGCTCTTTCCGTGTCGTGCGAAGCGCCGAGGCAGGTCAGTCCTGGCGCAGTTACACCGGCACGTCCGCATCATCCCGCGCTGTGGTAATTGCGCATTTTATTCCGGAGGCGCTGCTGAACCTTGGTCAATCGGCGAGTTTCACCTTCGACGTTCGTGTCAATGACGACATCACGCCAGGCACGGTAATTACCAACCAGATCACCGCTGACCTTGATGGCGATGGCTCTGTCGATGCCATTTCCAACGAGACGTGCAATTCGGTTGCTGCTGGCGGCGCAGGCGCCAACCAGGCGCAACTACGGTTCCTCGAGCCGTCAGAGCTCATCCGGCGTGCTTCGCTCGGTCTCGCTCCACCGCCGACCCAGTCCACGGATCCGTCTCCAGCTCTCCCGGTCGCACCGCGCCACCCTGTAGATTCAGACTACCGCGATGCACCGGTCTACCGACTCGATACCTTTCCAGGCTATTTGCTCACCCGTGACGGTGTTTATTTGGAAGCCCGCTCCAACAGCCTGAACAATTCCGCAGCCATCTCCGAGAACCAGTTCGACCAGCGGTTTATCCGCGTGCAGGTGGAATCCCGTGAGACCGGCGATACGGTGTTGGTCAACCTCCTTGAAACCGGTCCGAACACCGGCCTGTTCCGCGCGGAGGTCGCTTTCCGCCTGTCTGAAACTGACCGTGGTCAGGGCAGGGCCTGTGGTCCCCAGGCTCTCGCCAACTGCGTGCTGCAATCAGTTTCAGGCGACCGGCTACGCGCCACCATCTTTGACCCAGGCACCCAGGCCGTTCTGATCGATACGGCCGTGGTCGACCCACTGGGCGTGGTCTTCGATTCGACCAGTCTCGATGCCGTGGCGGGTGCAGAAGTGACGATCCGCAACGCCGATGGGTCCATCGCCATCGATCCGGATACGGGCGCGGCTCATCCTGTGCAGATCACGGACACCACGGGTACCTATGTGATCCCACGTTTGGATGGTGGCCTTTACTATGTGGATGTGACAGCACCTGAAGACTACGCTTTCCCTTCACAGGTTGCAGAAACTATTTTTGCAGGACGTCGTGTCGTAGACGGGCGATCCTACGGCCGAGATGGATTTGTCGGGGCGTTTCGTTCCGGCTTGTTCACGGCAAGTTTTGAAGATGGACCGCCCATCATCGATGTGCCCCTGGACCCGGATCTGAGCCTCGGTCAACTGTCACTGGACAAGGACGCAGACCGGGAAACGGTCCAGTTCGGGGATACGGTAGAATACGCCCTCACCGTCCAGAACAACACGAATGCAGTCTTGCTCAGCACCACCATTACCGATGCGCCAGCGCCGGGCTTCCGCCTGATTGACGAGACTGCTCGTCTCGACGGCGCTCCTCTGGATGTTGCCCGCGGGTCTGGTCGCGCTTTGTCCTTTGACGTCGGTCGGTTGGAAATCAGTGAGGCCAAGACGGTGACTTACCGGATGCAAGTTGGCCCAGATGCGCGCAGCGGCGCTGCAATAAACGTTGCAGTTGCCGAGGCAGTTACCGGTGGCGGCGTACCGGCACGTTCATTCCGGGCGCGGGAAACAGTTGATGTCTCTGATGAAGGCCTGTTCTCCGATCGCGCATACCTGATCGGCTCGGTTTGGGCCGATGCGGATGGTGATGGCCTGCGCGATGAAGACGAAATCGGTCTACCCGGCGCACGGATCTGGCTGGAAGACGGCACCTGGGTGCAAACCGACGAACTGGGCCGTTACTCGCTCTATGGTCTGAAACCTGGCATTCGCGTTGCGCGGATTGATCAGGACACGCTGATCGCCGGGTTCCGCCCGTCTGAGCACACGGCACGCCAGGCGGGTGGCGGCAAATCCCGCTTTGTTGATCTCCTGGCCGGTGAGCTTCACCGTGCGGACTTTCCTCTGGCCTGCCCGGAGACTGAGCCTTGCGGCATGGACTCCGCCTTCCAGCGCATGGCTGCGGAGCGCGCGGCGCGTCTGTCTCCCGATGCCATGTTGGACCAGGCACTCGCCTATGAAGGTCTCATCGGCGAAACCGTGAGCCGCGATCTCTCCCGTCTGCGCGAGCAACCTGGCCCTGACGGCGATATCTCCAATGGACGGCTCAGCCTGTCGGGCACCCCAATCTTGCAATCGGTGCCCTCGTCTGACGTGGCCGCACCAGCGCCCGTTAACGCGGTGTCTGAAGGAGAAATCAATCCGGAAGTGCTCGCAAGCCGGCTCGGCCGCGTGGACATTGATGAAGGACAGTGGCTGTGGCCGCTCCCTGATGCAGAAACCGGCATTGCTTACTCCCGTGATGGTCGGTTCATGGCGGCAGTCCGCCCCGGAATGGACCCCGTGCTCTACGTCAATGGCAAACCGCAGCCGGTCGAGACGCTGGGTGCGATCGTCGAAAACCGCGAAGTCGGAGCTCAGGTTGTCGCCTGGTACGGCATCGAGTTGGGCGCAGGAACCCACACGGTGGATGTCCGCGCTGAGGACATGTTCGGTAATCTCCGGGTCCTGGCGAGCACGGAAATTGTACGGCCGGGCGCAGCCAACACTTTGGTCATCGATGTGGCAGGCGAGACGGTTGCCGCCGATGGTGTGAGTTCAGCCGAGTTTGTGCTGCGCGTGCTGGATGGAAGCGGCGCTCCGGCGCTCGGACGGCACTTCATCACTGTCACGGCGGAAATCGAAGGCATGGATGAGCCAATGGCGTTTGTCGGCCAGGATGTTCAGCCCGCCGTGCCGGGCCATCAGGTTCGCCTTGACCGGGGCGCAGCTGTTCTGGCCCTCCGCGCACCGGATCGTCCTGGCAAAGCAATGATAACCGCCAGCAATGACGGTGATCTTTCGGCTGAAACAACATTCGATTTCCAGACCGTTGCTCGCGATCTCATGGCCGTTGGTGTGGTCGACCTCACCGCATGGGGCTTTGACCTGTCGGGTGATCTTGAACCGGCCAACCCCGACATGTTCCCTGACAGCCTTGAGACCGATGGTCGGGTGGCCTTCTTCCTGAAAGGCCGCGTGCGCGGCGATGTTCTTCTGACAGCGGCCTACGACAGCGAGGCTTCGCGCCGCGACGGCCTGTTCCGCGATATCGATCCGGAGGCTTATTATCCGATCTATGGCGATGCTAGCGAGCGCGGGTTCGAGGCCCAATCGCGGTCGAAACTTTATGTCCGGCTGGATAAGGGTGTGCATTCGGCCATGTTCGGCGATTTCCGGACCGATGCCTTCGGCGGCGAAGCGCTGACACGGACCCGCCGGGCACTGACCGGTGTCAACCTCTTCACTGGTGGTGAGGACTGGGTACTTCAGGGCTTCGCGGCAGAAGCGGACTCAACCTCGCGGACCGAGCGAATCCGTGGCCGCGGCCTGGCGCTCGACATTTCGCTGCCTGGCGCCCCACTGGTGGCGAACTCCGAAACGCTGACTATTGAAAAGCGCTTCAAGGATACTCCGGGCCTTGTCGCTTCAGAGCAACCGCTGGAAAGGTTTATTGATTATATCCTCAACGACGAAACCGGGCGGCTTACGCTGAAGGAACCTATTCCGAGCTTCGATGAGTTCGGCAATCCGGTCTTCCTCCGCGCGACCTACGAAACGCGTGGTGACGAGACCGGTGATGTTGTGGCGGGCCTTCGTTTTGAGCATGTCGACAATGGGCGCCGCGTCTTTGCAGGGCTCAATTTCGATGAAAGTGAAACCGGGCTGGACGACCGCACGTCAGGCTCCATAGGCGTGGAGCAAACCATTGCAGCAGGTGTGATCTATGCCGAGATTGGCGGCATGGACGTCCATGACGAGTTTGGCACCAATGATTTCGACAATGCGGTTCGGCTTGGTGCAGATGTTGCGGTTGCGGGCGGCCAACTGACCGTGGAGGCAGCCCAGGCGGGTCTGTCCTATGACAATCCCGATGCGCCGATCCTGGCAGGACGGCGGGAAGCGCGCGCCGAGTATGCGGTCTTGCTGGACCAGGTCACGGGTCTCAGTCTAATGGCCAGCCATTCGCTCGATATCGAAACCGACAATGGTCGGTCCATCCTTGAAGGCCGGATCGAACGCCAGATCGGAGACTGGTCTGTGGCTGCCGGCCCTCGCCATGTCAGTCAGGACACGACCGACCGAATGACCGACTATACAGCCGGTGTGGTACGCATCGGGCGTGACGTCAGAATTGGCGAACGCTCCGGAAGCGCTTTTGCAGAGTTGGAGAGTTCATTCAGTGATGTGGGCACGCGGTTTACGCTCGGCGCCGACGCATTGGTTCACGGCTCGACCCGGGTTTACGCAGCCCATCGCGTCATCGATGAATTGCCCGAGCAGACCTTTGTCGGCGGACTGACCTCTACTCAGAGTAATATCAGCCAGGGGCGCTCCCTATTCG
The DNA here is from genome assembly GCA_039818165.1 of Pseudomonadota bacterium. Classification (GTDB taxonomy): domain Bacteria; phylum Pseudomonadota; class Alphaproteobacteria; order Caulobacterales; family Hyphomonadaceae; genus UBA5336. The sequence goes on along the minus strand of JBCBUL010000029.1, from coordinate 12,062 downwards.
GTGTTGAGACCGGAATTCTGCCGGCCACGGATGTTTATGGCGAGTGGCGCCAGGGCGGCGCCCTCGACAGCGGCATGGGCGAAGCGGCCTATGGTATCCGCGCGCAATGGGAGATCGCCGAGGGCGTCTCGATCGCTCCGCAATTGGAGATCACCGAGGTGTTCGATGATGGGGGTAACACGGCGGCCGTTCAGGACTCGGCTGCAGTGTCGGTCGCCCTCGCAGATCGCCGGTCAAGCCGGGCCCGCCGGTCTTTGCGCGTGGAAGCGCGCACCAGCGCCAACTCCACCTTCTATGCGATGCGGTCAGCCTGGGCGCAGCGGTTCACACCGGAACTGTCGGGCGCCATCAAACTGGACGGCGCCCGAGACAACATCTTCAACGCGCCTGACACAGAACGTATCCGCGCTACGATTGGGCTCGCGCGTCGTCCGGCCGATCACAAAGCAACCGACCTATTCACACTTTACCAGTGGAGCCGGGAACAATCTGGTAGCCAGGATCGCGACGTTCATATCGTCTCGGCACACGCGAACCGTCAATTTGGTGCAGACTGGACTTTAGCTGGCCGTGCAGCCGCAAAATGGGAAGCCGGGCGGGCTTATGACGCGACGGCGCAACTTGCATCGGTTCGAGTGATTCACGAGATCGACCGGTCTTGGGACGCTGAACTTCGAGGCGCCCTGCGCACCGTAGGTTGGGGCGATTCCGAAGAGACCAGCCTTGGCGCCGCGATTGCCTGGAAACCCCACGAGGATGTGCGTCTGGCGCTCGGCTACAACGCAATCGGGTTTCGCGACCGAGATCTCGACCCTGGCCGATACTCGGCGAAGGGTGTGTTCACGCAAGTGTCTGTCATGATCGACGAAACATGGTTTGGCTGGCTCAAACCGAGCGAGTAACCTCTCGCAGTCCGCTTCATTCCGATCTGTAGCTTTGCAGGTGGGGAATACGAGCGAGAATATCCACAATTCTCCGATGGATGGTTGAGACGATGGTGCGCATCACTGTTGGGGTTGGTTAAGGGCCCGGGCCCGGCTTAATGGACGTCCGTTCCCAGGCTGGTGATGGCTTCATCGTGTTGGAATCCGCCCATTCGCAATTGATACCATTAAAGACTGGTCCCGGTGGAAAGTGGTTAATAAACGTCTTTGGCTCTACTTCATCGCATACGCCAGACTAGAGTGAAATTTCCTGGCGCATAACTCCTTACACCTAAGAGAAAGCAAACTCAGTTTTGCTTTCCCGTCACCAGCCACCAGCTCAAGCCAGTTGAGGTATAAGTCGTGGTATAAGGATCTCCCGAACGACCCAATATATTGAAATACATGAGGTAATTTCGAATAACTGGTGGAGCCAGGCGGAATCGAACCGCCGACCTCTTGAATGCCATTCTCCGGGTTTATTGTTCCTTGTGGTTTCGCTTGGTTGCTCAGTGCTCTGAAAACCGTTGTTTTTCTTGGTTTAAAAATGTATATGGCTTCTCTGTGGGTCGTTTGGTTTCTTTCGGCCCGGTGGACAGGTGGTGGACGAAGGGGCTCTGTCCACCACATTGACGAGGAGTATCGCCATGGGCAGCAGACGCGTGAAGCTGACAGAGCGGGTCGTTGAAGGGGCTGTTGCCGAGCCAAAGCGCTATGCGCTCAGTGACACCGATATCCCGGGCCTTGCCTTGCTGGTCTGGCCCTCGGGCAAGCGCGGGTTCTATTACCGCTATCGCCACAATGGCCGGCGCCGTGATGCCAAGCTGGGCTCGCCTCCTGCCATGAAGGTCGCCAAGGCTCGCAGTCTAGCTTCGGAATGGGCGATGGCTGTGGCGCAGGGCAAAGACCCTCAAGCGGAACGCGTCAAAGCCCGCCATGCACCCACCATGTCTGAGGTGTTTGAACGTTACATGCAGGAGCATGCGGCGGTCCGCAAGAAGCCCTCCAGTGCGTCCCAGGACGAAAGCCTTATCCGGATTTACCTGAACCCGGTCTTAGGCAAGCGAAAGGTTGCGGAGGTGACGCGAACGGATGTGGCCAGTCTTCACTCGAAAATGCGCCAGACCCCCCACCGGGCCAACCGCGCGCTGGCGCTCTTGTCCAAGGTGTTCAACCTGGCCGAGGTCTGGGGCTTGCGAGAGGACAACTCGAACCCGACGCGGCACGTCGCCAAGTTCCGGGAGTTGCCGCGCAAACGGTTTCTTTCGCGAGATGAGCTGGCAAGACTGGGCGCTGCGCTCAAGCGCGCGGATGCCGGTGAGCTGGGCGCCATTCTTCCCTCAGCGGTGGTCGCGATCAGACTGATCCTTTTGACCGGCGCGCGGCGCGGTGAGGTTCTGGGGCTGAAATGGGATTGGATCGACTGGGAGCGGGGCGTGGCCCAACTTCCTGACAGCAAGACCGGTGAGAAACATCTCGTGTTGTCCCCTCCAGCGCTCGATCTCCTGCGCGCCGTCGAACGGGTGGACGGAAATCCCCATGTTATCGTCGGCGGCAAGCCTGGTGCGCCACTGGTCAACCTGAAGGACCCCTGGGCCAAAATTAGAAAGGCGGCCGGTCTGGACGATGTCCGCATACATGATCTGCGTCACTCCTTCGGCGCCGTCGGCGCCGCCGGAGGCGCCAGCCTGCACATTCTCGGCGGGATCATGGGGCATACCAATGCTTCAACAACGAAGCGATATGCGCACCTCTCCGACGACCCGCTTCAGGCAGAAGCTGCAAAGATATCCGGTCAGATCAGTGAAGCAATGAATTCCCAGTCCTGAACGCGTTCGGAAATCTGGTTCGCTGCCGGCGATGCTGCCTTGATGCAGTCCGGCCCTTCAGATTGAGGGTGGACGCCAGCTAGGCTTCCCTTGCCTGCCGCTGCGCACGCTTGAAGAAATGGCGTGTCGCCTGCTCGCGCGCATCCTTGTCGGTCATGACGATGTTTCTCATCTCACTGTCGTTCTGGAACAGCTGCACCATGCCGCGGAAGAAAGCTTCGGAGAACGCATTGTAGACCACATCAGCGGGGTTGTTCCTGACCATTTCGGTCATGTCCTCGTCCATGATATCGCGGGTCACGCGTTCGAAACGCAGGAAGTCTTCCCGCGAAAACCGGGTGCCGTGCCGTTCGTTGAACGAGTCGATGATCTCAGACAGTGATCTTTCTTCTTCCTCGGTGTAGGCGTTCGCGCCGAACCCGGTGATGGGGTCCAGCGTTGTCCCATCGCCTGCTGCAAGTGATGCGCTGCCCTCATCGCCCTTCTGCAGTTTGAACGCGGACAGGTTCAGCATGTCGTCGGTGATGGTGACATCGGCAGGCACATCCCGAGACGGCAGGAGACGCGATAGCCATGCAGTGTATGCGTAGAGCTTCTCCAACCAGACATCATCGAGTGAAACGACCTGTGCGACAAAGGCGTAGAAGCGCTGATAGCTCTTCAGGAGTTGCCGGAACTCTTCCTGTTGCGCAGCATCCTCATCCAGCGCAAAGCGCTCCACCGCGAGGCGGACCGTGCCTTCCAGGACAAGGCGATCCTGCGTGCTCAGGTCACTCCTGAAGAACTGACCGGCAAACCTTTCGACCTCGTCCTTGTGGATGTACGTCGAAGACGAAATACGCTGTTCGAGATCATAGATCTGGTTCAGATCGGTACGCTCTTCCATCGCTGTTGCTTCGAAAAAGGGCGCAAACGCGTCCCTGACTTCTTCCATCGTGTTCTGGAAATCGAGAACGAAGGTGCGGGTCTTGCCGGGATGGGTTCGGTTCAATCGCGCGAGCGTCTGCACCGCCTGCAAGCCGGTCAGTTTCTTGTCCACATACATGGCGACGAGTTTCGGCTGGTCGAACCCCGTCTGGTATTTCTCGGCAACGACGAGGACCTGGTATTCGTCGGTGTCGAACCGTCCCGGCAGTTCCGTTTCGGCGAACCCGTTCGCGGTTGCCTCGGTCCAGACATTGCCATCGATGTCCAGGTCGCCCGAAAATGCGACCAGTGCCTTGAGTCCGGTGTATCCTTTGTCGTCCATGTACCGGTTCAGTTGTTGCCAGTAGCGCAGGGCATGTTCGCGGCTCTGGCTCACGATCATCGCCTTCGCCTTGCCCCCCAGCTCTTTGGACACATGGCGCCGGAAGTGTTCGACGATGACCTCGACCTTCTGATCGATCGCCGTCGGACGCAGGGAGGCATAGCGGGACACACGCGCCTGCGCCCTGCGGCCCCTGAAGGCGGGGTCGTCTTCGATGGTCTTTTCGAGTTGGTAGTATGCCTTGTAGGTCGTGTAATTCTGGAGCACGTCCAGAATGAACCCTTCCTCGATGGCCTGTCGCATCGAATAGAGGTGGAAGGGGTGCGGCTTGCCATCTGATCCGATGCGACCGAAGCGTTCCAGCGTCACGTTGCGCGGTGTCGCAGTGAAGGCGAGGAATGAGATGTTCTTCTGCGGCCCACGTGCCGTCTGAAACGCCAGAATCATGTCCTCGATATCGTCGGAACTTGCTTCGCTGCGGGTGAGCGCATCGCTCATTGCCTGCGCCGCCCTGCCGGACTGGGAGGAATGCGCCTCGTCGATTATCACGGCGAAGTTCCTGCCGCCCTGACCCGAGATGGTGGCCAAATGCTCGGTGCCGAATTTCTGGATCGTCGTGATGATAATTCGTGCGCCCTGCAGGATCGCGTTCTTCAGATCGCGGGAGGTGCCGTCGATCTTCTTCACGACACCCTCGGTCTGGGCGAGCCCGCCTATGGTGTTCTGCAACTGCCGGTCCAGCACCAGGCGGTCGGTCACGATGATCGCTGTGTCGAAGAGCGGTTGATCGCTCTCGTCATGCAGGTTGATGATCTGGTGGGCGGTCCAGGCGATGGTGTTCGACTTGCCCGACCCGGCACTGTGCTGGATCAGGTAGTTCTGTCCTGCGCCCTGGGATCGCGCGTCCGACAGCAGTTTGCGCACGGCATCGAATTGCTGAAACCGGGGGAAGATCAGCACCTCTTTGCCGCCGCCGCGTTCCAGGTGGATGAACCGCCCGATCAGGTCGAGCAATACCTCGCGCGAGAAGACCGCCTTCGTGTCGGGCAAATCCTTATACAAATACGCGACCCGGTTCTCGCCCGGCACATCGGAGTTTCCGGCGCCGCCATCGCGCCCACGGTTGAAGGGCAGGAACCGCGTCTTGCCGTTCATCAGGCGGGTGGTCATCGACACATTGTCCTGATCCACCGCGAAATGGACGATGGCACCGCGTTTGAAGGTCAGCAGCGGTTCGCCGGCGGGGGAGCGGTCTTGCCGATACTGCGTCTCGGCGTGTTTGACGTTCTGCCCGGTCAGCAGGTTCTTCACTTCCAGCGTCGCGACAGGAATGCCGTTGACGAAGGTCACCAGATCGATGGCGTTCCTGTTTCTCGCCGAATAGGTCACCTGCCGCATCACGGACAGGATGTTCCCCTCATACAGGCGCGTCAGGTCGGGGTTCAGGTTCGACGCGGGTTTGAAGAAGCACAGCGCGAACCGGATGTTTGGCAGCAGTTTGATGCCCTCGCGCAGAATGACATGGGTCGGGTTGTCTTTCAGCGCCTTGTCGAGACGCTTCAGAACCTCTGCCTCTGCCTGCGCGTTGTAGTGATCTTCCAGCACCTGCCATGCGTCGGGTTGCGTGTTCTTCAAAAAGCGGAACAGCAACTCGGTATCGAGGGCATGGGCAACGTCATAGTGGGACGCGCAGTCACGTTCGACATACGCCTGATCCGCGGTCAGGCAGGCGACGATATGCGCCTCGAAGACCTTCTCTTGATGAATGTCGGCAGCGGTGTGGGTGTCGGTCACGACGTGTCTCCTGCCATCGGTGCCCAGATCTGTTTCAAGGGCAACTTGGCTCGGGTCTCATCAGAAAGCTCGCCATAGGTTCGAAACAACGCCATCAAAAGGTCAGGCATCTGCCACAAGCGCAATTTGAAGAAATTGCTATCGAGTTCCTTTTGAGCAACGGCGTTCACTCCTCCGATGCTGACCAGAAGCCCAGTCTGCGCCTGCGTGTTTGAAACCGAACCTATCAAGCGTAGCACCACATCATGGTTTGCTGGGCCGTCGCCGGATTTTACCTGCACGCAAATACGGTCTTCACCGAGGCCGAGCGTCCCTCCGGCTGCGAGAATGTCCACACCGCCATCTGGCCCGGGCGGAGACACTTTAGTGGTGTAGCCTTCGATGCGCATGATTTCGGCCACCAGGTTGGCTAATGAATGACCGGCAAACTCGGATTTGATCAGTGAAACGATTTGCTGATTTGCGATGTCCTCGATATCGGTTTGGTAGTCATCGGCGTCAGTTTCTTCCTCTTCCGGTCCGTTCGATGATGTTGGTTTGGAAGTCTGGCCCTGTTTGCCTAGAAGCGCGCCGGGGTCGGTGCCTGTCTCAAGTGTCGCCTGCACGCGTTCAAGCGCTGAATTGCGCTTGATTTCGCAGATTGTCATGAACGCTCCGAAAGAGTGCCGCAGGTCCTGTTTGAATGTATCTCGAGGTAGAGACTCAGCCATCCACTCAACAGATCGCGAGTGCTTGAACTCACTGCTTTCGTCGAACTGGTAGCTGCCTGTTACCCTGCCGATTGCCACTCCATTCGTGAGTTTCCGGGGCATCACCGCGATGTCACCGATCTCAATCCGGTTCACAAACTGATTGAGTTGTGCAGCAAAGTTTCGAAGGCGGTTTTTCCCTGCGTCGGCATGGACTTCCTGCAGTAAAGCAAGCACCGCTTCTCGATCTCCTGCTTCGCTTAAGTCCCCTACTTCGAGGAACCCTGGCAAGAGTTTGCCTCGGTCGATAGCTGCAAGTTCGCGCTCTCCAAGTGCCCCAGCTCTAACAATCCACAAGCGCGTCATGCGCCAATCTCCTCTTGAATGGCGTCGAGGCGGCGGTCGGGGGTGCCGGATTTGGTGTAGGTCTTCACGTCGATCTGACCTGTGACAGCGGCGGTGATCAGGGCGGAGCGGTATTCTTTGAGGCGGTCGATGGAGCGCTCATTTTTCGACAGGAGTTTTTCGTAGCACGCCCGCATATTTCGAACATCTCGACAGATTTTCTCTTGAACGACAAATTCAGGAACAGGAACGGGAAGTTCTCTAACGGACTCGATAGATATTTCCCGGAATGTCGTTCCCTGCTGAACTTGTGTCCAGAACTCTGCGGTCTCTTTTGATTCCAATACTAGGCAGAGAAACTCTGGCATAACTGTATTCGATGGAGTGATCTTGGCGATGCCACGCGACAGGTTTGCTCCGTCAAGGTCCTCTCCAACGACAACACTCTGTCCAATGGATGCACGGATACCTAGTAAGACGTCGCCGGGTGAAAGCTTCGAGCGTGGATATTTTGCGGCGATCTCGGGAAGTGTCCTCGGGAGTTCGTCTCTATCGAGGCGCCTTTGCACGAGATTGGCGGTTTGAATAAATGGAACACCTTCATCTACCGGGTCGCCCGGTTGAACGATGCCATATGAAATAGAACTGCCAATTCGAATGAGGTGCTTTAGGCGATGCGATGGATGTCGGTCAACGGCGATTGCCCTTGATATTTGCGCGTTCCACTTCTCCCCCAGCAAGGCCACCAAGCGCTGCTTTTTCTCGATCAGCAGGTCTATTCTTGCGGTCTCACGGTCCAGAAAGTCGGCAATCTGGCGTTGGGTCGCGAGGTCGGGGAGAAGTACTGGAATGTTGCGCAACGCCTCATGCTCCAAGTCCCATTGATTGACGCGAACGCCCTTGGAGATGCGACCATAGAGACCGATGTAGGGATCGCTGCGCAACAGATAGTGCAGGAACTGGTCCCACTCTTTACTCTGCGGCGTGTAAACGTAATACGCGGGACTTACGATGCCCTGATATCGGGAGATCGCGATTGAACCCTGCCACGCTTTCATCTTGTTGGTGACCAGAGCGCCTTCTGTCACCAACTGATATCCTGATAGGTCTTCGGACTCTTTGTTGTGATTGTCGTCGCGCGATGATTTCGGGATTACGCCGTAGTCGCGATAGACTGACAAAAGTTCTTCTTCGGGAAACCCGGTCTTCTTCTCTCTGCGGAATAGCGACCAGAATGGCACAGTTCGCCATCCTGTTGGCGTCCCATTCGCAACGATATCGGTGGTCGGGATCACTCAACCACCTCCTGCAGCAGACCTGCGATCTCTGCTTCCAGCGCCTTCAACTCGGTATCAATTTCTTCCAGCGGTCTCGGGGGCACGTATTTGTAGAAGTAGCGGTTGAAGTTAATCTCATACCCGACCCGCCCGACGCCGCCATCCTGCGCATCGGTGTAACTCTCATCCACCCAGGCATCGGGGACGAAGGGCAGAACCTCGCGCGCGACGTAGTCCCGCCAGTCCTGATCCAGCGGCACCAGTTCGTGATCGCGCAGATCGGTGTCGGGGTCGGGATTGCCCTTCTTGTCGGTGCAGACCTCGGCATCCTCGTCGCGTTCCGACAACGCGGACAAGATCGCCTTCTTGACCGGTGCACCGATCTTGACGCCCGCGCGACGGAGAGCCGCGGAGAGCGCCTTTTCGAAGTCGTCACGGTCGATCCATCGTTCATCAGCGGGCAAGTGATCCTGCAACGCCTCCAGCACGCGGGTCTGGTCGTCTTCATCGAGTTTCTGGAACGGTTTCGCCTCGCGCAGCGCGTCCAACGCCTCCGGCGTCGCGGCAAAGGCGAGTTTCAGCGGGCGTTCGACGCGGATTTCACGATACCCGAAGTCAGTCGTGGCGAAGATTTTGGACACGTCGCCCCAGTCGCCATCGCCGTTCAGCATCTCGGCATAGATGCGGGCAATCTCGTCACAGGCGGTCTCGGGGATTTCGCGGCGTTTGGACCCGAGCGACTTGCGCATCGATTTCCAGAACCTCTCGCCGCTGGCATCGATCAGTTGCACTTTGCCGCGTTGCGCCGTGTCTTTTCGGTTGGTGAGCAACCAGACATAGGTCTGAATGCCGGTGTTGTAGAAGAGGTCGGTCGGCAGCGCGATGATCGCCTCGACCCAGTCGTTTTCCAGCATCCAGCGGCGGATCTCGCTCTCGCCCGACCCAGCACCGCCGGTGAAGAGGGGCGACCCGTTCATGACGATGCCAATGCGCGAGCCTTGTTCGTCGCCCCGCATCTTTGAAATCATGTGCTGCAGGAACAGCAACTGCCCGTCCGAGATGCGCGGCAGACCCGCGCCAAAGCGTCCGGACATGCCTTGTTCCGCTGCCTCGTCCTTGATCGGGTCGGCGTATTTCTTCCAGTCCACACCGTAGGGCGGATTGGAGAGCATGTAGTGAAAGCTTTTGGCGGCGTGCGCGTCTTGGGTCAGCGTGTTGCCGAAGGCGATGTTCTCGGGATTGTGCCCGGTCACCAGCATGTCGGACTTACAGATTGCGAAGGACTCGGGGTTGAGTTCCTGCCCGAAGAGTTCGACGCGGATGCGGTCGTTCAGCGCCTTCATCTCCATCTCGGCGATGGACAACATACCGCCCGTGCCTGCGGCGGGGTCATAGACTTGCCGGATGACACCCGACCCTGTCAGCGCGTCCTTGTCGTTGATCAGCAGAAGCGAGACGATCAGGCGGATCACCTCGCGCGGGGTGTAATGCTCGCCCGCCGTCTCGTTCGAGATTTCCGAGAACCGGCGGATCAGGTCTTCGAACAGATACCCCATTTCGAGGTTTGAGATCGCATCGGGGTGCAGGTCGATCTGGGTGAACTTGTCGAAGACCTGATAGAGCAGACCGGCGTCGTTCAGGCGTTTGAGTTGGTCGGTGAACAGGAACTTGTCGAGGAAGATATCGCGGACATTGCCCGAGAACTTGGTGATGTAGTCGATCAGGTTCTTGTGGATGTCCTTGGCGTCCTGCCCCTTGAGCGAGGCGAAGGTGAACCGGGACAAGTTGTAAAGACGGATGTCTTGACCGACCACGCCGGACAGCAGGGTGTCGCGTGCCTCGTCGTACATGTCGTCGGGGAGGTTGCCCGCCATGTCGAGAATGGCGGGTTTGGTCTCTTCGAGGATGCAGTCAAGACGACGCAAAACGACGAAGGGCAGGATGACCTTGCCATACTCGGATTGCTTAAAGTCGCCGCGAAGCAGTTCCGCGATGGACCAGACGAACGACCCGAGTGACTTGATATCCGTGCTCATGAACGCCGGGCCCCCTTGCCTCTGGTTGTATCCAGTCTCTTTCCAACCGGCTCTGTGTTGAACCCGAAACCTGAATGCAATTTCGCCGCGTCGGCGTTGGCCTGCAATCCAGGGCTCATCTTGATGGAGCGGCAGGGCGCCGAAGCCCCGATTCTCGCAGCGTAAGACGGTTTGCGCGCGTTGGACAAGTTGCGCCGGTGGCCATCCGGTTTGTCCCCGCGAATTTCGGGCGACACCAAGAGCGAACCAGAATCTGACTATGTTTGGTTTCTCACAATTGGCCAGACTATCGTAGAGGCGACCATGGAAGGTGGAAACGAAGGGACGGGCAGCAGCGTCCCACTTGTATGGACGAAAGAACTTCGAGCTGAAGACCTTCCTGACCGGGACACGCTAAGCCCGCGCGAAGCGCTCGCCTGGCTTGTGGGGCTGCCGCACGATGCGTTTGCCGATTTTGAGAGCCAGGCTATCGACAAGCGCTGCAAAGCGCGAATTGGCCGACGCTTCAAATCCGCCCAATTCTGGGTCGCGATTTTCAAGTGGCTGGCCGATGGCCAGGACGGCGTTGCAAGAGACTGTCCCTGGTCCGAGCTCGCTCACATCACTGACAGGCATCTCGGATACAGCCAGCAGCGGCAAGTCGAGCTCGAAGGCAGTTTCAGGCGTGCTGCGACGAGTTTTTCGCGTAAGGACGGGCGCGATTTCCGGCAACTGGCCAAGGACTGGTTTACGATACTCAAAGAAGAAGACGAACTGCGCTCGTCGATTGCAAAGGCTGCGCAGGAGATTTCGAAAAAGCTGCCAAGCCTCGATCTGGAGGCGCGCTATGGCAACCGTCTCGGACGGCTATTCAGCGATCGGGGATGTGTTCAGCGGGGTTACCGCCTGTCCTTTAGGGAAGAGAGTCTGAGGCAGGCCGGCCTGGGCCAAAAGCAGGGCATGGTCGAACTCTTCACGGCCCGTAACTCCGATGCCGAGGAGGTGCTGATCGAGGATTTGGAGCTACCACGCGATGCGCTGATCCGAGAGTTTATTAACAAGCCTGATCAAGCGTGTGCGGAATGGCTTCAACAGATGGCCAGACAAGACATGTGGACCCCGAACGCACTCGTCGCCCTGATCTACTTTGATTTCGACGTCGGGGAGTTCTGGCGCCGGGAAGACCAGAGACGTGCAGGCGGTGGTGAGTATCTCTACCTTGGCGCAGACTCAGACACTCTCGGAAACAGTGGAGACGCGTTCCATCACATTCTGGAAGTTCTGCTTCGCAAACTCCGTACGGGCGTGCTACTGGCCTATAATCGGCCGTCGCCCCAGGAGCTGTCCACCGAGTTTCCTGCACGCGAATGGGCCGATCGCTTTCTCCACATGCTCCATGAAGACAGGCTCTTCGCCCATGGAAAGCGGATCCTGCAAGACGACCGGACCGAATTTGTTCTGACGCATGAGGGCATCGAAGTGGTCGGTTTCGATCGCAAAAAAATGTTTTCCGCCTTTCCGGAGATACCGCGGGCGCTCTCTGATTTCGCGGCAAAGAATGGATTTGCCTTTGAGCCGTCGCTGGCGGCACAAGCAGACGCCAGCAACAGTCGGGACGAATCCCAAGCCATCAGGAACGCCGCGCTGTGGATTCGAGATCATCAACAACCTTGGCGGATAGATTTCAAAAAGATCTTTTTGGCCTTCGATCCCAAGGAGCGGCTGGGCAAACACGCCAAGTCGCGAATCAAAGCGGAACTTAGTCAAAGGTTTCCCGGGCTTAAACGTCCCGGAAAACGACCGGTCGATAAACCTGCTGACTGGAAACCTCTCGATTCCCAGGACTGGCGAAATTAACCCCCCCACCAATCTAATTGACCCGCTTATTCGAAGCGATTTCTTGCGCTTTCTTTGAGGCACCCGAAACCGACGGAGGCCTTG
>JBCBUL010000028.1:0-41717 GCA_039818165.1 Pseudomonadota bacterium | reverse complement strand
GTAGATGACCGCCGCCTTTGTGCGTCTGAGAGAGTGTGTGCCGTAGGTTGACGGGTTCAGACCGATCGACGCCACCCATTCCTGGACGATCCTGGCATACTGCCGGGTCGAAAGATGCGCTGAACCTCGCAGCCGGCTGCGGAAGAGATAGTCTTCGGGACCAAGCTTGTTCCTTTCTAGAAGGGCACCTACCGACCGGCGGGTGTTTTCGGTGATTTCGAACTGGACCGGGCGACCCGTCTTCTTCTGGATGACTGCGCCACGAGTCCTCACTTCACCGCCGGCGGCGACATCGCCGACCTTCAACCGGACGAGGTCGCAGCCCCGGAGCTTGCTGTCGATGGCCAGATTGAACAGGGCGAGATTGCGAACGTCGCCGTCGAGTTCCAGCCGGGTACGGATCGACCAGACTTCCTTCATTTTCAAGGCTGGCTTCTGGCCGGTTAGTTTGCCTGCAGTGACATGCACTTGCTTCGCTGAAGGGTGAGTTTCCGTGGGCGTGATGAGGTCTTCGGACATCGTTTGTCTCCTTTCAAAGCCGCCGCAGGAGCGCGGTCGGCCTTCAGGAGGCATGCAATCGACTGGCAGGAATGCTGGAGCCAAGTCCTGCTTGGGACAGGTCGAGTTCCAGAAAACGCAGATCAGCCGCGGGTGGTGAGCGCCAAGGTGAACCTCGCAACAAACCCTGTCGACTCTATCTTCGAAAACGTGATTTCGCCCTGATGGAAGGTTGCGACGCGTTGAACAATTGTCAGGCCCAGGCCCGACCCAGCAACTTGAGCATCGTGCCGACCACGCTTGAACGGTTTCAGCAGATCTGGCGCGTTGACCGGTTCAAAGCCAACACCGGAGTCGGTCACTTCGACCACTGCGTGGGTTGCAGTTCGACGCAAGCAAACGCCGATAGGAAGTGCGCCATATTTATGCGCATTTTCGATCAGGTTGATGATTGCGCGCCGGATGAGGTCCTTTTGTCCCGAAATAATGATGCCGGGTGCAACACTGGCCTCTACGCCGGTATGGTCTGCCATTTCAGACACGAGCCCTGAGAGGTCCAATTCGACTTTGTGTTCAGTGCGCGTATCCCGGGCATAATCCATGAATTGCTCGATCAGACTGTCGATCTGCTCGACTTGACGGACCGCGCTGGCTTTCAGATCACGATCGTCGTCGCTCATCATTTCAACGGCAAGGCGAAGGCGTGCGAGAGGCGTTCGCAAATCGTGGGATAGTTCCGCAAGCGTTTCAGCGCGGATCGTTTCTGCTTCCTTCAATCGTTGGGTCATCCGCTCAAAGCTATTCGCCAGAGCAGTAATCTCGCTTGGGCCATTGACGCTAGCGGGTTGCCAATTCGATCCCAGGGAAAGCCGGTCCGTCTCCTGCTGGAGCGCAGCAAGCGGTTTGGAGATCTGGCGCGTCGCAACGGCGCCGATCATCGTCACGACGACGATGATCATACACAGGATGAGGATGAGCATCCTGATCGGTGTCCAGCTTGTGCCGGACTCCGCCGCGATCCAATAGTAATCCTCACCAATCCTCAGATTCAGCCACAGGGTTCGATTGGCCCCGATGCGCCAATCCATGGCATTCTGGGAGTCAAGCTGGTCGATGAGCCTTTGCATGACCACCTTTTCGAATGTGTTTTCCCGATAGTCGCCAATTTCTGGGATGACACCGAGAGGCAAGATCTGAAGATACTCGCTGTCATTCAATTGTGATAGCAGGGTATCGAGCGCTTCAGGTTCTAGCTCCAACGCTGAGGCCGATACTGTGTTGACCAATTCAGCTGCTATGCCGGTAAGCCGATCAACCTGAGCATTCAAAGCAAAATAATATATAGAAATGAAGGACAACGACACGGTAAGCGCTGTCGTCGCTGCCAACAACACGACGTTTCGTCCGAAAAGCGACTGGGGCCAAATGGACATCAATTGCCCCCGTCCTTGGCGAGCATGTAACCGGTGCCCCAGATCGTCTTAACCCACAATGGATTGGCTGAGTCCTCGCCGATGGATTTCCGCAGTCGAGTGACCTGGACATCCACCGCCCGGTCGGTCACTTCTGCATGTCGCCCGAATGCCGCATCGATAATCCGTGCGCGAGACACCGGTCTTCCAATGTGCTGAGCAAGAGCCGACAGCAGGGCAAATTCACGTGAAGATAGCTCGATCGCCTCGCCGTCGCGGGTCAAGGTCATCGCCTCTAAATCGAGCACATAGGGCCCGAAAGAGATTGGCCTGCTTCCGGATGCGGGCAACCCGCCCATTCCACTCCGCCTCAGGACCGCGCCAAGGCGCGCCAAAAGTTCGCGCGGCTCAAAGGGTTTGGCAAGATAGTCATCGGCGCCCATCTCAATGCCGATGATCCTGTCAATGGGGTCGCCCTTTGCCGTCAGGATGATGATCGGGATGGACTGGTCGGCGGCGCGAAGGCGGCGGCAGGCGGTCAGCCCGTCTTCTACCGGCATCATCAAGTCCAGGACCATGGCGTCAAAAGGCTCGCGCTGCAGTTGCTGATCCATCGCAGCAGTGTCCGACACAGCACGGACATCATACCCGTGCTCGCCGAGATATCGCTGAAGAAGGCCGCGCAGCTCGACATCGTCGTCAACCACCAGAATGCGGCCATTCGTGCGTGTCATCCGAGGCTCCCTTACCCGTCATCAACAGTTTAACTTTGTGCTGCGCCCCCTCCTATCCACAGAAGTGTTTCAAATCGTTTCAACGCCACGCCTTCGAAACAGGATGAAACGACTTCGCGGGTTTATCGACATCACGATGAAACGGCACGCCTTCAGTTTGCAGCCGATGGAGCGGTCACAAGGACGGCTCTCAGCAATGATCAAACTGAAAGGATCAACCAAATGCCTACTCTCAAGAATTCCCTGTTGAAGATTGGAGTCGCTGCGTCGCTGAGCGGTTTCATGGCGCTGGCAACGGGCGCAGCCCAGACAGCAGAAGCCCAAAGCGGACGCATCGAGGCACGGACCGATCGCGGTGTCGCAGTCGGTGTCGCTGGCGCCAATGGTGGGCGTGCTGTCAGGGGACGCGGCTGCACCGGTGTCGAAGGCGGTCAGGCCTGCGCCTCAGGCGCCAATGTTGTCGGCCCTGAAGGTGTTCGAGCTGGCCGGGCGTCGGTCTCTGAAATTGGCGATGACGGCGCGTTCAGCCGCGAAGCCGGCGCCTATGCGTTGAACGATGGTGGTGAAGCCATCCGCACCCTGGAGAGCCAGATCAACCCGGACGGCTCTGGCCAACGCAGCGTAGATGGCGACGCAGACTTCGCAAACGGTTTTGCCGCGCGCGACGCGCTGTTCATGGTCGACGAGAATGGCAACGCTACACGATCAGGCGTGGCCGCGGCCGAAGGTGATCTCGGTGCGGTCTCGACCAATGGCGGCGGCTCCTATTCCCAGGATGGCGGTCTCAACTATGAACGCGCCAGTGAGTTAGCTGCATCTGGTGAAGCTGGCGAGGTTTATGCTGATCGGGCCACAGCCTATGATCAGGAAACGGGCTTCGTATTCAACAACAGCTCAGGCAGCGCGTTCTCCAATGAGGATGGAGCGGTGCAGAGCGAATCCAACACCTCATACAATCGCGAGGATGGCTACACGTCAGACCGTTATCTGATGGCAACGAATGTGGAAGGCGGCATGTTCGAAGCCGATGTGACGTACAACGCCCAGGAGGGTGCAGACGCTAACGCAACCTGCACCAATGCCGATGGCGAAACCGTCGCCTGCCTAAACTAAACCAGTTTGGAAGTCGCCGGCGCCTTGTTCCCCGTTCAAACGATCGGGCAACTCCCCTCGCCCGGTCCAGCCGGCGACTTCCATCCCCTCTTACTCCGGAGTCCCAAGTGAAATTCAAAGCCCTCTATCTATCGGCTGTGCTCTGCGCAGTCCTTCCCAAAGCGGTTGCCGAGACGGACGACCCTTTGTGGACTTTCAGTACAAGCGGTTCGTGGTCGCAAATCGACTCGTCCGACCGTGATGCAGTTTCCGCCTCTGTTTCGCTCTCGAGGGTGGTCGGTAAAGGAAGCTTCGGTGCCTCGCTGGGCACATCGACCGGATCGGATGCACTTTTCAATGGAGCAGAAATCACCGACCGTTCGAGTTTCTTCGTATCCTCGTGGGTTTATGTCCCTGTGGGAATGGTCGATCTCGATCTCAGCGTTTCCTATAGTCAAGAGGATTTCGAAGGCAGGCTGGAACTTGAGAGCGACCGGTTTGGGGAACTGGGCGGCACCGAAATCGACCTAGCCTCTGACGTTGACAGTTTCTCTGTCGGCGCAACGCTTTCCCGTATTTATATCGTGGAGTACTGGGATATCATTCCCAGCGCCACGATCGGATGGAGCCAGTCGGACGCGTCGAGTAGAGCTGTTGCCCGCGACGGTCTCGCTGAACCTGCGGTGCTCACGGAAGGTCAGTCTGGACTCAATGGCGCCGTCGGCCTTGGTCTTGGCTATGTCGCCCATGACCGGCTCTACCTCTTCTCGGACATTTCGGCGCTGTATGCTGAGAACGGTGCATCAAGCAGCGTCGGACAAGCCTCCAGGCTGGGCGGATTGCGCGCCAATTCTCGCCAGGATCCAGACGAGGCGACCTGGGCCGAAGTCTCGCTTGGGGCAAGCTTCTACGCCACCGACACACTGACCCTCAGCCTTTCCGGCGGCACCACCGCTGGCCGTGACAATGAGGAAGTCTTCGCGACCACGACGCTGTCGATCGGATTTTGACCCACGACAGCATGACCCCACAAACAAGGAAAACAACAGATGACCAAACTCGCATACAAACGTCGCTTCGCAATCCTGCTGTCCGCTTCGACCGCCATTGCGCTGATCGCTGAATCCGCAAGCGCCCAAGTTGCAGACCCGGACGAAATGATCGCCCGCGCTGATGCCAATGGCGATGGTGATATCAGCTGGGAGGAAGTCACAGTCCTTCGGACAGACTCCTTCGAGAAGCTTGATCGCAATGATGATGGAGTCATCAGCCTGGATGACCGGCCACCAGGTCTTCTAGCAGGGCGGTTCGACGAAGCGTTCGAGCGGGTTTTGGCTAGTTTCGATGGTGATCGCGACGGGCAGGTCACACAGACAGAGATGGTGGGCGCGCCCGCGCCCGCTTTCGAGCAAGGCGATGTGAACGAGGATGGCGTGCTGACAGCCGACGAGATGGCGGCACTACGCGCCGCAGCACCTCAGAACTGATCGGTCTACAGGAGAACTCAGATGATCCGGAGGATTGTACTGCTGTGCGTGCCGGGCGTCGTATTGTCGGTGAATGCGTCCATCGCCCAGGATTTGGACGTCGGCGCGTCCAACACTGACAATTTTGGCAAGTGGAGCGTCACGCTCAGCGCCGTAGCGTCCAACGTCGCCATCGAAATCGTTGATAGTGAGATTGAGTTGCCCGAAGCGCTCACCGACACTGATTTCGAAGCGACTCTCAGCGAAGAGCTCAACGTGTCGTCCACTGTTGTGTCCGGGAGCGTCGGTTACCGCATTCTTCCGTTCGCAACAGTTTCGGCACGTGTGGGATTGATTTCCAGCGATACCGAAACCGGCGTTGTCATCACAGGCACACCAAATGGTCCGTTTGGCGACGTCTTTGATGGACAGATCGCGGTTGACCGAGAAACAAGCCGAGAGGTCGATGGCTATTCGCTCGGGCTAGGGGCTAATGCGTTTTTGCCAATCGCTGAAATTGGAGGCGATAAACTGGCCGCTCATGGTGGGTTCCAATATGCTTGGAACCAGTTCGATGACACCGTGACGTCAGAAGGCGCGACGATGAATTTTGGCCTGGTCTATCCGGTCAATCTTGAGCGCCAGAACACCATCTACAGCTTGGGTGGCAGCTATAACTGGATCAGCCGAGAGGTCGAACAAAGCCTGGTGCTCAACGGAGAGACCATCCGTGTACAGGTGACCCAAGAATTCAAGAACCCGTGGGGGGTCCAAGGCGGCGTCGCTATTCCGATCGCTGACGACCTTCTGCTTGGTGTCGGGGTTTGGCACCAGTTAAGCGGCGAAACCACCGGTTTGGCGTCCCTCACCTATCGTTTCGGAACTGGCCAATAAGGAGGCACACCATGAATTTTGAACATTTGTCAGGGCTGGTCGCTGACTGGCCGCCGGTATTTCAACTGTCCGCTATGGCTGGTTTTATCGCAACGCTGGTTCTAGTGCGCTACCTCCTGATAGCGGGTGCCGGGTATGGCATTGCCACGCTAGTTGGTCGGATTGCCCCGTGGCGCCGGCTGCAGAATCTGCCCTTCACACGGGCACAGATCCTGCGCGAAATCGGTTTCTCGCTCCTGACAGTCGTCATCTTCATGAGTGTGATCGGCTTGATGATCGTGATGAGCCGCGCCGGACTGACACAACTCTACTTCGAACCAGCTCAATATAGCTGGGTCTGGTTCTGGATGCAGATCCCGCTCGTCTTGTTGATCCAGGATTGGTATTTCTACTGGATGCACAGAATCGTGCACCTGGCCCCGTTCTATGACCGGGTCCACAAGGTCCATCACCTGTCGACCAATCCGAGCCCGTTTTCTGCCTTCGCATTTCACCCGCTCGAGGCGATCCTGGAGATCGCGATCATCTTCATATTGGCACTGGTTCTACCGCTTCATCCCACGGCGCTCATCGTGGTAGGCATCTTGTCGCTGATTTATAATGTTTATGGGCACCTCGGCTACGAGATCATGCCGCGATTTATCGCAAAAGGTCCACTTGGGTGTTGGTTGAACACATCGGCCTATCACAATCAGCACCATCGCACTTATCGCTACAATTATGGGCTCTACACAGTGATCTGGGACCGGCTTCACGGCACCTTGCATCCACGCGCCGAGAAACTGTTTGATCGCGCGACATCCAACCCGTCATCGACTATCGACCTAGATCCTTGCGATGAACCCGCGTTCCCGGCAAAGGAAAGTCGATCCGGATAACTGCTCCGCCATCAACTGGGCCGGCAACGCTTTCTCCAGCCATCAATTTGATAGCAGGACACGAAATCAATGACCGCAGAACGCCCGAGTTTGGACGTTCAACACTATTTGCTGATCGACAGCAAACGGCGATTTGACACCGCTCAGCTCAAGTCTCTCAGATCGGCTCGAACGGGCGCAGGTCCTGCCCTTCATCGGTTAGCTCTCCATGACCGGAAACGGGGTACTTCAAGCCGCTACCAATTCTCAACCACCCGCGAACACCCACGGACCACACGTTGATTTCCGGCCCAATTTGCCAACTGATTTGGGCAAATCTTGGAGGTCAGCGCCATGGGCGGCATGGGATCAGGTGGTAACAACTGGCGCCATCGCGGCACGATCGAGGGGCATCGACGGATCGACGCGACCAAGATGCAGAAGCATGGCGTACTAAGAGATGGGTGGTTTGGCCGATGGGCTTGGACCTCTGATGATGACGAACAGAACTTCATCCACGTAATTGGTGGTCGACACTCAGTGCGCCTCAGCTATCGTTTTCGGCAGAATCGAGCCCCTTGGCAGGACATCGATGAAACTGTCGCCCTTGACTGGTCGCCGCGCCATTTCGGCGGGTCGCAGGCCTGTTTTCCATGCCCGAGATGCGGATCGCGTCGGCGCTTCCTGGTCGGCGCAGGCGCGCACTTTCTTTGCCAGACTTGTCATGGACTGGTGCATGCCTCGTCCCGGGAAGGGCAGAGCGACCGGGTGTTCCGCAAGATGTGGAGGGTGAAGCGGAAGATCGGGGCGGAGCTGGCGCTTGGAGGGTTTCGCGGTTTCAGGCCAAAGGGGATGCACCGGGCGACCCATGACCGCCTGATGGCCAAGGTCGATGAGCTGGAAGCGGCGGCCATGGATGACAGCTATCGCATGTTGATGCGGATGCAGTCGCGCGGCGGGCGGCGCAAATGGTCGAGGCCGGATTTCTGGATATGACCCAATCCCCTGCCCTGACTAATGGACCGCCCGCCCACCTGACCTGCGGATTGCTCGCCTGGGAAAGCGAGGCGGAGTTTGCCGCGCTCTGGCAGGCCTGGATGCAAAGCCATAACCCGGTCGGGCCGGGGGAGACCGGCCTTGTCGACCAGCTTGCCTGGCTGGATTGGCGGCGCAGGCGATTGCGGATTGGCGAACGGGCGCTGCACATGGCGTCGCTCGGCCGGGCCACCAGCGGTGAGCGCAATGACCAGCTGACACGCCGCGCACTGGCCCTCACCAATGGTACCCGCCCGGAGCTTTCCTCGACCGGGGCGCTGCGCTCAAGCGATGATGAGGATGACAGGAGCGCCGCTGAATGGACCGAGATGCTGGCAGCCGCAGAAAAGGCCGAGGTGCTTGTCGATGAACAGGGCGATGCCGGCTATGCCGAGGCGCTGGCCGGCTTGCCAGACGAGACGCGCGAATGGTTTGAGGAGGAATGTGAAGGCGGGGAAAAGTTTTCTCCAGACGCTGATGGCCTCAAGCGCTTTCTGATCGTTAAAATCCTGCCCTTCTTTCGCGCGCACCTCGCCGGCGCGAAGGGCGGCCCCACGGTGCGGCTCCAAGCCTTCGGCGAGAGTCTCGACCCGTTTCGGATGGAGAAGCTATTAGCCCTCGACGAACGGCTCACCCGCCAGTTCGAGAAGGCGATGGGGATGCTCATCCGGCTTCAGGAAATGCGACAGGCGACGCAGACGCCAAAATGATTTGGCACGAATGTGGCACGAATTTTCGGCGCGACGTT
This sequence comes from Pseudomonadota bacterium, assembly GCA_039818165.1. Classification (GTDB taxonomy): domain Bacteria; phylum Pseudomonadota; class Alphaproteobacteria; order Caulobacterales; family Hyphomonadaceae; genus UBA5336. Next base: position 32,981 of record JBCBUL010000028.1, on the reverse strand, counting down.
ACAATATGTAGCGCGCAATATCTCTAACACATTGAAAAGAATGGTGTGCCGTACAGGATTCGAACCTGTGACCCGCTGATTAAAAGTCAGCTGCTCTACCAACTGAGCTAACGGCACCGCTTTATGCGAACGGCGGACATAGAGGGATGCCCTGCCCGCGTCAACGCCGAGGTGCGGTGGTTGCCTTGTCTGCGACACTTTTTTCCAGCACACCACCCCTATGAAACCTGTCCTGCTTTTCACATTGGCCGGAGCGCTCACCGTTCTGGCAAGCTGCTTAAGTACCGGAATGACGGCAAGCGAAGCCACCAGTTCCGCCGTTGAACAAACGGGCGATGGCCTCACCGACGCCGCGCTGAGCCCGCTGGAAGACCTCAATCTGCGGCGCGATGATATCCCGGCCGTTCTGGAGCCACTCGAAACGCCCTACGGGATCCCCGCCGGGTCTGGCTGCGAATACCTGCTCGGCGAAATCGCTACGCTTACACAAATCCTCGGTCCCGATGACGACACGCCGGAAACCGACGAAGAAGAACGCGACCGCGCAGAATGGGCCGCCGACCGTTCCGCCGACGCCGCCCTGGGTGCCGTGGCATCCACGGCGCGGGGGTTCATCCCGTTCCGCGGCCTTGTTCGCGAGGCCACCGGCGCAGAGCGCTATGCCGACAAACTGGCGACGGCCTACCGGCTCGGCATGGAACGCCGCGCCTATTTGAAGGGATATGGGCAAGCCTTGGGGTGTGCGCCGCCCGCCGCGCCGATCCCGGAATCGATCGAAGATCGCAAGATCGTCTACCGCTAACGCTCGCGAGGCGAAGACCGGGTATGGGCCCACCGCTCAGCGAGGTCCGCGCGAAGGTCTTCGAACGTCCCACTCGCAATGGCCGCTCGCATCCGCGCCATCAGGGCCTGGAAAAAGGCCGTATTGTGCCACGAAAGAAGCATCGGACCGAGATACTCACCGGCGCGAAACAGATGGTTGAGATAGGCGAGGCTGTAGTCCCGGCTGGCTGGACAGTCACTCTCGGGATCGAGAGGCTGCATGTCTTCGATGAACTTTGCATTCTTGACGTTCACCGGACCATCCCATGTCCAGGCCTGGCCATGGCGCCCCGACCGGGTCGGCAGCACGCAGTCGAACATATCGATGCCTCGGGCAACGGCCTCCAAAAGGTCGATCGGCTTGCCAACCCCCATCACATAACGCGGTTTCTCCGGCGGCAGGTGAGGCACTGTGAAGTCAATCGTCTCGCACATCTGGGCATGTCCCTCCCCAACGGCGAGGCCGCCCAAAGCAATTCCGTCAAACCCTTGCGCAGCAACACCTATTGCCGAACGCTCCCGAAGGTCTGGATAATTTGACCCCTGAACAATACCAAAGAGGGCCTGTTTCGACCGCGTACCAAACGCCTCCTTCGAGCGTTGCCCCCAATCCAGGGAGAGTTCGAGACTTCGTAGCGCCTCATCGTGGCTGCAAGGGAAGTCTGTGCACTCGTCCAGCTGCATGGAAATGTCCGCGCCCAGGAGATCGGCCTGAATTTCGATACTGCGCGCCGGCGTCAGCCGGTGACGTGATCCGTCGATATGGCTCTGGAAAGTAACACCGTCTGGATCCATTTTGCGGAGCTGGGAGAGTGACCAGACCTGGAAGCCGCCAGAGTCGGTGAGCATGGGCCCGGTCCAGCCAGAGAAGCGGTGCAACCCGCCAAGTTGCGCAACCCGCTCAGCGGTGGGCCGCAGCATCAGATGGTATGTATTGCCCAGAATGATGTCGGCGCCCGCATTCGCCACCTGATCCATGTACAGCGCTTTCACGGTGCCGGCCGTTCCCACGGGCATAAACGCCGGCGTGCGGATGTCGCCGCGCGGTGTGGATAGATGTCCCGTGCGGGCCGCGCCATCGGTCGCGTGAATTGAAAAGGAGAACGCGCTCATCAGCAGGGCAATAGCAGGCACGCATCGCCATAGGAATAGAAGCGATACTCGGATGCGATGGCGTGGGCATAGGCGACTTGCATCACATCGGTGCCCATCAGCGCGCACACCAGCATGAACAGCGATGAGCGCGGCAGGTGAAAATTCGTCACGAGTGCATCCGTTGCGCGTATGGGATCCCCCGGCTTGATGAAGATGTCCGTCGCGCCGGTCTGGGCCACAAGTTGCCCTTCTTCGTTTGCGCAGCTTTCCACGGTGCGCATGGCCGTCGTACCCACTGCGACACAGCGTTGTTTCCTGCTTCGGGCCACATTCAATCGCTCGGCCACGTCCGGCGCTAGCCTTCGCCACTCGCCGTGCAGCCGATTGTCCCTGAGTGCGGCCTCGTCCAACGGCGCAAAGGTGCCCAGCCCCACATGGAGCCGCACGGTTTCGCGCACCAGGCCGGCTTCATCGATTTCGGCCAGAAGTCTGTCGGTGAAGTGCAGCCCTGCCGTGGGTGCAGCAACAGATCTTGCTTCATCGGCGGCAAATCGCGTCTGGTAAGTCACCCTGTCCTGGGCGTCAGCACCCCGACGGCGCGCAATATAGGGGGGCAACGGCATGGCACCGTGGGCGTTCAGCTCTGCCATTACATCATTGCCCGCGCATGTGAACGCCAGCTCGACGTCTCCTGTGCTGTGTTTAGCAATAAGCCTTGCTGAAAAGCCCTCCGCGATCTCAATGACGTCACCAGGCTGGAGCCGTCGCCCCGGCCGGACAAGCGCCATCCAGTGTCCGTCTCCAGCTTCCTCCACCAGATTAATATCGACCTGCACGTCGCGCCCGTCAGCATTGCGGGCTTTCCGAACGCCTTTCAAAGCCGCAGGCAAAACCCGCGTATCGTTGAAAACAAGGGCGTCGCCGACGTTCAGATATCGCGGCAAGTCCCGCACATGCGCGTCTTCAAGCCGACCGTCCCCATGCACGACAAGCAGCCGGGCTGCGTCCTGCGGTTCAACAGGTCGTAAGGCGATGCGGTTTTCAGGGAGCTCAAAATCAAATGCGTCGAGATCCAAGGCGCTAGCGCACCACGACGGTCGGAACCGGCGGCAGTTCGCAAATATCCTCGATGCCGGCTTCATCGGCCGCTTCAAGGACACCCGCGAAGTCTGGTCCGTCGGTGCGCTGCACCCAAACACGAGGCTGCTCCGCAACCGGCATATCAGCGACCATCGCTGCGCTCTGCAGAATGTCGGGATTGGCCGGCGGCTCGCCTGTCTTGATCGCCAATACGATGTCCAACCCTTCAACAACGCGCCCCCAAGCCGTGTATTGACGATCCAGGTGTTCCGCGCGTCCGCGCATCAGGAAGAATTGGCTGTTGGCGGAATTGGGATCATCCGTGCGCGCCGTGGAGACGGTGCCCGGACAATGGGCGATATAACTCTGGACCAGGCCGTCACGAGACATTTCCGACAGCCAAGCGGCCTGTCCCATGATTGGAAATCCGTTGATGAAGCCAATACGGCCAAGTTCTGCATCGCCAACCGTATCCAGCGGCGTGGCAACGGGGTCGCGTCGGAAGGTAAATTCTCCCGGAACATCCGGCAGACCGGACTCGCGACCGTGCAGCGCAAAGATGTCGCCACCCTGGGCCATGAAATCATCAATCACGCGATGGAACGAAGTACCATCATAGTCGCCAGAGCGAACCAGTGCACGAAACTGAACTGCGTGAGCGGGAGCAACATCGGGGAAAATCTCGATCAGAATTTTGCCCTTGGTGGTGTTGAACTCAATAAGATTTTCCGGGTCCGCTTCGCGCCAGTTCTCAGCGTCGCTCGTGTCGATTGCGGCCACGTTTTGCGTCGCTGCTGTGTTGGTCTGGGCCGTCGCTGGCAGGGTCACTGAAAGCGCGGCGAACGCGGCAATCAAGGTCATCCGGGTCATAATCCATACTTCTCCAACAGGTCCGCCTGAACACTCGGCGAAACGAACTTCGATACATCGCCGTCCAGCTTCGCGATTTCCTTCACGAGTCGCGACGCCACGGCCTGGTGGCGAACATCGGCCATCAGGAAGACGGTTTCAATGTTGGGATTCAGTACTTCGTTCATCGCGGTCATCTGAAACTCATACTCAAAGTCCGAAACCGCCCGCAGGCCCCGGACCAGGACGCCCGCGTGGACCTCCTCGGCAAAGTGCATCAGCAGCTTGTCGAAAGGTTTCACAACCACCTGAGCGGCGCCGGGCATCTCGTGCTCACGCACCTCACGTTCGACGATCGCAACGCGTTCTTCCAGCGAGAAGAGCGGTTTCTTGGCATCATTGACCGCCACACCGACAATCAACCTGTCGACAAGTTTTGTGGCGCGCTGGATGATGTCCAGGTGGCCGAGGGTGATGGGGTCAAACGTGCCTGGGTATAGGCCTACGCGGTGCATGGTTTCCTCCAATTGGCAGCTCAGCCACCTTAGTCTCCCGCGTCGGTTGGCACCCCTTCGCCGGCATCATCCTCATCTTGTTCCACAAGCCGCGCCACGGAAACCACTTTCTCGCCCGCATTGGTGCGCAGCACCCAGACACCGCTTGTCGCACGACCTGCCACGCGGATCTGGTCCACCGGTGTTCGGATGACCTGTCCGGCATCGGTCACCAGCATGACTTCATCGCCATCGTCGATGGTGAAGCTCTGCGCCAGTTCCATGGACATGGGCAGGCGGTGAGCGATGATCCCCTTCCCGCCCCGACCGGAGACGCGATAATCATAAGCCGATGAGCGTTTGCCCATGCCATGGGCGGTCACGGTGAGCAGGAACTGCTCAGCCGCGCCAAGCTCGGCCAGGCGCTCAGGGCTCAATGCCGTTTCGTCGCCGGTGTCTTCTCCGCTGTCATCCTCGCCCATATCCACCTCTTCGCCGTCGCTGGCGCGGCGCATGGCGGCGGCGTGCTTGAGATAGCTACGTGCTTCTGCCGGCGTGACGTCCACGTGGCGCAGTATGGCCATGGAGATGACCCGGTCACCGCCCACAAGGCGGATGCCGCGCACACCGGTGGAATTTCGGCCCGCAAACACGCGAACATCGTCAACGCGGAACCGAATGCACTGCCCCATGGCCGTTGTCAGCAGAATGTCATCGCGTTCAGAGCACATCTTCACGCTGACGATCCCGTCCTTCGCGCCCTCTTCCAGCTTCATGGCGATTTTGCCATTCCGGTTCACCCGGACGAAGTCTGAAAGCTTGTTGCGCCGCACCGTGCCCTGGCGCGTGGCGAACATGATATCGAGCTCTTCTCGGGCCGTCTCATCGTCGGGCAGCGGCATCACCGAAGTGATCCACTCGTCCTTCTCCAGAGGAAGAATATTGACCAGGGCTTTCCCGCGCGATTGCGGCGAGCCGAGGGGAAGGCGCCAGACCTTCTCCTTGTAAACCATGCCGGCGGAGCTGAAGAACAGGATCTCGGTGTGGGTGTTGGCCGAGAAGAGCCGTGTGACGAAATCCTCGTCCTTGAGGCTCGTGCCAGACCGCCCCTTGCCGCCGCGATTTTGGGTTCGATAGGTCGCGAGGGGCACGCGCTTGACGTAACCCCCATGGGTGACCGTGACGACCATGTCCTCACGCTCGATCAGGTCTTCATCGTCCATGTCGGCATCGCCAAAGACGAATTCAGAGCGGCGAGGCACGGCGAATTTCTCTTTTACCTGGGTCAGCTCACCGCGAATAATATCGAGGATGCGCGGACGTGACCGCAGGATATCCAGGAAGTCTGCGATCTTGTCCGCAAGGCCTTTGGCTTCATTGCCGATCTCGTCGCGGCCAAGGCCGGTCAGCCGGTGAAGGCGGAGTTCCAGGATTGCGCGGGCCTGTTCATCTGACAGGAAGATGGTTCCGTCATCGGCCTGACGAGTACGGCGATCGGCAATCAGGTCGATCAGCGGCGCCATGTCCTGGGCATCCCAGGCCTTCGCCAAAAGCTGTTCGCGGGCCGTGGCGGGGTCCGGGGCATTCCGGATAATCCGGATAACCTCATCAATATTGGCCACAGCCAAAGCCAGGCCGACCAAGACGTGGGCCCGGTCGCGCGCTTTGGCGAGTTCGAACTTGGTCCGCCGCGCGACCACTTCCTCGCGGAACTGGATGAAGCAATCGAGCACCTTGCGCAGGTTCAAGAGCTCTGGCCGCCCGCCATTCAGCGCCAGCATGTTCACGCCGAACGAGGTTTGCATCTGGCTGAAGCGATAAAGCTGGTTCAGCACAACATCGGCGCTGGCGTCCCGTTTGATCTCGATGACCACACGGATGCCCTGGCGGTCGGACTCATCGCGCAGGTCTGCAATGCCTTCGATCCGCTTTTCCCGGATCAGTTCGGCGATCTTGGAGACCATGTTGGCCTTGTTCACCTGATAGGGAATTTCGGTGACCACAATGGCTTCACGCCCGCCGCGCGTTGTCTCCATTTCGGTGCGCGCCCGCATGACCACGGAGCCGCGTCCTTCCATGAGCGCCCGGCGCGAGCCCGCATAGCCGAGGATCAGTCCGCCGGTCGGGAAATCCGGACCTGGAACGATTTCCAGCAGGGCTTCTTCGTCGACGGCGGGGTCATCGACAACCGCAAGCGTCGCGTCGATGACCTCACCCAGATTGTGAGGCGGAATGTTTGTCGCCATGCCAACCGCGATACCGCCGCCGCCATTGACGAGCAGGTTCGGGAACTGCGCCGGCAGGACGACGGGCTCGCTTTCGGAGTCGTCATAGTTCGCCTGGAAGTCGACCGTGTCCTTGTCGATATCCTCGAGCAAGTATTGCGCAGGCTTGTCGGTGCGCACCTCTGTGTAGCGCATCGCCGCGGGCGGATCATTGTCGATGGAGCCGAAATTACCTTGCCCGTCGAGAAGCGGCAGCCCCATTGAGAAGGGCTGCGCCATGCGCACGAGTGCGTCATAAACAGCGCTGTCGCCATGGGGGTGGTATTTACCGATAACATCACCGACGACGCGGGCCGACTTGCGGTAGGGTTTGTCGTGGGTGTAGCCGCCCTCTTGCATCGCATAGAGGATGCGGCGGTGCACCGGCTTCAGGCCGTCTCGTACATCGGGCAGCGCGCGGCTGACGATGACAGACATCGCATAGTCGAGATAGGAGCGTTTCAGCTCACTCTCGATGGAGATGGGATCAATGCCGTCTTCTGGCGGGGGGGAACCGTTTTCCGGTTCTTCGGGTGGCGTGGTGTCGTCGCTCAAACCGCGGCGCTCCTGCTCTTGTATGAGTGGTCTCGAATCGACCGAATTTCCTATGAATGTGGTAGCAGGCCCTGCCCTGTGCTTCAAACCCTGCAGTGCGTTGGACCACGGAGGATTCTCGAATGGTGTATCACGGCAACACGCCCGGCTGCAGCGACGCGATGCGACTGGATCGCCGGACGGTATTGGTGGCGCTCGGAAGCGTGGGTTTGGCCGCGTGCCAGCCCATTCGGGTCACTGAGCACACGCCCGGGGGCACATGGCGCGATGGACCGGCACTCCCGCTAGCAGTTCAGGAAATTTATCCCGCATTGCACGACGGACGCATCCATCTGGCCGGGGGCTTTGTCGCAGAGAATGGGGCAATCACCGGCCCAACGGACCGTCATTTCACCTTCGACCCAGCCAACAACGCCTGGAGCAGCGAACCCGCCCTCCCCACACCGCGCCATCATCCGCAACTGATTTCCTTTCAGGGCCGCCTCCTCGCATTGGGTGGGTTTGAGAGCCCATCGGCTGATCGTGTCTGGGTCATGCAATCCGGAGGCTGGGTCCGCGTATTGGATGAAACATCCCCAAACGGCGGTCTGCAGCTCGATCGCACCAATGAATACTGGGCCAACCTCCCGGAGCTCCCGCGCCCTTCAGGCGAAGCCGTCATATCAGTCATCGAAAACAGGTTGCATCTCGTTGGCGGGCGGGAGCCCAGCGGAACTCGAAACGCATCGTGGCAGGATCACATCGATACGGCCGATCATTTCGTTTTAAATGCTCTTGATGGCGACTGGGAGCGCGCAGCGCCCCTGCCAACCGCGCGCAATAGCGCTGCTGGCGCGATGATCGGAAACGAGTGGCACGTGGTCGGCGGGCGCACAGTCGGCGGCGGAAATACCGGCACCCATGACATCTATGACGCCCGCGAAGACCGCTGGCGCTCAGCCGCGCCCCTGCCCCAGGGCCAGGGCGGGCTGGCAGCGGCGAGCGTCGATGGACGGCTCTATGCGTTCGGGGGCGAGTTCTTCAGCCCAGAGCCCGGCGGCGTCTATGCAGAAGCCTGGTGCTATGTCCCTGTCAATGATGTCTGGGTGCAGATCGATGACATGCCATCACCGCGCCATGGTCTCGGCGCGATTGTAATGGATCGAGACATTTATGTGCTGGGCGGTGCACTCGGCGTTGGTGGTCGGGACACCAGCGCCCTCGTCGAGATATTTACACCAATCTAAGCCCTAGAACGGGATCTCGTCGTCCAGGTCCTGGCGGGAGAAGTCTTCTGCCGGGCCTTCCATCTGGCGCGGGCCGCCTCCGCTCTGGTCATACCCCATGGAGCCACCACCGCCGCCCATGCCGCCGCCACCATCGCGGCCATCCAGCATGGTCAACTGGCCAGAATAATTCCGCAGCACGATTTCAGTGGTGTACTTCTCCTGGCCGCTCTGGTCTGTCCATTTGCGGGTCTCCAGCTGGCCCTCGAGATAGACCTTGGATCCTTTGCGCAGATAGTTCTGGGCAACGCGGACAAGACCTTCATTGAAAATGGCCACGCGGTGCCACTCGGTCTTTTCCTTGCGCTCGCCCGTGTTGCGGTCTTTCCACGTCTCAGACGTGGCGATGGAGAGATTGCACACCTGCCCGCCATTCTGGAATTGGCGCACTTCTGGGTCGCGCCCCAGATTTCCGATAAGGATCACCTTGTTAACTGAACCTGCCATCACTCCGCTCCGACTGTTACTTTCCGAATCTAATCACACCCTAGACCATCGCCGCAAAACGCCCCATGGGGAATTCAGCGCGCCAAATGTTCCGATAATGTTCTAGTATTGTGCCTACGAATCTGCAAGTTGTTAATTGCAGGCGCGGCCCTACCATCGGTAGTCAGACCAAAAGCGATGATCGAGCGTCGCCATGAGGGTGAACATATATGTCAGAATTGACCACCATCCGCGTGCGCGGCGCGAAGGAACACAATCTGAAGAATGTCGACGTGGATATTCCACGCGGCGAGCTTGTGGTGATGACGGGCCTGTCTGGCTCGGGAAAGTCATCCCTGGCGTTCGACACGATCTATGCCGAAGGCCAGCGGCGCTATGTTGAGAGTCTGTCGGCTTATGCGCGCCAGTTCCTTGAGCTGATGCAGAAGCCGGATGTGGAGAGCATTGAAGGCCTGTCTCCCGCCATTTCCATTGAGCAGAAAACTACCAGCCGAAACCCTCGCTCCACGGTCGGCACCGTCACTGAGATTTACGACTACATGCGCCTGCTCTGGGCGCGAGTCGGCATCCCGTATTCGCCCGCCACAGGCCTGCCGATTGAAAGCCAGACCGTGAGCCAGATGGTAGATCGCACCATGGCCCTGCCGGAAAAGACGCGGCTTTACCTGCTTGCCCCCATCGTGCGCGGCCGGAAAGGTGAATACCGCAAGGAGTTCGCGGAACTGCTGAAGAAGGGCTTCCAGCGGGTGAAAGTGGACGGAGACTTCCATGATCTGGAAGACCCGCCCACGCTCGACAAGAAATACAAGCACGACATCGACGTGGTGGTGGACCGGATTGTGGTGCGCGACGGGATGGAGCAGCGCCTCGCCGAGAGTTTTGAGACGGCGCTGGGTCTGGCGAATGGGATCGCCGTTGCTGAGTATGCCGACCTTGAGGAGGGCGAAGACGCCCCGAGGCGCATAACCTACAGCGCGAATTTCGCGTGCCCTGAAAGCGGCTTCACCATTCCGGAAATCGAACCGCGGCTGTTCTCGTTCAACAATCCCTTCGGCGCCTGCCCCACCTGTGATGGCCTTGGCACGCAATCCAAGATCGACATCGACCTTGTGGTCCCGGACCGGGACCTGACCCTCATGAACGGCGCCATTGCGCCCTGGGCCAAGTCCACATCCCCCTACCAGACCCAGACCCTCCAGGCCCTGTCGGCCCACTACCGGTTTGACTTGAAACTACCCTGGAACAAGCTCGACAAGAAGGTCCAGGACATCATCCTCCACGGCACGGGGGAAGATGAGATCGACTTCATCTACGATGATGGCATGCGCCGATATGAGGTCACCAAAACGTTTGAAGGGGTCATTCCAAACCTGGAGCGCCGCTATCGCGAGACCGACAGCGCCTGGGTGCGCGAGGAGATTGCCAAGTTTCAGTCCAGCCAGCCCTGCCCCGCATGTGGCGGCAAGCGGCTGAAGCCAGAAGCCCTCGCGGTTAAAATTGCCGACCACGACATTGCTGACATTTCCGTTTTCTCCATCCGCGAAGCTGCTGCGTGGTTTGCGACGGTGAATGACACGCTCAGCTCCCAATCCCAGGAGATCGCAGGCCGGATCCTGAAAGAGATCAATGACCGCCTGAAGTTTCTTAACGATGTCGGCCTCGATTATCTCGGTCTCGGCCGTGCCTCCGGAACGCTTTCAGGCGGCGAGAGCCAGCGCATTCGTCTCGCCAGCCAGATCGGCTCAGGCCTCACCGGCGTGCTGTACGTGCTCGATGAGCCGAGCATTGGCCTGCACCAGCGCGACAATGAACGTCTTCTGGAAACGCTGAAACGCCTGCGCGATCTCGGCAACTCCGTCATTGTCGTGGAGCATGATGAGGATGCGATCCTGACGGCCGACCATGTCATCGATATGGGCCCTGCCGCCGGCGTCCATGGCGGCGAGGTCGTCGCCCAGGGCACGGCGGAAGAGGTCATCGCAAACCCGGCCAGCCTGACAGGCGCCTATCTCAACGGCGAACGGGAAATCGCCATCCCGGAGAAACGTCGCCCGGCCGCCCGCGTGAAATCCATACGGCTCAAGGGCGCGAGCGGGAACAACCTGCAGAACGTCAATGCGCGCATTCCTCTGGGCGTATTTACGGCGATCACCGGCGTGTCCGGGGGCGGCAAGTCTACGCTCATCATTGAGACGTTGTACAAATCCCTCGCCCGCAAGCTGAACGGAGCTTCGGCGGTGCCCGCACCCTATGATACAATTGAAGGGCTCGAACACCTCGACAAGGTCATCGATATCGACCAGAGCCCGATCGGGCGCACGCCCCGGTCAAATCCAGCCACTTATACTGGTGCATTCGGCCCCATCAGGGACTGGTATGCTGGCCTGCCAGAATCCAAGGCGCGCGGCTATAAGCCCGGCCGGTTCAGCTTCAACGTGAAAGGCGGACGGTGCGAGGCCTGTCAGGGCGACGGCGTGATCAAGATCGAGATGCACTTCCTGCCCGATGTCTACGTTACTTGTGAGGTCTGCGGCGGCAAACGCTACAATCGCGAGACACTGGAAGTGCTCTATAAGGGCAAATCCATCGCAGACGTGCTGGACATGACGGTTGAAGACGCTTCGACATTCTTCTCCGCGGTCCCGGCGATCGCCAGCAAGATGGAGACGCTGAACCGGGTGGGCCTCAGCTATATCAAGGTCGGCCAACAGGCGACCACGCTTTCAGGCGGCGAAGCCCAGCGCGTGAAACTCGCCAAGGAACTGTCAAAACGCGCAACGGGCCGCACACTCTACATTCTCGATGAGCCGACCACGGGCTTGCACTTTGAAGACGTCAACAAACTGCTCGAAGTGCTCCACGAACTGGTGGATGCGGGGAACACGGTCGTCGTGATCGAGCACAATCTGGATGTCATCAAGACTGCCGACTGGATCCTGGACCTGGGCCCCGAGGGCGGTGATGGCGGCGGTCAACTCGTCGCCGAAGGCACGCCCGAACATGTCTCCCAGACCGAAGGGAGCCATACGGGCACCTTCCTGGCCGAGACGTTCAAACGCCAGGATGAACGCAAGGCCGCAAAGAAAGCGCGGTCCAAATCCGCCAAACCCAAGGCGCGCAAGGCAGCAAAAACGAAAGTTGCCTGATCAGGCGCGCGCGGTCCGTGCGTCTATGCTAGTCTCACCGGGCAACAAGGAGGAGATGACCCATGACCTATGTGGATGGCTACGTGCTTGCCGTGCCGATCGCGAACAAGGAAGCCTACATCAAGCAGGCTGAAATCTTTGCCGGGATCGCGCTGAAGAATGGCGCGGTCAGCACTATGGAGTCCTGGCAAGACGATGTGCCCGAAGGCAAGCAGACGGATTTCTTCAAGGCGGTCGACTGCCAGCCCGGCGAAGCGATCGTCTTCGCCTGGACGATCTGGCCGTCTAAAGAGGCACGAGATGCCGGCACCAAGGCCATGATGGACGACCCGGAATTTACCTCACAGATGAGCGAAATGCCCTTCGACGGCAAACGCATGATTTACGGAAGCTTCGAGACGTTCCTCGAACACTAGGGCACGTTCTGTGGACCACCGCCGGCAAGCCGTTGTATTATGGGCGACTGGCTTTGGCCCTTTTTTGCCATTGGCCATTGCGTGCACGAGCGTCTTTTATGGGATTTATAGCGACCACTCAGCAAACCGAGTACTTTTAGACAGGCTTGGCGAAAATCTTGGGAGCAGATAGCTTAGAGTACGACGCCAGAGAGTTAGGGGCGCTCGAGGACTTTAGCTTCATCGAACAGAAGTTGACTATGATCCTGAGATCACCGCAATCGGGTCAAAGGCGTCTTTGTTCATGGCTTGTGGAAGCTGATCCTCGTTCTGCGAGAATTAATCGTCGCTTGGGTATCTTTCTAATGCTGCCGCTAGTTCGGGGCGGGTATTGGAATCGGCGATATAAAGGGGGTCAATCCGATGGCGTGTGGCCTGTTCATACGAGAATGCGAAAGACAGAACGCGTGCGTCCTGATCTTTTCCGCCGATGAATGAGAGGCCAATGGGCAAGCCATGTACTGACCCCATTGGAACCGTTGCGTGGGGATAACCCGCCCTTGCCGCCATGCTTCCAGCGCCGGCCCAACTTGGCCAAACGTCCCCATTTACTGGGTCTATTCGCGGCGCAAGTACTCCCGAAGGCGAAACGAGGATGTCGACTTCATGATCGGCCATGAGGCGGTCGATACCATTCTCGCGGCTTGCCCGAAGAATATCCGCCAGAGCTGTTTGGTAGGCTTCATCTGTCAGGTCACCATAGGCGTCCGATTGTTCGAATATGTCCTGATCGAACAGGACGAGTTCGACATCAGCGTGGTCATTGTTGAATTCAATCAACTCAGCGAGGCTGGTGATGGGCACCGACGTCGGCAATGTGGCAAGGTATGTATTCAGAGTCGCTTTGAACTCGTACTTAAGCACGTGAAAACCCTTCCGGCCGATGCCCTCGATGCCTGGGTCGTGGTTCTCGACATCGACAAGGATGGCGCCGGCAGCCGCCATGTCCTCCAGGGCATTTTCGAACGCTGCATTGATGTCGGCGTTGTTGTTGAGAGAGTAGCGAAGCACACCAATACGCGCGCCCTCGAGCGCCGTTTGATCGAGTGCGGCGACATAATCGATGCGGGCGTCTCCACTTGCCATTGCTGTGAGCATCATGGCTGCACCAGTGACGGTTTTCGTCATGGGGCCGGCCGTGTCCTGGGTCGATGAAATTGGAACGATCAGGTCCTGGGAGACCAGCCCGACTGTTGGCTTGAACCCGACAATACCATTTACGTTCGAAGGACAAATAATGGAGCCATTTGTCTCGGTACCGACGGTTCCGGCGGCCAGGGACGCTGCCATCGCGGCGCCCGATCCTGAGCTGGACCCACAGGGGTTCCGATCAAGGATGTGTGGGTTCTTGACCTGCCCACCAAGAGCGGACCAGCCGCTCATGGAACTTGTGGATCGAAAGTTTGCCCACTGGCTGAGATTGGTCTTGCCGAGAATGATGGCGCCCTCTCGGCGCAAACCCTCGACCAGGGGAGAATCTCGTCCTGTGACGTTGTCTTTCAGGGCCAAAGCACCTGCCGTAGTGGGCATATTGTCTTTGGACTCGATGTTATCCTTCAACAGGATCGGAACGCCATGGAGAAGGCCAAGAGGCTCTCCCGCGTCACGCGCAGCATCGGCAGTGCGGGCATCGGCGAGTGCGTTCGGATTTATCGTCAAGACTGCGCGCAATGTCGGACCATTTCTGTCGACAGCCTCGATGCGATCCAGATAGGCTTGGGTAAGCGCTTCGGACGTGATTTCGCCCGCTTGCAAGGCAGCCGCTTGTTCCGGCAGTGTTTGACTTATCCATCCGCTCGCCTCGAAATTCTCAACTGTCGAGGCAGGCGCGGCTTCGCCTGAAATGGGATCCGTTGTGGGGCTGCAGGCCGACAGAAGCCCGATAGTGAAGATGGCCAAACTATTTCGCATTGTGGCTCTCCCGATAGGTCTTGGTGTGGTGCGTCCACCGCTCTGCGCTGCTACTCCGCGCTCGCCATAGTCTGGAGCACTTCAATTGGAATGAAATCGAAATCAAAGCCAAAGTGGCGAGGTCCGATCAGCTCAATTCCCTTCTCACTGCGCCATTGCTCGGGTGCGGGAACGCCGACAAAGGCAACTTTTTCCCCAACCACATATCCGCCATAGCCAACGCCGAGGGTCGAGTGCCCGGTGTCTGGATCAAGATTATAGATATAGTCGGGCGATACCGCGTTCAGTTCCCCGTCCAGCCAGCCGACAATGTTCTCATTTTTCACGAACACGCGGTAGGAGCGTCCTGCATATTCGCCGACGCCGTCAAACTCGGCCTCGACCCAATTGAAGCCCCGGTCTCCTTTGTCTTCAGCGCGGCGCACAACCCCTTCGAAGAGTTTGTAACCACCGGAGACGGCGACCAGGGCATCAATCGGGTCTTTGCCGCGTTCAACCGCCTGCCGAACGGTGCGACCGTAGAGTTCAGCTTCCGACAAATTGTCTTTCAGGACGCCGCGTTCCAGATCGGTCCCGGACATGGGGGTCATCGTAATCGTGGCGTCTCCTCCGCTGGCCACCGCGATCGCGCAGCTGAGGTCTTCGACGCGGTATTCGTCAATGGCGTGGCGGATGATGATCTCATCGCCCCAAGGCGTTATGATAGCTGTTGGCACCGATGCGATGCCATTGATCCACGGGATGGATTGTTGGACTTCAGGCACGGCGCGGCCGGTAATGCCGCCGTCCAGCGTTGGCAGGCCCATTTCCGCCGCGAGCAATAGCGCTGTTGCCGTGGCCCCGGCCGCTTCTGATCGCACCAGTGCCGTCACGTCTTGTCCGGCGTAGTCACTAAACAGGTTGAGGACCCGGCGTCGTGGGTCGTCAATGGTCTCCAGTCCCTGTTCGCTCGTCCGATCGATGACGTATTGCCAGGGTCCGCCGCCTCCAATGCCCTGCACCGCTACCACCAGTCCGTCATCGGGAATGGCATCGACGGGGATCGTCGTGAACACTTTGCCTTCAGCAAGGGCGGCCTGAACCTCTTCGATCGAGCCTGACGGGTCACAGTTGCGCGTCGACTGTATGCAAGACCCGATGAGGATATCGATCAGGTTTTGCTCGTTCAGCACGCGCACATTTGGATTCGTTGTCGAAGAGGTGCACGCAGCGAGGAGGCTCGCGACCAGCACCATGGTGCATTTGCGCGCCAAACCACTCAATTTCATCGTGTTATCCTCCCAAACCACAACAGCTTTTGCCGCCTCTATGGACTGACCCATACACGACGTGCCGATTCGAAAAAGACAGAGGACAATCGCGCGCCTCCTCAAAGCTTTGATAGCTCGATACAAAACTAGGCAGTGCAGATGGGATTTTAGGCAGTTTGCCAAGCCGCTGCGAAAAACGGACTGCCGAGCAGCACAGCAATTGACAGGTGGATGGGGTTTGGTCGCGATAGTCGGGGGTGAATAATCTGTTAGTCAGGGGTTTGACTATGAAGCGTACCGTGAGGGGCCGGTTTGGCCAAAAGTATCTGTTTGCAGGTGTCAGTGCTGCAGTTTTGAGCGTCGCCTTGCCGCTCTCGGCGATGGCCCAAGAGACCACAGATGAAGAGAGCGTCCAGGAAACCGTCACGGTGACAGGGTCACGCATCCCGACCGATCCCAACCTGACATCGTCCACGCCGGTGCAGTCCCTGAGCAGCGATGATTTCACGCTTTCTGGCGAATTGAACCTTGCAGATGTCGTGAATGATATCCCGGCGCTCGTTTCCTCGCTGACGGCGGAAAACTCGGCGACCGGGGCGAATGCGCTGAACCTGCGTGGACTGGGGCAGGACAGGACACTGACCCTGGTAAACGGACGGCGCCACGTGGCTGGTTTCCGGGGCAGCCAGGCTGTCGATGTTGGCTCTATTCCGCGCGCTTTGGTTGAGCGGGTCGAGGTGACCACGGGTGGCGCGTCGGCTGTGTACGGTGCAGACGCCGTGACCGGCGTTGTGAACTTCATCCTGAAGGATGATTTCGAAGGGTTTCGGCTCGACGCCCGCGGCGGTGTGTCGGGAGAAGGCGACGCCGAAAACTTCGCGATCGACGCCGTTTATGGGCAAGACTATGCGGGCGGCAAAGGCAACCTGGTTTTCGCCTTTAGCTTCGAGGACGATTCAGAGCTGACTTATGGCGACCGCGATTGGTCTCGCGACAACGGGATTGCGACCACAGAGGCCACCAACAGCTCAATTACGGAAGACCCGCGTTTCTGGCTGACCTCCCAGGAAGGCTCGATCGCGCCGACCTTCGGCGGCCGCGATGTGACCTATGTCGACATCAACGGCAATGGGGTTGCTGACTGCCAGGAGTCAGAAGGCGGCCGCGTTGGCTTTCTAGCTGGGTGCTGGCTGACCAATCCCGACGGCTCTGTGCGTGTGAACCAGGATGGCACCGTGCTGAACGGGCTCTGGGGCATTGGCGGGGACGGCGGGCGATTGAATTTCAATCGCGACACGCTATTCCCGGAAACCGACAGGATCGTCCTGAACTTCAACACGACTTATGATGTTTCTGATACCGTTGGACTGTTCTTCGAAGGCAAGTATGTCAACGCCCGTTCAGAGACCTTTGGCGAGCAGGACACATTCTACGACACGCTTTTCATCCTGCCCGACAACCCGTTCATTCCCGACCAGCTGACGCCGGTAACTGATGTGACCGGCGGGCTGTTGTTAACCCAGGACCCGCTGGATTTCAGCGACGATAACCCCTTCACCTATACGCGCGAAACCTGGCGTTTCGTCGGCGGGGTCGACTGGGAATTCGCAGACGGTCACTTCGCTGAGTTCTCGGCAAATTATGGCCGGTTCAAGAACACATCACGCGAGACCGGCCTGTACCTGGACCGCGTGTTTGCCGCCATTGACGCGGTGGAAGCACCGGACGGAAGCATCGTGTGTCGCTCGGACCTCGATCCAACGGCGGCCTACGAAATCGATTACTTCACGGCAGGTAATGGCTATGCCAACGGTGGATTCTCCTCGGACCGGTATTACTCCTTCACGCCGGGCGACGGCCAATGTCAGCCGCTCAATCCTTTCGGCACCTACTCGGCAAGTGAAGCTGCACAGGACTTTGTAACCTCTGACCTGGAGGATGTCCTGGTCATTGAACAGCTGGTGATCTCAGCGATCGCAACGGGCGAGTTCGATGTGCTCGAGAGTTTCCTCGATGGCCCGCTCGGATACGCGGCTGGCTTCGAGTATCGTGACGAGTCGAGCGATAACGAGCTGGATCAGCTGACCCTCGGCATCCTGCCGGCGGGAACCTCTTTCACGCCTGGTATCCAGGTAAGCGAAGTCGATCCGTTCCTCTTTTCGTTCACCGATATCGACAATTCCCAACAGTTCAACACTGAGGGCAGCTATGAGGTCTATGATATCTTCACCGAGATCCGCCTGCCTGTCTTCAGGGATCGCCCCTTCGCCAAGGAGCTGACCCTGGATGGCGCGATAAGACTGGCCGATTACTCGACGCTAGGCGAAGCCACAACCTGGAAGGTTGGCGGCACATGGGCACCGGTTTCTGACTTGAGCTTTCGGGCAACTTTGTCAGAGGCTGTTCGGGCACCAAACATCTCCGAACTGTTCGATCCGCGTCTGCCAATCACCGTTTCAGCAACTGCTGACCCTTGCGACCCTGGCAATGTAACGGCGGGGTCCGCTGAGCGACAGGCAAACTGCATCGCTGACCTTCAGGCCGCCGGAGTACCTGCGGGCGAAATCCTCGACGGCGACGGCAACTATATCTGGATGAACCCCCTGACGGGCCGGTTTGCCGGCGTGTCGGGTGGTAATCCCGACCTGGGCGTGGAGACGGCAGAAACCCTCACGGTGGGCGCCGTGTTCCAGCCGAGCTTCGTTGAGGGTCTCACCTTCACGATCGACTATTGGGACGTGACCATCGAAGATGCGATCGCTGCAACGGAAGCCGAAGACATTCTTGATGGCTGCCTTGACTCGGCAAACTATCCGAACATCGACTTCTGCAACCTCTTCGTTCGCCGCGCCGATGGCGGCCTGACTTCTCTGGAAACGGGTGAAATCAACTTCGCACAAATCGAAGCCAGCGGCTGGGATTTTGCAGCTAGCTACACTTTCGATGTGGGTGAAAACACATTTGGCGCCCGGCTCGTGGGATCGAACCAGGAAAAGCTTGATCGCTTCTTCAATCCGCTTGACCCTGCTGACGTGGACCCAGAGCTTAGGGAGATTCAGATCCCCGAATGGTCTGGCAATCTCACCCTGAGCTGGGACCGCGGTCCCTTCAGCGCGGCCCTGCAGACCTCGTATCAAAGCGAACAATTCGCTGATGAAATCCAAGACGAGGAACTTTTCGGGCCGGCCGGCTTCTTCGACGAAGTCTACATCTTCGATGCAAATGCCAGCTACGAGTTCAGCGATCAGCTGACCTTCTATGGCGGCGTCAACAACATTGCAGATGAAGAACCCTATGCCACGGAGACCGCCTGGCCGGTGGGTCCGCGCGGTCGGTTCTTCTTTTTCGGTTTGACGTACACGCAATAGATCACCTGATCCGAGGACCTTGGAATGCGGGGGCGAAAGTCCCCGCATTTCTTGTTAGAGCGCCAATATGGATACCTCCGACGCCGAAATCGCCTTCATCAAAGAAGCGGAAGCATACCTGGCGGTCAAAGACCGGGCCGCGGCGATCAGATGTCTTGAAGCAGGCCTGGCGCAGGACCCGAAGACGTTCCGCGGCTGGGTGCTGTTTAGTCGCCTGCTGTATGAGGAACGCGATTACGCGAAGAGCATCAAGGCCGTGCAGATGGCTGAAAGTTTCGACCCCCTCGTGGCAGACTTTCAGCTGATCCAGCGGCATATTCAGCGCGGAAATCTACAGGGCGCAGACGAAGTGGCGAGAGACCTGTTGGACGCCTGCCCCGGCCATCCACGCGCCATATTCACCCTCGCGCATATCGAGGAATCGCGGGGACGTCATGAGCAGCGCGTCGATTGGATTCAGCAAGGGCTCAACCACACGCCCGCAAACCTTGTTTTGCGGAAGCTGCTGGTCCGCGCTTTGGAAAGCTCGGGCGCCTACCGACATGCCGTCGAAACCGCCAAACACCTGGTTGAGCTGCAGGAAACATTCGAAACCGTTTGGGGGCTGGCATCAATTCTGTTGCGTTACGGGCAGAATGAGTTGGCTCTGGAAATGTGCGACCGAGCCGAGCCCCTCGCTAGCGGCGATCGTAAAAAGCTGAGTGAAGTTGCCCTTGTTCGCGGTCAGCTGCTCAGAATTGTCGGGTCACCTGACGAAGGCATTGCGGCCTTGAAAAAGAGCCTCACCCACAACCCATTGAATGGCGCCAGTTGGTGGGGGCTGGCCGATACCAAGACCTACGAGTTTACCCCTGAAGAAGAGGCAATCCTCCGCCGGCTTCAGAATGAGCCCCGGATGGACCGGCGCCAGAAAGCTATGTCCGCCTTTGCCCTGGCGAGACAGCTGGAAACGAAGGGCGACACGACCCAAGCCATGGCCATCTACCACGAGGCCAACGCCCTTGGTCAGCCAGAAGGTTTTGATATTGATCTCGCCTGTGCGGCGGCCGGGCGTCTTAAAAACGCGTTCACGGAGGATGCTTTAGCCACCAGGGCAACGCCAGACCACGACGCGCCAATTCCCATCTTCATCGTCGGGCTGCCACGTTCGGGCTCCACCCTTATCGAACAGATCCTGGCGAGCCATACTCAGATTGAGGGCACCATGGAGCTACCGGTACTGCCCGGTACGAAGCGGCGCGCCCATGTATCCTGTGTGGATGAGTTCAAAGCGGGGTATCTGGAAGCCATCGGCCAGCTGCCTGAGGCGCGCCTTACCGCGCTTGGCCAATCCTATCTGACCGAAAGCAGCTTTTTTCGCAGCAGCGAGACTCTGAAGTTTACCGACAAGATGCCGTTCAATTTCGAACATGTCGGTCTGATCCACAAAATCCTGCCGCAGGCGGTCGTGATAGATGCGCGGCGCAATCCCCTCGATTGCGGCCTGAGTATCTACAAGCAGAGCTTTTCCCATGGATCAGCCTTCGCCCATGATCTCGAAACGATCGGCAAATACTATTCCCTCTATCTCTCGATTATGGACCACTGGGAGCGTGTTTTGCCCGGCCAAGTGCTGCGGGTGCAGTATGAATCCTTGGTTCGATCACCGGAAAAAACTGTACGGCGCATGTTGGAACATGTCGGGGTACCGTTTGAACTGGGATGTTTGGCATTCCACACGACACATCGTGCCGTCCGGACGGCGAGCAGCGAACAGGTCCGCCAACCTATCTATACCCGCGCAATTGGTGCCTGGCGCGCCTTTGACACCCATCTCGATCCGCTGCGCAAAGGGCTCGGTGATGCGTCGATGGCCCGATTTGCTGACGTCCTGGACTAGTCTTCTGAGAACACAGGTAACCCACACACGACAAAGGCTGAGCGGCAAACCATCGACAGGTCGAACGTCTGACGGCTAGGTGTTTGAGTCGCTGCGCTTTGTGGATCGCCTTTCGTAGCCCGTTCGCCGCACATGTTCCTGTCCCGACATAGCAGGCCTCAACGGTGGGCTGCGAATTAGTCAGAATATGACTGACGGGAGAATGGTCGAAAACAGGCATCTTGCTTTCAAACCACCGAGGCGGCTATCGGCGAATAGCTGCACAATCGATCCAAAAGATTCTGCTCCGCTCTACAGAGCCCGCTTCAGCGCTAAAGCATGTTCAGCGCCAGCCGCGCCTCGTCCGACATGCGCGACGGGTCCCATGGTGGATCGAAGGTGAGACGGACTTCCACATCGTCGACGCCTTCGACCGTGCGCGCCGCGGTTTCGATCCAGCCGGGCATATCTCCCGCCACGGGGCATCCTGGGGCAGTCAACGTCATGTCGATGTCGACCTTGCGCGTCGCCTCGTCGATGTCGACTTTGTAGATCAATCCAAGCTCATAGATGTCCACGGGGATTTCCGGATCATACACGGTCTTGAACGCCGCAATGATGTCATCGGTGATCCGATTGAGTTCCTCTTTCGAAAGGATGCCTTCGCCGACGGGGTCCGCTTTCGCGGCCTCCACATCAATCATATCGCGGGCTGTCATATCGTCTGCCATGTGAAACCCTATATCAGCATTCCGCGCGCTTTTTCGAGTGCTTTTATGAAGGCATCCACTTCTGCTTCGGTATTGTAGATGCCGAAACTGGCGCGGGCCGTGGCCGACACGCCCAAATGGCCCATCAATGGCTGGGCACAGTGATGCCCCGCGCGGACAGCTACGCCATAGCGATCCATGATTTGAGCCAGATCGTGGGGGTGGGCACCCTGAAGGCTGAAACTGAGAACGGCGCCCTTGCCTTTGGCCTCTCCATGGACACGCAACCCGTTAACGCTGGCAACGCCCTCACGTGCGCGCTGGTACAATGCGTCTTCGTGGGCTTTCACCGCCGAAAGGTCGAATTGCTCAAACCAGCGTATGGCTGCGCCAAGGGCAATGGCTTCAAGAATCGGCGGCGTTCCAGCTTCAAATTTGTGGGGCGCGTGATTGTACGTGATCCGGTCGGTCTCCACCGTTTCGATCATCTCCCCCCCGCCCTGGTACGGGCGCAGGCGATCCAAAGCCGCAGCCTTTCCATACAGCGCCCCGATGCCCGTGGGTCCATAGAGTTTGTGGCCGGAGAAGACATAGTAGTCGACGCCCAGAGCCTGCACATCCACATCCTCATGGACCGCCGCCTGGCAGCCGTCGAGCAAGACTTCAGCCCCAGCGGCGTGGGCGAGTTCAACAATCCGCTGTGCATCCGTCACCGTGCCGAGCACGTTGGACATATGGGTCAGCGCGACCATGCGCGTCTTTGGGCCTATGGCAGATGCAAGCGCCTCCATGTCCAAAGCGCCATCCTCAGTGAGGCCCACCCAGCGCAGGACCGCGCCATGTCGCTCTCGCAGGAAATGCCACGGCACGATGTTGGAGTGGTGCTCCATGATCGAAAGAATGATTTCGTCGCCGGGCTGGACCTCGGCGGCAAGGCCATGGGCCACGAGATTTATGGCTTCTGTGGCGCCCTTGGTGAAGATGATCTCATCCACAGACCCCGCATTGAGGAACCGGCGCACATCCTCCCGCGCCGCCTCAAAGGCTTCGGTCGTCTCATTTGCCAGGGTGTGAAGCCCCCTGTGCACATTGGCATAGGCAGTGCGCATTTGGCCCGCCATCGCCTCAATCACGGCCTCGGGCTTTTGGGCGCTGGCGGCATTGTCCAGATAGACAAGCGGCTTGCCGTGCACCTCACGCGCAAGGATTGGAAACTGGGCGCGGATGGCATCGAGATCGAGCAGGTTCGTCATGGGCAGTATGTAGGCTTGCATCGCCAAAAAGGGAGATGCGGCGCATCGACCACGCCTGATCGCACACACTCACACGTCGCGCACCGGTGCGTGAACACACGTTATTGGTAAGTGCGTGCGGCCTGCTCCAACTAGGCTGGGCGTTCAGCAAGAACGAGTTTCCAATCGAAAGGCCAGACCCATGATCAAAGCTACGCTCATCGCCCTCGCCCTCACAGTTGCCGCAACCGGCATCACCGCGACCGCCAACACCGCCTCAGCCCAGGACGCGATCCAGATCGCGGCGACCACCACGAATGCTTCCGGGGAATTCGAACGCCGCTCCAAGCGCCTGCAGGGTGATTGGGAAGTCGTCCAGCGCGGCGAAAAGACCTTTATCGTGTTCAGCGATGACTTCCGCGTTGCCCGTGGCCCAGACCTGAAAATCTTCCTGTCGCCGACCGCCTATGACGACGTGACAGGCAACACGGCCACGGCCGGTTCCATCAATATCGGTGAGTTGCAGGCCACCCGTGGCGGCCAGGAATATGAGATCCCGGCCGGCGTAAACCTTGCCGATTTCCAGAGCGTCCTCGTCCATTGTGAAGAGTTCGCCGTGCTCTGGGGCGGAAGCGACCTGTAAGCAACCGCACTTCCAATATCGGTGGCCGAGCCCTCCTCAGCCGCCGATCGGCGGCGCTCCCTTCGTCCCCCCGGGAGCGTCGCCCCCCTCATCTACCGAAAAGCAGTATCGAGCCAACCCCGGGCTTTGCCTTCAAGAGCGCTCCGCAAGGACTCAGGCGTCTCAGACAAGGCCTCAGCGATAAAAGCCTCCGTCAGCAGAGCGCGGGCATGGGGTTCCGGGATGCCGCGCTGGCGCATGTAGAAGAGTTGGTCACCGTCCAGCGCGCCGCAGGTATTGCCGTGGGCGCACTCCACATCATCGGCATAGATTTCCAGCTCCGGCTTGGCGTTCACGACCGCGCCATCCTCCAACAGCAACGCATGGTGTTGCATGTCAGCGTCGGTCTTTTGCCCCACCGCGCGCGGGACCATGAATTTGCCCTGGAACACGCCCGTTCCACCGTCGACAACGGCGCCCTTGGTAACCTGTTTGGTCGTGCAGGCCTCGGCGCCGTGGCGGACATGGGTGGTGATATCAACATGCTGGCCAATGCCCGCCAGATACGCCGCATTAAGCGTGGCGTTCGCGCCGGTTTCGCGGTGCGTCAGCCGGGTTTCAAGTCGGCAAACCTTGGCACCGAAAGCCAGGGTCGTCTGTTCGTAGCTTGCACCTTCGTGAAGGTGAATATCCGCCGTGACAGCCTGGGCCTCAGAGGTGTGTCCCGCCTGGAAGACAGTCCGCGTGGCGCGTCCGCCTGCCTGCAACCCGATGTCGATCAGGTAGGATGAAAAACCCGCGCCGCCGAGATGGCTCTCGATGAGGTGAGCGGACGCCCCAGGCCGCACCAGTACAGTCACGCGCGCAAAACTGGCCTCCGCGCCATCGGATGCGAACACGAAGTGAAGCGGGGTCTCGACGGTGCCCGTCACCTCAATGAGCAACGTATCGATACCCCCCTTTTGGCCGGACAAGGCCGCCGTGAGCGCCCCCAGGGGCATGTCTTCCGCCGCGCCAAAGGCCTGGGCATCGGTCTTTTCAAACACGTTGAGACCTTTTGGCCAGGCTGCGGGCGTTGTCACCGCGCCTGCAGCCACATGGATGCGACATGCCTCAACCTCAGCAAATGGATCCGCAGCAGCCTTGGCCTTGCTGCCCTCCAGCGCCTGCAGCCCGGCCTTGAAGTCGGTCCACTTCCAGGCCTCCATCCGGCGATGGGGCAGGCCCGTTTCACTGAACGCGGAAAAACTGCGCTCGCGGCGCGGGTCTTCCGGCAACATGGCATAACGGGCGATCAGTTCCAGCTCGGCCGGATTGGCGTTCGGGATCGCATCCCGCAGCGCTTGGATACTCATCAGGCCGCCTCTCCGAGGACGCCATCATAGCCTTCTTTTTCAAGGCGCAGGGCCAGCTCTGGGCCGCCGGTTGTGATAATCTTGCCACCGGCCAGCACGTGCACCTTGTCTGGTTTGATATGGTCGAGCAGGCGCTGGTAGTGGGTGATGACGAGCATGCCGCGCTCGGCGCTGCGCAGGGCATTTACGCCGTCGGCAACGGTTTTCAACGCGTCAATATCCAGGCCACTATCGGTCTCATCGAGGATGGCAAAACGCGGCTCCATCATCATCATCTGGAAAATTTCCAGACGTTTCTTCTCCCCGCCGGAAAAGCCGACGTTCAGCGGGCGCTTGAGCATGTCTGCGGTGAGATTGAGCTTGGCGCCAATCTCGCGGCTCAGTTTGATAAAGTCCGGTGCGGAAATCTCGTCCTCACCACGGGCCGCCCGCTGAGCATTCATGGCGGTGCGCACGAAGGTCATCACGGGAACACCGGGGATTTCGACGGGGTATTGGAACGACAGGAACAGGCCTTTCGCAGCGCGCGCTTCCGGGTCCATGTCCAGAAGGTCGTCGCCGTCCAGCGTGGCGGTGCCGCCGGTGACCTCGTATCCATCCCGCCCGGTGAGCACATAGGACAGGGTCGACTTCCCCGCCCCGTTTGGCCCCATAATGGCGTGCACTTCACCCGCGGGCACCTCAAGCGACAGACCCTTGATGATGGTCTTCGCATCTTCGTCCTCGCCAACCGTGGCGGTGAGTTGATCAAGCTTTAGCATGAGGCGCATATGGCGTGGTTGAGCCGTTATTCAAAGCGCAATTTGTCGATCGACAGTTCGCATTTGGCGTTTCCAGCGAAACGACCAATGAGCGTTGTTAGTGCAACAAATAGCCTGCTCGCCTACTTAACGTATCACTTAGAGAGTTGAATACTCGTCCGACCGAACCGGTTTCAATTGAATAATCGACCGCTGCCCGTCGGAGTTGAAGCTGTTGTCTCGAAACAAGCCCAAAGTTCGATTCACCATAGACGACTACGGAAAGGTCCGACAGATTTTTTCTGTTAGAGAGAGAGTAAATGATGGAAACCTGACTATTGTTTTGCCAGTAGTCCGTAATTATGAAGATTCGAATTTCGGGGACATAAATGTTAAAGAACTAAGGGTTAGCCTTCATCCCAACATACGCCGTAGTTTAAATACCAGCACGTTCAAATGGACACAATTTACAGAACATTTTTCGCAAAAGAGTTTAACCTATGTCGCGGTACACAGCGCCTATGCTAACAGGCTTCACTTTCCAATTGGAGCATTTGGCCTTTGCAATCTACAAGGACAACGCCACGACCTTGCCCCCCAAAGACGCGGTCCACGTATTAGCCTAGGACAACTTTCGATAAGTTCCCCAACTATATTTATATATGCAACATCGAGACTAAAAAATGAAACGCGCATCAAACTTCCTGAATGCTTCTCGACAGTAACCCATGATTTCAAGCTCTGGAAAATCTCGGTAGCATACACTTTCTTTGAAGCTCCATCTGGGCTCGAAATGCTTAGCCGAAGCTTTGGAACGAACCCACCTCAAATAAACAACCTGTTTCAGAATGCCGCGCAAAACAAAGTTCATCCAGGCTTTACGGACAGCGGGTTGAGCCAAGTGATTATTGATTCATTCACAGATTTAGCAAGAAGAAAATTTGAATACAGAATTAAAGAGGCAGAAGAATTCGGACGACCATTTGATCCCGAGTTAATTTCAACTGTATACAGATTGTGTCATACTGCTACTAAGTCATCGAAGCCCAAGCAGCATGACCAGCGCTTTTTTTTCGGTGACTCTAAGAGCTTGAGTGGGCTTATCCAACGCTTCCCTCCAGGCTCACCTTGAGGAGGCTCTGGGCTTCGACGGCAAATTCCATGGGCAGGTGCTGAAGGACGTCCCGCACGAAGCCGTTGACGAGAAGCGCGACCGCTTCCTCCTCGCCAATGCCGCGCTGGCGGGCGTAGAAGAGCTGATCTTCGGACAGTTTTGTCGTGGTCGCCTCATGCTCGAGCTGGGCGTCAGCCCGCCGGTTCTCCACATAGGGAACAGTGTGCGCGCCGCAGGACTGACCGATGAGAAGGCTGTCGCATTGCGTAAAGTTTCGCGCCTTTTCGGCTTTTTTGTTAATCGAGACGAGGCCGCGATAGGTATTGTCGCTTCGCCCCGCGCTGATCCCCTTGGAAATGATCCGTGAGCGCGTGCCTTTTCCCAAATGGATCATCTTGGTGCCGGTATCGGCCTGCTGGCGGCCATTGGTGACAGCGATGGAGTAGAACTCGCCGACGCTGTCATCGCCGCGCAACACGCATGATGGATACTTCCACGTGATCGCCGAGCCGGTTTCGACCTGGGTCCACGAAATCTTCGAGCGCGCGCCCCGGCAGTCGCCTCGCTTGGTGACGAAGTTATAGATGCCGCCC
Source organism: Pseudomonadota bacterium (assembly GCA_039818165.1). GTDB lineage: Bacteria > Pseudomonadota > Alphaproteobacteria > Caulobacterales > Hyphomonadaceae > UBA5336. The sequence continues at coordinate 5,756 of JBCBUL010000028.1, read as the reverse complement.
TTGCCGTCTTCATCGCCGGGCCACCAGTTTTGCACCGTAGAGTATTTGATCTCGGCGTCTTCCAGCGCGACAAGCTCGACGCAGGCCGCATGGAGCTGGTTTTCATCGCGCATGGGCGCCGTGCAGCCCTCAAGATAGGACACATAGCTGCCCTTGTCGGCAACGATGAGCGTGCGCTCGAACTGGCCCGTATTCTCGGCATTCATGCGGAAGTAGGTGCTGAGCTCCATGGGGCAGCGCACGCCGGGCGGAATGTAGACAAAGGTGCCGTCCGAAAAGACCGCCGCGTTGAGCGTGGCGAAATAATTGTCCGTGATCGGGATGACCGAGCCGAGATATTTCTTCACCAGTTCGGGATGCTCATGCACCGCTTCGCTGATGGACATGAAGATGACGCCCGCCTTGGCGAGCTCTTCGCGGAAGGTTGTGGCGACAGAGACGCTGTCAAAAACGGCATCGACGGCCACACTGGGCTTTTCACGCGCTTCTGCAGCGGTTTCAGCCGCGCCCGCCACACCGAGCAGGACTTCAGCCTCGCGCAGCGGGATACCAAGTTTCTTATAGGTGTCGAGGATTTCCTCTGGCACGTCATCAATGGATTCGTACTTCGCGCCCGCCTTTGGGGCCGCGTAGTAGTGATAGGCTTGGTAGTCGATTTCCGGATAGCGCAGCATCGCCCAGCGCGGCTCTTCCATGGTTAGCCAGCGTTCATAGGCCTTCAGGCGCCAATCCAGCAGCCATTCCGGCTCACCCTTCTTTTCGGAGATGAGCCGAACAATGTCCTCATTCAGCCCGATGGGCGCCAGGTCCATCTCAATGTCCGTGGAGAAACCCGCCGAATAATTCTCGGACTCAAGCGCTTTAGCCGCGGCGACCGTAGCCTCGTCGATGCCCTCTTTCACGATCACTTCGCCATCGGCGCCGTGCTCGTGAGGTTCTTCCATTCCGCAACAATCGGTCATGTCATCTCCTTGAGTACGGTTCGCCGCGCCGCTTTCAGCCAAGCGCTGGCGACTGCATCAAAATCGCCGGGTTGAGTGTTCCAGCCAAAGCTGGTGCGGATTGCGCATTCCGCAAGGGCGTCAGACTGGCCCATGGCGCTGAGCACCAGTGATCGGCGCACCTTGCCGGAGCTACACGCCGCGCCTGCAGACACCGCGACCCCCGCCAGATCCATGGCCATGACCTGGGTCTCAGAGCGAAAGCCCTCTATCGCAAAGCAGGTTGTGCCCGCCAGGCGTGGTGCACCCTCTCCCATGACAGTGATCCCCGCATCCGCGACGAGGCGTGCCTCCATGGCGTCACGCTGAACCGATAGCGCCTGGTAGAGCGTCAGATCGCGAATGCCGGCCTCAGCCGCTGCACCAAATCCTGCAATCCCGGCGACATTTTCCGTTCCCGAACGCAGGCTGCGCTCCTGACCACCGCCGACCTGGACAGGTTTCAGGGGCGCACCCGGCCGGTGCCACAACGCACCCACGCCCTGGGGGCCACCCACCTTGTGGGCCGACAAAGCGAGGTAATCGACCCCGAGCAGTGCGGCGCTTACAGGGATTTTGCCAAGCGCCTGGACCGCATCGCAATGGGTCAGCCCGCCAGCGTCTCTTATGATGGCAGCCGCCTCCGCGACAGGCTGGATCACGCCGGTTTCATTGTTTGCCAGCATGAGCGCGAGAAGCGGTGTCCCCTTTGTTTCTGAATCCCAGGCCGCCATCTGGGTGTGCAGGCGTTCGAGATCGATCTGGCCGTTTGGCAGAACGTAAGCTGTCTCCACCGGCACACCCGCAAATCCGGCATTCTGGCTCACCGCTTCATGCTCTATTGCAGAAACAATGAGCGTGATCTTTCCCTCAAGCGCCGCCACAGCGCCGTGCAGCGCAAGGGCATTGGCTTCTGTACCGCCGCTGGTGAAGACCAGATCCTCGCCCCGCGCGCCAATTGCGCCGCCAATCTGGGTGCGCGCGTGCTCAACGGTTTTCCGGGCGGCGCGCCCGGGGCCGTGCACGCTGGAAGGATTGGCGCCCAGATCAAAGGCTTCCAGCATGGCTGCCCGCGCTTCTGGCCGAAGCGGCGCTGTTGCGTTGTAGTCGGCGTAAATCATGGCCTGCATTTAGGGCGACTTTCCCGTTTGCGAAAGCGCGACCTGCTAAGACAGCGAAGGATCCGCCTCAGGCAGTTTGATGAACTTGGACATCACCCATGCGCCAATGCCGATCATACCGTAAAAGAACCCGGCGAAACCGTTCAGCGGTGTCAGCCACGCCAAAAACCCAATCACAATGGACACGAAGCTCGCAAAGCCAAAAACGTAGGTGCTTCGCTTTGTCAAAACCTTTTCTGTCTCCGACAGATCAAGACCGACCGCCTTTGACAGCGCATGGGCGTACATTGCGCAGAGCAGGGCATTGAAAACGGCATATCCCGCTGAAAAATAGCCCATAATTACACCAGAGTCCGAATAGCCGACCCGCATGGCGTCCACATAGGTCGCGTCTCCGGCCATCATCAGGACAAAGCCGAAGAAACTGTCGAACGCAAACCTCAACGGATACGCAATATAGAGAACAACGAAGAGCAAGCAGGAGTTCAGGAACACGATCTTGCCGTCTGCCAAGCCGAAACGGCGGAAGAACACAAAGTGGCTGTTCCAGATCATCAGCAGCAAGGCGAAACCTGCCGTCACTGGAATGATTGAGAAGAGAAATCTCTGCAGGTCAAAGAAGGTCTGCGGCGCGGACGCAGAGGACACAAGCATTCCCAAGGCCAGCGCAAATACGATGTCGGACAGGTTTTCCAGCCGTGTCACCGACTGCCCGCGCCAGACAAAATGCGGATCATGGTCAAGATGGTTTTGAACCGATTGCCTCAGCATAACTTCCCCGATTCCTCACACCCTTCCGACGCTATCGTTTTTGCTGTGTGAGACAAAGCTTGCATTTTGCGCCCTGTATCGACTATGCCAGCGCCCTTCCAATGCCACTGCCCAAAGACGAGGCCCTGCCATGGCTGAAATGATCATTCCCGGTCCCTCGGGCCGTATCGAAGCGCGCTACACCGAGCCGCCCCACGAAGGCGCCCCGATCGCGTTGATCCTGCACCCACACCCGAAGGCCGGTGGCACGATGCAGGACCCTATTACCATTCGCATGTACCAGATGTTCGAAGAGCGCGGCTTTGGCGTATTGCGCTACAATTCCCGCGGTGTCGGACGCACCCAGGGCGTCTATGACCATGGCGTTGGCGAACTGGAAGACGCGGCGTTTATCCTCGACTACCTCGAAAACATGACCGAGAGCCCACGCTATGTCTGGTGTGCCGGTTACAGCTTCGGCGCCTGGATCACGCTCCAACTCCTCATGCGTCGGCCTGAAATTGACGGGTTTTTCGCTGTCTCACCGCCGGCAAACCATTACGATCTCTCATTTCTGGCGCCCTGCCCCGCTTCCGGGCTGATCATCATCGGGGACAATGATGCGATCGCAACGCCGCAAGACGTAGAGCGCGCGCTCCAGAAGGTACGTGTGCAGAAAGGTGAGGTGATCGACCGCGATGTGGTTGAAGGGGCAGACCACTTCTTCCAATCCAAGGAAGACGTCTTGCTGGATCGACTGAGCAACTATCTGGACAAGCGCCTCGCGGACGCAGAGGAAAAACTACGCTTGGAAGCCGAGAACGACTAAGCTATTTCCCGACCTGCCCGACGGCGCGGGCAGGCATTGCCTCAGGCCGTAGTTCGGGAATTGCACCCAGGCGATTTGCCGTCTTTTCCAGAGGTTTAGCCTCACTCAACTCAATCAGATGCGTGAGCTCTGATAGGGGTTTCGCGCGTGAAATATGATAGCCTTGGAGCTCGTCACAGCCCAGTTTCGTCAAGAATACTTTCTGGGCTTCGGTCTCAACACCTTCGGCCGTTGATCGCAGACCAAGGGATTTTGCCAGACTGAGCGTGGCTTTGGCGATTGCGCGATTGTCCTCATTGGTCTCGAGATCCGAGATGAAGGACTTATCGATCTTGATCTTGTCGAACGGGAACGTGCGCAGATAGCTGAGCGATGAAAAGCCGGTTCCAAAATCATCCAGAGACAGTGACAGACCCAGTTTGCGCAACTGAACCAGACGCTGCAGCACAAAGTCCGTATCGGCCAGCAGAACAGACTCAGTGATCTCAAGGTCAAGCCGCGCCGGGTCAATACGGTTGGTCGCCAGGGCATTCACAATCGTTGGGATGAGATTTGCGCTGTGCAGCTGAAGAGGCGAAATGTTCACTGAAATGCGAATATTGTCGGGCAATTGACGCGCTTCAGCGAGGGCCTGGCGAATGATCCAGTCGCCCATCCGCGTAATCAGGCCACAGTCTTCGGCATGCTCAATAAATTCCCCAGGCAGTATAAGACCCTTTTCGGGGTGATGCCAGCGCAGCAGCGTTTCACAAGCCACAATTGCTTCGGTTTCCGATGACTGGATCGGCTGAAATTCGAGGTAGAGCTCGTCGCGCACCAATGCGTCCTGCAAGTCTCGCTCGATCAAGCGGCGCGCCTGCGCATGCTCATCCAGCTTCGGCGTGAACACGCACCAATTGCCTTTGCCCTTGCTCTTGGCCTGGTACAGCGCGAGGTCCGCATGGCTCATCAGGGTTTCCGGATCGCGCAGTCCTGGACGGAACAGGCGCACACCGAGGCTGGCGCCGCAATTCGCAGTGCTGCCCCAGACATCATATGGGCGACACAGCTCCGAGACGAGGACATCAAGCTGTTCCTGCAGGGCGCGCTTGGTATCGCGCTCCAGGATCAGCGCGAACTCGTCGCCCCCAAGGCGCGCAATGGTATCGCGCGTGGATGTGAAACTGGACAGACGCGATGAAAGCTGGCGGAGAACCTCGTCTCCCGCCGCATGACCGAGCGTATCATTGACCCATTTGAAATTGTCGAGATCGAGCAGGACAACTGCAGAAACGAGCTTTGAATTGACCGAGCCGGACCAGTAGCGCTCAAAGCGTTCCTGGAAGTTCGCGCGATTTGGCAAACCCGTCAGGCCGTCATAATGCGCCATATAGGCTATACGGTCTTCGATCTGCTTGGACTGTGTGACGTCGGACGCAACCCCCCGGTACCCCATCAGAATGCCGTCTTCGACCAGGGGTTTGCCCGTAAGCGACCACCATCGTGGCTCGCCAGTGGAATCCGCTACTTCCAGAACGAGGTCCCGGAAGCCAGTCTGGCGTGTCAGGCTCGCCTCCAGAACATTGCGAGCTTGACTAGGCCGGAATAGATCCAGAAGCGAAACGCCATTTTTCATTACGTCATAGCCGCTTTTCACACCCCGCACATTCAGCGGAATGTCCAGAATCACACCGCGTGAATTCGTCTGCCAGAGCCAATCGGATGTGCTTTCTTCGAAATCGCGAAGCAAAAGTCCAATCAGAGAATTCTGCTGGGCGACCGCAGCTTTGTTCAGGTGCTGCAACAGAAACTGGTTGTAGTTCCAGCGAACGCAGACCGTGACAATCATGGTGTAAACCAAAGCCAAAACTGCCAGAAAGTCGCTGCGCATATCAGAATGGATCGAAAACCCAACGACAAGTGATGCTGCCACCGGGAATACGAATGCAAAAGCGGCCTCCGGCAACCGGAACATGATCAAAGCGGCGCCGAAGATCATGCCCGAAAGGATGATTCCGACGGCCATCTGAGAGAACATGTCGCCGCCCGGCAGCACCAGGATGGGCAGCGCGGCCCAAAGCATGCCAAAAAAGAGCG
>JBCBUL010000027.1:0-42570 GCA_039818165.1 Pseudomonadota bacterium | reverse complement strand
GGCACGAAGTTAGCCGGGGCTTCTTTACTAGGTACTGTCATTATCATCCCTAGCGAAAGAATTTTACAACCCTAAGGCCTTCATCATTCACGCGGCATGGCTGCATCAGGCTTTCGCCCATTGTGCAAGATTCCCCACTGCTGCCTCCCGTAGGAGTCTGGGCCGTGTCTCAGTCCCAGTGTGGCTGATCATCCTCTCAGACCAGCTATAGATCGTAGTCTTGGTAGGCCATTACCCCACCAACAAACTAATCTAACGCGGGCCGATCTTTCACCGATAAATCTTTCCCCCGGAGGGCGTATACGGTATTACCTTCCGTTTCCAGAAGCTATTCCGTAGTGAAAGGCACGTTCCCACGCGTTACTCACCCGTCTGCCACTATATCGTTCGACTTGCATGTGTTAAGCCTGCCGCCAGCGTTCGTTCTGAGCCAGAATCAAACTCTCAGGTTGAGTTGATCCGACGTCGGACCCTGGAGGAAAATCCAGGGCACTCGATTGCTATAAAGCATAAGTTTGCGTTCTTTGACGGGAACCCCTTTTTCTCCAGCCACAGGCAAGCCCGCAGCCTTCGACACTCACGCGAGAGGGTTCAGCTCTCGCGAAGCGATAAAGGAGTTTCCTGAAACGCATCCGCCGTGATCGTGTGGACCCGGCCCCGAGGGGCTTTTGGGTCCGCAGGCAATCACGCCGCCTGCGTTTCTCTTCCAATCTCTTACAATGTCAAACAGCTGGAACCGAGGCTCCGTTGCCGCTCCGAAAACCGTGTTTCCGTCCCGGCGGAGTGGCGGCTTATATGGGCCGCAGTTTCCCCCGTCAACACCCTTTTTTGCGCTCTCTGCAGAAAGCTGATTTACCAACCAGCGGACTGAATTTTGAGACACAAAAACCGCCGCACGGTGCCGATCAACTCGGCCCGGACAGTCTCAGGCGTTTCCGGTGAGGCGACGTATATAGTTTGGATTTGCCGGTTCGCGCAAGCCCTTTTTGCGTCGAAAATGCAAAAAACTTCACCTGAAATGAGATTTCCACAGGCTTCTGATGCGCGGAGACGTTTGCGCAGGCCGCATCAAGACGCCAGGTAGGATTTCAGCGACTCAGCCTCTGCTTCGGTTTCCGCAATTTTCCATTTCACCAGATCTCCTATGGAGACCAGCCCATCCAGTGCGCCACAATTGAGAATAGGCAGGTGGCGTATCCTGCGGTCCGTCATCGTGGACAGACACGAATCCAAAGTATCCTGGGGTGTCGCGGTTATGACATCGCGGGTCATGGCGTCGGCAACACTCATCTCCAGGCCTGCAGAGCCATTGCGGGCGACCTGGCGCACGACATCGCGCTCCGACAGCACGCCCGCGACCTGACCCGAGTCCGAAACGGCAACCACGGCGCCGATTCGCGCCTCATCGAGGATTTGCGCAACGGCATGGAGTGAAGCGGTGTCTGGCACAGTGGTCACGCTGCGCCCCTTCTCCCGCAATATTTGTTCTATGATCATCGGCTCCCTCCCGCGTTGACGCCTCTTTTTGAGGCCTTGCTTTTGGGTAGCTTATCACACGATCCAGCGTCTCTTAAGGGGCCGCCTAATGGCGACGCCCCGAGAACGCAGCCATCATTAAAGCGCCGCCAACATAACCACCGATGTGTGCATCCCAGGCAATGGCGGCTCCGAAGAGGCTTGGCCCAGCGAACCAGATAACCAAATTGAGCGCGAGAAAGGCCAAGCTTGTCTGAAGGAAAGAACGCGACACCATCTCCCGCCACCCGGCGCGAGGCCCCGCCATTATAAGGAACGCGGCTGCCAATATTCCGGAGACGCCGCCCGAAGCGCCGATCGCAGGGGCACCATCGGGCAACCTCAGGGCAAAATAGACCGCAGCGCCGGCAGCGCTTGCTACCAGAAAGATGATCAGGAACTTCGCAAGCCCCTGACGACGCGCCACAGGCGTGCCCAAGGTTAACAGCATTCCGGTGTTCAGGAGTACATGCATCCAGTCGCCATGGAGTGTGACATGGCCGAACACCGCTGCGAGCAGGCTGAGTGGGCCATAGGCATCCTGGCCACCGCCATTAACCATCAGGTTCAACCGCTCAGGGATAAGAGCGAGCCAGTAGAAGGCCTCATTCTGCCAGCCATAGGGGATGATCATGCGCAGGCCATGGGCCGCGATCAGCAGCCCGCAAAGGCCCACAACCCCCGCCGGCGCATTGAAAAAAGGTGCAGGCGGAGATGGCGCTGGATCTGACGACACGGATGGGTCCTTCTTATGCGGGCCGATTCGAAGCCGTCCCTCTATTTATATAGGCGGTTGCTCGCCGAGCCGCTAACAGCACAGCCATTAACCAGGACATGGCCCAATCCGGGACAAAGAACACTCTGAAACGCGCGATCCGGTCGCCCACCGATCGATTCCCCGCACAAGGGAGCCTTAACAAGGCCTGACCCCAGCAGGGGAAAACTGGCACACCCGTTGCAATCCCCCGTTTCGAAACTTGAAGCGAGCGGGGATCAGCTCATGAACGTTACTAAGGGAACTCTTCTGACCGGGACCATACTGGGTCTCGTTGTCAGCGCCGCCCCTTCCCAGGTTACCGCCCAGGAAGCCGGCTACCTCAGCGAATTCGAACGTCCTTATGGATACGGCTACGGCCAGGAAAACCGGCCTTTCGACGCTGGATCACGCGACGCCAATGGCAACCGCGTCGTGGTCAACGGACTGATTGAGGGCGGCACCGGTCTCGGCCTCGGCCTGAACACGGGTTGGGGGCAGACCGCCGGCGCAACGGGCCTGCTAGGCTCAACCGGCACCGCCATCGGCAACCAGCTCAATGTCATCACCAATGGGTCGTACAACACGATCATCATCGACTCGACACAGATCAACAACGGCGACCAGACGGCTTCGCTGAACGGGGAGCTCGACCTCAATGACTAAGTCCATTTTCTCTTCCAGTGCAAGACGCCTGAAAGCTTCGGCTGCTGCCTTCGCTGGCGCCATGGCCCTTACCGGGTGCGTTTCTCCGCTGGCAGGCCAGGACGGCCTCTATGCATCGCCCATCGGAAATGCCCCGGTCACGGCAAACCCAACGCCGTACTCCGAAGCGCTGGTCTGCATGGGTCACTACTCCCGTGCCAACCGCATCACAGCGCCTCGCATCGCAGTTGGCCGCATCCTCGACTATACGGGGAAAGCGGACATTGAAGGCGGTCGCCGCGTCACGCAGGGCGCGTCCCTGATGGCGATCTCCGCCCTGGCAAAAGCCGGTGCGCGCCTTGTGGAGCGGTTCGATACGTCCGTATCCGAACTGGAGCTGAAATACGCCAATAACCGCCTGATCGGAGAAGACGCCAGCAACGCGCAGTTCCGTGAGATTATGGCAGGCTCCATTCCAGGCTCGGACTACTACATCGTCGGCGGCATCACAGAGCTGAACTACAACATCCGCTCAGTGGGCGCAGACGCCTTCGCCGGAGACCTGGACGCGACAGACACAAAAGGCCGCCTCGGCGCGAAAGCCTTCGTCATCAACGTTGCGCTCGACCTGCGCATGGTTGAAACTGAAAGCCTCGAAGTGGTCGACGTGATCTCTTACCAGAAGCAGATCATCGGCCGCGAACTGTCTGCGGGCGTCTTCGACTTCGCCAATGGCAACGTCTTCGACATCGGCGTCGGCGAACGCGCCCAGGAGCCAATTCAACTGGCCGTACGTTCCACCGTGGAACGGGCTGTACTCGAGATGATGGCGAACCTTTACGGCGCGCCTGGCGCTGAAGTCTGCGACGAAGTGCAGGCGATCGCCTCGACCAACGGCATCACGGGCGACTTCCGCCCCGTGTACAACACGCTGGAAGAGAACAACGCCAACTCCCGCGAGTCCGTCAGCCGTTGGAATGACCGCCGCGAGCCTGAACTGCGCGGTCGCAGCTAGGCCCCAATCCCAGAGAAGGAGGACACTTCCATGTCCATCACCATGAAAATCCTTGCAGGAACTGGCGCGGCTGCCCTCCTTTTCTCCGGCGCTGCAGAGGCCCAGGACGCTTGCGACCCGTGCGCCGGTGGGCAGGCTCCCCAGTCACGTATTGTTATTGACCAGATCCAGACCGGCGACCTCTGGTCGTCCATGGACGTCAAGATAGACCACTCGGCCACCGATGCGGCTGCCAGCGCCACAACTGTAGGCAACACGGCCGCGGGCCTGATTAAATCCGGAGACCTCGATTATGATGCAGTCCAAGCCATGCATGGATCTGTCGAAGCGGCGGCGCGTCTGGATGGCGAAACCGTCCAAGGCACAGCCCTCACGGCCGCCACGGCCTATGGTAACGCCTCAACGGCGGGCACCTGGATGGGCAACAGCCTAGCTCAATCCCACCAAACGATGACGGGCGATGTCACGGCGAAGTCCCTGATTGACCTCGAAAGCGCGACAAACGTCTCCGCTTCAACGACCGGCATCGCCAATGTCGCGACCACCAGCGGCGAGTTTGGAGACAACAAGGCCTTCCAGACCCAGGCGTCGGAAGGCTCGGTGAAAGCCAAAACGTTGGCGGACGTGGCAGACAGCACCGGCGTGGCAGCATTCGCCACCACGGCGGGCGGAAACACCATCAACTCCGCCGGATACACGACAACGGCCATCCAGGGCGCCGTGCAGACGACAGCCGCCGGTGAAAAGATTGAAGGCTATGCCGATATCGACATGGGCAGCGCTGGCACAGCCATCGTCGCCACGACCGCGGCCGGCAACTCCTACCTCCTGAACAATGAGTTCGGGTACGCATCTCTTGGACGCGACGGATCAGAGCTTTATCAGGGCAATGAAAGCGAAGTGCTGGCCCGCTCGTTTGTTGAGTTGGGCGACGTCACCGAGCATGCGGCGGTGTCGGCTTACGGCGTCGGCAACTCCGCTGCGGTGACGAATCTCGGATCGGACACGGCGCTCTACGGGATCCAGTCCAACTTTGCCGACGTGACGTCCCAAGCGCGGTTCACAGGCAACTCCATGAATGGCGGCGTGGCGCAACTTTCCTCCGTCGCGATCGGGAACACCGCGACGGCGAGCCTGTGCATCACATGCGGGCAGGCATCTCTATCCGGCGCGACCAGACAATTCAATGCCGCCAACATCACCGCAACCGGCTCAATGCAGGTTGGTCAGGCCGGGAGCGTTATCGGCTCGGCGACGGCGATCGGCAATGCGGCCACATACCAGTCAAGCGGCCACTAAACCTCGTGGTGGCCCTTGTGGGAGGTGCAATCCCCCTCGTTTCAATCGCACCTCCTCGGAAGCCCTCGGCCCGCGCGCCGGGGGCTTTTCCGATCTGGGCGCCACATAGCTCAAAAATCGCATAATCGATGGGCACCAATCCGCGCCAATGCACGCATCAGGGGCAGTTGTGACCGAATGCTGACGGAAATTCCCCCACGAAGGGAAAGGCCTCGTATTGGCCAGCCCGGCATGTATTAACCGAACGGTAATCACGGCTTCGGTGTGCAGCGAATTGCATGCATCGGCACTGGGTTCGGGGCGCGTCCTGCGCCTTGGGGAATGGGCTTTCGGCCCGACCGGTCCGGGCAGGCAAATGCCGATTAAAGGGGACTGGTGTGCGTAACGAGGAAACTGGCGCGGTTCTTGTTTGGGAAGATGCCAAACGGATTGAATCGGGACTGGGATCGAGCCTCATGCTCTCTGAGAATACAGCACACGCCTCCGTCGCCCACGACGAAGATGCTCTGCCTTTGAACGCTGCGAGTGACCGCGCCACATCGGGCGAACACCGCAAGGGCCGGCGCCCTTCCGATACGCTAAAGCGTGTGATGGACTTGCTGCTTGCTATCCCGCTTGCGCTGTTCCTGATGCCCGCCCTTATTGGTCTGGCGATCATGATCCGCAACGATGATAAAGGCCCGATCCTGTTCAAGCAGACCCGCCGGGGCAAGGACGGCAAAGAGTTCACCTGCTACAAGTTCCGCACCATGGTGGTGGATGCCCAGGAGCAACTGGACAAGCTTCTCGCAAGCAATCCAGATGCGCGCCGCGAATGGGAAGAAAACCAGAAACTCAAAGATGATCCACGGATCACCCGCCGTGGCGGTCTGTTGCGTCGCACCAGCCTGGATGAGCTTCCGCAACTCTGGAATATCATCCGCGGAGACATGTCTGTTGTTGGCCCACGTCCAATCGTGAAGGATGAAGTCCGCCGCTATGGACGCGACATTGAGTATTACGACTCCGTGCGACCCGGCGTACTCGGACTGTGGCAGATCAGTGGGCGGAACGATACGACCTACGCGGCCCGCGTGGCCCTCGACGTGGACTATGCCCAGCGGCGCTCTGTTTTTCTGGATCTCTACATCCTGGTGAAAGCGATCCCGGCCGTACTTCTTAAGCGCGGCGCATACTGATTAAATCGTACTGCACCTGGAAACGCTAGCCGCAAAGAGGTTCTGTGAACCGCAGGCAGTCGGCCATATGCTCGGCAAACAGTTTCGCTTTTCCGCGCAGTTTCCCACTCGTCCAGACGGCATTCACTGGCAATGGTGAGCCCGTCCATTCGGGTAGAACACGCACCAGTTTGCCTTCCATTGCGTCTCGGCAAACCAACCAGTCCGGCGCATAGAACACGCCAAGTCCATCGAGCGCACCCTGGAGCAGTACCTCACCCGATGAGGCTGATAAGCGCCCATCAACCTTAATCGTCGTTTGCTCATCGCCCCGGGTCAAAGTCCACTCTCTGGATGAAGGAGACTGGCGAAAGATGAGCCCCGGCAAGCTCGCAAGCGCCTCTGGCGACTCTGGGGTCCCGTGCGTCTCCAAAAAGGCAGGGCTGGCCCAGATCAAACGCTGGACGGCGCCCATACGCTTCGCCATGAGGCGGCTGTCGGCCAGGTCTCCCAGCCTGAACGCCAGGTCGACGCCTTCCTCCACAAGATCGGTGAGCGTGTCTTCCGCAATCACATCGCATTTGATGTGAGGGTAGAGGTCCAAAAAGGTAGCGATCTGCGGTGCAATCAGCCGACGGGCCAGGGAATTGGCCGCCGAGATCCGCAAGAGTCCCACGGGCTCGTGGTCGAGCCCTCGCGCCTCGGCTTCGGCATCGTCAAATTCCGCGAGGATTACGCCGGCACGCTCGTAAAATTTTTGACCGGCCTCGGTCATGTTCAGAGCGCGCGTGGTGCGCTGGAACAACTCAGCGCCGAGTCGGTGCTCGAGATCCTGAATACGGCGCGACACGGTCGGCTGGCCAATGCCCATATCGCTCGCGGCCTTGGAAAAGCTCCCGGCATCCGCCACCCGGATAAACAGGCGCATCGCATCCAGTCGGTCCATACGTTTGGGCTCCGTTCTCGCTCTTCGATTAGAGGTTGGGAGCCTGTGCCCGCCTCACAAGGGCGGCTTTGCGGGTTTTGATCCTTCCGGCTGTGGTTTAGCGGGCGCATCCGGTCCATAGCCTTCGAAAACTTCAGAACGAAAATAGAGATTGTAGATCTTCCAAGTCTCTCCTTCGCGTCTCCATCCTACCGTGAAACCCACTGTTGGGTCCTTCTCGAACACGGATACGCCCCCACAGTCGACAAACTCTCCATCCACATCATTTGGGTTCGTCGTGTGCGATGTACGCCAATTGCAGGTTGGGTCACCGGCAGACTCCAGATTACCGAGTCTGGGATAGAGACTGAGAAGCGTGTCGAAGGTGGAAAGATCGTTCTGGAATAGTTCAGACGCGTTTGCGCGGACCTGGCCCGAGGGATCTCCATCGAAGGTTTGCAAAAATCTGACAGTGGCCTCTGCCCGCTCGCTGGCTTTCGCAAAGAGCTTGGAGAGCTGAAACCCACCGAGCGCGAGCGTGGCAACCACAACTGCCAGGCCCAAACCAGTCCACGTCCACTTTCCCATGAAATCCCCCCCAATCAGAATGCTCAATGGAAAGCGGGATTAATGGGAAAAGGCAACCCATGCGCGATCTGCATCGCGGTTATGGCCTTTCGAGGCGTTCTCCCGCGCCTATTGAGCGTCACATGATGGCCATCGACAGCGGGATGGTCCCGCACACCTGACCAACACAGGAGCCCTCAATGGCCGATTTCACACTGTATGACGAGACCAACGCGCCCGAAGGCGCTCGCGCCAAACTGGAAGCGACTAAGAAAAGCCTCGGCTTTGTCCCGTCGCTGTATGCCGTATTCGCCGAGAATCCAGCAATGCTTGAAGCCTATGCGACTCTCGGGAACATCTTCGGCAAGGCCGGTTTTTCCCAACTGGAGCAGCAGGTCGTGACCATTGCCGCCAGTGTTGAAAACGAATGTCACTTCGGTGTGGCCGCCCATTCCACGATTTCTGAGGGCCAGGGCCTAGACATGGACGTGATTGCAGCCCTGCGCGATGATCGCCCTATTACAGAGCCGAAACTGGAAGCCCTGCGCCGGTTCACAAAGCAGGTGGTCACCCAAAGAGGCTTTGTGGCGGACGCCGATGTGGATGCCTTTATCGAGGCCGGATACGACCGAGCAGCCGTGCTCGGGGTCATTCTCGGCGTTTCGCTGAAAGTGCTCTCAAACTACACCAACCATGTCGCGGAAACGCCTGTGAACGAACAATTTCAGGCGCATGCCTGGGAACCAAAACCCAAACGCGCCACCGCCGCCGCCTGAGACAAAGCCATCTTCCGAAACTGAAAAAGCCGCCCCAATCGGGGCGGCTTTTGATTTTAGGGCAGCTTTGTTAGCCCGGCTCAGTTGCCTCTTCCAAGTCCTTCAAACCGCTTGGTCAGGGCGACTTTAAACGTACGACCGAACGGATTGTGTGTGTAAGGATCATAGTTCAGGTCGAACTGGGCAAATGGTGGGTCCTCATCGAAGACATTGACCACCGAGAGGCCAAGATCGAACTCTGCAGGCAGATCGACATTGTAGAACAGATCCAGCGTCGTCTGGCTGTCGATCTCTGGCTGACCGGTTCCCAGATCCCCACGCTCATCGTCATAGCTGTCGATGTGGCGGACCACGGCGCGGAAATTGTGAGGCCCTGTTGCCAGGTTGGCGTAGAGGTTTGCCTTCCACTGGGGCAGCGAGCGGGAGAAGTTTGACCGGTTGAACTGGTCAACGCGGTCGCCGCCCTCGATGAGCACGCCCTCAATTTCGAAGTCATCGACGACATACTCAATGATGTACGAGGCTTCACCGCCGATAGAGAACTCGCCGCCAAGGAAAGACTGGCCGAACGTGTTATCCAGGCGGATATCGATACCGGACGTTTCGATGCCAGGCCCGTTCACGATGTTGGTGTTGATCCGGGCGATTTCGCTTGCCTGGTTAATGCCGTCACCATTGTTATCGGTGAACGTGATCCGCCCGAGGATCGGATTGTCCGTATCACCGGCCGCCAAAGCAGCGATAGCAGCGCCCACGATCGACGCCTGGTCTTCCACGATAATCGGATCGGAGAAGTCAAAGTTGTAGTAATCGATCGAAGCGTTGAACCCGCCTTGCTGGTAGATAGCGCCCAGGTTGAAGCTGAAAGCGCTTTCTGGGCTGAGACCGGGATCACCGTTCTGGTCAACCGCCTTAAAGGCAGACGTCGGCGCGACGAACTGTAGCGTCGTTCCCGTTCCGGAAAGCTGGTTCAGCGTCGGTCCTTTGAACGAAGTCTGGGCCGAACCGCGAAGTGCAAGACTATCTGTAGCTTGCCAACGCGCAGCCACTTTCGGGTCGAACGTTGAACCCACTTCGCTGCCATAGTCTTCGTAACGCATGGCAACCTGAACATCGAGGTCGTCATAAAGCGGGATCTGAAGCTCACCGAACAGGGCATAGATGGTCTGGTCTTCATCTTGCGGATTTGTCCCCGCAAGGAATGAGAAGACGCCGGAACCACCTGGTCCAGGTGTGATTTCAAGGTTGGTCAGATCGCTTGGATCAAGCTCATAGGTTTCCTGTCGGACCTGGAAACCCGCCGCCCATCCAACGGAGCCACCAGCCGTCTGGATGCCGGATTGTCCAGACATCACACCGTCAATGACAAACAGTTCGGTGGTCCGGGTCTGGTCCGTGCCGCCATCGGTGAGCCAGTCTGCCAGAGTAACGGTGTTTTCAAGCCCCGGAACAAAGCCTGGATTGGCCTGGCCCGTGATGGCGTTGGCCGCGATGGCATTGCCAAACGGGTTATAGTACTCGCACGCACCTTGGCCAGCGACGAGCGTGCCAGTGTAGCCCGCCGCAAATGGCTGCGTTCCAGTCGCAGGATCATTGCCCGTCGAAGGATCGGTACACACACCAAAGCCATTCAGCGCTGCCGTGAAGCCCAGGATGTAGGTATCATTCGTCAGGTTAGACGTTTCTGCTGTCGAGTACGACGCGTTCAAGTCCCAATTCACGCCATTACCAAACGCGCCGTCGAGGCCAGCGGCGATCCGCCAGGTCTCACCTTCGCGCGTTCCTTCCTGGGCACCGCCTGTGCCTGGGAAACCACCCCAGCCAAAGCTGCGACCGATAAAGAGCGCTGCCAGCGTGCCGTCCGGGAAGTCGCCGGGGTTGTCAGCGATATACTGCTGAAAGCCGGGGTTCGTGACCGGCACAACCTGGGTCGCCAGTTCCTGTGGCGGGTAAGACGGCGACGTTTTCCACTCTGGCACATCTGTGTTGCCGTAGAGCGCTTCCAGATGCAGGCCGACACCATTGGAGAAGTCACGGTTGTATTCTGTAAAGATCTGGAACCGTTCGGTTTCTTCCACCAGATTGTCGAATTGGGTGAACTGGAAGAAGCACTGGTCGTTGGCCGGGTTCACGACACCGCCAACCTGTTCACAGCCAGCTTCGCGGTTAACCGCGCCAATCACGCCAGTCGCGCCAAGCGCCACGTAGCGGCCTGGATTGGAGAGGGATGAGAAGCCGCCAACTGGATTTTCCGTGATGTCGGAAATCGCCCAGTCTTTTTCGAGGAGCGGGACTTCGTTTTCAAACTGGTAGCCACCAGAAATAAGGAAGTTCCAGTCGTCGCCCTGCCAGCCATAGGCAAGCGACAGGTCGTACTCGCCGTCAGTGCCCTCATATTGCTGGAAGCTGCCGGAAACTTCGAGGCCGTCGAGGTCTGTCCGAGTAATGAAGTTCACGACGCCGGCAATGGCATCAGACCCGTAAAGCGCAGCAGCGCCGTCTTTCAGAACCTCAATCCGGCCGATCGCGGCCGACGGGATCATGTTTGTATCAACGAAGAGCTGAGACTGCTCGCCAATGGGAAACGGCGAGAAGGTCTGACGCTGGCCGTTAATCAGAACGAGGGTACGCCCCGGTCCCAAGCCGCGAAGGTTGACGTTGCCGGTGCCCTCGAGGCCGTTGGATGCAAATTGGTTGGTCCGACCATCCGTACCCGACGACACGCCGAGGTTCTTGATCAGGTCAGTGATGGTTGGCGAACCTTCAAGTTCGAGATCCGCTGCGGTCAGGACGTCTACCGGGAGCGCCGCATCTTCGGGTGTCCCCGCGATAAACGAACCGGTGACAACAACCGTATCCTGACGAGATTCTTCGTCAGTCTCCTGGGCGATGGCTGTTCCGCCCGCAGCGAAGGCCGCAGCGGACATGGAATAAACAAGTACTGTCTTGAGACTCATTACTGGATTTCCTCCCGTTAAAAGTGCGCCGTTTTCGGCGTCACGCCAAAGCAGTGTAATGCGTAATAACTGCAACTGAACAGTGCCTTTTTGTTGTGCGCCGCAACAAGTGTTGCACAACAGTCACATATATCGAAATGCAATAAAGAAGTGCCGCCGCGCCCACCGCAACCGTGAACGGCCGATTCACCTCTCGCATCCCTTGACGCTAGCACAATCTGCTTCGGAGCCCCGCCAATTAGGGTTCAAGCTCGCCCCGCAGGACAAATCGTATTTGCGGCTCTCAAAAACCGGTCTACGTCCCATAAATGGCGTTCACTCCTCCTATTTCGGCGATTGCAGACCTCATCGGCGACCCGGTTGAGCCGGCTGAATTTCCCATGGCAAAGGTCCGGTTTCGCAACCAGAGATGGGCACGTACATGCGGCCTTGGCGACTTGAGCGACACCCGGTGGGTCAAGCACTTCGCCCGCTTTGAAGCGTTGCCCGAGAACCTGCCCAAGCCGCTAGCCTTGCGGTACCATGGCCACCAGTTCGGCACGTATAATCCGCAGCTCGGCGACGGGCGCGGCTTCCTTTTCGCGCAAATCGAGGGGCCCGGCGGGCGCGTGCTCGATCTCGGAACAAAGGGGTCCGGCCAAACGCCGTACTCGCGACAGGGCGATGGCCGCCTGACGCTCAAAGGTGCGGTGCGGGAAATCCTGGCGAGCAGCTATTTGGAGGCGCTCGGCGTCAACACATCGAAGACGTTCTCAGTGATCGAGACCGGTGAAGCGCTCTACCGGGGCGATGAGCCGAGCCCGACCCGCAGCGCTGTGATGGTTCGGCTCCAGCACAGTCATATTCGGTTCGGCAGCTTCCAAAGACTGGCTTTTCTGGAGGACACTCCTGGACTTCAGCGGCTGCTGGAGCATTGCGTTGAAACCTATCATCCGGGCGCGCGTCGAGAGACCGTGTCGGAGACTGCGTGCGCCTTTCTGGGCGCCGTCAGCGACGCCACGGCCCGCATGGTCGGCCAGTGGATGGCGGCAGGATTTGTCCATGGAGTCATGAACACCGACAACTTCAATATCACGGGCGAGACGTTTGACTTCGGACCATTCCGATTCCTGCCCGAAAGCGACCCGAACTTCGTCGCAGCCTATTTCGACCAGACGGGTCTTTATCGGTTCGGGCGCCAGCCAACACAGGCCCTTTGGGTACTGCAACAACTGGGCAGCGCGCTCCTGCCCCTGTCGACATCAGAAGATCTCGCATCGGCACTGACTGGCTTTGAAACGACGTATCAAGACGCATTTGCGCGGCACACCTTTTTTCTTTTGGGCGTGAAGCCGCCCGCCGATCAGTCCGATGCACTGGCCTTCCTGCAGGGTTTTTACGCATGGATGACCGAGTCCGGCGCAAGCTGGCCTCTAACCTTTTTTGAGCTCTTTGGCGGGATTGCGCGTGGGTTCGACCCCAAAGCCACCCGCCAGTCCAGCGTCTATGAATCTGAGGGTTTTTCCAGCGTGCTCGGGCAATTGAACGCTTTCGAGCCAGATCGACCCGAGAGGCTTCAGCGCGACTACTTCGCAACAGCCAGGCCCGTCAGCCTCGTCATCGAAGACATCGAAGCGCTCTGGGATCCAATCGCTAAGGCGGATGACTGGTCAGCTTTCGACGCCAAATTGGCCCACATCGCCCAGCTTGGCGAGGCGCTAGGGACTATTACGCATAGCGAAGCCTGACATCGCGTCCCCATACTCCCTGAAACTCAAGCGTTAGGGAGTGCCACATGTCGAAGTTTCCTGAGTGTTTCCGCCGAATCCATTTGGAGTTGGCGCGGGAACCTGCCCATCCCGGCGGCGACGAAGCTCACGGCTATGACATTCTGGCGCCGCTTACAGAAGACGGTCATCTGGATGCCGAAGCGTGGAAAGATCACAAGGACCTCGCCCGCATCAAACGGTTCCGCCCAGGAGAAGAAGACGCTCTGGGACATCTGATCCACGGGCCGGGCGGTCGCTGGTTTCTGCGCTATGATGATGAAGAAGATGGCGACCTGGAGCGCGGATACCGTTTTCAGGACGAACATTTCGTGGCTGGAGAGTATGTGTCTGTCCGCGAGGATGACGGCGACATTCACACGTTTCGCGTCATCAGCGTTCACAGCCTGTGAGCGCAAAAAGTAAGCATTCAACGGCTTGGAGTGCCAACAATTTTTTGCTGGCGCCCGAAGAGTAGGCATTTCATGCCCGTCAATCTCACAAGCCTGTAAAAAAGCAGTGAAACACCGATTTATCAGCTTGCGCCCTGCCCCTGCCACATCCTTGTATTAGGTATTGGGCCAAGGCGCCGATTGGCGGTGATTGGAAAAGGAGAAACGGTCGACGACGCTCTGGGGGGCACAACTCAGAAGGACGATGTCCAATGGACGTGTTTGCACGCTTTGCAGAAACCTATAGCCGGTCAAAGACCGAAGAACTCTCCCTGCAAGACTACCTGCTCGGATGCAGGGATGATGCATCCTTCCGCGCGACCGCCGCCGAGCGTATGATTGCCGCAATTGGCGAGCCTGAACTGGTCGACACTTCAAAAGACAGCCGGTTGGGCCGGATATTCCTGAATCGAACCATCAAGATCTATCCTGCCTTCGCCGAAATGTACGGGATGGAAGAGACGATTGAGCGGATCGTCGGCTTCTTCCGCCATGCAGCCCAGGGCCTGGAGGAACGCAAGCAAATCCTCTACCTGCTCGGCCCCGTGGGTGGCGGAAAATCCACCCTGGCGGAAAAGCTCAAACTGCTGATGGAAGCCGAGCCGATCTACGTGCTGAAGGCTGGCGATGAAATCAGCCCCGTTTTCGAAAGCCCGCTCGGCCTGTTCGATCCAGAGCGCATGGGCGATGTGCTGGAAGATAAGTACAATGTTCCGAAACGTCTGTTGCGGAGCCCGGCCAGCCCCTGGGCGGTGAAACGGCTGGACGAGTACGACGGGGACATCTCGAAATTCTCGGTGGTGAAACTCTATCCTTCGCGCCTACGCCAGATGGGCATCGCGAAGACGGAGCCTGGTGACGAAAACAACCAGGACGTCTCCGCGCTTGTCGGCAAGCTCGATATCCGGAAACTGGAGCACCTCAGCCAGAACGATCCCGATGCCTACAGTTTCTCGGGCGGCTTGAACCGGACTACGCAGGGACTCCTGGAATTTGTCGAGATGTTCAAAGCCCCGATCAAGGTGCTCCATCCGCTGCTGACCGCTACGCAGGAAGGCAGCTATGTGGGCACCGAGAATATCGGCGCCATTCCGTATAATGGCATCATTCTGGCCCACTCCAACGAGTCCGAATGGCGCCAGTTCAAGAACAACCGCAACAATGAGGCCTTCCTCGACCGCATCTCCGTGGTGAAAGTGCCCTACTGCCTGCGCGCCACGGAAGAGGCCGAGATTTACGGCAAGCTTCTGGAGCAATCGGAGTTGATCGAAGCGCCATGTGCCCCGCAAACACTGGATATCATGGCACGGTTTTCCGTTCTCACCCGCCTGCGGGAGCATGAGAACTCGAACCTCTATTCCAAGATGCGCGTCTATGATGGTGACTTCCTGAAGGACAGCGACCCGCGGGCAAAATCCATGCAGGAATACCGCGACGGGGCGGGCCCGGACGAAGGCATGGAGGGCGTCTCCACCCGGTTTGCCTACAAGGTGCTCTCGGAGGTGTTCAACCATGATGTGGATGAGGTCGCCGCCGATCCGGTGCACCTATTCTATGTGCTCGACCGCGCGATCCGGCGCGAACAGTATCCGGACGAAACGGAAGAGGCCTATCTCGACTTCATCAAGACCGAGCTGACGCCGCGCTATGTGGAGTTCATCGGCTACGAGATTCAGAAAGCCTATCTGGAGAGCTATACCGACTACGGACAGAACCTGTTCGACCGATACATCGCCTATGCCGATGCTTGGATCGAGGATCAGGATTACAAGGACCCTGATACGGGCCAGATGTTCGATCGCGACGTGCTGGAGGCAGAGCTTGAGAAGCTTGAGCGCCCGGCCGGGGTCTCCAATCCGAAGGATTTCCGAAACGAAGTGGTCAAATTCGTCCTTCGGGCCAGGGCCGAGCATGAGGGCCAGAACCCGGACTGGCGCGAATATGAAAAGCTTCGCCGGGTGATCGAGAAGCGGATGTTCGGACAGGTCGAGGACCTGCTGCCGGTCATCAGCTTCGGCGCCAAGCGGGACAAGGACTCCGACGCCAAACACCATGAGTTCGTCAAACGCATGACCGAACGCGGCTATACCGAGCGACAGGTCCGGAGGCTGGTTGAGTGGTACATGCGTGTGAACAAGGCGGGATGATGGATGAAAAACTTCATCGACCGCCGAAAGAACCCGAAGGATAAGAGCCTCGGGAACAGGCGAAAATTCCTGCGGCGTGTGCGTGGCCAGGTCAAAGCCTCGGTAGACGAAGCCATTCGCAATCGGAAGATTGCGGATGTGGACCGGGGCGACAAGGTCGGCGTCCCCGCTGACGGCATCAAGGAACCGCGCTTTCGCTATGAACCCGGCAGCGGGCATACGGAGCGGGTTCTTCCAGGCAACAAGCAGTTCGGTGTTGGCGACCGCATTCGCAAACCCCCGCCGCAAGGTGGGGGAGGCCGCGGCAAGGAAGGCTCGGACCAGGGCGAGGGCCAGGATGAGTTCGCCTTCGTGCTCTCACGGGAAGAGTTCCTCGATATCTTTTTCGAGGACCTGGAACTGCCCGACCTGATCAAACACACCCTGAAAGAACTGAAGACATTCAAACCGCGCAGGGCGGGTTACTCGGTGACTGGGTCGCCCTCCAATCTTGCCGTTATCAGCACGATGAAAAACGCCATGGGCCGGCGCATCGCCCTCAGACGGCCCTCTTCGAGCGAAGTTTCAGATCCAAAGGCTGAACTGTTTCGGCTGGAGCGCGTGTCTGAACCGGATGAAGATCAGCGGGCGCGTATGGCGGCACTACGCGAGGAAATCGCGGAGAAGTCCAAGCGCCAGGCCGCCATCCCCTACATCGACCCCCTGGATGTCCGCTACAAGCAATTCGAGAAAGAGCCACAGCCCAACGCCAATGCAGTGATGTTCTGCCTGATGGACGTCTCTGCTTCCATGGGGGAGCGCGAAAAGGACCTCGCCAAGCGCTTCTTCGTCCTGCTGCACCTGTTTCTCACACGGCGTTATGAGAAGATCGAACTGGTCTTCATTCGCCACACCCACAATGCGCAGGAGGTGGACGAGGAAACCTTCTTCTACTCCCGAGAGACCGGAGGGACGGTGGTTTCAACCGCTCTGGAAGAGATGCAAGCGATTATCGCCGCGCGCTATCCGGCCAGTGACTGGAACATCTACGCTGCGCAGGCCAGTGACGGCGACAACTTCCCCGGCGACAGCGAACATTGCCTGGGCCTGATGCGCGAGGCGATCATGCCGCTGGTCCAATACTTCGCCTACATCGAAATCATTGATGAAGCCGAGGCGGAGTTCCTCTTGTCCGATGATACCGGCGTGGAGCTGTGGACGACCTATCAGAAGCTCACCCAGGACTGGGGCAACTTTGCCATGAAGCGGATCGCCCGCCCCGCCGACATCTATCCAGTGTTTCGCGAATTGTTTGCCAAGTCAGAGCGGGAGAAAGCCCATGCCTGAAACAGCGAAAAAAAGCCCGGCCAAGAAAAAGCGAGCACCCCGCAAGAAAGCTGCACCGAAGAAGCCCGCTTACCTGTTTGAAGGGCCAGACTGGACCTTTGAAACCATGAACCGGACCTATGCCGCGATTGAGGAAATCGCGCTGGAAGAACTCGGTCTGGATCTCTACCCGAACCAGATTGAAATCATCTCATCCGAACAGATGCTGGACGCTTACGCATCCACCGGCATGCCGCTGATGTATAGTCACTGGTCCTTCGGGAAGAGCTTCCTCAGCGAGGAACGCCTTTACCGCAAAGGCCTTCGTGGCCTCGCCTATGAAATCATCATCAATTCAAGCCCGTGCATCAGCTACAATATGGAAGATAACACCATGGCGACGCAGACGCTCGTCATGGCCCATGCCGCGTTCGGACATAACCACTTCTTCAAGACCAATCATCTGTTCAGGATGTGGACGGACGCTGAAAACATCCTCGATTACCTTGAATATGCTAGGAATTTCGTTTCCGACTGCGAAGAACGCTATGGCGAAGCAGCCGTCGAGCGCGTTCTGGATGCCGCCCACGCCCTAATGCCAAATGGGGTGTTCCGATATGAGCGCCCGGCCCGGCCATCCCTGCGTGAGGAGCGACTGCGGCACCGCGAGCGGCTCGCGCAGGAAGAGGCCGAGGTGAACTACCTTTGGGAGCGGCTGGACGCCCGTCAGCCCCGCAAGGGTCGCCAGAAAGTGACGGATATCGATCCGCGCAGCCAGATACAGCTTCCGGAGGAAAACCTCCTCTATTTCCTGGAGCAATACAGCCCAATTCTGGCGAACTGGCAGCGCGAACTCCTGCGTATCACGCGCCATATCGCCCAGTATTTTTATCCTCAGCGCCAAACGAAAGTGATGAATGAAGGCTGCGCGACCTTCGTACACTACTACATCGTCAATCGCCTGCACGAGAAAGGACTGATCACGGATGGCGCGCTGTTCGAAATCCTGCATCAGCATACGGGCGTTATCACGCAGCCGGATTTCGATGATCCGCGCTACTCGGGCACCAACCCCTATGCTCTAGGATTTGCCATCATGATGGACATCAAACGCATGGTGGAGGCGCCGACCGAGGAAGACCAGGAATTGTTCCCCCGCCTGGCCGGTAAGGGCAATTGGCAGGACGTGCTCAAGGATGTGTGGGCCAACTATCGGGATGAGAGCTTCATTCAGCAGTTCCTGAGCCCGAAAGTAATGCGCGACTTCCAGATGTTCTCGCTGGAAGGCTCAGAACGCGCGCGCTTTTACACAGTGAACGGTATTCATGACATGCGCGGCTTCAGGACTATTCGCGACACCCTGGCGCGAAACCACGATCTCAGCGTGACCGAGCCCGATATCCAGGTCGTGGACGTCGATTTCCTTGGGGACCGTTCCTTGTTGCTCGAGTGTCAGATGAGCGATGGCGCGCAGCTGGCGAAAAAGGACCGCGATGCGGTGTTGCGCCATGTCGAACACCTTTGGGGGTTCGACGTCGACCTTGAGGAAATCGGTGCAACGCCGGAACCAAAACGTGAGTCGGCCTGAGAAATTTGACGTCTATTCAAAGCAGTTAACGCAATCGTTGCTTTTGTCTGGAAAGTAACGGGTAGAAACCGATAGTTTTAAGGTCACTCACCCGTGTCAATTCTCGCCAAAATCCTGGGCCGGTCATCGGAGGCAAACGTCGACGTTGAAGAGGCGCCACAAGAGCCAGTGGATCACCGCGGCAATGACCGCTCCGGTGTCTATAAGGTTGTCACCGTGACCTATCCGTCCGGCTATGTCCGCAAGGGTATTGTCGTCGACCTGTCTCCATCGGGCGCACGCCTCCGCTTTTCCCAACGCGGGGAACTGCCAGACGACGTCGAGCTTCGGATTGAAGGCCTTTCCGGGATCCGGCGTGGTCAAGTCGTGTGGCAGGAAACCCATGACGCAGGCGTCAAATTTGTCAGCCAGTAAGTTGGCTCAGCAAGACCGCCTGCGGATCGAAGCTTTCCTCGAAATGATGCTTGCGGCGCGCGGCGCCGCTGAGAACACGATTGAGGCCTACGCCAGGGATCTGAACGAAGCCTCTGTTTTTCTCGGTGGTGGCCTTTGCAACGCCACAATTGGCGACCTGCGCGGTTTTCTCGCCGCCCTATCCAGAGTGGGACAAGCCTCCAGCACGACAGCCCGGAAGCTCTCGACCTTGCGCCACTTCTTCAAGTTTGAGTTCCAGGAAGGTCAGCGGCTGGACGATCCAACATCCCTGATCGACACGCCTCGGACGATCCGGGATGTGCCTGACGTGCTGTCTCGGCAGGAAATGTCGCGCCTGCTGGATGCGGCGTCGAGCGATTTGCGCGCCACGTGCCTGCTGGAGCTCCTCTATGGTGCGGGTTTGCGGGCCTCGGAACTTGTAGCATTGCCTCTGGGCGCGTTGCCGCGACGCAAGAATGGGCAGTGGGAAGCCAAGAGCCTGACCGTGCGCGGAAAGGGTGGTCGTGACAGGCTTTGCCCGCTCGGGCCGCCCGTCCTCGCCGCCCTTGATGCGTGGCTTGAGGTAAGGGAGAGCTTTCTGCCGACTGGCGAACAGGCGAACAAACGCGCTGCACCCTATCTGTTTCCGTCGAGAGGCAAGTCCGGACATCTCACGCGGCGAAGACTTGGCCAGCTGTTGGACGAACTCGCGAGCGCAGCGGGATTGCCGTCGGCAAAAGTCCACCCACACGCCCTGCGCCACGCCTATGCGACGCATTTGCTCCAGGGCGGGGCGGACCTACGCAGCGTTCAGACCTTGCTCGGCCATGCCGATATCGCCACCACGCAGATCTACACCCATGTGCTCACAGACGAGTTGGCGGAATTGCTGGAGACCAGCCACCCCTTGGCCGCGTCAAATTAAGGCAACCGAGCGCCCCAGACTGGGGGCTATGCTGTTGCCCCTCCCGTGACCGAGGAGTGTGACCGTCGCATCAGTGCGTAAGCAAACTCCCGCGTGCGCGCCACAGGTTTGGGTTCACACACCGCGATATGGTCCATACGCCGGATCAGCCGAGCGCCCGGAGAGGTTTCGCTAGACCCTGCAAGCGCATTGGAAACGCCATGCCGAACCCGATGCAGCGTACCGCGTATGCCAGGAGCAATGGCCGTCAATGGCGCAACAGCTGCAGAGGGGGTGGCGAAATACTTCTTGTAGTGCCCGTGACCACTGGCCAAGTGATATGTCTCAAGCCCCATATCGCCCATGCTTCGGATGATCCACTTGAGGAGCACCATCCCTGGCGCACAATCTGCGAATTCAGGGCGGTAGGCCGAAACCCAGGGGTGGAAGTGTCCACCTTCCCGAACGCCGAAATGCCCGGCAATCAGCTCGCCCTGGCAGCGCAGGACAGTCATGAAGCCCCCGAACTCTGTCGGGTCCTCAGGCGCAATCGACGCAATCTCGTTCAAGATAGCCCGGCTGTGCGTTGCGGAGGTGATATCCAACAGCCCATCGCGCAGGAATTGCTCGCGCTTCCAGCGCAATAGCTGATCAAGGTCAGCGACGTCCGGGCGTCCCCATTCGAACACGACGTCACCGTGCTCCCTTTCCAGCTTGTTCTTCAGTCGCCGGAAATTCTTGAACCGTTTCGGATACGATTTGCGCCGCGCCTCGAGATAAGCTTCGCCCTGCTGCCCACGCACATCGATCACATAGGCAGATCCTGCGTCAGCGGCAGCCTCGCCTTCCGGCGATATTGCGTTCTGGGCTTTGTAGCTGCCCAGATCAGCCTCAGCGATCAGCGTTTCAGCTGTGAGTGTGCTGTCTGGTGCCACAAGCGGGCCCGCCACATCATCAAAGGGCGCGCCGAGCGGGCGAGCGAAGCCAAATGGTCGGGCGTGGATCGCCAGACACGCTTCCATCCGATCGCCGCGCTGGGCCATCAAGATGCGCACATCCTTTCGCACCCGGCCCACAGCAAGGGTAAAACGGGGCGAAAATAGTGGAGAAATGCCCTGGGGCAGCGCGCTCCGCAATTCGTCCCAGCGCGCGATATCGCTCGGTGTCAGGGCGTCAACGCTTTTGGCGGTTACCTCTAAGGTGGGAGAGACGGCGGTCATTGTGCGGCCGTTTCCAGATCGACGACCCTGCCGGTCTTTGCATCGAGTTCAAAGGTGATCGGCGTGACGGGCGCTGTCTCCTTGCGCCGAACCGCCTTCAAGCCGCGCGCGAGCACGGCCCGCCCCACCAGCCCTGGCCCCATGGCGGCCGGGTATCGAGGCGAGAGATTCAGCGAACGGCGTAAGACCCCGTTGGTGTAGATTGCATTTGCACGCAGCAAAGCCGCCGGCGTCATGAACTCACACGACAGCGACACATTCATCATATGCCCGTTCTGCACGCGATGGGGCGCGTTCTGAGGCCAGGTAATGGCCTCACCAGGCTGAAGCTCGAACGTCTGCACATCGGACTCGAACGCGGTCTTATAGGTTATGTCTTCTTCCCGCTCGCGCAGGGCAACGGCCTCGATCTGGTCTGGCTCCGCAAACGGCGCGCGCGGCGGATACAGGTTCAGCGTCTTGGTGCCGCGAAGTTGCACGAGGCAAACCAGTGGAATGTCTAAATGGTAGTGGACGTGGATGCCGGGTGACGAGATCAGCACCCCAACATCGTGTTTGAGCGTTCGTTGACCCGTCGCCGTCTCAAACGGGTCAAAAATGGTGTCGGCCAGATGATAATACGCTGGAACTGCGCGGTTCACAGCTCTCATATTCAGCCAGATCTGACCCGCCTTCACGGCGTTCAGCAGATCTTCGCCAGAGATATCCATGGCGCGTCCATGACGCGCCTTCACACGGCCCTCTGCATGGGGCGGAAACGTGTAAACGCCCATATGCTCGCGTGGATAAGCGTCCAGGAGAGCGATAAGCCCATCATCGGTGGCGAGTTCACCTTCATGCAACGCGTGGCGACCAATTACTGGCGCATGGCCGAACGCTATTCGCGCATCATCGGGCCAGACGAAAGCCATGGACTTCTCCCATTCCGGAACACTTCGGACAGTACTTTCGCCTGTTGCAAGAACTGTACTGAATTCCCCTATGACGGGATTTCCGGGAAACAGGAATCGCGCGGAACGCCAGCAGACTCGCCTACAAAATGAATTTTGACAGGTCCGTATTGCCAGCCAATCCGTCCAGCATCCGCTCGACGAACGCGCGATCAATCTCGATGGACTCGCCGCCCCTGTCGGGCGCCTCAAAACTGATTTCGTCCACAAGCCGCTCCATAACGGTTTGCAGGCGACGCGCCCCGATATTCTCGACGGTATCGTTCACCTTCACGGCGATGTCGGCCAACGCATCAATCGCCTCTTCGGTGAAGGTAAGGGACACGTTCTCGGCATCCATCAAGGCCGTATGCTGCTTGATCAGGCTTGCCTCGGGCTCCACCAAAATGCGGCGCATGTCGTCAGGCGTCAGTGCATCAAGCTCCACGCGGATGGGGAGGCGCCCCTGCAATTCGGGCAACAAATCGCTCGGTTTGGCAATGTGGAACGCACCGGACGCGATGAAGAGAATATGGTCGGTCTTCACCGCGCCGCGCTTTGTGGTGACGCTGGTGCCTTCGATGAGGGGTAACAGATCGCGCTGTACGCCCTCGCGGGAAACATCAGCCCCGCCACGCTCCTTGCGCGCGGCCACTTTATCAATCTCATCCAGGAACACGATGCCGTCTTCCTCAACCGCGGTAATGGCTTCGCGTACGATCTGGTCTTCATCCAGCAGCCTGTCGGCCTCTTCCTCGAGCAAGGGCTTGTAGGCTTCCGAAACGGTCGTGCGGACTTGTCGCTTTCGCGCGCCCATGGCCTTGCCGAACAGATCTCCCAGATTGACCATTCCCATGGAGCCGCCCGCGCCGGGAATGTCCATCATCTGCATCGGATTGGAAGCGTCCGCCAGTTCCAGATCGACCGGCTTGTCATCCAGTTGCCCCTCACGCAGTTTCTTCCGGAACGCTTGGCGTGTGCTTTCCTTGCTGTCTTCGCCCACGAGCGCATCCAGCAGGCGCTCTTCGGCGGCGTCCTCAGCGCGTTGCTTTACTTGCTCACGTTTCTGCTCTCGGACCATGACAATGGCGGCTTCAACAAGGTCGCGGACAATCTGTTCCACGTCGCGGCCAACATAGCCAACCTCGGTGAACTTCGTCGCTTCGACCTTCAGGAAGGGCGCATTGGCGAGTTTGGCCAGACGCCGCGAGACTTCTGTCTTGCCGACACCGGTTGGGCCAATCATGAGAATGTTCTTCGGTGTTATTTCGGTGCGCAGGTCGCCAGCGACCTGTTTTCGGCGCCAGCGGTTGCGCAACGCGATTGCAACAGCGCGCTTGGCAGCGGCCTGGCCAACGATGTGGCGGTCAAGTTCAGAGACGATTTCGCGGGGGGTCAGGTCAGTCATCGGCTGCAGATGGCAGCCCCGTCAGGCGCGCGCAAGGGGGCTGGGCTCATCTGGAAACACACGCGACATCCATCCACCTCGCGGCAATACAGCGATAACGATGCGCCGCGCCGTTGACCATCCACCGCCAATCACGACCACAGAGGCTCCAAGAACCAGCAAGGTAAAGATCGTTGTGTTGACCATCGAGAGCCCCAGACCGCCAATCAGTGCTGTCAGGGCGATGCCATAGGTCAGAAGGCTTGAAACGATGAGAGCACGCCGATTGAGCGCCAGAGACAGGAAGGCGAACCCAAGCAGAGAGGCGAGCAGAATAATCGCCGTGCCAAGGCTTTCGCCCTCGCCGAAAAAGCCCACGGTGAGACCGCGCAATCCGAGAATGATCTGGGGCGCGGCAGCCAGGTGAAGCCAGAAGCCGAAATCCGAGCGCCGCGACGTGCGGTCCGGGTCGCCGGCGTCGAGATAGACAGCGGCGGCCAGTGTGATCACGCCCACTAACAAGCTGAGCGTTCCGCCGACCAGTAAGCCAGCATCACCAAAGAACGCTACACCAGCATAGGCCATTCCTGCCAAGGCGAGCGCGAGAACGAAGAGCGAGAACGGTAGGCGGAACCGCACGAAGTAGGCGGTCGCAGCGGCGGCAACGGATCCGGTGCCGACCAAACCGAGATTTCCAACGGCTCGGAATGATTGCGTGAATCCGAAATTCTCGATGTTGCGAGCCGCCTGTTCCCCAAAGACGAGTGAACCCAGTATGCCCGCCGTGACGCAGAACGCGGCGCAAAGCACAATGGACGGAAGCAAGAGTCGCCTGCGGGCACAAAAATACTCAGACAACCCCCAGGCAAACGCCATTGTCGGGATGACCATGGCCGCGAATGTTGCGCCATTTGGAATACCCGCCGGCATGAAGAGGCTGCTCGAAAGCGCGGCGACACCCATGAGAAGCAGCACAATCCCGATGGAGATGAAAATGTCATTGAAATTGGCCAGGAAGCGCAGGCTTTCGCCATCGGCCATAGAATCGCCGCCTCGCCGACTGGCGACAAACGCTTCCAATCTGGCGGCCGTGCCAGAGTCGAGGATACCAGCGCCGACTGCGGCCTGAAGATCGCTTCTATCAAACATCGAGCACTTCCAGGGTCAGGCTGTCATTGGTGTAGACGCAAATATCAGCCGCAATGCCCATGGCTTTCCGGGCCACCACTTCCGCATCATCCTCATATTCGAAAATGCCCCGTGCGGCGGCATGGGCAAAGTTTCCACCCGAGCCAATCGCGACCACATCGTGTTCTGGCGCCAGGACATCGCCCGTTCCGGTGATAACCAGCGTCACTTCGGCGTCCGCCACGATAAGCATGGCTTCAAGCTTCTGGAGGTACTTCTCAGTCCGCCAATCCTTGGCCAGTTCCACGGCGGCGCGCATCAACTGGCTTGGAAAACGCTCAAGCTTGTCTTCCAGCCGCTCGAACAAGGTAAAGGCATCGGCCGTTGCGCCTGCAAATCCGGCGAGGATTTTTCCACCCGCCAGGCGCCGCACTTTTATGGCGTTCCCTTTCATGACGGTCTGACCGAGGGAGACTTGACCATCGCCCACAAGGACAACCTTACCGGGCTTTCGCACGGCCAGGATCGTGGTTCCATACCACGTGTTCGGATCGGAGTGACTTATCGACATACGATAAATGTATGGCGAGTTTTGGGGCCGATTTCAAGAGCTGAGTTTCTTTCAGGCCTTAACCTGCCTTTGCGACAAGGCTCTGTCGACGCCGGGCTTCCCAGTCCTGCACGTATGAGAGGAACTTATCGGACGGTAGCGCGGGGCTGTAGAGATATCCCTGACCATAGGTGCAACCGCGCAGGCGCAGGAAACGGGCATGTGCAGCCGTCTCAACCCCTTCAGCGACGGTTTCGAGGCCGAGGGACTCCGCCATGGCGAGGATCATCTCGATGATTGGCCGCGCGGAGTCATCACGCTCGAGATTCTGGATGAATTGGCGGTCGATCTTGAACACATCGAAGTTCAACCGAGAAAGGATGGCGAGGTTGGAATGGCCCGTCCCGAAGTCATCCAGCGCAAGTCGCACGCCCATTGCGCGGAGGGGGTCAACCGCATCCTTAAACGCCTGGGGGTCTTCGATGGCCAGAGATTCCGTAATTTCCAGTTCAAGGAAGCGTGGCGGCAATCCGGATGTGGCGAGTGCATCCAAAACAAGATCCCGGAAACCGGGATTGCGCATTTGAACGGGCGAAACGTTTACCGCAACGCTCATGGCGTGGCCTTCCTTCAGCCACCCAACCGCGGCTTCGCAGGCTTCCCGCATGATGATCTGGCCGATATCGTCGATCAGGCCGGTCTCTTCCGCCACAGAAATAAAGGCGCTTGGCGCCACAAACCGCCCATCGGGGCGCTTCCAGCGCGCGAGTGCTTCGCACCCTTTTATGCGACCCGTCCGCAAATCCAGTTTTGGCTGGAAGTGGGGATGGAACTCGCCGGTCTCGATGGCCTCTCGAATGTCTGCCTCTAACTGGGCACGCCCCTTGGCGATGCGGTCCATGCGCGGCGCGTAGAAGCGAAAACCCTTTTTGGCATCCTTACGAACATTGCGCAGGGCCGTTTCGCCGCGCCGGACCAGATCGTTCGTCGCCTGTCCGTCCTCCGGGATCATCACAATCCCGCCGGAAAGGCCAAGCTGGATCTCGTATCCACACGCTTCCACATGCGGAACAAAGGCGCTGCGAAGGCGCCGCGCAGTTTCTGAGGCCTGAGCCCGGCCCCCGATATTCGGGATGATCAGATAAAGAGAGTCAGACCAGGGCTGTGCCAGGATGTAATCCCTTGTGTCGACGACATCTTCGACCTTAAGCGCGTCCAACTCGCTCTGTATCCGGGAAATCGCCTTCAACAGCAGTACATCACCCACGGCGCTGCCGAATGACTCACACGCCCTGTCGAAATGATCGAGGTCGAGGCAGAAGAGAGCAGCCGGGCGATCAAAATCTGCCTGTTCGAGACGCCCGGACAGTTTGCGCATGAAGGCGCTGAAGTTCGGCAACCCGCTGATCGGGTTTGTGAAGGCCTCGGCTCTCAACTCGTCGGCCTCACGGCGAACGCTGCCGACAGCACGCCGCATCGAGACATACATTTCCCGGAGTTCTGTAAAGTCGGCGTCCATGGTGAGATCTTCGGCTTTTGCATCGCCCGACCGCAACGCGTCGGCAACGGTGCTGATTTGTTGGACGCTGCGCACCACACGAGCTGCAAAAAAGTGCCCACTGATCGCAGCAAGTCCGCCTGCCGTGACCACCAGAAGGAGGATGCCCCATCCGGGTATGGAAAGCCCACTGGTAACCAGTCGACTTGTCTCAACACGGCCGATCTGCTCGCCTTCGAACATGATCGGAACCGTGTGAACCACAGGCTGAGTGATCAGACCGGTAGACGAAGCTGCGCGTGCGTTGTTTGCAGTTAGCACCGTCACTTCGGCGGGGGCGTACGCGCTGACGATATCACTTA
This sequence comes from Pseudomonadota bacterium, assembly GCA_039818165.1. Lineage (GTDB taxonomy): Bacteria > Pseudomonadota > Alphaproteobacteria > Caulobacterales > Hyphomonadaceae > UBA5336. The sequence continues at coordinate 15,331 of JBCBUL010000027.1, read as the reverse complement.
CGCTCGCCAGGTATCCTTCGTGCATGTCCCTGGCGACCACACTTGCGAGGCGCTCGGCCTCGCGTTCAGAGTCGCTAAACGACCGGATTTCGACCGCGACCAGCGATACCACGAGAAAAACGACCGCCATGGCCATGGCAAGGGCAAACGATACCAAAGGCAATGCCCAAGCCAGACTGAGGCGAGACAAAGTGCTCCTTGGTTTCACTGCTTCCGCCACGCTGCATCGCGCCTTTCATCGACCCAATCACTTCCCCACAACCCTCATCAGATAGCAGGGAAGGTTTTGAATTCGGTTAAGGTAACCGTGCAGCCTTTTTTGAAACTGGCTTCAGAGTGTCAGGTCTTGGACGCCGCAGCCGCGGCTTGCATTGCTTCAGCCTGTTCCACTGTCAACCCGAGCGCATCCAGCAGCGGGCCTGCTACATCGCTGCGCCAGCTATGGGGCGGGCCGACCGTCATTCCGCCATCGACGAGAAACTCACCGCCCGTGATGAATTCCGCTGCATCGCTTGCTAGAAAGGCTGCCATCTCCGCGATGTCCTTGCCTTGTCCAATCCGGCCGGCGGGCTGCATTGCGCCACCGTTCTGGGCCACCATTTCGCTAAGCTGGTCTGCCTGATCTCGCGGCAGGCCGAGGGATGCACCAAAGATCGATGTGGCGATGAAGCCAGGAAGAATGGCGTTCACACGAACCTTGTCCTTCGCCAGTTCGGCAGCGGCGAGTTTGGAAAAGTGCGCGACGCCTTTCTTGCAAACAGAGTAAACCAATGGCGCATAACCGGCGCATACCGCGCTTATTGACGAGGTATTGATAACGCTGCCACCGCCCCGCACCTTTAAGTAAGGCAGCGCAAGGTGCGTGCCCAGAAACACCGACTTCAGAAGCAAAGCTGTGGTCTGGTCAAAGCCATCGGGATCAAAGTCCTCAACGCCCCCGGGGGTGCCGCCATGACCGGCATTGTTGAACAAAATGTCGAGCCCACCGAAGGCTTCATCGGCGGTTTGCAGGGTTGCAGACAAATGATCTGTGCTCGTGACGTCGCAATGGGCAAACCGAACGACCTCATTGCCGAAGCGTTCTTCCAGCGCCCTGCCTTTATCGTCCTGAATGTCCGCGGCGACCACCTTGGCGCCAGCAGCGACAAACACTTCGACACTTGCCAAACCAATGCCGCTGGCCGCGCCCGTAATCACGGCAACTTTTCCCGTCAGGTCCGCCATTATTCATTCCTCCCTCTGTGTTGTATTTACACAGCAGCGCGCTTCCTGTCGGGAAGGTCAAGGCTGAAACGGCTTGACCGATTTACCATAACCGCGCCACATCCCGGCGCGTCCCCGGGGTGGGGTGGTTGTCGACTGGAGATCCCATGCGTCTGATTTCATTAGCCCTTTGCGCAGCTATCCTGCCAGCCATGGCGCAGGCCCAACTGGTCGAAGAGGTCCGTGCCGGCGTCCTCCAGCACAATATCTGTGTCAGCGACTGTAAGAACGCCAACAAGGAAGACGGACCGACGGTCGAAGGTGAACTGGTCTTCGCTTCACCTGACGTGTTTCGATACATCCTGTCGCCGCGCCCCTATGCGATCGCCTCCATAAACACTGCAGGGGACACCAGCTATGGCGGTGTGGGTCTCGTCTGGAACTTCGATTTTGCCGACAAATGGTCGTTGGAGCCAAGCCTCGGCTACGTGATCCATGATGGTGCAAATGAAAGCCCGTTCCCCCAGGGCTCTCCAGAATCCGAAGCCTTTGCCGCAGAAAACGTTTTCCTGGGATCGGACGACCTGTTCCGGACGGGCCTCGCCCTGAACCGGGACTTCGGCGAGAATTGGGGCGGCCAGTTGATCTATGAACACCTCAGCCACGGCCAGATCCTCGGGGATGGCCGCAACCAGGGCCTCGATAGCGCCGGAGTCCGCGTCTACTACAAGTTTGGTGGCTGATCTTCGGGCTTTGGCCTTGCCAACACGGCGATCCCGGTAAACCCTGTTTCCAAAGGCACAAGACCTTGGGAGGAAGCAGGACATGGCAAAACGGCATGTTGCGATTATCGGCGCCGGCCTAGGCGGCCTGACTGCAGCGATCAAGCTGCAAGACGCCGGACACACATTTGAAATCCTGGAAAAACATCCCCGCGTGGGCGGAACATGGCACCAGAACTCCTATCCGGGTTGCGCATGCGATGTGCCTGTGGCGCTGTACCAACTCTCCTTTGCCCAGTCTGTGAATTGGACCCGGCTCTATCCTCAGGCTGCAGAAATTCAGGCTTATGCCGAGGAGATTGCCGACCGCTATCAGCTTCGGCCAAATATCCACCTTGGGGATGGCGCTGCCTCTGCGGTCTGGAACGAAGACGATCAGAAATGGACTGTGACCAGCATTTCTGGCCGCGTTATTGAGGCCGATGCCGTTATCGGCGCCCTTGGCCAGCTCAACCGCCCTTTCTGGCCGAAGATTGACGGTCTCGACGCTTTCAAGGGCCCCAAGATGCATTCAGCGGCCTGGGATCATGATGTGGACTTTGCCGGCAAGCGGGTCGGCATTATCGGGTCCGCCGCCAGCGCGGTTCAGATCATCCCCGAACTCCAGAAAACAGTGGGACACCTCAGCGTGTTTCAACGCTCCCCGAACTGGGTTTTGCCCCGGAATGACCGGGAAGTTCCCCCGGAGGAACTGGCGCTGCTGATGACCAATCCGGACATGGCGGTCGATCTGGGGGCTCGAAACCGAGAACTGATCTTCGATACGGCGGACACGTACTTCTGGCAGGCCTTTGAATGGACCGAAGCGGGACGCGCTGCTTACACGCGCCAGTCGCTGGACCACTTCGCAGCCCAAGTGCCAGACGACACACTGCGCAATAAGCTGACACCGGATTACCCCATCGGCTGCAAGCGTATCCTGATCACCGATGACTACCTTCCGGCGATGGGCCAGGACAATGTGAGCCTCGTTACGGACGGTATCTCCCGCATCTCATCGAGCGGCGTGGAAACCAGCGATGGGAGCGCCCATGACCTGGATATCCTCGTATTTGCCACTGGATTTGAAACGACGGGATGGAAGTGGAATGTTGATGTCGTTGGGACAAGCGGGGCCCATCTCAATGATGTCTGGGCCGACCACCCGGAAGCCTATCGCGGGATCGCAGTGGCAGGCTTCCCGAACCTGTTTGTGCTGTATGGCCCGAACACAAATCTGGGCCATAACTCGATCACCTACATGCTGGAACGCCAGGTTGAGTATGTTCTAAAAGCCTTTGATGCGCTGGACGGGGCAGGCGCCAGGGCGATGTCACCCAAGCAAGCTGCCCAAAGCGCCTGGAACCATAATCTCCAGCGCGCCCTTGAAGGCACCGTCTGGGCTGATCCGGGCTGTAACAGTTGGTACAAGAATGATGGCGGGCTAATCACCCAGAACTGGAGCGGCAGCTGCCGTGAGTTTGCCCAAAGCGTGCATGACGTCAAACTGGACGATTACGAACTCGCCTGAGGACGGACCTGGCGAAACTGCTGGCGCAGGAAGCCCGCAGCCCACGATACGTGCATGATCGCGGCCGCTGGTCCGGCCAGCAAGCCACACACTGACCGGTGCTTGACAGAGAGGCCAACCGAGGCCGCCAGGAGCGCCAGCCCATAAGCTGCCGGATAGGCAAGCGCCAGCGGAAACATCGGCGCAATCGCAAGCGCACCCAACAGTGCGATCAGATTCAAGACGGGGAAGAGCTGCCGGGGGCGAGGGCGAACCTTGTGCTTGGCGATGGTTCGGGCACGCCCCTTGCCGTAGTTGAAGTACTGACGCGCTAGAGCACCTGCGGATGCGCGGGGCAAGTATTTCAACCGGATGCCAGCATCGAGAAAGATCCGTCCGCCAATGCCAGCGACCCGCGTGTCGTATTCTGCGTCTTCATTATGGGAAAAAGTCTCATCATAGCCCCCAACAGAGCGGAAAACTGCCAAGTCAAATCCAGCATGGTGGCCGTGATCTACAAACTTCGATTGGGTCCCGCCGCGGTGGGCCGAGCCACCCGAGCCCAATGGCGTGTCCACCACCCAGGCATTGGCCTTCTGGAAACACCCCTCCCCCACAGCATCCATGGGTACAACGAGGGACGCAACACGTTTTTGGAGCAAGGCGTCCGCCACCTGGGTGACATAACCTTCCGGATAGATCGAATGGGCGTCACACCGAATCAAGATCGACTGGGAGGTCGCCCGCGAAGCCACTGCGTTGATTCCGGCAGATTGCAGTTTTTTCGGATTATCGATCCACCGTACGTTTGGGTGGCGGGCCGAAAGCGCCGTCAACAGGTCCCGGGTGCCATCCGTGCTGCCGCCATCGGCTACCACGAATTGCACCTCAGCCAATCGCGGATCACCCACCAGCAAGGAGTCCAGGCACGCCTCGATATGATCGACTTCATTCAGAGCCGGAATCGCCACCAGAATATCACGAGGCTCGGCGCGGACGTCCGCGAAGGGGTCCACATCTTCTCCGCCGATCAACCTCAAATGAGCGCCTCGAGAGACCATTCATCCTGCTCCACGGTCAGGCCTCTTTGGGCACATCCAGACCTTTTAAAGACACGTATCATCGCACTGTCGTGTTCAAGTTTGATGCCACTGGACGGCCCATCAGCCTTAACAAAGTTTCAGCTTCGCCCCATTCTCAACGCAGTTTCCCCGTGTCAGGGTCACGTGTTGGGTTGATGAGGTATCGATGGGCAGTGCGCTTTGAGCGGGCTGCAATCGCTTTTGGGCAAAGGTGCATGACAGACCATACCCAGGATCAAGACCTAGGACGGCGCCGTCCAAGCACGTCTCCAAGGCTGACACTCGTATCGAGCCGCGCCTTTGAGGACGGTGAGGCGCCATTGGAGTCGGACACCAGACCGAAGCTTCCGAACTGGGCCATCTATGGCCTGGTCGGCTTCTATTGCTTCGCCATTTGGTCATTGGCTTTCTGGGTCATCGGAGCGCTTTTCTAGGGTGCAGCGTTGCCGCGGAGTTTGGCAGTCGCAATACCCGCAAGGCGAGCTGCCACATGGGGCACGGCAGCGGGTCTGTGCGCGAGGGCGGACAAGATGCGCGCGGGCCGGCGCGCCTTCAGGGCGTCTACCACGCATTCGAAACTGTGCATGTTCTGCAGTCCGCTCGTTCGTTTCGCCTGGGCGAGCCTGGCATCCGCATCAAACGCTTCGGAATACTTCGCGGCGAACGCATCATTGGCCGCGAGGATCGCGCCCGTAAGCGCTGGATTAAGGCGGTGCGAAATCGACCCTGGCCGAACAAGGTAATTGTATCCGAGCATCGGATGGAGCCGCATATCAGCCCCCTCTGCCAACAGACTTGCAACGAGATAAAAATCCTCGCTATTGCGAAGGCTGGTGTCGTAGCGCATTGCGAGACGCTGGAGAGTTTGGCTGCGAAACAGCGGTTTCAAATAGCCGAGGTTTTCGCCAAAGCGCGCCTCTGTCGCCGGATCGAGGTAGTCTGCGAGCGAAATGCGAAGCGGTTGCTCGAGCTCTGCCTGGGCCAGGAATGCAACACCCTCTGCGCCGGGTGCGCCGAGCGTGTCCACACGGTTCATATTGTCGGCCACGATATCGGCGCCCGTGTCATCGGCGAAGGCCACAAGCGCCGATAGACGCCCCGGCTCAAGGCTGTCATCGCAATCGACCACCGCGATGTAGCGCCCGGTCGCCAGATCCATCGCCCGGTTGCGCGCAGCTGAAGGACCGCCATTTACATCCAGGCGTTCCACCTTGAGACGTGGGTCGCCGGCGCCAGCCTCTCGGGCCGCCTGAACGGTCGTGTCACCGGAGGCGTCGTCGACAACAATCAGTTCAAGATCGACGTGGTCCTGCGCCAAGACAGACTGAATGGCAGGCGCGATGAAGTCTGCCGCGGTCCAGGCCGCCATAATGACGGAGACGTCGGGAGCGCTGCTCATTCCGCACTCGCAAGACCCGCAATCGGGTCAGTGCCGAGAGCCGGATCACGTCCAACATAAGCCTCGTATTCGGCTTCTCGCCTGGCGTGGCGAACATAATCGGCCCGAACGAGGCTCGAGATCGCTGAAACGTAAAACAATGTCACGGCCGTATCGAACACGACATAGAGCCAGCTCTCTGTGAAGGTGGATACAAACACGATCCCCGTGACGAGCAGGAAAAAGCTGCGCGAAATGGTCTGGCTGGCGAACCAGGCGATCACACTGCGCCAGAGGCACCAGGCCACCAGCATGTAACACAGCACCATCCCCACATATCCGAAATGAATCTGCATCTCGAGATAGGAATTGTGGAAGGAGAATTTGGTGCCCGCCTCTTTATGGGAGAGTTCCAGGAGGGTTGCCGCATCGCCGCTGTTCCAAAGCCAGAACCCTTCCGCGCCGGTCCCCAGCCAAGGTTGTTCGCGGGTGATCCTGTCCGCTGCATCCCATAGCATCGTGCGCCCGGTGAGTGTGGTGTCCTTACCAAGGGACTCCAGGAAATCAGCGTAAATCCGATCCCCGATATTAGCGAAGACATAGGCCAGGACGAGCGCCCCGAAGAGCAGCAAAACCATGAATGCGGAGCGAAGGTGCTGAATTGCCGAGAATCGGCTCCAGAAGAGCCAGATGGTCACCATCGCCAGGATGGATCCCGAAGCAAACACGAGCGATGTCGCGGACTGGGCGATGATCACATAGACATAGGTGACCGGTATCAGGGGGAAGGCCATAAGGCGCAACCAGGGAAACTCGTACTTGTTAAAGGCCACGGCCATGGCCGCCAGCATGACGCAGACCATTCGAACCGCGAAAATATTCTTCTCGCCCCAAGGCCCGCGGTTCCCGAAATTCCCCATCTCTGGCGCGACCATGATTGCGGCTACCAATCCCGCCAAAAACAGCGACCGGGCGATTTCATGGGGGGCGAAACGGGCCGCAACATAGACTGCGACCACGATTCCCAGCGTCATCATGACGCCGAACTTCAAAGCCTGCGCAGGCATGGGCGACCACCCCCACGATAGCATGGCAAGAACCGGGATCGCGAAAACCAGCCAGGACCGGAACGCCAGCGGCACCGTGACCCGCCGGTTCAACAGGAAAGCGGCGGACCAATACATGGCCAGCGGATAGAGCACGAGCTCTGATCCCGGCCGCATGATGAAAGTGTAGTAGAACCAGAGCGCGAGGAGCAGTTGTTCCCAGATTGGCGCGCGCAGCATGGCTTCGCCTGGACCGGAGCGTGTCATCGGAGCGGGCTCGGGCACCGTGTAGCTATGGGCTGCATACGCGGTGTTCATCGCGCCAACCCCTGCTGCAACGCCGAGCGAACGAGGCGCGCCATCTCGCCCCGGGGCTCAACAAACGTGTCCGTAGACTGTGTCAGAAGTCTTTCGCGCGCGGTTTCCAGCGGCGCAGGAGCTTTGATCAAGTCTGCCAGCAAGGATGGCAGAGTGGTATCCAAGGGCTCATCGATCAGAAGCCCGGTCTTGTGGGCATTGATCCATGCGGCAGTTTGCGTGCCCGATGGCGCGATGGGCGGGACACCAAAATATCCCCCCTCATAAAGCCGGTTTGGCAGCAACCACTCTGAATTGGCACCCGCTTCCATGAAATCTCCAGCCCAGACCGCATCGAGCGGCGCGTAGATTTCAGCCAGGTCATCGGGCGCCTGGTAGCGCCCATGGAATGTCACATTCGCGCGCGCATCGATTTCGGGTTCGAAAACCTCGATCTCACGCCTGGCAGGCACCCCGTGGAGATGAATCTCGATCTGCTCCCCGAACCTATCGGCCTGGTCCAGAAGCAGCTGAAAGCTCCGCTGGCAGCGCAAATTGCCAATCCACCCCAATCGGAAGGGGCCCGGTTTTCGGGGCGTTGCGAGGCCTGGCCGCTGCCCAAACTCGCTGGCGGCGGGCAAGCGATTTTCCATCAGGTCAGCGGCAAAGAGCCCTGAATGGTACACATCGAAATGGTGTTCGAGAAAGCCGGGCGAACTCACCCAAACCCTTGCACAACGCTTGAGAAGCGCGCGCTCCAAAGTACGCATTGACGTCCCAAAAGCATCGCGGCGCGTGAGCATGCGGTGCACATCCAGACATTCATAAATGACGGGCGTGGCAAGCCGGGCGCGGCGCTTGGCCTCAAACGCCATTCCGAGCATGTCAAGATTGCGCGCAATAATCAGGTCTGCTTCGGCAAAGCCTGGGTCATCGGCTATGCGTTTTGCTCCGGCAAAGATGAATTTGATGCGCTGGGCGAATGCGCCATCCCGGGTCTCTCCGAGATCGACATGGTCCCAGAAAAGGTCTTTCGGCGCGCGCCGGTGGGGCATGAAACCTGTAACGGACAGACCATCGTCCAGAAGGGCGCGCATCCGACGTCGCACAGCGGCGTCACTTGCATCATGGCCGAGATAGGCAATCCGCGGCGCAGTCAGGGACTCGGTCATTGGGCGCGCTGACGGCGTCTGGACCTGCCAGCCCCCAATCGGTCCGTTGAAGGTTGCGCCATCATCCGCCACGCCCGTCTCCTAGTCGTCCAGTTCGACAGGGGGCAGATCAAAGCTGAAGCTGTCGCTGCACTGGGCATGCTCTTCGCCCGTCGGCACGTATGAGACGCAGCGATAACCTGCTGTGGAGCCGCTCTCAAAGGTCGGGCGACCATGCCAGGCATATTGGTTTTCGGAGCCCGTCCAGAGATTCATGATCACTCGACCAGGGGTCTGGGGGATGGGGTGCAGGTCCGGCGTGCCGGTGAACACCAACTGATCACCAACATACCAGCGGATCTCGTCGGGGTCCCATTCAAAGGCATAGAGCTGGAATTGCTCAGCGGCGTCGTAGGGAAGCTTCACGTAGACTGAGCCTGCCATACGCCCGGCGGTGAAATAGTTGATGTGCAGCTCTTCGGTGCGGTGGCCCAGAAACTCGATATCGATCTCGTCATGGGGGTCGCCGCCCTGGGACGGGCCGGTATGGGTAAAGAATGAGGACACAAGTCCCGAGCCCGGCGCCGCGCGCATCACCACTTCATAGCGACCATAGTGATAGCGGCCCATGCGCTGGTATTCTGCGCCCGTATTGGGCTGGCTTTCCTTGCGCTCACGCAACATCAAGAGTTCGAAACCATCATCATTGAAGACGACGTGATCGGCTTCCCAGCCGGTGCGCTGGACATTGTTGCGGTAAACGAAGTCTGCCTTGAACCACTTGTCGTCATGGCCGTCGCTGAAGACCTTTTTGAAGGCGCTTTCGACATTGTAGTCGCGCTGGACCGCTGAACCGTCGGAAATCACTCCGCCGGGAACAGCCGACTGTGAGTCGATCGCGCGGGCCTGATGCTGGGCATCGCGGCGGGCATCATCGGCCGCCGAGCTGCAGGCACCGCCGCCAAGGAGGGCCAGTGCGATCAGAAGGGTCATCGGTTTTGACATCACAGCGGTCTCCTTATGGGGCCCCGGGTCCAGGCTAGCCGGACCCTTCCGCGTAATACTTGCTGTAGGCTTTGTAGCTGGCCGAACTCGTGCCGAGGAAACGCTTCTTGCGCAGATCCACGAAGGTCAAAGCAACGCCCGCGATGGAAGCATTGAACTGCTCAAGGACACTGAGAGTCTGTTGCAGCGCCTGGCGCGACGTGGAGCGCCATTTGGCGACAACGATCACCTGGTCGACCTTGGAGACGATCACACGGGATTCCGCCATCAGCAGGATCGGGCCGGTGTCGATCACGATCAGGTCGTAGACGGTCTCAAGGCGCTGCAGCAGGGCATCGAAAGCGCGCGAACCAAACACATCGCGCGGCGTATTGCGCGTGGAGGTGAGCGGCAGGATGTGCATCCCGGTCGCCTCGTCCACATGCATCGCATCGTCCAGCGCGACTTCGCCGAACAAATGTTCAATCAGGCCGGCTTCTGGCTCGAGTTGAGCAGCTTCCGTCAATTGGCGTCTGCGGAAGTCACCATCGATGATCAGTGTTTTCGATCCCGATAGCGCAGACAAGCGACCGAGGCTGTAGGTGGTCATTGTCTTGCCCTCATTGGGCAGGGACGAACAGATCGCAACGGTCTTGGCGGGATTGTCGAGATCCGCAAAGACGATGGACGCCCTGATGTTCCGGATACTCTCGGAGTATGCTGAAAGCGGGTTCTCAATGGCGTAGTCGCCCGGGTTTTTCTTACCACGCCCCATGAGAAGGGGCACCGATCCGATCGCCGGCACACCGAAGGCGCGCTCCAACTCATCGCCCGTGGAGAAGTGGTTTTCACGCAACTCTCCGAGCAGGATCATGCCGCCCGCGGCCACGCCGCCAAACAGGAAACCAAGGACAAGGTTGATCGTGATCTTTGGTGAGGATGGCTCGCGCGGCGTGCGGGCCTGGTTCAGGACACGCGCATCAGCCTGGGCCAGGTCGCTGGCCTCGGTGTTCAGTTTGAACCGTTCCAGGAAGTCCTCGTAGAGTGTGCGGCTGGCGTCGGCTTCGCGCTCGAGCTCGCGCAGGCGCACACTGTCGGTGTTGTTGCGCGCCAGCGTGTTGCGCATCTGACCGAGCTGACCACTCGTGGTTTGGAGGTTCGAGCGGGCAATGGCGACTTCGCTTTCGAGGTTCGACACAACCCGGTTAACCGCAGCGTCGATCTGAGCCCGCACGTCGGCAAGCTCATTGTTTACCGCGACGCGCTCAGGGTGCATCGGGCCGTAGCGGGTGGCGAGGTCTGCCACGCGGCGCTGGATTTCAGCCTGCTGGTTGCGAAGGTTGCCGATCTCCGCGGAGCCAAGCACTTCGGCAATTGCTTCAGCGCCTTGTCCTGAATCGAGACGCGTGCGGACATTGCTCAACCGGGCTTCGGCCTCCCTCAGAACACTCTGCTGATCGAGCTGGCGCGCCTGAAGGTTGGCAATCTGTTGTTCGGTGAGCGTGGAGCCCTGTGCGGAGAGAATATCGCGTTCAGCCTCAAATTGGGCCACCGCGCTCTCCTTGGCGTTCACTTCCTCACGCAAGTCGTCCAGACTTTCGCTGAGCCAGTCGGTCTGCACGCGGGCCGATTCGAGCTTCGCTTCGAGCTGCTCCACAATGTATTGCTCGGCCACACCATTGGCGATCTGGGATGCCAATTGCGGATTTTTCGAGTACGCGCGGATGTCGACGATGTAGGTCGGCCCAAGGCGATTTACCGAGATCGCATATTGGAGCATTCGGGTGGCATATCGGTGGATGGCGGCCTGTTCCTGCTCTGGCGTCATGACCGGGCCCTGATCGGCCCCATCATCGCCCATTCCAATTGCACCAAGCACTGTAGTCTTCGCACCATTGACCACCTTCCGCAAAGCGGACGGCTCCTGCATGGTGTAGTTGAACTCCTCATATTGGGTGAGGTTCAGCTTATCGACCACTTTGGAGAGCATGGACTCCGACTGGATCACTTCCAACTCGGTGTCGATGATCGCGGTGTTCGGCGCGAGGCCCGAGAACATGCTGCCCAGGTCAATGCCGTCACCCTGGCGGGTATCAAGCATCAGGCGGGTCTGTGTCTGGTAAATCGGCGTTTGCTGGAAGGTGTAGATCACCATACCAGAAAACACGATCAGGAAGGTCAGAAGGGCCAACCAGAACCGTTTCCGGATCGCCGTGAAGATCGCCTTCACGTCGAGCAGATTGTCCTGGCCAGGGAGCATCGCTGCGTTGCGCCCCATGAGAGGCATGGAGCGCGGCATGGCGAAACGCGTCTGTTTGTTCACGTTCTTATACTCCCTGGGAAGTCACGCGGACTAGGGGGTTACGGGAAGATACGAAGGGCAATGCCGACCAGGTTTTGGTCGAAATCATTGCCGGTGAAGTTACTGTCGCGGCTGAAGCGCTGGACATAACCGTCCAGGTGGAAGCGCTTGTTCAGCTTGTAGGTTGCGCCAAGGCGGGCATCGAAGAGATCGTCTTCGCGGTCGCTGCTGAAGTCGCGATTTCCAAGTCCGGCCTCGCCGAAGAGAAGGATGTTGCGATAGAGCTCGTGGTCGACGCGAACGCCGAAGTCCTGGGCAGTCGCCGAACCCACACCAACGAGACCTGAGTCCGTGACACGGCGAGACGCGTCAAAGGTGACCGTGGTCAGGCGCGTTGGGAACCACTGGACGTTTGCATCAAGAGACAAGCCGTCGACATCGGCAATGGCGTCGGAGTCGACGTCGTCTTCGAGGACACCAACCGCAATGTCACCGCGAATGAGCACGGGGAGTTCGAAGTTCACACCAACCTGGGCCGCGAAGCCTTCAGAGTCCCGGCTCTCCTGGGTGCCGTCGATCAGGACGGTTTGGTCATAGTCGCGCTGGTTCAACTCACCTTGCAGAAAGACGGCAACGTCTGGAGAGACGGCATAGGCGGCGCGGGTGCGCAGGAATTGGGCGTCGTAGTCCCGCTCGGACAGATCGAATTCGCCACCCGCGATCAGGGGCACGTTGTCGTACTCGAACTGCGAGGTCTGGTAGATCGCCCGCAGCCGGACCCGGTCTCGAGTGTAGCGAGCGACAGCGCGCGCACCGGTGGTCTGGAAGCTCACGGGCTCGGCGAAGACAGCCTGGTTGTTTGCGTCACGGCGGCCTTCAACCTCGTCACTGGCAAACACGGTGCCTTCAACGTCAAATTCCCGGGTCACGTCGAGGCGACCACGAAGCTCACCGCGCAAATTGGTTGCGCTTTCTGAATCGAGATCTGTGTATTCGCGATGATCCACCTGGACACGAGCACCAAAGGCGTGGCGTGCCAAATCGGAACGCACATCGACGGTTGGGGCAATGCGAACAATGATGTCGGTTTCTTCGTCCACGGTCGCATCAGAGTCAGCCGCGAAGACGTTGTCATTGTATTCCGAGCCCAGCGCGAGCTCGGAATTCACCACCAGGCTGCCGAGGCGAACTGGCTCCGGGTCGAACGCTTCCTGGTAGCGGTCCTGGACGGCCTCATAGCGGTCGCGCTGGAAAAACTGGCTCTGATTGTCCCGGGCCTGGGCCTGGGCGCTGGCAAAAGCGGTTGCTGCCACAGCGCCGCCGACTAGTGCGATGAGTTTGGTCGATGTCATGTCTCGATCCCCTCGTAAGGTTGTCGCGGCGCACATGGCATGCCCGACAGCTGCAGATGACCGGGAGCGCGTTCAAGACGCGTGCCACCCGGAGCGTGCCGTCCATCCCTGTCTTCAAAGGCCTTTCACCAAAGAAAGAGTCAAGCAAATCCGAAACAAGAAACGCTCTTTACTCGGAAAATTTTAACATAGATGGACAAGTGCCGCAGTTTTCCCTTACAAAGGTAACTAATTGGAGAATGACTCGCCTAATTGGGGAAATATTCCTCACCATTCTGTTTACCTTTTGAAACGAGAAACCCCCGCCAGGCACTCGCCTGACGGGGGCTTTCACGATGCTTTTCGAGGATCTAGAAAATGCGCTCGCCAATCCGGATTGTGTCGCCCGGACGCACTTGCGTGGTCGTTGTCAGCGTGACTTTGCGCTCGGTGTTCTCGCCCGCGCTGCGAATGAAAACGTCGCGCCGATTGGCCCGGTAGGTAAACCCGCCAGCAGCTGCAACGGCATTCATCACTGTGAGGCCGGAGGAGTACTGATACTGGTCGGGACGGTTCACTTCGCCAAGGATGTAGAACGGCCGATAGTTCGTCACTTCAGCGCTGACCTGCGGGTTCACCAAGAACCCGCCGCGCAGGCGTGTTTCGACCGTGTTCTGAAACTCCGGCAGGGTCATGCCCGCCACCTGAACGCTGCCGATCAAGGGCATGGAGATCGCGCCTGTGCCATCGACTTGGAAATCGCCGGAGAGTTCAGGCTCGCCGAACACGGTCACCCGCAGATCATCGCCGTTGCCAAGGCGGTAGGCTTCAACCGTTTGCTGGACCGCCGCTGTGTCATCGGGTGTCACAGTCGGGCCAGCCGGTACGGCGCCTGACTGACAGGCCGCCAGCGCCACAAGGCCGAAGAGCGCGAATACGAAGCGCCCCAACAGGGTGGTGAAATTGGTCATGATCGAAGCCCCTTTGAGTGCTTAAGTCGATAGGAATGAAACGCGATTGCCAACGAGGCAAGCCGCAGAGAGTTTACCGGTCAGATAAGCGCCGGTGTCGACACCAATGCGCCGGAAGTCGTGGTGCGGCGCGGAAATCGGCGTGTGGCCGTGGACAACGACCCGATCGAAAACGCCTTCATCCTTGAGGAACTCCTCGCGGATCCACAGAATGTCTTTTTCGGTCTGGTTCTCCAACGCCTGGCCAGGCCGCAGCCCCGCATGGACGAATACATAGTCCCCCAACGTGGCGTAGAGGCTCAATGAGCTGAGAAAGGAGCGGTGCTGGTTGGGCAAAACATCATTGAGTTGGCGACAAACCGCTTCCCACTCATTCGTTTGGGTTTTCGCGCGTGGCGGCTGGATTCCATAGGACATGAGCGTCTCTGCGCCGCCAAATCGCGCCCATTGTGGCCCGAATGCGCTGTCAGACAGGAACGTCTCAAAGGCCGCTTCGTGATTTCCCTTGAGAAAATACGTCTCGTACTGGTCCATCGCATCGCTCAGAAGGTAGTCGATCACCTCCTTGGATTGGAATCCGCGGTCGACATAATCACCGAGGAAAATCAGAACGATGCGGGACTCCTCGCTGTTTTCGACATCCTCGTGGATGAGGTCCATCAGTTTGAATAACAGATCTGCCCGCCCGTGGATGTCACCGATGGCGTAGACGCGCGTATCCTGGGGCACGTGGGACTCCCGCGGCGCCCGAACAACGGGTGCTTTGCGTTGCCCACCTTGCGAGCGAACGGGCGGCCGGTTGCGCACCCGTTCGGGCCGCGTCTGGGCATCAAGCTCAACCAGAAACTCCCGCACACGATCAAAGCCAGCGTAATAGCGCGTCTTGGCTTCATGCCAGCCGGCCTCACCCCATCGCCTCATTCGAAAATACGCCGACTTGATCACCACAGCGCCTTTCCTCTGCACGGTTTCGCGTGTCCCATTGCAAAGACGTAACCATCCAAGGCGCCATTGACCACACCCGCGACCCTGTGCCCCTGTCGCATGATCAGGCCACCTCGCGGCGTTTGCCACCCCGGCCTTCGCGAGGACCTCCGAAATGCGTGCCGACTTTGCCCACCAGATCGGCAATCACCGGCGGTGGCGCGACAAAGGTGGCTGCGGCATTCAACAGGTCGCGATTGCGCTTGGCTTCGATAAGCCGGGCCCAAGCCCAGCGTTTGTGGGCGCCCATCACATGCTCCTTGAGTAGGGTACGGGCATCATCGGATAGGTTCGGTTGCCGCAACAAGGCCCGGGACGCGATCCAGAATGC